>JANPLU010000026.1:0-33965 GCA_031422435.1 Acaryochloridaceae cyanobacterium VAR_48_metabat_390
ACCAATAGGAAACTAGCGTCGCAATACTAGAAACGATGGCTGCGGTGATGCTTACCCAGGCAGAAATATTGAGCCACCAGGCCAGCAGAATAACGTTGCCCACCCCAATATGAACCATCTTGCGAGAAACTTCACCGCCTAGGGGCGTAAACCGAGCGACCAGTTCTGCTGCCGCAAATACAACGCCCAGCCAAAGCCCGACCCCCAAGATTTGATATTCCATCTTCGTTATGCTGCTTGAGTGCCTAAAGAATGACGCTCAAGCGCCAACTGAAGGATTTTATCGACTAAGTCTGGAAAGGTAATCCCTGTGGCTGCCCACAGTTCTGGGTACATGCTGGTGGACGTGAACCCAGGGAGGGTATTAATTTCGTTTAAGAATACTTCCCCCGTTTGTTCAACGTAGAAAAAGTCTACCCGTGAAAGTCCAGCTCCATCGATTGCCTGAAAGGCTTGGATCGCCATCTCTTGAATGGTTTGCACAATGTTCTGCGGCAGAAGTGCCGGAATCACCATCGCAGAGCGCCCCGTTGTATATTTTGTCTCGTAATCATAAAAGTCGCTGTCAAAGGTGATTTCGCCAATCACTGAGGCTTTGGGATGATCATTGCCCAATACCGCACATTCCACTTCGCGGGCAGCGGTAACGCCCGCCTCTACAATAATGCGACGCTCGTAGCTGGCGGCATTATCGAGGGCTACTTCTAGCTCAGCGCGCGATCGCACTTTAGAGATCCCTACGGATGACCCTAGGTTGGCGGGTTTGACAAAGCAAGGGTAGCCCAGCTCGGTTTCCAGGCGATCGCAGAGCTTCGTAAACACGCAAGGGTCTGACCAAATCTGCGATCGCGTGACGCCCAGATACTTAACTTGCGGTAGCCCTGCGGCTGCAAATAGAGTCTTCATGGCTATCTTATCCATTCCCCCTGCGGAGGCCAACACCCCAGACCCCACATAGGGCACCTGCATTAGCTGCAATAAGCCCTGAACCGTACCATCTTCTCCATTAGGGCCGTGGAGTATGGGAAACCAAACGTCAATGGTTGATGCCTCTGCCGGAAACTGCCAGCGATCTAAGGCGGTTTCTGCATCGAGTGGCTTGCCGTTAGTCAGGACAGCATGGGCGGTTTCTCCTGCAATCCAGCCGCCATTTTTCTGAATGTAGACTGGCACAAGGTCGTATTTATCAAAATTGGGTGTGGTCTGAAGCGCCCGGGCGATCGAGCCTGCGGAGACAATAGAAACTTCATGTTCTCCAGAACATCCGCCAAATAACAGCCCAACCCGATGTTTTGCCACAGCTTTTCTCCGACCACGCTTCAAGATAGACTACCATACCAATCTTCTGAAACCGCCCTAGGAATGCATCTAAGGCGGAGATCGCTACTGCGGCATAAAAATTCGCTCAAAGGGTTGTTTTCGGTAGCGTCGATAAATATCGAAGTCGCTATCTAATGTGGCTACTGCTGCAATATCTAGCCGCTCCGAAATTGCAATTAAACTCAAATCCGCAAAGTCTCCTGGCAAGTCTGCGTATTGAGTATTCAGTTCAGCAATCCGAGTAAAGTCTTGTGGCAAAAGCGGAACACATTGGTAAAGCTCCTTCGCGAGATCTAATAAAAATTCATTTTGAGTTCGCCAATCAGAGCTGAGTAACCACATCACTTCTGTGACACAGCTATGAGTGGTGATGAGTTGACTGGTGCAACATTCCAAAAAGCGGCAAACTTGCCCATGATAGTGATCCCTAGCGCTGTAATACGCAATCAAGATTCCGCTATCAATTAGGCTGAGCGGGGAATAGGTCATGGGTGCCGTGGCTTCAGATAGTTGGCGATCGCCTGTTTGCGCGTTGAGCGTTCTGATAAGTCAGGCGGTGCATCTTGTAAAAGATTTTGAGGATGTCCACCCCGTCTTTCGACAAAGGTATTGTCTAAATTTAGGGCTAACCATCGTTCTCGAATCAGGCGCTTAACCAGTTCACTTCGGTTGACAGTCACTTCGTGAGCGAGAATTTCAGCTAACTGTTGTTCTGTTTCAGGGTCTAGTCGAACGGTCAGCATAATAGTAATACTTGTATGACATGTACTACTAGCATAATGGATTCCTCCACTACACCTGTCGCCAGCCCTTGTATAAAGAATCAAAACGACTATTCTCCACTCTGCATAGGCTATCCGAAAATAGAGTTATAAGTTTTAGTTTCAAACGCTAGGTTGATGCCATGCTGCTATCGCAGCTTAAACTCACCTCAGATCAAAAAATCGAGCATCGTATCTTGACCGCTGCGGAACACCTGTTTGCCGTCCAAGGGTATGAGCGCACCACCACCAAACAGCTTGCAGAATTGTCAAAGGTGGCTGAAGGCACGTTGTTTAGACATTTTGAAAGCAAAAAAACCATACTTGCCGCCGTTATGAGTCGGGGGTGGGACGCGCTCTTAGACGATCTCATTGAAACCCTTTGTGAAGTATCCGATTGCCAAGACATGGTGAGTCTATTGCGGCATCGGCTTCAGGATGTGCATCGTCATGCCGATCTCATTAAAGTTTGTTTACTGCAAACGCCCTTTCACCCTGAACTTTGTGAAGCCATTCAGCAGCAGCGACTGAAGCAGATGCTCGATATTTTAGAAGCCTACATCCAAACGGGGATTGACCGCGGCTGTTACCGACCGCTGAAGGCTGCTAGCGTTGCGCAGGTTTTACTCGTCATGTTTTTGGGAATGAGCTGGTTTGATAATCCGCTGCTTAATGCCCAAGATATTCCCCAAGCGGAAATCCAAATTTCTGAGACTTTAGCCGATATTTTGATGAATGGTCTACTGCTGCGGCATTCTTAGCCGTTGATTTTCTAGCGCAGTGAGCAAAATAGCCCTTAACAAAAACAGCGCTGGAACTTCAGCGCTGTCAACTCAATAAAACGTTGGAAGCAGAACCTGTTCTCTAAAGCACACCCATATTGGTTAAACCCAAAATGGCACCTGCGCCCAAAATGTGACCGAAAGCCGTTGTGCCTAATACGGCACCCAGGCCAAATCCGCCAAACATAGGAGAGGCAGGCATGGCTGCACCTGTACTTTGGTTTTTGATGGTCAGCTTACCAAAGGCGATCGCAATCACGTTTGCAATCACCATCACAATGGCAACTTTAGGACTCCAATCTGCGGCTCTGACGGCAACTGCGAGTAGTGTGGGGGTAAACAAAGGTTTTCTCCTTGTGCGCTTGGTGAACGTTTTGGATTCTAGCTGTTTTATTTATCAGAGAATGCAGCCCTAAGTGCCAAAGCTGCATCAATAGTTAACGAATTTAGAGGAAAGTCTTGGGGCCGCTCAATTCGGCTTTTAAGATTCTAATCTCTTCATAAAGCCCTAAAAAGCTTATTCAACCGCATTAAATGCCCCAGTAGGGGATTGTTTCGCAGAGGGAGAAATGCTCTAATGACATTTCCTTGCTCGTCTGGACAGGATACAAAGTGTTTTTAATGAAATCTTTTGTCTACCTATCTTTGCTCGCCCTAGCCTTAGCCGCCTGTCGCGCTACCCCCAACAATACGGTAGGTTCTTCCAATCCCACAGTGAGTATGGTTCCTACCCAAACGGCAAATTCACAAAAGCCCCTGGTTGTCACCACCGTTGCCCCCCTGACAAATATTGTGAGCAACATTGCGGGCGATCGCATCGACGTTAAAGGCATCATCCCAGAAGGCACAGACTCACACACCTTTGAGCCGCGCCCCTCCGACACTGACATTCTCTCTAAGGCCAATCTCATTCTCGTGAATGGCCTAAACCTAGAAGTACCAACGGAAAAACTAGCCAACGCCACTAAGCCCAAAAACACCGAGATTTTTGAGATGGGTGGCAATACCATCACTCAAGATCAGTGGATGTTTGACTTCAGCTTTCCCAAAGAAAAAGGCGACCCCAATCCTCACCTATGGGTCAACCCCAAGTATGCAGAAGCCTACGCCAAACTTGCAGCCCAGCAGCTCAGCATCCTCGACCCGGCAGGTAAAGCCTACTACGAAGCAAACCTCAAAAAGTATATGCAGCGGCTAGAAGATCTCGACAACGTGACGCGTGAAGTCGTCGCCAGCATTCCGCTAGAGAACCGTAAGCTTTTGACCTACCACGACTCTTGGGCTTATTGGGCGAGAGAATATGGGTTTCAGGTCATCGGTGCCATCCAGCCTTCTAGCTTCAAAGAACCTTCGGCTCAAGACGTGGCAAAACTCATTGACCAAATCAAGAAGGCTAAAGTCCCCGCCATCTTCGGTTCCGAAGTTTATCCCAGCAAAGTAGAAGAACAAATTGCGTTAGAGGCTAAAGTGAAGACGGCAAATACCGCCGATGACGAGCTGCCGGGGGACGGAGGCTCGGCAAATGCATTAGAAAACACAAACCCGCAGCACACTTACATTGGGATGATGGCGAATAATTTACGCATTATCTCTATTGGGTTAGGCGGCAACCCCAAGCTTGTTGATAAACTCGTAACTGCGAACGTGGTTGGACCCACTGCCATCGCTACAAAATCTGCCAAATAGTCATTAGGATAGTTTCCAAGATAGTCACCAGGTATTGAATGGAAGCGCTGTTAGAAGTCAAGAACCTGACCTGTGGTTATCAAAGCGACCCTGTTTTTACAGGCGTAAACTTAGCACTTTACCCTGGCCAGCTCTCTGGGCTAGTTGGGCCTTCTGGCTGCGGCAAAAGCACTTTAATTAGAGCGATGCTGGGTCTTGTTCATCCTTGGCAAGGCGAAATTATCGCTCAGGGTAAACGTTTAAAATTGGGCACCTCTCCCCCGAAGGTGGGCTATGTGCCTCAGGTTGAAACCGTGGACTGGAATTTCCCCGTTACCGCCGAAGAAGTGGTAATGATGGGCCGCTACGGACATCATAAATTCTCGCCTTGGTCGTCAAGGCGCGATCGCCTAGTCGCCAGAGAGTTACTTGATCGCGTAGGGATTGCTCACGTTGCCCATCAGCCCATTGGAGACTTATCCGGTGGACAGCAGCAGCGGGTCTTTCTCGCCCGTGCCCTCGTGGGAGAACCCGACCTCGTCCTCTTAGATGAGCCGACCAGCGGTTCTGACCTGCACGTTCAGCACGAGCTGCTGCACTTATTGGCAGAACTCAGTCAGCAAGGGTTATCCATTTTACTCTCAACCCACGATCTCAACTCGGTTGCAACGCACCTCCCTTGGGTGGTGTGCTTTAACCACGGCTTAGTGTGTCAGGGAGAACCCGCCGAGGTCTTTACGCCAGCAATCCTACGGCAAACCTTTGGCGCTGAGATGCTGGTGCTGCGCCAAGCAGAGCGAATTCTGATCTCCAGTGATGCAACAACCCTGCTCCATGAGCTGAAGAACAACCTACCCCAGGCACTTCGTCCAAATCGCTCTAAGTCTGCATAGCCCTATGGATTTTTTGCTCAAACCTTTTCAATACGACTTCTTTTGTCGTGCCATGATGGTCGGGATCATGGTTGGGCTGCTCTGCGGCGTAATGGGCGTTTATATCACCACGCGTCGTATGAGCTACATTGCTCACGGTCTTTCCCACGCGATTTTGGGAGGCGCGGTCATCACCTACGTCCTTGGGCTGAATTTCTACGTCGGCTCGGGAATTTGGGGATTTGGTGCCGCGCTCTTAATTCAATATTTGACGGGTCGAAAGATTTATTCTGATGCGGCGATCGGCATCGTGACCACAGCTAGTTTTGCGTTAGGCGTTGCCATTATCAGCAGCTATCGTAAGTTCAGTCAAAACTTTGAAGCAGCTCTATTTGGCAATGTTTTAGGCGTTTCTCCCACGGATCTCTGGGTTGTTACGGGTGTGACGATTGTTTTATTGGGGCTAGTATTTATCTTTTACCGTCCCCTGCTGTTTTGGTGCTTTGATCGAGAAGTTGCTCAGGTTCAGGGCGTTCCTGTTTTCGCCATGGATACGCTATTTGCACTGATGTTAGCAACGCTACTGGTTGCAACGCTACAGGTACTGGGCGTAACGCTGATCATTTCAGCCGTGGTCATTCCAGCTTCGATCGCGCGTCTGCTCAGTAATCACTTCGGTCACATGATGATGATTTCTGGCCTGCTCGGTGCAGCGATATCCTTTGCGGGAATCTATTTGAGCTATTACTTGGATATTGCATCAGGCGCGAGCGTTGTCTTACTTTCAACTTTAATCTTTGGGCTTGTGCTGATTTGGACAAGACTTCAGCGCCGTCGTAAGCGCCATGTTCCATCTCTACATCCAGGCCATCTCCCATCGTAAAATTTTTGATTTCGGTGGTGCGTCCCCTTACTCTCATGACTTTGAAGGAGAGTTTTGCGTTACGATATAAGCCCTGACAGCACTGCTAAGCCTTGCTCTCAGGGCAAGCATACCTTTTGCGGTTCAGTCACCGTTGTGACAGCGACGCTTAATCTTTGCTGATAATCTAAAAAGTCTTATTCACTTAGGTCATGATGCATTGCGCTATGGAGAATCTCAACGTTAAGGCCGATCAACAAGATGTCCAAAAGCAGCCAAAAGATGTGGGCTATGGCGGTCAGCCTTGGCTGGTAGAAGAGCGCGATGCTTGCGGCGTGGGCTTTATTGCCCATCAGCACGGTGAGGCTTCTCACAATATTATTCAAAAAGCGCTGTTTGGCTTAACGTGTGTAGAGCATCGGGGCGGCTGTAGCGCAGACCAAGACTCAGGCGATGGGGCAGGCATTATGACAGCGCTGCCCTGGCCTTTATTTTTGCAGTGGTTTGCAGCGCAGGGCAAGACCGAGCCAAACCCTGCCCAAACGGGTGTGGGAATGGTCTTTTTGCCAGCAGATCCGGCAGCGGCAGCGCAGTGTCGGCAGATTGCAGCGGCGATCGCCCAAGAAGAGCATCTGTCTGTCCTGGGTTGGCGAGAGGTGCCCGTTTATCCTGAGTGCCTGGGTCGCCAAGCTAAGGAAAATCAGCCTCAGATTGAGCAGCTTTTTTTGGCAGACAGTGGAGACAGCGCAACCGATCAGCAGTCTTTAGAGCAACATCTATACCTGGTGCGCAAGCGCATCGAAAAAGCGGTCAATGAAACAGCAGAACCTTGGGCAAAGGACTTTTACTTTTGCTCTCTCTCCAGCCGCACCATTATCTATAAGGGCATGGTGCGCTCTGCTGTACTGGGTGAGTTTTACCTAGATCTGCAAAACCCTGAGTACGTCAGCGTTTTTGCCCTGTATCACCGTCGCTTCAGCACAAATACCTTGCCCAAGTGGCCTTTGGCGCAGCCCATGCGCTTTTTGGGTCACAACGGCGAAATCAACACCCTGCTGGGCAACGTGAACTGGATGGTGGCGCGTCAGGCAACTCTCAGCAGCGCAAGCTGGGGCGATCGCATTGAAGACCTCAAGCCTGTGGTCAACGCCAACAACAGCGACTCGGCCAATCTCGATAACGCGATGGAGCTATTGGTGCAGTCGGGGCGTACACCCATGGCAGCACTCATGATGCTGGTGCCAGAAGCCTACCAAAACCAGCCAGATCTAGCAGATCACCCTGAAATTGTAGATTTTTACGAATACTACAGCGGACTCCAAGAAGGTTGGGATGGCCCCGCCCTGATTGCTTTTAGTGATGGCAAGGTGGTAGGCGCAACCCTGGACCGGAATGGTCTGCGCCCAGCACGGTACTGCACCACCAAGGATGGATTTGTAATTGTCGCGTCCGAAGCAGGCAGCATTCCCGTTGATGAGGCAAGCATTGTGACCAAGGGTCGTCTGGGGCCAGGACAAATGATTGCGGTGCATCTAGAGCGCCATGAGGTGCTGACGAACTGGCAACTCAAAGAGCGCGTCTCTAACCAGCATCCCTACGGGGAATGGCTAAAACAGTATCGGGTCAATTTGCCCGAAAAGCCATTTTTGGCTGAACCTGTGTTAGAAACCGCTGACTATATGCGGCAGCAGGTGGCCTTTGGCTACTCCACAGAAGACGTGGAAATGGTCATTCAGGCCATGGCTCAAGACGGCAAAGAACCCACCTTCTGCATGGGGGATGATATTCCGCTGGCGGTGCTGTCGGCGCGTCCCCATGTTTTGTACGACTACTTTAAGCAGCGTTTTGCGCAAGTCACCAATCCGGCGATCGATCCGCTGCGCGAAAAGCTCGTCATGTCTCTCTCGATGTCCTTAGGGCGACGGGGCAACCTGTTAGACCGTCAGCCAGAATCAGCGCAATTACTAAAGCTAGAGTCTCCGGTTCTCAATGATGGGGAACTGGACTTTGTCCGTGCCTCTGCGTTTGGGGCAGCCACCCTTTCAACGTTTTTTGCGGTTGCCGATGGGCCTGGTGGTCTGCGACTGGCGGTTGAGCGCCTGTGTGAAGCTGCCGATGCAGCCGTGCGAGCCGGAGCCGCGATTTTAATTCTGAGCGATCGCACCAACGCCTCCGGTCAGCCTGCAATTTTGACCGATGAAATCAGCTACATTCCGCCGCTGCTGGCGGTGGGCGCCGTGCATCATCACCTGATCCGGCAGGGTCTGCGGATGCAGGCATCGCTGGTTGTGGATACGGCTCAGTGCTGGAGTACCCATCACTTTGCCTGTTTAATTGGCTATGGTGCTAGTGCCGTGTGCCCACACCTTGCCCTAGAATCTGTCCGGCACTGGTGGGCAGATGATCGCACCCAAAAGCTAATGGAGCGCGGCAAAATCACCAAAATGCCCGTAGAGGCCGCGCAGCACAACTTCCGTAAGGCCGTAGAAGCAGGACTTCTCAAGATTCTGTCCAAAATGGGTATCTCGCTGCTTTCTAGCTACCAGGGCGCTCAGATTTTTGAGGCCATCGGCATTGGTTCAGAGCTGCTGCATCTGGCGTTTCACGGCACAGCGTCCCGTTTGGGTGGCTTAACGTGCAGCGAACTTGCCCAAGAGATCATGGCGTTCCACCAGCGGGCGTTTCCTGAACTGAATCTTAAAAAGCTTGAAAACTTTGGGTTTGTGCAGTACCGTCCCGGCGGCGAGTACCACATGAACAACCCTGAAGTGGCTAAAGCGCTGCACAAGGCCGTTGCGGTGAAGCAGTACGACCACTACGAGTTTTACAAAAACCTGCTCCAGAACCGTCCCGTCACGGCAATGCGAGATCTGCTGGAGTTTGAAGGCGATCGCCCGTCAATCCCCCTCGAAGAAGTCGAGTCTGTCGAGTCCATCATGCAGCGTTTCTGCACGGGCGGCATGTCTTTGGGTGCGCTTTCGCGGGAAGCCCATGAGATTTTGGCGATCGCCATGAACCGCATTGGCGGCAAGTCTAACTCTGGCGAAGGTGGAGAAGACCCCGTGCGCTATGAAGTGCTAGATGACGTAGACGCTGAAGGACGGTCTGCGCTGCTGCCCCACCTAAAGGGTTTACGCAAGGGCGATACGGCAAACTCTTCCATCAAGCAAATTGCCTCGGGTCGTTTTGGGGTAACGCCCAAATACTTGGTGAGCGCCAAGCAGCTTGAGATTAAGGTAGCCCAGGGCGCAAAGCCAGGGGAAGGCGGTCAGCTTCCTGGCAAAAAAGTGAGTCCTTACATTGCGTCTCTGCGGCGCTCGAAGCCAGGGGTGACGCTTATTTCTCCACCGCCCCACCACGATATTTACTCTATTGAAGATCTCGCGCAACTCATCTTTGATCTGCATCAAATCAACCCTCAGGCTCAGGTTTCCGTCAAGCTGGTGGCGGAGGTGGGTATTGGCACCATTGCCGCAGGCGTGGCAAAAGCTAACGCAGACATCATCCAAATTTCGGGGCATGACGGCGGTACGGGCGCTTCCCCGCTCAGCTCGATCAAGCACGCGGGTAGCCCTTGGGAGCTGGGGCTAACCGAAGTGCATCGCGTTTTGATGGAGAACCAACTGCGGGATCGCGTGATGCTGCGCGTTGATGGCGGACTCAAGACGGGCTGGGACGTTTTGATGGCCGCGCTCATGGGCGCAGAAGAATATGGCTTCGGCTCGATCGCCATGATTTCTGAGGGCTGTATTATGGCGCGGATCTGCCACACCAATAACTGCCCCGTGGGTGTTGCCACGCAGCAGGAGAATCTACGGCTTCGCTTTACGGGCCTCCCCGAGCATGTCGTCAACTTCTTTGCCTATGTTGCCGAAGAAGTGCGTTCTTTACTCGCAAAGTTGGGCTATCACTCCCTCTCAGAAATCACGGGTCGCGCCGATCTGCTGAAGGTGCGCACTGACGTACAGGCTTCTAAAACCGCTGCGCTTTCTTTAGACTGCCTCACGCAGCTACCCGATACCCGCACCGATCGCGCTTGGCTGAACCATGCAACGGTTCATAGCAATGGCCCTGTGCTAGACGATGAGCTGTTAGCGGATGCCAGCATTCAGCTTGCCATTCACACTCAGTCTCAGGCCGACAAGACTTACCCCATTGTGAACACCGATCGCACCGTAGGGACGCGGATCTCGGGGGCGATCGCCAAGAAATATGGCGACACTGGGTTTAAGGGGCACATCACCCTCAACTTTAAGGGCAGTGCAGGCCAAAGCTTTGGCGCATTTATTCTGCCAGGGATGACCCTTAACCTGACGGGGGAAGCCAATGACTACGTGGGTAAAGGCATCCACGGCGGTGAAATTAATATTAAACCTGCGCCAGAAGCTACCTTTAAGGCGGCAGATAACGTCATCATTGGCAACACCTGTCTCTATGGCGCAACGGGCGGCTCACTCTTCGCCAACGGCAGAGCGGGGGAACGCTTTGCGGTACGGAACTCCAAAGCCAACGCCGTCATTGAAGGTGCTGGCGATCACTGCTGTGAGTATATGACGGGTGGCGTTATTGTGGTTCTAGGGCCAACGGGGCGTAACGTGGGCGCGGGGATGACGGGTGGGTTAGCCTACTTCTTAGATGAAGAAGGAAGTTTCCCGACCAAGGTGAATCCTGAAATTGTGCAGATTCAGCGGGTGATTACCAAAGCGGGTGAGCAGCAGCTTAAGGATCTGATTGTGGCTCATCATGAGCGGACGGGCAGCGCTAAAGCCAAAGAAATTCTGGAAGACTGGTCAAGCCATCTGCCTAAGTTCTGGCAGGTGGTGCCGCCTTCAGAAGCCGATCAGCCGGAGGCAAACTTACCGGTGGAGGCAGGTAAGGTTTTAACTACTACGCCTTAATGATTTTTCGTTCGGGAAATGGAATCCATGAGGTTACAGGTTGGGATGGGGCTTCGACTCCCTATCGCCAGAGTCGAGGCTACGCCAACGATGGATTCCCCTGGCAAACTCAGGATGCAGCAGGGATTGCGAGGACTTTTTAGGGTTGTTCCGGTGGTATAAAAATAGCGTACTGCCCTCTGCCCCTTTGTTTTGCTTGATATAAGGCTATATCCGCATCCTTAATCAAATCTGCCGCCTGTCGATACCGGAACGCGCTTAGCACCACTCCCATGCTAATGCCGCACTGAATTAACTCCCCTGACAGCGTAAATGGGGCGCGTACTTTCTCTTGAATACGCTCAGCAACGTTTTTAACCTCAGCAATGCTCGTAATGCTATCAAGCAAAATGGTAAATTCATCGCCACCCAATCGCGCTACCGTATCGTTGGCACGCACACAGCTTTTAAGAATTTCGGCGATCGCCTTTAAAAGCTGGTCGCCCATGTCGTGTCCGTAGCGATCGTTTACCTGTTTGAAAAAGTCTAAGTCCAGAAAAAACACGGCGAAAAACAGCTTAGGAAATCGCCGGAACCGCCGTAGTGACATTTCAAGGCGGTCTGTAAAGAGGTTTCGGTTCGGTAGCCCCGTCAAGGCATCATGAAACGCATCGTGGCGCAAATCAGCTTCACGCTGCTGACGCTCGCTCATATCTCGAATAAAAACCATAGCCTGATCCTTTGAGAACGGGATAACCCGCGCTTCATAGTAGGTTTTTCCCTCCGCCCCTGGCAGAGAATACTCTAAATATTCGGCAGCTTGAGTGCAAAAGACCTGCTCTAAGGTTCGCTCAAAGGCTGCACCAACCTGTAACGGCAAAAAATCCTGAATGTTTTTTCCCGCCCATTCTCGGGTCGTCAGATAAAGTGCTGAATGCAATGGAGCCTTATAGTCTAGAATTCGACCTTCTGGATCTAAGGCAAGGCATACGTCTGGAAAAACCTCAAAGAAAGGAGCAGGCACAGTACAGATCCTTAAAAGTAAAGATACGCTGCGTAAGATGTGGCAAGGGCAGGATACAGCCCCACCTCCGATCAACGATTAAATTGCGTATGATGAAAATCGAAATCTAAAAATTAACCATACTCCCAAAAGACGAGAAGTCAAACCTTAATTCACACCTTAAAGTGAGAGAAAACCCATGAAGGCACTGGTTGTTGGAGCTACAGGTGAGACGGGACGCCGGATTGTGCAGCAGCTTACGGCGCAAAATATTTCCGTGCGGGCACTCGTGCGAGACCGAACCCGAGCGCAGGAAATATTGCCAGCCTCCACCGAAATTGTGGTGGGGGATGTGCTGGAGCCAAAGACTTTAGAAGCGGCGATCGCTACGCACCAAGAGTCCACAGACTGCACCGTTATTTTTTGTGCAACGGGTGCAAAACCCAGCCTCAACCCGTTTGAACCCTACCAAGTCGATTATGAGGGCACCAAAAACTTAGTGGATGCCGCCAAAGCGCACCAGATCCAGCACTTTGTATTGGTTTCGTCGCTTTGTACCTCACAGTTTTTCCATCCGCTGAACTTATTTTGGCTGATTCTGGTCTGGAAACAGCAGGCCGAGCAGTACCTTCAGCGCAGTGGGCTAACCTACACCATCGTGCGCCCTGGGGGACTCAAGAATACAGAAGATCGCCCTCCCATCGTGATGTCTAGTGCCGACACCCTATTTGAGGGCAGCATTTCACGGGATCAGGTGGCGCAGGTTTGCGTTGAGGCACTTTCTTACCCATCGGCTCAAAATAAGATTGTTGAAATTGTGGCTCGCCCAGAAGCCGTTGAGCAGTCTTTTTCTGAACTGTTTGCAGGGGTTACAGCTTAGCTGGATGACGCATTCTAAATCTTTCAAGTCTACCCCGCCATCCTTTCCGGATGAGTCCGCTACTCGCCCTTTGCTGATTCGGTTAGGCGCAGCGGTTTTTAGACAGAGCGGCAAAATTGCTGTAGCAAGCTTTCGGCAGTTTCAGTCCCTTGGCCTGCGTAATCAGGCCATTGCCGGGGGGCTTTTAGGTTCAGTGCTTCTCCTTCAGTTTTCTATCATCCCTTCTCTTGAGCGCCCTCCCTCCGTGAGCCGCTCTGCTTACCCGCCCCTAGCCATGAATAGCGGCGATCCCTATATTCGTGCCTTGATGCGCACTATTTCTGTAAGCGAGTCGAATGATGTTAATCCCTATGGGCTACTGTATGGCGGTGCCTATTTTTCAGAGTGGGAGAAGCATCCTGACCGCTGTATTCCCATTGTGGCGGGGCCTAACGTCGGAGACTGCACCACCGCAGCGGGTCGCTATCAGTTTATTACGACCACCTGGCAAGAAAAAGCGCAGCAGTATCACCCTAACTCTCAGAGCTGGCTGTTTTGGCAGCAGTATACCTTTGACCCTGAGAGCCAAGATCGGGTGGTCTACCGCTGGTTAGTCGATACAGAAGCCTGGAATATGGACATTCGTGCCCAGCTTAAGGCCGGACGGTTGCGCGACGTGCTTAAAACCCTATCTGGAACTTGGACGAGTCTGGGCTATGGCATTGAAACCAACGATATGACGCCCTACCTCAGTGAGATGTACCAAAAGTTCTTAAAAGAAGAAAAAGCTAAGGCTGTCTAGAAAAGAACTTTAGCTGCTCCTATGAGTAAACGACTGAATCCGCCGGAGCCGATTCAAAATTCGGCCTGCCAAATCATCTCCCATTACAGGCTTGGAGAGGTAGTCATCTGCGCCGACCACAAACGCTTTATTCTGAGTTTTGGCATCTTCAAGGGCACTGACAAAGAGTACGGGGAGCTGCTGCCAGTGCGGATCGCTTCTTAACACCTGGCATAGCTCTAGCCCATCAATGTCTGGCATTTTGATATCTAAAACCAGTGCATCTGGGCGAACGCTTTGCAGCACAGTCCAAAACTGCTGCGGGTCAGAGAGGGTTGTCACCTTAAATCGCCAGGGTTCAAGCAGGGCAGGCAGACTGCGGAGCCAAAGATCGTCATCGTCTACAAACATGACCTTTACATCAGCGCTCGGAGGCGGCACTAAGCGAATCGCATAGGTGACGATTTGTGCAAAGGTGACAGACTGTTCTAGGACAAAAGTTCCGCCCCACCGCGATACCTCTCGACGCTGGGTGAGGGTATCTTGATCTGCCACCGTGAGAATCGGAATTTTGGGGAGATAGTCTGCAAGGGTTTGTAAACACTCTCGGCGCTGGGTTGGGTCAGAGAGTCGCAGCACAATGACATCGGGCGTGGAGTTTGCCAAGGACTGGTACGCCACTTCTAACGTGGGGGCGATCGCGCTTTTAATGCCATGCTGACTGGCAATTTCTGCTAAAGCCTGGGTAAAGCCAGCGTCCGCATCAATAATGAGCATTGCTAAAGAATATTGGGCGACAGCAGGCTGCATCTGAAGGGTGAATGTAGACTGAATTTCCTGCTGGAGCTTGGAGACTAGGGTTTGTAGAGTAGCGACCTGTTCTGGGTGGCTCAGTTCAACGCTATTAAGTAAGTCTTCTAAACGACGGGCAAGGTGTTCAGCTTGGGTAAGGCCAAATACGCCTAAGGTACCCACCAGCTTATGGGCGATGGAATGTGTCTGCTGGTGAAGCGGCTTGGTCAATATACCTGTCTGAAGTGCCTGTACTGCCTGAGAGAGAATTTCGACCTGTTCTAGACAGCGGGGCTGGGTACTGAGCCAAGTTTCGTTAAGAAAAGCAGCGTACTGAAGGGTTTGGGTGGAATCTCGGTTTGCGCCTAAGGTTGCAAGACTAGGTGCTGCCTCTGGAACGGGCTGCGGTGAGGGCGCTAGGGGCTGATTAAAAGACTTGAGATAGTACCCGCGCCCATAGAGGGTGCCAATAAAGTCGTGGGGGGCACCTGCTTCCTGGAGTTTGGAGCGCAAGCGCCGGATGTGCGATCGCACCGTAGCCTCTGCGGGGAAATCATCAGAAGACCAGAGGCGATCTAAGATTTCATCATTGCTCATGACATGGCGACTGTCCTGAAGCAGCAGCTCAATCAGTTCATACTCCTTTGTCGTGAGATTGAGCGGCCGACCGTCATAGGTCACTTCACAGGTGACGGGGTCGAGCAGCAGATCGCCCCAGCTCATTAACAGAGAGGGGGTTGCACTACAGCGGCGCAGCAGCGCCCGAATCCGCGCAATCAGTTCCTCCACGTCAAAGGGTTTAATGACATAGTCATCTGCGCCTGCATTTAGCCCCTGGATTTTGGCAGCGCTGCTGTCTTGAGCAGTCAGCAGCACGATAGGGGTGGTGTATTCCTCGGCACGGAACCGCTGACATAGCGTCATTCCGTCTACCTTGGGCACCATCGTATCCATCACAATAAGGTCGTACTCAAAGGTAGAGCCGTAAACCCAGCCCATTTCGCCATCCCGTACCGCATCTACCACATAGCGATGCGCCGTTAGGCTTTTGGTCAATAGCGAAATGATGGCTTCATCATCTTCTATTAGCAAAATTTTCATGGTTACGGCCCCCAGTGGAGAATTTTAGAGATTTGACCCCTTAGCTTAGCCCTAGCGTTGAGATTGTTGTTACTGCACGTTGCTAATGTTAAAAGCTAGATTAATTACCGTCGTAAAACTTAAAGGTCTAATCGCGGTGACAAATGTATGGACGTTATAGCGCTGGCGCTCCCGTGGCTGCTGCTCTTTTTGGCAAGCGTTATGTCAGGGGCACTCAATGGCGTAGCGGGAGGGGGTAGCTTTATCTCGTTTCCTGCCCTCATTTTTGCAGGGTTGCCGCCCATCAATGCCAACGCAACCAACAATACCGGAACTTGGGTTGGATACCTCGCCAGTCTCTATGCCTACCGTGAAGATCGAGGGGTGAGATCGCAGGAGTTTTGGCGTTTAGTCTTTATCAGCTTGGTGGGGGGCATGATTGGCTCTTTGCTATTGCTGAAAACGCCCCAAGTCCTCTTTGTAAGGCTAGTGCCTTATCTATTGCTAGCGGCAACGGCACTTTTTGCGCTGAATCCGTGGTTCAAGAAGCTTCAGAAAAAGCGGGTAGTGCGACCTTCTCTCGTGAGGATGTTTGTTCTGCGGATTTTTCAGATGGCGATCGCCATCTACGGCGGTTTCTTTGGCGGGGGCGTAGGTATTTTGCTATTGGCGCTGTTCGGCCTCATGGGAATGGAAGACATCCATGAGATGAATGCGCTGAAGACCGTTTTAAGCACCTGCATCAACGGTATTGCAATGGTGACATTTATTGTCTCAGGAGCCGTGATTTGGCCTTACGCCATTTTGATGTCTGTGGGGACGCTATTGGGAGGCTATTGGGGGGTTTACTACGTTCGTAAAGTGGATCCAAAACTGGTGCGCTGGTTTGTAATTGCGGTAGGGCTGGGGATGACGCTCTACTTTTTTGTCAAAACGCAATAAGGGACTTCCAAAAAATCGTTTTAGCAAGCTGAGGATGGATTGGTTATTGCGGTAGAGCCTTTTCCCTATGCATAAAAAAGAACGCCATGCTCTTGTGTCGTTTTCTAGGTGTCCTTTTCAAATATGCCCACCACCCCAGTGAAGGGGACGATTACATTGTTTGGCAATAAAGCAGTGTAATTTTCGCTCCCAAACATCATTTTGTCTCTATTCACATAGAATGTTTTTCCCTAGCAGCACTACCCCTAAAGTGAAAATAGGGCATCTACCCTTCCGACAGCACTTCTATCTGACGGAACTGGTAGAAATACAACCTATGTATGACTCCTCTGCCATTAAAGATAAAAGGCTACTGTTCGTTGATGATGACGCAAATCTTGTCCTTCTGGTCAAAGACTATCTAGCGCTAAAAGGGTATGTCGTTGTCACTGCAATAAATGGTTGGGATGCTCTACAAGCTATCAACCACAACATTCCTGACCTGATCATTTGTGATGTAATGATGCCTAGGATGGATGGATATGAACTGCTCGAAAAAGTACGAGAAAATCCACAGACTTATGGAATCCCCTTTCTGTTCCTCTCGTCAAAGGGATACAGCCAAGATCGCATCGCTGGGTTAGGCAAAGGGGCTGACGTATATATGGTTAAGCCCTTTGAACCCGATGAGCTACTCGCACAGATTGAAGCCTCATTAAATCAGGCATACCGTTTAAAGCACCATCAAGCGCCGCATCTGGAGAATGCCTTTTCTCTGTTCCCTGTGGATGTTGGGCTAACAGCATCAGAGCAGCACATTATTAAGCTGGTGGCAAAGGGCTTGATCAATCGCGAAATCGCGAAAAACTTAACGATAAGCCTGCGAACTGTTGAAAGCCACATTAGCAATATGTTGAGTAAAACAGGGCTTCGTAATCGCACGGAATTGACGCGCTGGGCAAGTGAGCATCATAGGCTCTAGTGAAATATATTCTTCGCTAAACTTGCACAATGTCTATTCACTAGAATTCCATCGCTAAGGCTTTCACGGTAACTAGAAAAATAAACAATGAAAAACTCATCAATCCTAATCGTTGATGACGAGCCTGGCAATTTTCTTGTTATTGAAGCTCTTTTAGGCAATCAAGATTATCAGCTACATTATGCTGCGAGCGGGTATGAGGCATTAGACTCCCTCAGCTCGATTCAGCCGGACGTAATCTTGCTAGATGTAATGATGCCAGTTCTAAACGGCTTGGAAGTCTGTGAGAAAATTACGGCCATGCCCCTGTGGCGGGCTATCCCCATCATTATGGTGACTGCCCTTACCAATAAAGAAGTGCTTTCCCGCTGCCTAAAAGCGGGGGCCTCTGACTATATCACCCAGCCTGTGGGAGGAGTCGAACTCCGAGCCAAGGTTCACTCTATGCTCAGAATTAAGCATCAGCATGATGACCTTCAAGCGGCGCTTAAACGACAAGAATCTTTAGAAGCTGAAAAAGTGGGGTTCCTAGAAAATTACAATATTAAATTAGTTCAGCAGGTGGAAGAGCGGACTGCCATCCTCAAAGCAACCCTGGAACGGGAACAGTTAGTCGCCAGAATTGCGACTCAAATTCGTTCGTCTTTACATTTACAAGAGATCCTTGAGACGACCGTTCAAGAAGTACGTTCTCTCTTAGGCTGTGATTACGCTATTATTTGGCGGTTTCAAGCAGACTGGAGTGCAACTGTGGTGGCAAATGCGATCGCATCTGGTTTGCCTTGCGCTATGGGAGAGCAGGTCTACGTTCGTCAGTTCTCTCCAGACTGGATTGCGCTGTATCTCAAAGGGCAGATTCGCGTCGTCACGGATACCGATGCAGCAGAGGTTGAGGATTGCCGTCAAGAATCATTAGAGAAACTTCAAATCCGAGCAAAAATTCTGGTGCCTATTCTCCAGGGAGATCATTTGTGGGGCCTTCTGAGTGTTGCCCAGCGTCAGACCCCACGGCAGTGGCATCCCCATGAAACCACGTTGCTGAAGCAGCTTGCTACGCAACTGGCGATCGCCATCCAAAACGCCTGCCTCTTTGAGCAGGTGCGGGGCGATCGCGAACGACTAAAATGCCTTTCTAGCCGTCTCATCGAAGCCCAAGAAATAGAACGTCGTCATATTGCCTACGAACTCCACGATGAAATTGGACAGGCGCTCACCGCAGTCAAGATTAATCTCCAGGCTTCACAGCGATCGCTGAGTGCCGCTGGCGAACCCCTTGCCCTGCAGGAGAGCATTGCGATTGTGGACGGGGCGCTTCAGCAAGTCCGCAACCTTGCCCTAGATTTGCGCCCTTCAATATTGGATGATCTCGGGTTATTGGCAGCCCTACGCTGGTATCTAGACCGCCAGTCGCAGCGAACAAAAACGCCGATTAACTTTGTTTGTGGCGTTGGTCAGATCGCCCTTCCACCCAATTTAGAAATGGTCTGCTTCCGCATTGTGCAAGAGGCTTTAAACAATATTGCTAAACACGCCCAGGCAACGCACGTTACGGTGCAGCTCAATCAGCAGCAGGAGACGATACACTTAACCATTCGGGATGATGGCATCGGGTTTAATGTTGAAGCCGCCCAGAGGCAGGCCGCTCGTGGTTCTAGTCTGGGGCTACTGGGCATGGAAGAGCGAGCTACCTTGGTGGGTGGAGAACTTCGGATCGTCTCTACCTCTGGAAAGGGCACTAAAATTAACGCCGCGTTTCCTATCAATTTTTTTATGGTGGAGCCTCCATAGCCCTATAGGAGAACGTTAGCGATCGCAGCCGCTCTTTAATCACTGTCACCGTAATCGCAACCTATGTCTCTCAACCCAGCCCTTGGCAAGAATAATGAGGCTGACCTCAGTACAAAGCCCATTCGTGTCTTAATTGTGGATAATCATGGGTTGGTCAGGGCTGGATTTCGAGCCTTGCTTCAGTCCCTGCCAGAGATAGAGGTGATTGCTGAAGCCGGAGATGGACGCGAAGCGCTCCGATTGGTCGCCCTGCATCAACCCGATATTGTCCTTATGGATATCGCCATGCCAGAAATGAATGGACTAGAGGCGACCACCCAGATTACAAAAGAATTCCCTGCGGTGCGCGTCATTATTTTATCAATGCACGCTATTGAGGAATACGTTAACCAGGCATTACGCGCTGGCGCAGTGGGCTATTTGCTCAAGGATGGCGGCACCAGTGAGCTGGAGCTGGCAATACGGGCGATCGCCCAAGGGGAAACCTACCTTAGCCCTGCAATTTCTAAGCACGTCATTACGGACTACATCCGTCGCGTTAGCACAGAACCTAACCCCTTAGAACAGCTAACGGCTCGGCAGCGAGAGATTCTGAAGCTCATCGCGGAAGGGAAAAGCACTAAAGATATTGCGGAAACGTTATCCATCAGCGCTAAAACCGTCGAAACCCATCGAAAACAGCTCATGGATAGGCTGAATATCCATGATGTTGCAGGGCTGGTGCACTATGCCATTCGCTTTGGCATAGTGCTGCTCGAAGAATAGCCCAGCTCTTAAATGAGAGAATTTCCATTTAATAAAATGTAGACAAGCTCACAAAATGTGGAAATTACCTACACGCGCCTCCAATTTTATCGCTTCAATATCGGTATTTACGGTCAGGTGAAACCTGAGCTTAAAAATCAGGATTTACCTGATTGCTGATGCCAATTGCAAGGGTTAGATTAGTCACATCAGAGAAAAGATAACCCGCTAAAGACAGTAATTGAAAAGCAAAAAAAGACAGCTCACTTAGTAATGAATCTAGTCTTTTGCCTTTAGCCTTCTACCTGATTTTCGGATTACATCTTACCCATCCAATGCAAGATTTAGCCTAGATTATAGGCATTAATCTAGCATTGTAAATCTTCAAAACAGAGGCTCATTATGTCCTTCCAAACTATTCGTCGCACAGTCATCGCTTCTGGTATTGCCCTTGGTGCTGTTGCCGCTGCTTTTTCTCCTGCTGCCTTTGCTGCGACTGATAATGATACACAATCAGGCTCAATTGCCCCTATTGAGTCCGTTAACTATACACCCGCGGGTGTGTTAACCATTGTTCCCAATACACTCCAAGCCGATACAAACTTTGGTTCGGTCAACGTGCAGTCAAACGCTAACGGAGGCTGGACTCTGGAAGTAGCATCAACCAACGGCAGCATCTTACAAAATGGAAGTATTGCCGATATTGCCTACACATTGAAAGTAGCTGGAAACACTGTTGATGTCAGTGCAGCCGGAACTCCTGATATAGCCAAAGACGTGTCAGTTCTTACGGCTGCGGCAACTGGAGGCGCTAATTACGCTGTTTTAGGCTCGATCGCCGCTGCCGACTCTAATGGTAAGCCTCATGGTACTTATTCAGATACGCTCACCTTTACGTTGACCAATAAGTAGTCCGACCAGGGGTTGTGACATATTTTTAAGCACAAGCCAAAATGACTGTTACAACCCCAATGCAACTGCAGTCTCTCCATAGCGTAGCACTACACCTAATTTAAAACTGCTACAGATTAAGTGTAGGTTTAACCCATTTTAGTTGCAGCAAATGAGAGAAATAACATCATGAAAACAGGCATTTCTGTAAAGTGGATGTTGCTGATTCTCTTAGGGCTAAACCTGCTAGAGACTCAACCCGTCACTGCCACAGAATTGGTCAACTATACGCCTGGTCCTCCCTTTACTTTTAATGCCGTTGGGGGTAACTCTAACCAAGATTTTGGGACAGTCAATATTCAGTCTGACAACTCGAGTGGATGGGTACTTAAGGTGCGCTCTCTTAACCACAGTGCCCTAAAGCATTCGAGCAGCAGCTACACCGTCAACTACATGCTGACCGTGGATGGAAGCAGCGCAGATCTTTCCGGCAGCAATGATTTCACCGTCAAAACAGCTAACACTCCTACCTGCAATCAGCCCAGTGGCTGTAATTTTTCAGTTCAGGGCACCATAAGTGAAGGAGCAAGCGAAGGCAAACCAGCCGGAGCCTACACGGATACCCTGATTTTTACCCTGACTACTCCATAAATCAATCCATAGCGCCAGCCGTATGCACATCTCTGCATTTTTAAGATGCGACAGACTGGCGTTTTCATACCCCTTACGCCCACGGAGAATTTTGATGATGGGGAACCTATTGCTATCTAAATTGACCCTACCCCTTGTCCCTCTTACCCTAGGGCTAAGTCTGCTGGGCACCCACGCGGCATTTGCGGGTGCAGCCTTCAAGATATCCCCGCCCAGTATGGTTTTTACCCCCGCTGGGTCAGGAGCCACCCGCTCATTTCGCGTTGACAGCACAGGCGATCAGCCCGTAGCCGTCGAAATTCGTATGGCAAAACGACAGGTCAGCCAAGATGGCACAGAAACGCAGCCCAGCGCCGACGCAGACTTTATCGTGTATCCGCCGCAGATACTCTTAAAACCAGGGCAATCCCAGACCGTACGAGTCACCTGGCTCGGAGACCCCAACCCTTCTTCAGAATTGGCTTACCGCATCATTGCGGAGCAGTTGCCCATTAACTTACCTGAAATACAGCAAAATCAGGGAGGTTTGGCCGTGAAGGTCAAAGCCCTCTTTCGCTACGTTGGCTCTATCTTTATTACCCCCAAAAATGTAGCGCCCAAAGTGGTGATAGAGCAGGCCAATTGCCAACTAGAGCCAGGGAAAGCTAAGCAGTTAAAGCTAACCTTTGCCAATCAAGGCACCGCCCATACCTACCTCAGTGGCCTAAAACTGAACCTATCCTCCGCCAGTCAGCAGGGTAAAGCGGTCAATCTTTTACCCACTCAGCTCGTGGGCATCAATGGCGAAAATCTACTTGCCGGAACCAAGCGCCAGTTTACCCTGGCTTGCCCCACTAATTTTCCGGTCGGCCCCATCTCCGCCACCTTTGAGGTTGATGCAACCCAGTAAACACTCCTCTAATGCTTTAAGATTCCATGTTCCTTGTCCCTGCCCCCCTTTTCTTTGGGCAGACTCCTCCGTCAGCCATCCTCTCCGGCGTTTTGCCCCGTAGCGTCACTCCACCGAGTCTCACCCCACCACCCGCTGCCAATTCTAGCCCCGCGCTTTTATCCCCTGCGCCCATAGTCTCTACTCCACAGACACCTGCTCAGCCAGTTCCTGTCGCTCAGGCACCACCCGCCGCGCCGCCGCCAACGCAAAAATCCCCAGCCGCGTCGCCCACTGAAGACGAACTGTTTGAGCAGGTTTTCAACCGCCCACGGGTACCCAAGGGTATCCAGCGGCTACCCATTTCATTTTTTATCAATGGCGAAGAACAGGGGCAACTGCTGGTACTCCTAACGCCAGGGGGCACACCAGCCGTCCGGCTCCAAGCCGACCCATTTTTAAAGAAAACGGCGACCCTTATTCGCCCCGACCTTCAGGCAAAGCTCCAGTCTGCCATTGATTCAGACGGCAATCTTTCCCTAGAAGTGCTTCGTGAAAACGCGCTCGAAGCCATTTTTGATGAGCGTCGTCTAGAACTCCAAATCCAGGTGTCCCCTGCCCAACGGGCGACTAATTTGGTGGGTGGTCAGCTCGGCAAACTTCCGCCAGAAGCCCAAAATGCCCTACCCCCTAGCCCAGTCAGCGGCTATCTCAACTTGCGAGGTGGGCAAGAGGTAATCTGGTCTGGCACCGGCACTCAGTTGGGGCGACAGCCTCTACGGCTTGACCTAGAAGGCGCGCTCAATATTAAAAATTGGGTTTTAGAAGGATCCGCCAACTTTGTCGAAAACGGTCAGACTGAGTGGCAGCGAGGCGATCTGCGCTTGGTACATGACGATCCAAAACGCGCGATTCGCTATTTGGTGGGCGATCTGGCAATTCCGATTACGGGGTATCAAACCAGTCGCCCTATGGTGGGCATTACCGTAGCCCGCAATTTTGCGCTGCAGCCCTACCGCGTCACTCGCCCCATTAGCGAATTCCAATTTTTGCTAGAGCAGCCCTCTAAGGTAGAGGTCTATAGTAACGGACAGCTTGTGCAGACCCTACAGCTTCCGGCGGGTCCCCAAGATATCCGCAATTTGCCCTTGGTGACGGGATTCAACAGTGTCCAGCTCATCATTACCGATCCGGTCGGTCGCGTTCAGCGCTTAGACTTTTCTACCTCGGTGGCAGATAGCTTACTAGCTCCAGGGGTTCAGCAGTTTGCCTATAGCTTGGGGTTTCCTACCACCATCGAAAAAGGGGTCTATGACTATGATTGGAAAGACCCAATTTTAACCTTCTCCCATCGCTGGGGCGGCACCCCGACCTTAACCCTAGGGGGCTACTTTCAGGGCAGTTTTCAGCAGCAGGTCGCCGGAATTGAAGGGGTCTGGGCGACACCCCTCGGCAACTTTGGGTGGGATGTAGCGGCAAGCCATGCCAATCTGGCGGGTGCGGACGCTGCAATGCGGCTCCGCTACGACTACACCCAGTTTGGCGCTGCCAACCCACTCCAGCGAAGGCTTGGTCTGGCGCTAGAGTACCGAGGGCCGCAGTTTACAACCCTGTCCACCTTAGAACCTCATAACGACACAAGCTGGGATCTGTCTGGGTACTACAGCCAAAATTTGTTCTGGGGCATCAATGGTCGGCTCAATCTTCGCTACCAGGTGGGGCGGGGTACCGCCGATGCTTACCAAGTTGGTCTAGGGTTGTCTAAATCTTTTGGCAATGGGTTGGGCGTAGGTCTAACGCTCAGCCAAACCTTAGACATGACGGGGCAAAGCGAAACCCGCGCCTTCCTCAATCTTTCTTGGATTTTGCCCAAACAACGGCAGTCTTTTCAGGCCAGCACCGATATTCGCAGTACTCAGCCCCCCGTCAGCAATCTAACCTGGAACTATAATTCGCCGCAAACTATACAGGGTATTAATGCCTCTGTTAAGTTGGCAGCAGATGGCGAAACCTTCGGCATTACGGGCGATCTGGCCTATACGGGCTATCGTGCCAAGTTAGATTTATTCCAGGGCGCTTTGTTCGATCAAAACCAGAATGGGAAAAATACCTATGCAACTCGCCTCACTTTTGGGACGGCGATCGCCTTTGCCGGGGGACGATTCGGTTGGTCCCGTCCCATTACGGGGAGCTTTGCGCTCGTGGCTCGAAAGGCTGCGTTAAAAGGCCGAAGGATAGGCATTACGCCGGGTTCCGGCAGCTATATTGCCCGTGCCGATGCGCTAGGGCCAGCCGTGGTGCCCGATCTACAGCCCTATCGAGTCTCTACCGTCCAACTGGATGCTCCTGAATTACCGCTGGGGTATGACTTGGGGCAAGATCGTCATCATTTGCTGCCCACCTACAAGAGTGGCACGCTGATTGTGGTGGGCACGGAGGCAACGGTCTTTGTTCGAGGAACCTTGCTTAATCCAGATGGTCAACCCGTTTCACTCCAGGCCGGAGAAGTACGCTCCATTTCTGATCCTGCTTGGCAACCTGCCAGACTATTCACCAATCGCGTCGGTCGATTTGCACTCTCTGGATTAACGCCCGGTCGCTATGAGCTGAAGCTGTATGAAAATCCAAAAGCGGTCATTTTCTTTGAAATACCCCCCAAGACAACAGGTGTTGTTGACTTAGGGATACTGCGATCGCCAGTTCCCCTTCGATAAGCAAAAGCCCATCGTTAAGAAGCAGACCCAGCGTCGTCTGTAGGGTATTAGGGTGAATTTTTAAGGAGATGCCAGCATTCCTGGGCGATCGCCCAGTCCTCCTGAGTATGAATGGCAAACACCCTTACCGCTGACTCACGAGCGGCAATGTCAATATCGACGGGATGATTCTCATTCTTAATGGGGTCTAGCTGTAGTCCTAAAAATCCAAATCCTTCACAGGCCGCCGCCCGAATCAGCGCAGAGTTTTCCCCTAATCCGGCGGTAAAAATGAGCGCATCTAAACGACCTAAACTCGTCAGCATTGCGCCGATAGAAGCGCGCAAACGGTGGACAAACATATTTAGCGCTAGCTGAGCCTGAGTATTCCCCGCCGCTGCGTCTGCTGTAATGTGTCGCATATCGGCAGATAAGCCAGAAATGCCCTTTAAGCCAGATTGTTTATTTAAGATCTGCTCAAGCTGGTCAGCACTATAGCCTTCCTGTCTTAGCAAATAAATTAAAATCCCCGGATCGACCGAACCCGATCGCGTCCCCATCATTAAACCCTCTAAGGGCGTAAACCCCATCGTGGTATCCACGCTGTGACCATCGCGGATGGCAGACAGAGAACAGCCGTTGCCGAGGTGACAAACAATGAGGCGCAAGTCTTCGAGGGGGGTGCCCATGAGCTGAGCGGTGCGCTGGGCGCAGTATTGATGGCTAATGCCGTGAAAGCCATAGCGCCGGATGCCCTGCTCAAACCAGGCGTAAGGGCCAGGATAAACGGCGGCGGCGAGGGGAAGTCGAGTGTGAAAGGCCGTATCAAATACGGCGATCTGACGGACATCCCCGAGCGCCCTCTCGATAGATTCGATGCCTGCTAGGTTGATAGGATTGTGGAGCGGTGCAAAGCTGGCGAGATCGGCGATCGCCGCTTTCACTTCAGCCGTTACAAAGGTGCTTTCCTGATACTGCTGCCCACCATGCACCACGCGATGCCCCACAACATCAATTTCTGAAAGGTCGTGAAGAACCTGGGTTTTTCCTTGCCACAGGGTATTGAGAACGTAAGCCGTGACCTCTGACTGCACTTGAGTCGAGATTTCTTCCTCCAGGACAGCGCCCTGTGCCGTCTTAATTTTGACTTCGGCAATCCCTTGGTGATGCGTCCAGTCCACAACGCTTTCCCAGAGCGCTTGAGGGGAGGTATTCGGTAGCGCTGTATCCTCCGGAACGTCATAAACGCAGCTTTTTTGGCTACTGGATCCGGCATTGAGGACTAAAATTTTCATGCTGCTAAGTTCAAAACGATGGCGCTGCTGAGGCAAAACGGTGTCTTGCCCCAGCAGCGGAGTTTTTTAATAAGGCCACTTCCAATTGACAATTTCGGCTGGATCAGTCCCATGCTCATTGGCATAGTTACGGCACTCAATCTGCTGATTCTTAAAATGCTCCTTGGCGTGGGCACCTGCCACCTTCAGTTTGGGCACGCGGTCAATCACATCCATTGCCAGACTAAAGCGATCGACTTGGTTAATAATGGCAAGCTCGAGAGGCGTATTGATATTGCCCTTCTCTTTGTAGCCACGGACGTGCAGATTGCGGTGATTGGTGCGCCGATAGGTTAGGCGGTGGATCAGCCAAGGATAGCCGTGAAAGTTAAAAATAATCGGCTTATCTAGGGTAAATAAAGAGTCAAAATCTCGGTCAGAAAGTCCGTGGGGATGCTCCGTATCTGGCTGGAGTGCAAGCAGATCCACGACATTAATAAACCGAAGCTTGAGATCGCTAAACTGCTCCCGCAGGAGTACGGTTGCCGCCAAAGCTTCCTGGGTCAAGACATCCCCAGCGCAGGCCATCACCACATCCGGTTCTTGACCTTCATCGGTGCTAGCCCAATCCCAAATGCCTAACCCCTTGGTGCAGTGCTGGATGGCGCTTGCCATATCCAGGTACTGGAGGTGAACCTGTTTGTCAGAGACGATGACATTAACGTAATCGGTGCTGCGAAGGCAGTGATCCGCCACCGAAAGAAGCGTATTAGCATCCGGCGGAAGATATACCCGAACCACGTCTGGGCTTTTGTTGAGAACTACATCTAAAAAGCCAGGGTCTTGGTGGGTAAAGCCATTATGATCTTGCCGCCAGACGGTAGAGGTAATCAGCAGATTGAGAGACGCAATAAAAGAGCGCCAAGCAATGTGACTGGAGATTTCTAACCATTTACAGTGCTGGTTGATCATGGAGTCAATCACATGAACAAAGGCTTCGTAGGTCGAAAAGAAGCCGTGGCGACCCGTCAAGAGGTAGCCTTCGAGCCAGCCTTCTAGGGTATGCTCACTCAGCATTTCCATGACGCGACCATCGGTGGTCAGTTCGCTGCCGTCCGCATCTTCAGGAAGGTATGCTGCCATCCAGACTTTTTTGCTGACTTCGTAAACAGCCTGGAGCTTATTAGAAGCAGTTTCGTCAGGACCAAATACCCGAAAGTTGCTCATGTTGTTGCGCATAATGTCGCGCAAGAAATTGCCTAGGGGCAGGGTGTTGCCTACTTCTACGGTACCTGGTGTTGCAACTTCAACGCCATAGTCTCGAAAGTCTGGCATCTTTAGCGCTTTGCGGAGTACCCCGCCGTTGGCGTGGGGGTTGGCACTCATGCGGCGATCGCCCCTAGGAGCCAGCTCCCTCAGTTCTGGAATTAGCCGACCTGTTTCGTCAAACAGCTCCTCTGGTTTATAGCTGCGCATCCAGTCTTCTAAGAGCTGGAGATGGGTGGGATTGGTTTGGATGTTAGCAATAGGGACTTGGTGCGATCGCCAAAACCCCTCAACTTTATGACCATCCACTTCCTTAGGCCCTGTCCATCCCTTCGGACTCCGCAGAATAATCATTGGCCAATGCGGGAGGCTGACAACGCCGCTGCTTCGTGCCTCGGCCTGAATCTGCTTGATTTCGTTCATGCAGTGCTCTAAAGTTGCCGCCATTGCCTGGTGCATACTTTCTGGGTCAGAGCCTTCCACAAAGTAGGGCGTGTAGCCATAGCCCTTAAATAGACTTTCGAGATCATCATGGCTAATGCGAGCGAGCAGCGTTGGGTTATTGATCTTGTAGCCATTAAGATGCAGAATGGGCAGCACTGCGCCATCTCTGATGGGGTTAAGGAATTTATTAGAGTGCCACGCCGTTGCCAATGGCCCTGTTTCAGCTTCTCCATCCCCAACCATCACAACAGAAATTAGATCGGGATTGTCAAAAACCGTGCCGTAAGCGTGGGAGACGCTGTAGCCCAGCTCGCCCCCTTCATGGATAGAGCCAGGCGTTTCTGGCGTACAGTGGCTGCCAATGCCCCCTGGAAAAGAAAACTGCTTAAAGAAATGCTTTAGACCTACTTCGTCTTCGCTTTTGTCGGGGTAAACCTCAGAGTAGGTGCCTTCTAGATAAACGGGACCCAAAATGCCTGGTGCGCCATGACCAGGCCCCGCTAGAAAGATCAGATTCAGGTCGTATTTTTTAATGAGTCGATTGAGGTGAATGTAGGTAAAAGACATGCCAGGGCTAGAACCCCAGTGTCCCAAGAGTCGGCTTTTGATGTGTTCTGGCTGGAGCGGTGCTTTTAGGAGTGGATTTTCTCGTAGATAAATCATCCCTACAGCAAGGTAGTTACAGGCGTTCCAGTAGGCATGGGTTTTAGAGAGTTCTTCTGTGCTGAGTGGACTGCCTGCTATGGTTGACCGAGCTTTCCCAGATGCGCTGATGTCTGAAAATGTTGGAGTTAAAGGAGTGAAAACCATAACTTAATATCCTGCGTGAGGTTAGCTGCACCACTGGAAGTGGTTTCTTTGTCTCCCATCTGGATTGGGTCGGATTTGAGTTAAGGGTTTGGGATAGGGATTAGTGCTTCTGGTTCTACTCTAGGGGTTGTGACCTTAAACGGATAGGCCTTTTGGATGAATCTTGGCAGCCTCTAAAATATAGGCATTCTTAGGACAATTGTGACTAGAAAAGATGTTCTCTTGGATAATCTGCCAAACACTACGATCCCCTCCGTGAGGGGGGCAATAAACGCATTGCTTTCTTCGCGGGTGTTACCGAAGAGAAGAAGCGATTAAAACTTTAAACTTGCGGACTAATACTCAAGTCGAAATGAAAAAGCACCTCCAAATAAATACCCCCATGGGGGATAGGGCGTGTTATGTTTACATAGGTACACAAAGACTTAATACTACTTTGTCAGCACTTACCTCACTCCCCCTCCATTCTGCCAACATGCAGACCCAAACCTTAGAGACACTTGCAAATCAAGCGATTGGTCAAGGTGATCGCCTGAGCTGGCGTTTCTTCAGCCTTGCGGCGTTTCTGGTTTCCATTCCGGTGTTTATTCAGGCTCCACTGGTGCGCCAATGGCCTTGGGTAAGTTTGGTGTTAACGTTGGGCTGGATCATCCTAGGCTACGGCCTTTACCGCAAGCCTAAGACTGCCATTTACGGTGATTTGGTGCTGGGCTTTACCTGGAGCTGGTTTGCAGGGTCAATTTATTGGGGATGGTTCCGATGGGAACCATTCATTCATCTACCGATCGAGTCTATTGGTGTTCCTTTTGCCATCTGGGCGCTGTTGCGTCAGCGCTATGTAGTTGGGACACTTTTTTACCTCGGTTCTTTGTGGGGAACCGCTGTTACGGACGGCTATTTCTATTTGTTGGGTCTAATTCCTTACTGGCGTCAGGTGATGCAGGTAGAGGTTCAAGAGTCTTTGCCCATTTTACAAACTGCGCTAGGTCAAATTCAAAATGCTAGCGGTGCGTTCTGGGCGGGTGCTTTAGTGCTAATTTTAGTCGTCACGGGTTTACTGCCGCTTCTCATAAGTTCCGAAGTGCGGCGCGGGTACTACCATACCGTCCACTGGTGGGCATTTATGGGAGCAGTGCTAAGTACGCTTTTGGTGGACGGCCTATTTTGGGCGGCCATACGCTTTGCCTAAAGCGTGTTGAATCGAAGGTGCCGTGATAGACAGCTCGGATATCTCAACAGTTAAAAAAACGCTGCGGAAGCACCTTCTAAGGCAGCGTATGGCTTTAACACCTGAAGACTGGCGTGTTAAAAGCGAGTCAGTTTGTCGAAATTTAGCTCAATTCGAGTGGGTGCAGAATGCTCAAACAATTCTGGTTTACTTGAGCGATCGCCAAGAACCTAGCCTTACAAATCTCTGGTCGCATCACTTTCCCCACAAACGCTGGGGCATTCCACGGTGTGTGGAAAAAAGTTTAATTTGGCATGAGTGGCAGCCGAATCAGCCAAATCAGCTTCAGCCTGGAGCCTATGGAATTCTGGAGCCTGTCTCTACACTGCCTGTGCTAAGAACAGATAATGCGAACCTGATCCTGGTGCCTGCGGTGGGATGCGATCGCAAGGGATTCCGGTTAGGCTACGGTGGCGGTTTCTATGATCGACTTTTCAGTGATTCAGCTTGGGCTAGCCTTCCCACCATTGGAATTGTGTTTGAGTTTGCATACCTAGATCAGCTTGCGCCTGACCCCTGGGATTACCCGCTAGGAGCAGTCTGCACAGAAATGGGTGTTACCTTAAGTCTCCAAGAAGGTCATTAGGTCTTTTCTCTTACCCTTGATCTCTCCCCACTATTAAGGGCGTCTGTCTTAAGTTTGTTAAAGCTGCATTTCCTGTGCAAAGTAAAACGGTTTTTAGCTCTGCTAGCAAGACCTCTATTAGCTCATACAAAGCTTCTTCAGAATGATGGGCTGCGGTCAAAAACGGATAGGCCATTCCTGCTAAGTCAGCACCCAGAGCGATCGCAGTTGCCACATCCAGTCCCGTCCGTAAGCCCCCTGAAGCAATCAGCGGAATCTTAGCGTCCACTGCGCGCACCTCCAAAATGCATTCAGCCGTGGAAAGACCCCACTCCGCAAAGGTTTGTCCCAGACGGCTTTGCTGCACATCTGTGGCGCGCTCTCCTTCCACCTTGGCCCAGGAGGTTCCCCCTGCCCCCGCAACGTCAATCGCTGAAATGCCAGCCTCAATGAGCCGTTGAGCCATTGCGCCAGAGATGCCGTTACCCACTTCTTTGGCAATCACGGGGATAGACAAATGCTGACACAGCGCCTCAATTTTGGGGAGCAAGCCTTTAAAATTGCGATCGCCACTACTCTGCACACATTCTTGGAGCGGGTTAAGGTGCAGAATGAGGACGTTTGCCTCCAGGCTGTCCACAATTCGACGGCACTCATCCACGCCACAGCCATAGTTGAGCTGAACCGCCCCTAGGTTCGCCATCAAAAAAATATCGGGGGCGAAAGAGCGTACGGCAAAGGTAGGGCAAAGGTGGGGCTGCTCTAGGGCAATGCGCTGAGAACCAACCCCCATTGGGATTTTGTAGTGCTGGGCAACCTTTGCAAGGCGAGTGTTAATAAGCTTGGCTAAATCGGTACCGCCCGTCATCGAAGAGATTAATAAAGGCGCACCCAGGGTATGGCCTAAAAACTGAGTCTGGAGATCGATCTCATCGTAGTCTAGCTCTGGCAAGCAGCAGTGCTTAAAACGATAGCGCTCTAAACCACTCGTGATAATTTTGCACTGAACCGAGTCGTCCAGACAAATCCGAAGGTGATCGGCCTTGCGTACCTGAATATTTTCTTCAACATCATTGAAAGAGACCGTCACTGCTTTAACCCCAACCGAGTGAAATGGAGCCCATATAATTGCTAAAGGGTTTACTTAGTAGTGTAGTCAGGGTTTTGGCTTTTGTGCATCCATTAAATACCCCCATCACAGATGCCTTAACAGCAGCTTCCCAGGCTGACACCGCTTTATTCTGTACGCCAGGGCATAAGCGAGGGCAAAGCATCCCCTCTTCAGCGCTGCGCTTGATGGGCGACCAAGCCTACCGCATGGATTTACCAGATCTACCAGGGTTCAATCTATTTGAACCGGATGGATTTATAGCGGCGGCTCAAGCCCAAGCCGCCAAGACGTTTGGTGCAGAACAAACCTGGTTTCTGGTCAATGGCTCAACCGTGGGGGTTATGGCCTCCATCTTGGCAACCTGTGGACCAGGTGACAAAATTATTCTGCCTCGGAATGTTCACGCCTCCGCCATCTCTGGTCTCATTCTCTCCGGTGCCCATCCGGTTTTTATTTACCCTGAGTACGATCCTCAATGGGATTTAGCCCACTGTATTACGCCTCATGCCGTTGCCCAAGCGCTGAAGCATTATCCCGAAGCCAAGGCCGTTTTGATGGTGTCCCCTACCTATCATGGCGTGGCGGGAGATGTGGCGGCGATCGCCCAACTTGCCCATCAGCACGGCATTCCTCTCATTGTAGATGAGGCTCATGGCGCTCATTTTGGGTTTCACCCTGACCTACCTCCATCGGCGTTGTCCTTGGGGGCAGACTTAGTGGTGCAGTCTACCCACAAAACCCTTTCTGCGCTTACTCAGGCATCTATGCTGCACCAGCGCAGCGCTATCGTGAACGCGGCACGGGTGAGTAGCGCACTTCAAATGCTTCAGTCTAGTAGCCCCAGCAATCTGCTGCTGGCCTCGCTAGAAGGGGTGTGCCATCAGATGTTGACAGATGGTCATCAACGCTTGACGCAGACCTTAGCACTTGCCCATGAGGCCAGAAAGAACGTTGCAGCCGTCACGGGGCTTAAGGTTCTCCAGCATCCGCAGTACTCCACCCCAGGCTTTTGCAATCTTGATAGCACTCGCCTGACCGTAGATGTGAGTGGGTTAGGGCTAGATGGGTTTACCGCTGATGAGATTTGTACAGCGCAGTTTGGCGTCATTGCTGAGCTGCCCACCTTTCGCCATCTGACCTTTTTGTTGAGCTTAGGCAATACATCTGAAGATTTAGAGCGGTTATGCTATGCCCTAGCCCATTTAGGCCAGCACTTACCGTCGACCCAATCCTCCGCAGATCTGACTGCGGAGCTGCAGCTCAAACCAACTTTACCAAGCTGCCCTACCCTGTCGCCGCGCGATGCATATTTTGCCCCGCGTCTAACGATGCCGATTGTCCAGGCGGTTGGTCACATTAGTGCAGAAACGTTATGTCCTTACCCTCCAGGTATTGCCATCACGTTGCCAGGGGAAGTGATCACCGCAGAGGCGATCGCCTCTCTTCAGCAAACCCAAGCTGTAGGGGGTCTCATTACAGGCTGTACAGACTCGACGCTGCAGCAGATCCAGGTGGTGCAACAGTAAATGACGGAGCCAAAACTAAAATTATGGATTGGAGAAAACAAAGTGACGTGTCGTGTCAACGCTCATCCATCCCTCGTTTCTAAATTCTCTAAGGAGTCGCGTAACCGTGACTCGGGTGGTACCAATCAAGCCTGCAATTTGCTGATGGGTCAAACGGACGCTTAACCGAATGCCTTGAGGGGTAACTTGGCCTATTTCTTGGCGCAGTAAATCCAAAAGCTGACGCAGCCGATCGTCTACGCGGCGATACCCTGCGATCGCCAGTAGCGTTTCGGTTTGCTGTAGCCTGCGCATTAGCTCTCGAAACAGGCTTTGAGCCAGTCGAGGGGACTGCTCTATTTCCATAATGTGTACTCGCATCAGGACAACATCCGTTAAGGCGATCGCCTCATAGGGGATGAGCTGCGAGAAAGGCATCCCAAAAGGCATAGAGGGGCAGATCAGTCCTAGAATCCCTTCATCGCCGTTAGGATAGAGCGTACTGAGCTGAACAACTCCGCGACACACAATAAAAACTTCGTGAGGCTGCATTGCGATGAATTGACCGCT
>JANPLU010000027.1:0-44146 GCA_031422435.1 Acaryochloridaceae cyanobacterium VAR_48_metabat_390
ACCCGTGACGGCGGCGACACCTTACCCTTTGGCGACGTTGCGGGGGATGTTTATCTCAAAGAAATTAAAGCAGCCGTCGCCCTTGAATTTATTGCAGGATTCCAAGACAGCACCTTTAGACCCCAAACGCCTCTTACCAGAGAACAGCTTGTCTCAATGGTGCTTGAAGCGCTTAAAACTTTGCCAAAGGTTCAGATTACGGTTCCCACTGCCGCTGCTACCAACCCCTACCCAGACGTAGACGCAAAACGCTGGAGCGCTGCTAAAATTGCATTTGCGCGTGACAACAAGATTGTCACCGGATACCAAGACGGCACGTTTTTACCCGATAAACCTGTGACCCGTGCAGAGCTATTAGCCGTTTTGAAACGGGCGGCAGAGTATGCTAAAACCCTTAAAAAACAGCCAATAGCCCTAGCATCAACCCAGGCTGCGTTTGTGTTTGAAGATATTAAAGGACACTGGGCCGAAAGTCTGATTACGCAGATGTCTACCTACTGCGGCGTTGCGTCTCCGTTGAATGAAACAGGCACCGCCTTCGCCCCCAATGAACCCGCGTTTCGGAATTACTCAGCCGCAGCCACACTACGGACTTTAAACTGCCTGAAGAATCCTTTCGCGTCTCCTCCCGCTTCTAAATCTGTAACGCCTACTCCTAAATCTGTAGCACCTACGCCTAAAGCTGTAACGCCTGTTCCCACATCTAAGCCTGTTGTGACACCTCCTGTTTCTAAACCTTCGATACCGCTTAAGTAAGACTCCAAAAAATCAAAAGCGCCCTGCTGTCAGAGTAGGGCGCTTTTGATTTAAGCATCGCTTTACATTTTATCGAGAAGGCCCCAGCGCTCTAAAATTCACGCCCTGAGTTTCTTGACGAAATTCTTCTACTTCTTCGGTGTAGCCAATGGGTAAAACGCGCTCAACGTTTTCATGGGGACGAGGGATAATGACCCAAGTTTCAAGCACCCCTCCATACACCTTCTCAACCACATCAATCCCTGCCGCCATTGCCTGTTTCACTTCAGATACGTCGCCGCGAATGTTAACGGTAAAGCGCGCACTTCCGGCGCGGAGATAGCCCACTAACGTAACCCGACCTGCCTTCAGCATGGCATCCGAAGCAGCCAACACCGCCGGAAAACCTTTCGTCTCTAACGATCCGACCGCCTGTTGAGAAGGCATTGAGTTCGACATTACAATTTGCTCCTGAAGGAATACTTTTAGTCTTGATAGACTGCTAAAAAGTGCCGCATTAATCTTAGAGGTTAAACCGAAAGTCTTCAACTTCATCGGTAAAGTGGATTGGCAACACGCTTTCCACATTTTCAGGCGGGTTTGGCACAATATAGTGACTGACTAAATTATCGCCAGGGGTTTCCTCTACTGCCTTAACGCCAGCTTCAACGGCTCGCGTCACCTCTGAAACACGCCCACGAATGGCAACCAAAAATTCTGCACGCTCCGCAAGCCCATAATACACAAGCGTTACAGCACCTGCTTTAACCATGGCATCTGCTGCGGCCAATACAGGAGGAAACCCAACAGTCTGAATAACTCCAACGGCCTGGGGCATGATTTTTTGTTTCAAATGGGCAAGGTCAATTATAGAGTTTATTGGAGCATAGGTACGGAAAATCTGACCAAAAGTCTAGGGAAATCGTGAAGATTTTGTTAAACTGGCTACATTAATTTGCTGATCGTTTTGCCCTGCTCTTAAGAGAACCCCTTAAAGCCATGACTTCAACCAAGCCCATTGTAATTTCGCCTTCGATTTTGTCCGCAGATTTTAGCCGTCTGGGAGAGGATGTCCGTGCGGTGGATGAGGCGGGAGCCGATTGGATTCATGTGGATGTGATGGACGGACGATTTGTCCCCAATATCACCATTGGGCCGCTGATTGTTGAGGCATTGCGTCCGGTCACAAAGAAGCCTCTGGATGTTCACCTGATGATTGTGGAACCAGAGCGCTACGTGGCAGATTTTGCAAAGGCTGGGGCTGATATTATTTCGGTTCATGCAGAAGCCAGCTCTACTACGCACCTCCACCGCGCTTTGGGGCAGATTAAAGAGTTAGGCAAAATGGCTGGGGTGGTTTTGAACCCTGGCAGTTCTTTAGAGCAGATTGAGTATGTGCTGGATCTGTGCGACCTTGTGCTAATCATGAGCGTTAACCCTGGTTTTGGAGGACAAAGCTTTATCCCTGGTGTGGTTCCTAAAATCCGTCAGCTTCGTCAGATGTGTGATGAGCGCGGTTTAGACCCCTGGATTGAAGTGGATGGTGGACTAAAGGGTGCGAATGCTTGGCAGGTGATTGAAGCGGGAGCCAATGCGATTGTGGCTGGGTCTGCGGTTTTTAATACGTCTGATTACGCTGAGGCGATTCGCTCAATTCGCAGCAGTAAGCGTCCTGAGCCAGAATTGGCGAGGGTTTAAGCTTAAACATAACGTAGATGGTGTTAGAACAGCCGCACTTTCATAGCTTGAATAGCGGCTGTTTTTATGTGTTCTTAAAATAAAAACGACTCAACAGTCTGTCGCATTGAGATGAATTTAAGCCTTCTAGGAAGATAGAAGTTTGAGCATTGAGACAGGCCGTTTGCTGAGATGAGCGCCTGAAGTTTTTGATGAGCGGAACGACCCACATTATGCTGACACTGAATCAACTCGCGCTGTTCAGCATTAAGTGCTGCTCAGCCAGACCACTACAGCGGGCGATAAACACGGTAGTTAATATTGGGGAAAATGTTGTCCATCAGCCCTACCTTCTCTAGCCAGCCGGAGTCAATTTTTGCTTCTCGAATATCGTTATAGAGTTTGTCAAACCGGACTAAATGCGATCGCGTTCTTCGCACCGCATAAGGCACCATCGTCCCCGTCCGCATAATAAACGCCCAGTCCGAAGCTTGAGCTAGCAAAATTTCCCGTGCGGCCTGGTTAAGGGCACGCCACTCTAGCTCGTCAGCAGGCTCACGCTTGGCAAGCTCAATCATGCGCTCAGCGGCCTTGTGCAGGTGCGGATAAATCCAGGCGTTGGTTTCATTGAGCCAGTATTCGTGAAAGCCCTTGTAGCCCCAGCTCGACTGCGACGGGCGGCAAACCTGCTGGTTTGGGTTGCCCCGCAGATAGTCTGCCAAATGGGTCATTTCGTAAGTTTGCTGGTCGTGCCAAGACTTGCGGCAGAGAAAATCAATAAACTGAGGGCCTTCATACCACCAGTGCCCAAACAGCTCCGCATCGTAGGGCGACACCACAATGGGCGGACGCTGCATAATGCCGTTGAGGTGACGCACCTGCTGCTCACGGTTGACCATGAAATTTTCGGCGTGTTGGGCTGCTTTTTCTTTCGCCCAGTAAGGGTCGTACAGCGCCTTGTCGCTCAAGCCCAAGCCCTTGCCCGTAATTTTGTGGTACTTGATGCCCACATTTTTACGCTGTCCGTTGGGCATAATGTAGGGCTTAATGTAGTCGTAGTCTGCTTCCCAGCCCAAGTCTTTATAAAACTCGCGGTACTCAGCCGCGCCAGGGTAGCCTACTTCAGAAGACCACACCTGCTGTGAAGACTCCTGATCTCGCCCAAAGGCCGCAACGCCAGTCTCGGTAAAGATGGGGGCATAGCTGCCAAAGCGAGGGCGAGGCCGCGCGTAGAGAATGCCATGTCCGTCGGTCAAAAAGTAGCGCAGCCCTGCGTCTGCCAGCATCCGCTCTAGGCCTTCATAGTAGGCACATTCTGGCAGCCAGATCCCCTTGGGTGCGCGCCCAAAGGCATCTTCATAGCTTTCGCAGGCCACCTGAAGCTGCGCCCACACGGCCTGAGGGTACATTTTCATGAGGGGCAGGTAGCCGTGGGTGGCACCGCAGGTCATGATTTCAAGATTGCCGCTGTCTTGAAATTTTTTGAATGCCCCAACAATATTGCGATCGCAGTCTTCCCAATAGGCGCGAATTCTGCCAAATTCTTCGATATAGTATTCGGCTAAATACTTGAGATGACCGTTGAAGGTATTGCGCTCAGCCTCTAGAGTTGCCAGCTCTTCTAGGGTTGCAAGATAATCGTCAAACCGATCCTGAAGCAGCGGATCTTGGAGCATTGCCACCAGTGGCGGCGTCATGCTCATCGTAATTTTAAAGTCGATGCCGTCTCGCTTTAGACCCTCAAACACCATGAGCAGGGGCACATAGGTTTCGGTAATGGCCTCATAGAGCCACTCTTCTTCTAAAACGTAGTCGCTTTCTGGATGCCTAACAAACGGAAGGTGGGCATGAAGCACCAGCGCAAGGTAGCCGACGGTCATAGAGCTTTAACCAATAGAGTTCAGGAATAGCGGGGATCTATAAATGATTCCTTCCTATACGTTTCTATTGTGCCAGAGCGTGTCCTACCCGAAACGCAAAGTGATGAAGCTGTAATCTGAAAAGTTGAGATTTTTCAGCCGTGAAATTATGGACGGAGTTTTTGAGATGGCTGCTGCGATCGCAGACGAGAAGACCTCGACCCTCGGCTAATCGGCGCAACAGTCGCCGCCTCTTCCGGCGCAATCAGTCCCTCAACGCGACCATACCAGCGCACTAAAACGCGAGCCAAACGTTCAGAGCTATGGCGCACCAAGTGCGTCTTAGGATCTTCCTCCATCACGTTGGCCAAAATCACGCGACAGCCTAGACGCATCAGTTCATCACGGTCAGTATTGATGGGGTGAGAATTTTCATAGGAATAATGGTGTTGAGCAGCGGCAGTCGGCGGCTGTTTTTGCACCAACACCGCATCAAACAGCCGCCGACCTGCTGCCGCGTCAATGGCCTTAATATGGTCTGATACCCGATAGCCCGTCGTTTCCCCAGGCTGGCTCATGATGTTGCACACGTAAATGCGCGGGATGTCTCTACGACGAGCGATCGCCGCAATAATATCGGGCACCAGCAGGTTAGGGATCACGCTGGTGTACAGGCTTCCGGGTCCTAATATAATGAAATCGGCTTCGGCGATCGCCTTCAGTACGCTGGGTAATGCAGGAGGGCGAGATGGCGTACAGCCAATTTTGACAATTTTGCCCCCAGCGGCGCTAATTTGAGATTCCCCTTCAATGCGCTGCCCGTCTTCAAATTCTGCCCAGAGCCGCACGTCGCTAAGGGTAGCGGGCAAGACCTGACCGCGAATGGCAAGCACTTGGGAACTGGTGGCGATCGCCTCCTCCCAGCCGTTCGTAATTTCGCTCATTGCCGATAAGAACAAATTCCCAAAACTGTGGCCTGCCAGGCCGTCCCCCGTTCTAAAGCGGTACTGAAATAGCTCCGTAATCAGCTTTTCTTGATCTGCCAGTGCCGCTAAACAGTTGCGGATATCCCCAGGGGGCAGCCCCCCCATTTCTCGTCGCAGCCGACCGGAAGAGCCACCATCATCCGCCACCGTCACCACTGCCGTAATATTGGCGCTGTATTCTTTAAGTCCTCGCAGCAGGGTAGACAGCCCCGTTCCGCCGCCCACCGCCACAATTTTTGCCCCCCGATGAAGCCGACGATGGGTGAGCAGCCGATCAACAAGCTCATCATTTCCCTCCGGCATCAGCACTTCTGTAATCGATCCCAGGGTGCGAGACTGTCCCCACCAGACCAGCAGCAGCCCTAGCCCAATGACCAGTAGCCCTCGCATATAGCCAGGGACATACTGCGTGACCACCTGAAGCAGTAGCTGAACAAGCTGAATGACGTAAAAAACAGGCGTCAACCGAATCAAGATTGCAAACCCTAAAACAGTCAACACGACCCCCACTGCGCTCATCAAAAGCCATCTCTTGACCGATAAACCAGGCGCAAGCCACTTTACAGACTGCCCTAAGCGACCTGGCAATCGTCGCCCTGCTTTTTTTGTGACGTTTGTCAAAACGTCCTTAAGCAAAGCCATGATGGTTAGCAGTCAAACGACTTTGGGGAAGCGTCATGTCATTAAGGGCAATGATGATATTTTTTGAATCATTTAAGCCTTAGGCAGACCTCATCACAATCAACACTCAGGCAGATTCAGCAGGCAGGTTAAAACTACGCTAAAGAATCTAAATCCTCGAGCGGCATCGGCTCATTTTTAATCCGCAGAATGGGCAGATTGGCAATGAGTGCCGTGGTGCGCTGGTCAGACTCTAAGGACACGTTAAGACTATCCATATCAATCTCAACGTAGCGAGACACCACCTCAAGGATATCTCGACGCATGGACTCCATCATGGCTGGAGTTAGGTCAGCGCGGTCATGGGCTAGCACAAACTTCAGGCGCCGCTTGACCTGATCGCGACTGTTGCTGCTGTCTGACCCAAAAAAGAGTTTTTCGATAAGCTCGCTGATCATAGGATTTCAACTTAAGGCTTCAAGTTTTATGGCGTTACGGATCAACATTACAAAAAACGCTGTTTAACAACGCAAGCGCTGATATGGCTCAAGATTTAGACTTAAAGAGGCGGCGAAATCTAGAGAACAGCGTATCGTGGGCAGCGTTGAGGTCTAAGAAGTCAACAGTTTTTCCTTCGATGCGCTGCACAATGTTGTTAAGCGCCATTTTGCTCAGAGATTCAACCTCAGACAAGACGAGTGGTTCGCCTCGGTTGGTTGCCACAATGACTCTCTCATCGTCAGGGATAATGCCCAGCAGCGGAATGGACAGAATCTCTTGAACGTCACTTACGGACATCATGTCGTTAGACTGCACCATCGCCGGACGAATCCGGTTAATAATCAGCTTCACGTTTTTGATGCGGTTGGCTTCGAGTAGCCCAATCACGCGATCTGCGTCCCGAACCGCAGAGATTTCGGGGGTTGTGACCACAATGGCCTCATCCGCAGCGGCGATCGCATTTTGAAAGCCCATCTCAATCCCCGCTGGACAGTCAATCAGCACGTAGTCATATTTTTTGGTGAGTGCATAGGCTAACTGCTTCATCTGCTCTGGCGTCACAGCATCTTTATTGCGGTTTTGAGCGGCAGGCAAAAGCACTAAATCATTTTGCCGCTTGTCGCGCACCAGCGCCTGCTCTAAACGACATTGACCTGCCAATACCTCAAGAGCGGTATAAACCACTCTGTTTTCTAGACCCAGCAGCAAATCTAGATTCCGTAGGCCAAAGTCTGCATCCATGAGCGCCACGGAGCGACCATTGCGGGCAAGAGCAGTGCCTAGGTTTGCAGTACAGGTTGTTTTTCCAACCCCCCCCTTGCCAGAGGTAATAACAATAATTCGACCCATATCAGTTTAAATACTCAACAGTTCTCAATGCTCTCGGTCGTTTCTCAACGGAAGATTGCCGTTTCCCCTACGCTGACTAGGCTCATTATCCAGCATCTCGCCCCGAAGTGACGCCTCGCTTGGCAATCTCAGATGCCCGTGAAATTTGAATGCCCTCAGCGCCGATGGAAGCGACCTCTGGATAAAACTGGTGGGGAGCCTTTTCTGGCGATCGCGCCACTTGGTCTGCAATCCGAAGCTGTGTCGGCTCCATCTGTAGCGCCATAATCTGGCATTCATGATCGCCATTCGCCCCTGCGTGAGCCACCCCGCGCAGCCGCCCCCAAACCAAAATGTTACCATCCGCAATGATGGCGCTGCCAGGGTTAGTATCGCCAACCACCACTACCGACCCAGGGTGACGCACCTCGGTTCCTGAGCGCAGCGTTGTTTCAAGATATAGTGGCTCAGCCAACATTGGCACCACAGGCAGGGGCGCAAACTTAACGGCGTTGGCTTCTGACAGGCGCAGTGCAGGAGACTGCTGCTCAACAGAGTATCCGGCGGAAACGGCAGTAATTGCCGTCTGACGGCGGCTGGTCACGACCCGCTTTAGGGTTAGATTTGCACCAGAAAGTGCAGCCTCAAGCTGCTCGAACTGTCGTGGATCTAAAAGTCTGTCATTTGCCATCAGGCAGACAGAAGTATTGGGAGGCCAAATTTTAGCGCTAGATTCCAGCCGCTGCTGAAGCTGCTCCCAAAGATGCGGCCACTCTACTGTCATAACTTTGGCAGAGGGTAAATGAAGATACAGCAAACCCTGTACGGCCTGAAAAAAGATATGCCCGTTTTGATTGGCTCGCTCCGCTGGAGATGCGGTTACTAAAGCCTTAGTCTTAATGTCTGCAATATCTGCCGTAGACGCGGCTTCCGCTGCTTGGGAGGCACTATCAGGCTGCATAAACCATCCTTAGGGTCAAAAAGAATCCTCTAGGCCACGCATTGCCCATCTCGTCAAAGAATGCCACTTATCGAGGGGCAGGCGTAGCGGATCCATTGGGTCTTACCACATTCAGTCGCTGGCTGACAATAGTAATTCCGCCATTTTTAATCAGCACCGCAGAAATCCACTTGCGCGTGGGCTGCTGGGGTGCTTGACCCGTCTTAAAGATGCCGCCGGATGTTAAAGGCTCTAGAGTAATCACGGCAGGTTGGAGGTATCGCTCTAAACTGATGGTTTCTTCAAGGGCAGAACCCAGCAATAGGTCATCTCCTAGGGGTTCTTTGACCACGGCGTCAAAGCTAAAGGTCTGACCCACGTTCACCTGGTCGGGGAGGGAAATATTTACATTGGGTGGGGTGTCCCCTCCAGTTAGTCGCGTTTGCTCAGACAAAACTTCTTGAGACACAATTTTTTGGTCTGCAATCACGAGGCGCGATCGCACAGTAGAAGTAAGCTTCATGTCTCGGTCAGCCGCTTTGCGAACCCCACTTAAAGTGGTGGTGGTTTCGAGGGCGTAACGATTTTGCGACTCTGCTTTTAGGCTATTAATTTGAGTTTGATACTGGATAGACGTAGCGTCTTTCCAAAACGTTTGGAGTGCCTGCTGTTGGGTTTTGAAGTCTAAGCCATCGGCGTGGGTAAAGCTGGGGCTATAAAACTTCATGGTGGCATCTAGGTCTTTGCGACTGGCGGCGGCGTCTAAGTTCTTGACTAGGGCGGCGATCGCAGGGGGCACGACTGCGCTAACGGCAGGCGCTTGAGCCAGAGGGGTTGCGGCAATGCTTGAAGGCAATGCCAAGCTGCTCAACAAAACCACGGCGCTGCTACCCAAGGCTGCTCTTACAAAATTTTGGGTGATGCCCTCTGGTCTCAATGCTTGCGCTGCATTGATAGGTCGTTGCCACTGCCACCGTTTTTTGACGTTCATGCCACATCCATACAACTACGATCTTTCATTAAAACCGCTACATCGCGTGGTTTTGACTCAACCATAACCTACGACAGCGAAGCAGAGTTTAGATACCTTAGATTCTAAGGCACAGACTGAGAAAAAATTTCACCTTAGCCCACTCAAAGCATTATGGAGCAAGACTTTAAGACTAATCAGACTCCATTTAAATCTAGACGAAAAACGTGCAGATTCGGCGAGATTAGGGCAGTTCCGCTGATACAATCAGTGCGCTCAGTGCATTTTGTTTGCCATGACCTCTTCTGATTCTCGATCTCGTCCTTCTCCGATTCGGCTTTTAGTCGCAGCCAGCGGCACCGGAGGTCATTTGTTTCCAGCGATCGCCGTGGCTAAAACCCTAGCAGACACCCACGATGCCCAAGCCCGTCACGCCCAAACCTATGAGATTGAGTGGCTAGGGGTGCGCGATCGCATGGAAACGCAGCTTGTGCCGAAAGAATACCCCATGCATATCATTCCGGTAGAAGGGTTGCAGAGCAAACCTAGCCTCAAAACCCTAGCAATTCTGGGCAAATTTGCACTGTCCTTTTGGCAAACCCGTCAGATCCTCAAACGCGGAAAATTTCGAGGGGTGCTGACCACGGGAGGCTATATTGCGGCTCCCGCTATTTTGGCTGCGCGATCGCTCGGTTTGCCCAGCGTGCTCCATGAGTCCAACGCCATTCCAGGGAAGGTGACTCGGTTTTTGAGCCGCTGGTGTAGTGCCGTGGCCTTGGGCTTTGCCGCAGCGCAGCCCTATCTACCAGGCGTAAAGACCCAAGTGGTTGGGACGCCTGTACGAGACGGATTCTTAAAGACCAGTCCGCTGGATTTAGAGATACCTAAAGACGCATTTGTCATCGTCGTGATGGGCGGCAGTCAGGGCGCGTTAGGACTCAATCGGCTGGTGCGCCAATGTGCCCCACTGTGGCTTCAGACCGGACTTTGGATTGTGCATCTGACGGGCGATCTTGACCCCGATGTCAAAACCTTAACCCACGCTCACTATCTAGAAATGCCGTTTTACGACAACATAGCGGGGTTATTACAGCGCGCAAATCTTGCCATTAGCCGTTCGGGAGCAGGCACCATGACAGAGCTTGCCATTACGGGTACCCCCAGCCTACTGATTCCCTACCCCTACGCCGCTGAAGACCACCAGTATTTCAACGCCAAGTATTTTGTAGACGGAGGAGCCGCCGATGTATTCCGTGAAAAAGACATATCGGTAGAGCAGCTTCAGGATGCGGTGCTGGCGTTAATGCGCTCACCCCAGGTTCTCCACAAAATGGCAGCCCAAGCCAAACGCCTTGCCGTCCCAGACAGCACTGAACAGTTTGCCGATATTGTCCGTCAGTACGTTGTGTAAAGTAGGTAATCATACATCTGGCGTTACGCTACCGTGCCCACGCGGGTCGTCTCCAATACTGCCACCGATGTTGGGCGAGAATGCCGAGGTTTGCCCACTGCTTGCCATCATCGGCAGCGCTGCATCTGAGGCCAATGCCGCTAAGTTACTGCCCAAAATGGTGCGGGGCTGTTCGCCAACCACCCCTGCGATCGCTCCACCTTTACGATCTAAAAAAACAAAGTGAGGAATGCCATCGACGCGATAGCGCATCAGTTCAGGTAGCCATTTGCTATTGTCTACGTTCAGCATGACAAAATTAACGCGATCGCCATACTCCGTTTTGAGCACCGTCATATCGCTCACCATCGCCTGACAGCTCGTGCACCAATTGGCATAGAACTCGACTAGAGAGGGTTTCCCGTTAGCGATCGCCGTTTCTAGTGGCGTAGCAGAGGCCGCTAAGGTAGTGAGGGAGGGGCGTGCAGATTGATTCTGAAACCCTAGCCACAGCAGCACACTCAGCACAACCGCAACCACCACAATCAACAAGTTTCGGAACTGCTGACGACTAGGTGTAGGCGAATTAGGGTTTGGCGAAGATGAAGTCATATTTAATAAACCTAGTCGAAAACTGAGTTCAACAGCGCAATTCTGGCACAGATCCAGAAGCGTCCTAGACTTTATTGTAAGAAATGCTTTTGCGGTAATTCCATCTTTAGAAAATTTTGACCCCATAAATAAGCAGCAGCAGGGCTGATAGACTCATCAACCCCGCTGCTGCTTCACACTCTACTTATCTAAAAGGTGCTGTTTACCATAGGCCGCGAACGGGCGCTTCTACAGGCGCTGGCTCCGCCATTACTGTTCCACTGCTTGTATTCGCTGGCTGGCTAACGGTTCTAGTGCTGCTGTTATAGCTGCTGCTGGTAGATTCGCTGCTGCTGCTTACAACTGCGACAGTCTTTAATCTCAAGTCAGCGGCGCTTAGCTGGTACAAGTCCTCTCGGATTAACTGCATGTCAGGCGTGATGATAACGCGATCGCCCAAAGATATATAGCGGCGAGAAACACGAGTTAGAAAAAAGTCTTTTTCGCCACCGTTTCCATCTAGCTCGACCGAAGCATTATAGGGACTAAGATAGGTTATGACACCAGACTGTAATCTTGAATTGTCGATGACAATATTAGACCCCATGGCCAAGTTCAAGCTCGAAATTACAGAAGGATCTACTCGGTAAAACTTTACATCACCCGTTGTCGTCTTTACTCTGACAATTGAGCCATCCACCGACTCAATTTGACCCATAATATCTTGTCTAGAGAGGGTGCTGGTGGTGGTCATTGTTTGAGAAAAGGCTGGCAGAGACATGCCAACTGTTAATGCAGATGTCAGTAGAATTCCTGTTAACCACTTCATGGTGAAACCTCAATCAATAAATCTTTATATCCTATACACCATAACCCCCTTACCCATCTAAACAATATAGTCCTTTTGCTAGATTTAATGTCTGCCATAATAGTGACTTTAGGGCTAGGGTATTTTAGACAGGGTTAGACAATTAAATAATAGTTAAGCCAAATCTAAGTCGAAAAGAGAGGCCATCACGTCACTTCAGCCAACGCTTCCCCCAGAATGTCTCTTTGAGAATCACCTTATTTCATTCTAAAAATCTTTTGCAAAATTAACTTATCAATAGTCATACGCCTTAACTCAATAAATATTGAAAAACAATGAACATACTGGCTCTTGATTTAGAGGATTTCAGCCCTAGTTTTTTTTTCTATGGCGATGTTAACCAAAGATGCATCTCTCTCTTGGTATATCTCTAAGTCAAACCAAAAAGTCGTTCCCACCCCAACTTCGCTCACGAGATGGATTCTAGAATGGTGCTTGTCCATAATGTTACGGACGATGGAAAGCCCCAGCCCTGTGCCCTCTAACGTATGAACGCGGTTTTCAACGCGGTAAAAGCGCTCAAACACCGCTATCTGCTCTTCTTGAGAGATTCCGACGCCTGTATCGGCAACCTCAACCCGAACAATCGTGACTTCTGTTGAGGCTTCTAATGCAGGAAGGCAGTAAGCCCGAATGGCAACCTTTCCACCGCTCAACGTAAACTTAAGTGCATTACCGACCAAGTTAATTAAGACCTGAAGCAGCAGATCGTAATGCCCCCAGATCGGCGGCAGGTTCGGGTTAATATCCTGAATGAGCTCAATGCCTTTATCTCTAGCGTTGAGCTGGCAGGTTCGTAAGGTTTGTTCAATCGGTTGGGTTAAATCAACCATCTCAAAGCGATACTGTTTGCCAGACTCTAGGCGCGAGAGATCTAAGACATCATTAACCAGTCGCGTCAAGCGATCGGTTTCGTGGTTGGCGGTTTCTAGAAATTCTAGACGGTCTTCTTTACTCAGGCTATCGCCGTACTCGTGCAGGGTTTCAATAAAAGACTTGATATTAAAGAGCGGTGTCCTTAGCTCGTGAGACACGTTGCTAATAAATTGACTCTTGGCCTCGTTTAGCTCTACCTCACGGGTTATATCCTGGACCGTAATGGCAATTCCCTTGGGTTTATCGCGGATGGTTTTATCACGAATCTGGTCAAGCACCGTTGCCAACACAATCCGTACCGTTCTGGGGAGCGGATCTTTGATGCTAATGCGGAACTCTCCGCCGTCTGCTTCGCCCTGCGCTGCGGCTTGGAGTGGGCGCGTTAGTTCAGCGCGGATGGGATCTGGCAAAATATGAAGCACGTTGCTACCTAAAATATCTTTATTTTCCCAGCCCAGTAGCCTGCGGGAAGTAGGATTTGCCAAAATGACCTGCATATCGGTATCTAGCAAAATTGCCCCATCCACGATAGTGGAAACGAGCGTTTCAAGCTTTGCTTTTTCAGCGGTTAGCTCTTCGATATTTTGTTCTTCATAGCGCTCTAAGCGTTCAGCCATTTCGTTAAAGCTAGAGATGAGTTCTCCAAGCTCACCACCAAAGGGCAGATCTACTCGCTGCTTGAAGTTACCAGAGGCAATATTGGTGACGCCGACCACCAGTTCTTTGATGGGTCGCGTAATGGTCAGCGCATTAAATACAGCGCCCAAAATCACCATGACCCAGATGGCAATAAAAACCGCAATGGTAACATCACGGGTCAAGCTCGATGAGGTGACGACGGTTGGGTTTGGGTTGATGCCCAGCGCCAATACCCCCAGGTATCGCTCGTCTTGGGTGAGGGGCACAAAGATATCCGCCACCTCACCATCTGGGGTTTGGTGTTGTCGCACCATGACCGCACCAGATTGAGGGCTATAGTTTTCAGGCAAACGGATGCGCCGCTTTAGCGTAAGAGAACTGTTGACTTGAGACTCAGAAAATGGAATGCCATAGTAGATGCTGCCTTCTTGGTCGGCATAAAGCATGTAGCGAATGCTAGAAGTGCGGTTATAAAACTTACGAGAAAATTCTGTGACGTCATCATATTTTTTTTCTGCAACCAATGGCGCAACGTTGGCCGCAATCAGCAGTCCTAAATCTTGACCGAAACGGGTGTCTTGCAGCCGCGCATCCTGTTGGATGCTGTTTACTGCCCAAAAGGTCAAGGCGCTCATCACTAAGGACACCACTAGGGTGGCGGCAGCCATGAGCCGAGTCTGAATATTGAACTCAGCCCACCAGCGCCTGATGTCTGTTCCGATTTTTTTAAAGAGGTCAGTCACTCAGAACTTCAGTCCGCAAGGGTTTCTAAATTAGAAATCTAATGCCCTTATTGTGACATGGCCTGAAAAATCTCGTCTCATAGAAGTCTAACGTAGAGCTTTAGACTTATCCTGCATGGTATGAGCTGCGAACAAGCGGCCCTGAGCGAATCTGGCTGAATCCTAGGGAGCGCGCAATATCGCTCAATCGGTCAAAGTCATCGGGGTGCCAGTATTGGGCGACGGGCAAGTGAGCCAGAGAAGGACGCAGGTATTGGCCTAGGGTGAGGCGATCGCACCCCACCTCTCGTAAGTTCGTCATGGCTTCTACAATTTCAGCCTCCGTTTCGCCCAGTCCCAGCATTAAGCCTGATTTGGTGGCAACATCAGGCCGCAGCCGCTTAACGGTTTCAAGCACAAATAGCGATCGCTCGTACTTCGCCCCGCGTCGCACAGGTGCCTGGAGACGGCGAACCGTTTCTAGATTGTGGTTAAAGCAAATCGGATGAGCATCGAGCACCGTTTGAATACACTGAACCACGCCCCTAAAATCTGGCGTTAGCACCTCAATTTGAGTATCTGGATTGATTGCGCGAACCGCTTTCATAGTTTGCGAAAACATTCCTGCTCCCTGATCCGGCAGATCATCCCGTGCAACGGAGGTCAGAACAACGTATTTTAGACCCAACAGCCGCACAGAATCCGCAACTTTATCAGGCTCTTGTGGATCTAGCGGCAGAGGTGAATGGCCCTTATCCACTTGGCAGAAACCGCAAGAGCGGGTACATACAGGCCCCATCAACAAAAATGTTGCCGTGTTGTGGGCGTAGCACTCGGCTCGGTTGGGACAGCGCCCTTCTTCACAAATAGTGTGGATGCCGTGGCGCTTAATAATCTGCTGTACGGGCAGCAATTCACTGGCTGTGCCGATAGGTCGGCGTAACCAGTCTGGAAGACGCTCCATCGGCAGCATTTGGGATTGTGCAGTCATTGAATTCTCCGAGAGACTCTTTCGTCATCCATCCACAGTGGGGGCTTTTTTCTGTCATGATAGCTTGAGCATTCTAATAAACTTAGGAATATCTGCTAAAAACCCTAAATAATCCTGATTGAGCGCTTTACTGGCTCAGATTTTAGACAGATGATGTCCACCCATTCCATTGTCTTCCATAGAAATGGACGAATTTAAGTTATGGCTTGTGTATTGATCTGTTTATTTTGGGCAGACTTAGAAAGAAAGCTGATTAATTTTCTAGATTAAAGGTGCTGTACATTTACACTTAAATGAGATGTGCAGTCATATCTAAGAATCAGACTGATATACTTTACCCTTATTGTTCAGAGCGCGTAGGAGATAGGCGTGGCCGGTCACAAAATCCTGGTAATTGACGACAGCAAAGTCATTCGGATGCGCGTCCGAGACATGCTTCCTGAGGGAGACTTTGAGGTGCTTGAAGCCAAAGACGGGCTTGAAGGCTTGAACCTCATTCGTCAAGAGCGTCCCAATCTCATCATGCTAGACTTTTTGCTGCCCCGTCTGAGCGGCTGGGAAGTGTTCCAAGAACTTCAGCAAGAAGATGAGTTAAGAAGCATTCCGCTTGTCATTATGTCAGGCCGAAAGGAAGAGGTCACTGACAAGATGACCGAGCCGTTTGAGTTTTTTGAATTCATCGAAAAACCCTTTGAAACGCATCAGCTTCAGGGCGCAATTCGCAGCGCAATTTCTAAGTCGAAGCTTCCTCGCATCAAAACCGCCGATTTGTCCAAGACAACGATGTCTGGTGGCGCAAGTTCGGACGAAGTGATGATTCTGCGCGAACGCGTCGAAAAAATGGAGGGCGAGATTGTTGCGCTCAAGCGGGCGATTGGTCAGCTGGTGGCGTTTGTAAAGCAAAAGCTTTAAAGACAAAGACTGCTTAGATTGCCTCTAATCTAGTTCGCGGCGACCTTCGAGGGCACGAGCCAATGTCACTTCGTCGGCATACTCTAGGTCGCCACCCATGGGTAAACCAAAGGCAATGCGCGTAACGCAGGTAAAGGGCTTAAGCAACTGACCTACGTAGAGCGTGGTGGTTTCTCCTTCAATGCTGGGGTTAATTGCCAAAATAATTTCTGTCACTTGGGGCTGGCTAGCGCGGCGAACGAGGGGCGTGACAGTGAGCTGTTCTGGACCAATGCCATCCATCGGCGAAATTAAGCCGCCTAAAACATGATATTTGCCCTTAAATTCGCGGGTTTTCTCGAGGGCAATGACGTCTCTTGAATCTGCAACCACGCAGATGGTGGCATCGTCTCGGCTTGGCGATCGGCAAATCTCGCAGGTGGGTTCGGCAGACAGATGAAAGCAAATAGAGCAAAAGCCGACCTGTTGTTTGGCTTCAAGAAGCGCTTGGGCAAGCGCCTGAACTTCAGATTCGGGTCGCTTGATGATGTGTAGCGCCAAGCGCTGCGCAGATTTAGGGCCAATGCCCGGAAGTTTTTGAAACTGTTCGATGAGTCGGGCGAGGGGGCGGGTATAGACGCTACTCAACTGGTATAAATCCTTTTTGTATGCTTTTAAGTCATTGTAGAGCGGGCGATCGCCTCTCTCTACAGCAGGGTCTACTCTTACCTGCAAGACTTTTTGGAACAGCTCCCATGCGTTTCAGCAATGGGAGTCGTTCTCCCCATTACCTATCCGGCGACAAGGTTTGCTCACAATACTCTGGAAGCCTCACGGCAAAAGTACTGCCGCCGCTAGATCCTAAATCATTGGAAATCAAGGCGGGGCTAAAAGCTTGAATACTGCCCCCCATTTGAGTGATGAGGTCACGGGCGATCGCTAATCCTAGCCCTGTCCCTAGAATCTCCGTTTGTGCCTGCACTCCACGATAGCTGCGCTCAAAAACGCGCTCTAAATCTTGGGCTGGGATGCCGCAGCCGGAGTCACTTATCAAAACTTGCTGCATTAAACCAGAACCATTGTCTCGTTCTAAATGGTCTCGCTCTAAACTCACCCAGATCTGTGCGCCCTTAGGGGAGTACTTCAGGGCATTATCTAGAAGGTTGCCAAATACTTCTCTCAGGGCTGCAATATCGGCATTGATAGGCGGTAAATTCTCAGTCATCGAAACGTGGAGATACATCTCTCGCTCATCTATCCGTCCGGCGATCGCATCCAGCAAAGGCTGCAAAATATCTTCTAGCCAGCAGGGCTGAAGCGCCAGTGCCCCGCCCGTTAGCCAGTTTGTCCCAGGTAAGCTTATCCCAGGTAAAAGAGCAGGTGAATGAGAAATTGCACTCTCGCCTGACTCAAAATCTGACTCTAAAGCTGCATCACCCAGATCAATGGCGTCGTCAAACTGGCGCAGTAGGCTTTCTAAATGACTGCTTTCGCCCACCATGCTTTCAACAAAATTACGGTTACTGTCCTCTGGCTTCAAGCGCTTGAGCAAAAGCTTTCCCAATGTTCGGATTGTGGTGAGGGGATTGCGAAACTGATGCAGCAGCGTGGAGAGGGTTGTATGCTGCTCAGACTGCACTAACCTCCGCTGTTCGTGCCCTTGCGCTAACCACTGCGATCGCTGATCTAGGACACAGGCGATTGCCAGAGTGTGGGCAATCTGCTCAAGCTGCGACTGTTCTCGCTTCTGCCAGCGGCGCTGTTCTCGTGCCACCACCAGCAGCCCCCACATCATGTCTTCATGCACTAGGGGCAATACCAAACGAGTGGGTTCTAACGCCTCCGCCAGTGCCAGTTGGTTTGCGGAATCTATCCACTCTTTTTCCCTTGCAAGCTTTTGGATAGGGGCAGGGCGAAGGGTTTGCAAAGCATGGCTCGATTGAGAGACGGCCGATGGATATTCTTCAGCTTTAGGCAGGGCAAGGGAAACAGACTCTGGCCATTGACCAGTCGCCTCAGGAAATATGACCAGCGGAATCAATGCCGTTTCGCTTTCTGCCGTCGGGTCTTCGGTCAAATAAATGGCGCTCAGGGATACCCCAAAGCTATCAATGAGGAGCGCAACCTGTGTGCGACAAAGCGTAATAAATTCTGAACTGGCAGGCATCAACATGAACTTATGCCGCAGACCAAAGGCAGTGAACAATAAATCTTCTATACAGTTTACCGGAATATTATTCTTAGCCCCGATGCCAACGTGTTGTGCCGTCCGGCTGGTCAATGAGGACAATGTTTTCGGCGCTGAGCAGATCTCGAAGGCGATCACTCTCTTTAAAATCCTTCGCCTTTCGTGCCGCACACCGTGCCGCAATCATGGCTTCAATGGCGGCATCTGCGCTCTCATCAGCGGGGGCAACAGCATCTTGGCTAGAGGCAACTGCCTCTAATCCCAAAACCTGTGCTAACTCAACCAACGTGTGCCAGTCCTGGCGCAAATCCTCAGAAGGACGATCCGCTTGGCCTTGATGGGTGATGAGGTTTCCGGCTCGGCGCAGCTCTTTTGCCAGCTCAAACAAGACCGCTAACCCTCCAGGAGAATTAAAGTCGTCGTCCATTGCCGTTTGGAACCGCTCTACTGCTTCTGCGTTGACGGTAGGGGCATCTGTTTTATCCTTCCAGCCGAGCGCTTCACCATACTCAGCCGCAAACAGCAGTCCTTCCTTGAGGGTATGCCAGCTATTTTGAGCAGCGGCAATGGCCTCTCCCGTAAAATCAATGGGCTTTCTGTACTGGGCTTGCAGCACAAACACCCGTAGCGCCATCGGGTCAAAGCGATCGCCCCCCAGCACTTCTAGCGGCTCATCTAAAAGCTGACGAATGGTGGTGAAGTTGCCCAAAGATTTAGACATCTTTTCGCCGTCTACATTCACCATGCCGTTATGGAGCCAATAGCGCGACAGTGGCTGCCCCGTTACGGCTTCAGATTGGGCAATTTCATTCTCATGGTGCGGAAACATAAGGTCAGCCCCACCCACATGGATGTCAATTTGATCGCCGAAGCGGTCGCGCACCATTGCAGAGCATTCAATATGCCACCCAGGACGGCCTGCACCCCACGGCGACTCCCACGATGGCTCATCGGGCTTTGCCGCCTTCCACAGGGCAAAATCAAAGGGGTCTCGCTTCTTAGTCGCCTCAGGATTGGCCTCAGGGTCTTCCATGCGACCGCTGGCCCCCGCCTGCATATCGTCTAGCTTGCGGCCGGAAAGTTTGCCGTAGCCCTCAAACTGACGCACCGCGTAGTAAACATCTCCCCCAGCGGCGTAGGCCATGTTCCGCTGCTCTAGCTCATGAATCAGGCGCTTAATGCCGTCTAGGGTATGGGTCGCACGGGGGTACTCATCAGCTTCTAAAATATTGAGCCGCGCCATGTCTTCAAAGTAGGCCGCAATAAACTGTTCGCTCACCGCCTCCATCGTGGAGCCTTCCGCCCTTGCCCGATTCAAAATTTTGTCGTCGATATCGGTAAAGTTTTGCACATAGCGCACCTCATAGCCGCGCCATGCCAGATAGCGCCGAATGATATCCCAAACGATGTAAGAGCGGGCGTGCCCCAAATGGCAGTAGTCGTAAACCGTAACGCCGCAGCAGTACATCCGCACCTTCCCAGGCTCAATGGGGGCAAAGGCTTCTTTGGTGCGAGTTAGGGTGTTGTACAGCGTCAGAGACATAATGCGGCGCGGATGCTCGGTAAAGGTTAGCTCAAAGGTCGATAGCGGAGAAATCTCCTAGACTCCCAATCTTACCGGAACGCTGCCTACGATGCCGTGACGATAGGATACTGAAAGATGCGATCGCTCGCAAAGATTTTGTGCTTCATTCTCAGTCGTCATCATGGCTACAAAACACAGTCCTAACCCAGATGAGTGGATGGCCTTAGCCATTGGTAATTCACGGCTGCACTGGGCATGGTTCCGAAACAATTGCCTCCAGCAGACCTTTCACACGCCGCACCCTAATTCTTCTGTCCTGCCTCAAGATTGGGCAGCGTGGCAACGGCTTTGCCCTTTTTTACAGCAAGAGCATCTTTATCCTGAACTCTGGATGGCTTCCGTTGTCCCCGCGCAAACGCAATTGTGGCAGCACTATCCGGATGCAGTAATTCTTGAGCGATCGCACATTCCCCTACCAGGCACATACCCTACCCTTGGCCTAGACCGCGCCCTCGCCTTCTGGAGTGCAGGAATGCTCTACGGCTGGCCTGTGCTGGTAATAGATGGCGGCACGGCACTTACCCTCACAGGAGCCGATGCTGAAGGTCGTTTTGTAGGCGGAGCTATTTTGCCAGGGTTAGGGCTGCAACTGCGATCGCTTCAGCAAAACACTGCCGCACTACCTCTAGTGGAGCTACCCATACAGCTCCCCGACCTATGGGCTACCGATACGCAAACCGCTATGCAGAGTGGCGTGGTTTATGGGGCGATCGCAGCCTTAACCCACAGACTTGAGCAATGGCGCAGCATCTATCCTGAATCTCATCTGGCGATCACTGGAGGAGATACTGCCGCGCTGTCCGACTATCTAAAGGCCGACTATCTAAAACAGTGGCACGAGCAGAGAAACCCTAATACAGCGTTGCATCACCCCATCTCAGACCCACACCTCATTTTCAAAGGGATTTCAGCGCTACGCTCACAAAAGTACACAGTGTTGCACCTTAAATCTAAAATAAATCCATAAGATTACAAAAAATCTGGGTAAGCACCGATACAGTTTAGAGGTCTTCACAATAAATCTTTCTCAAAGAAAAAGCGCTGCTGCCGTAGCAACAACGCCGTCTTCAAAGAGATGCTTCTAAACGCGAAAAGCGTTACTTGCGACTCAAGAAAAACATGGGGTCAACAGAACCACGACCACCTTTGTGAATTTCAAAGTGAGTGTGAGGACCCGTACTGCGTCCGGTAGAACCCATGTGGGCAATTAACTCACCCTGATTCACCACTGCACCTGTACGAGCAAAGATTGTCTGGTTGTGCGCGTAGCGCGTCACAGAACCGTCTGGGTGACGAATTTCAACCAGATTGCCATAACCCCCATCATTCCAGCCTGCGCTGATGACAACGCCAGATGCCGCAGCAACCACAGGCGTCCCAACGGGAGCAGCGATATCAATGCCGCGATGCATACGACCCCAGCGCCAGCCGTAGCCTGACGTAAACACGCCATTGGCAGGCCAAATAAACTTTTGGATGCCGTTTTGCAACATTGAGGGCAAAAACTGTTCAGCAGAGCTGAGGGGCGGCAAATCCAAAGGCGGAATTTGAAGAATAGATCGACGGGCAACCTGAGAGGCGCTAGGCACATAGTCCATCGCACTGCTGTCTTGCTTCGGTGCCAAGGCAATTTTTGCACTAGGCTGAACCTGAAGGGTAGATCCTGTCGGCTGTTCGCTGCTAATATTTTGTGTCAACGCTGCGGCGATAACGCTGCTCGTCGTCACAGAGAGCGTCGAGGCTGGTATTACCAAATCCTCGTTGATATCAATCACGTTAGGATTGGGGATTCGGTTGGTTTGGACGATGGAATCTGGAGAAACGCGGTATTTGCCGGCAATTTCAGTTAGATTTTCGCCTTTTTCAACGGTGTGAACCACTGCACCCGTATTTTGAGGTGCGTCGCTACCGCTAATAATTTTATTCTCAAGACCAACCGCAGTCTGTCCTAATTCTGGCTCAACCACAGCCGCCAAGCTATCAATGGGTTGGCTCGTCGAGACGAGTCGTCCAGGCTCAGCCCCAGCAATTGCTGATTGAAATGGGCTGCTGGAGGTGGAATTAAGGGTAGCCAAGATATTTGGCGTTGTCGAAAAGGCCGCAGGCGCTTGGGCATTAGATACCTCTTGCACACGCCAAACGGTTTGTTGAATAGGCGACGAGAGTGCGACAGCAGCATCTGCTTGCGGCAGGGTCTGTAGCGTAGCCATAGGTGCTGAATGTAGCGCAAGGCGCGCTGTTGCTTGCTGCTGGGAAAGCACAACTCCCAACGCAGTAGCCGTCAATGTAATGCTCAATAAAGAAGCAGAACGAGTTCGACGGAAAAGGACTGCACCAAATCGAAGAGCAAACGGAGAGCGGCTCCAGTTTGCAGAGTTGATTTGAGTATCAACCTTCTGCGGAATTTCTCGTCTCAATGAAGACCTCCTAGACAAATCATGAGTGATTCGGTGTGATTTTAAGTTCGCCTGCTCGCTCAGAAAAACTGGCAAGAGACAACTTTTACAAATCGATTGCTCATGTATTACAAAAAGCGACCCATTTTGATTACGTAGCGCTTAGGTAAAAATACCTTGGTTTGGGTACTTAGACAAGCTAAGCGTTCCAAACACCGATTCCAGACACACCTTCAAAACAATTTCTGGAATCTTAACGCAACGTAACTTACACTCCACTCACCACAGCACTTGTTTTGTTCTTAGTGACTTTAGCCTATCTTTCCCCATGTGTTCAACAATGTGATCCCCGTAGAACCACTGAGATTGAAATATCTGGGGGTAAAATTCAAAAAATAGAGTGGCTGCACTTACCCCAAAATTCTCTCTAAAGTGAGCGCCTGCTCAAAACGGCTGGGTTCTGATGGAACAAAGGTTTCATTGATTTACGGAGTCTTCTCAACTGCGCTCATTTCACAGACTAATCGGCGGTTTTTTCTACGCTCAAAAATTAACTCGAATTCACTACCCATACAATTTTCTTATCAATGAAAAACGCTGTCTAAACCGCCTAAGTCAGAAATTCATCATTAATGGGGAGCTAGCGCTAGTGCCTTGAGCGCTAGGGAACCAACCCTAACTGTCTTCGTGCTTCAAAAAGACCTAGGGCTGCGCTAACGGAAAGATTGAGGCTACGCACATGCACCCGCGACATGGGAATGTGTACGGTAGCTGTACAGGACTCTAGCATTGAGGCAGATAGCCCTGTGGTTTCGCTACCAAACAGCAGCCAGTCCTGGGGTTCAAACCGATGCTGCCAGTAGCTGCTAGAGCCAGATGTACTAAATCCAATCAGGTTTCCACCTTCGGTACTGGCATGGTGATGAAACGCATCCCAAGAAGGGTGGCGATAGAGTTTAACGAAGGGCCAGTAGTCTAAGCCAGCGCGCTTGAGTTGGCGATCGCTCAGGTCAAACCCCAGTGGCTCTACGAGATGCAGTTCGGTATCTGTGGCGGCACAGGTACGGGCAATATTACCCGTATTGGGCGGAATTTGAGGATTAACAAGCACAAGTTTAAGCATAGACACACAGTTTAGCCGAGGTTTCGTCTTGGTTAGACCGTACCTCGGCAGTTATTTTGTAGAGATTGCAGTTTGATTTTATGCGATCGTCGGCTCACACAGCTTATTGCGGAGTTCTAGCTCGTCTAGCTCCATCGACAAAATCGCCTGCTGCATCACGGCGCGCACAGACCAACCTTTTTCAAGCATTTTGAGCCACTGCTGGGCTTCATTGCCGTCTCGTAAAATCGTCTGAATTGGGGTTAAGAAGCAGCTAAAGCCGTGTTTTTTAGCAGTAGGCCAGACTTCGGTATATAGCTCTTCAATCCAGTCCCGAGCGAGGAGCGTGCGTCCGTCCTGCCAGTGGGTCAGTTCAGCGTCTAAGCTATTTTTTGCTGCGGCCTGTTCGTTGGCGGCAGTGAGGCGATTGAGCTGAGGCAGGTCTTGGCTATAAATGCTGGAGTTAAACGGATCAAGGGAGGGGTCATCCATAAGCTGCTGAATCCGCGCCTCAAGCAGCGCTGAGATTGCCAGTAACTTAACGGGGTGGGTCACTAAATCGCAGATCCGCAGTTCTAGACGGTTGAGGTCGTAGGGGCGTGCAGCGCCGTTAGGCCGCACAGAACTCCAAAGGTGTCGCACATTTTGCATGGTGCCCGTCGCAAGCTGGGCTTCTGTCCAGGCGATGAAATGCTCATGGCTTTCAAACAGGGGCACCTGCTTGGGGGTTTGCGGAAATACAGCCCAGCGATTGGAATGAAATCCGGTTACTTTGCCATCTAAAAACGGAGACGCGGCACTTAAGGCTAAAAACAGCGGTGCCTCTAATCGCACAAGACGACAGGCTTTCATCAAAAGCTGAGGGTCAGGGATGCCCACATTAATATGAATGCTGGCGGTAACCACCTGGGTACCGTAGGTATTTTCGATATAGGAGTGGTAAGGGTTGTTTGGCTCGGAGCGATAGAACCGAGTGCTATCCCCCAGAGAAAGGGCGCTGCCGGGGATAATGGTGTAGTCTCCAATGGAGTTGAGGTATTGCCTAAGCTTGAGGCGCGGCAGCACTAGGGCGCAAAGCAACTGCTCGTAGTCGCGCAGGGGGTCGGTGATGTACTCTACATTGCGGCTATCTGGCTCTCGTACAAATCCGTCTATTTCTGACGTAATGCGATCGGACAGCCCAATAATGTCCCCTGTGGGCGAGCCTGTATAGACTTCAACTTCAAACCCTTTGGTAAGCACTGCGATTTTCCTCAATGGGGTGGACAGACACAGGACGGGTATCAGGACGAATCGCGCTCCAACCTGAAGCCGCCAGGAATGTCCTTTGCCCCTATTTTTATTCTGGCATGTTTGCCTCGGCAAAATGGAGGGCGGTTTGAGACTGGAAAACCGAACTTTTTAATTATTTCTGTCTCAAGGGCTACTGCCACACCACTTAACTGTGTCTTCAGCATCGTAAAGGCTAGAACCGTTAACCTATACCTTCCTCAAGACGTAAAAATTGAATACTCGGCACTAGGGGGTCTTGAACAATTCCAAATCCTTTGAGCTGCCATCGTTTTAGAGTGGCAGGTAGTGTCGTTGCTGCAATCATTTCTACGGCGCACCCAGTGCTGCCGCTGCCGTGGGTGTTGACATAGCTGAGCGCGTCATAGTCTGCCGAGAATAACAGCAGAAAGCCATCCGCTGCATCTGCCGAAGGGTGGGCAACGAGGTACTCGCCGCTGGTCTGCGATCGCACCACATAGTAAAACTGTGACAGCATAATTCCTCTCAGTTTGTGCCGCGATCATCTAGCTGGATTCTTGGGTCTACTATTTTTAGTAAAATATCCGCCAAAAAGTTACCTAAAATCAACATGGCAGCCCCCATCATGAGGGTGCCCATAATGAGGTAAAGGTCGATGGCCTGAACAGCCTGTAGGGTTAAGCGCCCTAACCCAGGCCAGTTAAAAAAGTATTCGGCAATAAACGCGCCGCCCAGTAAACTGGCAAACTCAAAGCCGAGAAGCGTAATGAGCGGATTGACCGCATTGCGAAGGGCGTGAACATAAATCACGCGGTTTTCGGGTAGCCCCTTGGCACGGGCGGTTTGAATATAGTTTTGCCGCAGCACATCCAATAAATTGCCCCGCGTAATGCGCTGAAGCCCCGCAAAGCTGGTAATGCTGAGGGCAAGGGTGGGCAAAATCATGTGCCAGCCAATATCGAGCTGTCGCCCTAACCAGTTGAGATCGTCATGGTTGATGCTGGTCATGCCCCCAACGGGAAAAAAGGGGGTGCTTTGGGCAAAAAACAGCAGCGCTAAAGCCGTAATAAAGCTAGGGAACCCCTGCCCGATATAGCTCAACACCTGTAAGAGCTGATCTAACCAACGGTTTTGATTTACCGCGCCCACAATGCCAAGGGGGATGGCAATGCCCCAGGTGAGGAGGATGGAGGTGATCGCAAGCAGCAGCGTATTGGGCACCCGCTCCCACAGCAAGTCCACCACAGGGCGCTGAGAAATAAAGCTGTCGCCAAAGTTGAGCTGCGTGATCACCTGCCACAGCCAACGGAAATATTGCTCAATGGGTGGGCGATCTAGCCCAAAGAGCTGGCTTAGCTCCTTAATGCGTTCTTGAGAAATCTTAGGATCTAGCTTTAGAGCATCTAAGTAATTGGATGGCGAAAGCTGAATGACCGTAAAACACAGCGCAGAGGCCAGCAGCAGCGTCACGAGCGCCTGCCCCAAGCGTCGGAAACTGTAGATAGCCAATTCGCTACCCAGCGACGCCTTTAGAAGCTGGAAGACAGACAACCGCTTTTTGCCAAGCGTATGCGCTTTGGAAGAAGGTTCAATGGGCGCTGGAGATGTCATACAAAACCCTCGCGCAGTTAGGCGCTAAGCAATACAGAATTCTAATATTGAATAAGCGACTGGATAGCTATATTCGGCAGCTTTTCTCGTCCTGCCAAAGCGGTTAGCTCAATCACAAAGGCAATGCCCACCAAGGTCGATCCCGTTGTGCCGATTAGCTGTGTTGCCGCTGCGGCAGTTCCCCCCGTCGCCAGCAGGTCGTCTACCAGCAGCACACGACTCCCCGCAGGGAAAGCGTCTTGATGGATCTGTAGACAATCTGTACCATACTCCAGAGCATATTCGGCTGAGTGGGTGGCAGCGGGCAGCTTACCAGGCTTGCGAATGGGGACAAACCCGACCGAAAGACGATGGGCCAGCGGCGTTCCAAAAATGAACCCTCTAGACTCAATGCCTGCGATGTAGTCAATTGACTCGTTTTGATACAGCTCAGTCAACTGGTCAATTACAAAGCCAAAGCCTTTAGGATTTTGCAGGAGTGTGGTGATGTCTCGGTACAGAATGCCCTCTTTTGGGAAGTCTGGAATATCGCGAATCAGGGTTTTGAGGTCCATTTTAAGGTAGGTTGCGCAAGGGTATACAGCGGTATGGATGGATCTGGTTATGAATACTAGGCCAGAAAAGTCCTAATTTTGGGAATACTTAGATCAGTAGGCCAAAAGACTTTAAGGCTTTGTGATAAGAAGTTACGTCAGAAATCGTACACTAAGTGGGGGAATGGGGTTAAGCCTTACGCTTAAACCTTACGCCAATATGCGGTGGCGCTTTCGTCGGTGAACATAACCTGATTGAATGCGTCTAAATGATATGGGATTACAGTCTATAAGCTTGATGGATACTGACAAACTAGAGATGCAGGGCGCTACGGCTCAAACGGATTCCTATGCCTTTGCAGGTTTAGTGGATCCTGAGATGCCAGGGCAAGTCTGCCCACGCCGAACGCGAATTCAGTTGGACTGGATGCTGCTGGCTTTGGAGGCGCTCGACCTCAACGCAACAGAAAATATCATTGTGGGGCTGCATGAGCTTCAGCTCCAGCCGGTGATTAAAAATCGGGTGCATCTTTGGCAGTTGCGCAATACCAACCCTCTGCGGCGCTTTAGCCAGCGACAGTCTTTAAGCCTGACGGAAGGAAAAGCGCTTGTGGTGCTGGCCTGCTATCTTGCACGGCGACAAACCAGCACTATTCGCCAGCTTTTGAGAGCCGATGAGCAGCTTAAGTCTAAAAACCTGAGTGCTGAGCATCATTTCCGTTTAGCGCAGTACCTAGAGCGGTTTCGGGGTCACTTTTGGAGCCGCATGAACGCCAACCGGACGGCGATCGCCCCCTATAAATCTAGCGAGGCGCTTAACGATTTGGCGCTGAGTCTGCTGGGGCAAATCTTGTTTTGTACGGGCACCGCAGGAATGCAGCGGCTTTGGTCTAGTTTATTTGATGGGGAAGTAGCGTAAGATTCACCATGCCTATTCAGCGTCAATATAGTTTGCCAGACTGTGTTTTAACCCTAGATGGGTTAAGCAATTTAACCGAAAGTGCCGCCGGAAATCGCCCCGAACTATTGGTACTGACTAGATTTGAGTGCTACTTTGCCGGAGAGAAGGCTCCCCTCGTGGGCGGGCGGGAACTGCTAGACAGCTTGATTGCTGCGACCAATACCTGTGTGCAGGCTTGGATCAGCGGGGTTAAGTCAGCGCTCAAAGCAGATGACTCCAAGGTGCAGCTTCAGCCCGCGAAGGAAGGGGGAGGCTTTGACCTCAGGGTGCCAGCCGCGCTTTTGTTTCAGGGTACCTCAGCGTTCTCATCGACAGAAGAGGGGCTAGAAAAGCCTGCGGTAGAGCTGCACCTTTCGGCAGTGCAGGTCTTTGACCTCATGGAGGCAGTCGATCAGCTCACAGCCGACCAGCAAACCTTGCCAGAACTTCAGGTTGCAATTCAGCCGCGATCGCGCCGAGATGTCATGTCTACCCAGCTTGTGCTGGAGCAGTCAGCCCCCATTGCCTTGGGTGCGGCTAGCGTTGCGATCGCAGCGGCAGCGGTCTTCTTTATCCCTGCGCCTAAAGTTCAGTCTCCGCCGAAAGAACTGCAAACTCAGCCTTCCACGGGTCTGCCTGTCTCCCCTGCAACTGCACCGCCCAAGGCGGGTACTGCAACGCCAGTGGTTTCCCCAACCGCTCCTCCATCTCAGTCGGTAACACCAGCCCCAACCCCAGCCGCCTCACCCAAAACGGCTCCATAAGGGCATTAGCTAGCATCAGGCGGGGGCGGCACGTTATTTTCTTCATTGCGCAGCTCTTGCAAAACCTGCTGCACAAACCCTCTTAGCTGGCGGTTGTCTTCTTGGCAAGACATCATGAGCTGTGTGCCCATTTGCAGCATCAGTAAAGGGATGCGAATAAGAAGGTAGCTCAGCACAATGAGCGTAATAACGGCAAGCCAGCGAGCCGGCCCATTAAAGGGCGAAGGGGTAGCTCCAGAGGCAGTAGAAGGGCTAACGGAACTGTCTAAAAAGATAGAAGACCACTGATCTACCAGCGTTTTGGCAGCAGTGGGATTGGACGCAATATTTAAAACATAGATAAAAAGAGTAACCGCTAAGGCAACGCTAATAACGATCAGTACGGCAGAGAGAATGAGCAGTAAAGTCCTTAACCGATGGTTGAGGCGGTTAAACTGTCTGCGATCGCGGCGAAAATCGTTCAAACCCATCCTAGACGGTGTCCCAATTCTTCTAAAATGCTAGGGGAGCATCACAGGGTTTGTCAGAGGAAGGTTATTCTTTACTGACAAACGAAATAATGCTAATTCTGGCGTTTAGGGCGTTTTGCCCCTACCGCATTGAATGAATGCTACCGCACTGAATAGCGGGATTGAACACTTTACATTTTATGGTTCAATTCAGTTTGCCTCATTGGAGCATGATTAAGCATTAGCCCTATGGTTATAACGTTATTACTTGGAGATTTGTTCTCGTGGATCTAACACGTATTCCTGCCCAGCCCAAGCCCGGACTTATTAACGTTTTGATTGAAATTGCGGCAGGCAGCAAAAATAAGTACGAATTTGACAAAGACATGAACGCGTTTGCCTTAGACCGCGTTCTATACTCCTCTGTAATGTATCCCTATGACTATGGGTTTATCCCTAATACCTTGGGTGACGATGGCGACCCTCTCGACGGAATGGTCATTATGGATGAACCCACGTTTCCAGGCTGCGTAATTGCGGCACGACCCATCGGTTATTTGGAGATGATCGACGGCGGTGAGGGTGATGAAAAGATTTTGTGCGTCCCTGACCAAGACCCGCGCTTTACCCACGTCACGTCCCTGAGCAATATTGCCCAGCATCGGCTAGATGAAATCTCTGAGTTTTTCTTGACCTACAAAAATCTTCAAAAGAAAAAGGTTGAAATTCGCGGCTGGCATGATGTTGACAAAGTGAAAGCCCTTGTAGACAGAGGGATTGCAGCCTACAAGTAAGGCTATGTGGGGGCGTAACGGTCTTGCGCCCCTCCGATGATTATTCACTGAATATCAATTTTTTAAGCCTTAAAGTCGTAAGTTAAACAACGTCCAACTTTTAGAAAACGCTCATGTAGGTAAGGGCAGCTTTAGCTGGTACTGCATTGAAGAATCCTAGGTTTATCGTCAAGACAGTATCTACAAAGCTTTCATGTTATTTATTCTCATTCCTTACTAAGGCTTGTGCCGACTAGACAGGCATCTGTCAGGTCGGTGCCATTAAGGTTTGCGCCCTCTAGTTCTGCACATAGTAAATTGGCTCGAATCAGCGTTGCGCCAGCTAAGTTAGCGCCGCGCAGGTCGGCTTCTTCTAAATTTGCTTCTGTGAGTAATGCACCTTGGAGATTAGCCGTTCTCAGATCTGCACCTCTTAAATTGGTGTTACTAAGGTTTGCGCCTCTAAGGTCAGCCTGTCTTAAATCAACGCCTTGCAGGTTAACGCTCATGAGGTTTGCACCGCACAAAGAGGCTCCCGCAAAGTTTGCCTGGTGAGGGTTTGCACCCATCAAATTAGCACCGCGCAGACTAGCGCCTCTAAGATCTGCCTGAACCAAGTTTGCCTGCATTAGGTTGGCACCCCAGAGATTTGCCCGTAAGTCAGCTCCACTGAGCTGCGCGCCCATTAGGTTTGCACCTTCTAAGTAAGCGCGCTCTAAGTTTGCACCTTTTAGGTTGGTGCCCACAAGTTTAGCGCCTGCCAAGTTGCCTCCCGCTAGGTTGACCCCCGCTAAATCTTCATCTTCAAGATTGGCTCCGGCTAATGCCTTAAGGTTCCCTTTGCGAATTGACTCAATGTCCATAGCCCACCTCCATTGCGATTTGCTGTGGAAATGGATCGCTTTCAGTGGGCAAGGCATCCAGAAGCCACAGACCATTGGTAAACTTGGGCGACTGAATAGACAGCGCCATACCCTGATGGAGACCTGACACCAGCAGGGTGAGCAGATCGACTAGCTTCGGATCCCAGCGATCGCCAGAGTATTGCTGACACTGAGCCAGTGCCGTTTGCAGCCGCGTAAACCACGCGGCTTTTGCCTCTGGGCTTTCTGGTGCGCTAAGTGCACCGACCAACTGCTGAAAATGTGCCGCCAGTGCCAAAATACGAGCCTCTAGAGGGATGTCATCTGCCGCAAGCCCTGCTGGCCCCCCTTTGCCATTCCACCACTCAGTTTGATGGGTCATAATTTGGGCGACGGCTCTTAAGCGCGGCATGGTTCGCAATGCCTGGGCACCTGGCTCTAGGGCGCAGGTGAGGGGACAAGCCGGATACTCGCTTTGAACAGGCTTAGATGGCGAAAAGAGACTTTCGGCACCCTGCATTGGGCCTAAGCGATGGAGAATGCCGGCCAGCCGCAGCCGCTTAAGCTGCCAGCCTGGTAAATCTAAAAGCTGACCCATCATTTCGGCTAAGGCCGCCACTTCAGCAGGGGCTTTAGGATTGTCAGGATCGAGATCGTCAATAATCTGAGCCATCCGCAAAAATGCCTGAAGCTCGTTAGAGAGCAGATTATCGTCCAGAAAGGCATCTTGGTTAACGCCTAAATCTGCCTGTCCTTTTTGAAGGTAGGACACGACCGTGGACACTACGCTGTCGAGGGGCTGAGGGGGCAACGTGGCGCGTTCCGCCAGGATGCTCTGCATTTGCTGGTTCAGTTTGGCTTGTAGCGATGGGTTGTAGGTCCCGACGTGGGCGATCGCCAATTCCATTACTTCTTCTACTAAATTTGCCTCAAAAGTCCAAAAGCCATAGAACTTGCGAGCCAAGTCGTCTTGCGGAACGCCAGATTTGCCGTAATCTGACGCTGAGAGCTCCTGGCACAGCACCATTGCGGCATAGGTAGGTCCAAAAATAATGAGATGCCATTCTTCAGAAACGGGATCGCTTTCTTTAAGGGCGACTAGATCTACCATGGGTTTTTGGCTGGTGGGATGCTCAGCAAATCCCGCATCATCCGAGGCCATAATAACCACCTGACGGGCTTTGTCAGCGAGTTCGGCATAGCGATCCGCTTCTTGCAGATACCATTTGCCGCGCTGAAAGGCGGTCATGACCAGGGGCGGGTTGTCGCACGCTAAGATGCAGTCTTCTAGCGCGTGGCACAGAGACACCAGCGTATTTTTGTAATAAACGCCTAAGCTCAGCGGACGCTGCAGAGAAAGCTTTGGATCATGGGCTGTGGCAAGCTTCTGGAGAATGGAACCTTCTAACATGGTGGAGCTAAAACCAGTTTTAAAATTGGAAATGTTGTTTTGTTAGCCAGTGCGGCTAACGCTTTGTTACATTGTTACAAATTTTTGCCTTTAAGCCAGAAATTCTAATAAAACCTTCACATCGTGACGAGATTAAGTGCTTTGGTTAGCCTTTTACAAACTTATGCAATACCTCCGCGATCGCCGCCCCCTCCGTTTGCAGCAGACCATGATCTGCCTCTGGAAATACGTGCATCTGAGCCTGAGTAATGCCCGAGGCATAGGCTTGGCAGTGCCACAGCGGAATCGTATCATCCTTTCCGGCGGCAATCACCAGCGTTGGAACCTTAATTTGACCTAGGTCTTGTTCTACCGTATCTACCGCATCTTCAGGTCGCAGGCGATCGCGCAGAAATGATTTTGCCACAGGCTGCTCTAGCAATGCCTGACGCACTCGCATAATCTCTTCAAAAGACTGCTGTTGCCCCAGCCATCGGCTGATGGGAGCGATCGCCTTCAGCCCCAAATCGACCCAAGAGCTTTCCCAGAGGAGCGGTCTTAAATGGCTATAGCGCCCCACAAACTGATCGTCTCGGATTCCCGCAGGGGCAATGAGTGCCAGCCCCGCCAGTCCATTGAGACGCGGCGGCATCTTTCGTTCAGGCAGGTTGAGTTTGCCCCTGGTACAAGCGATCGCATAGGCGGCAGCCGTCCAACCGCCGTAGGAATGCCCTACGAGATAAAAATGCTCAAGCCCTAGCGCTGCAATATAGTGCTCAACAAACTCAACCTGATGCCAAATGTTGTAGCGCAGCTCTGGCTTTGCAGATTCGCCAAACCCCAGTAAATCTAGCGCAATGCAGCGGTAGTTTGGCAGATGCTCCATCACGGGTAGCCAGTTGCGGCCGTCCCCCAAAAAACCGTGGAGAAATACGATGGGTGTGCCCATACCCTGTTCCAGATAGGCGGCGGCGTAAGGCTTAAGCGGAAGGTGTTGTTTTTGCATGGGGAATTACCAGCGATCGTCCACGCCAGGTCCAGCCCCAGCCCGTTTCTGTTTTGATGATAGAGGCAATGGCGATCGCCGCTACGAGTAGCCCCCCCAGCCAGCTCAAACTCCAGTAGCGAGCGGGCAGCTCTATCAAGATTGCCTGCTGCCGCCACAAAATTGATTCCCACAGCAGCAGTGCTGAAGCGAAAATAAAGGGGATTACAAACAGCTCCCCCTCTGGCAAACCGATGCTGAGCACAGCAGCACCGCTGAGCAAGATACCAAGCCAGGGCACCACTAAAACAAACACTGAAATAATCGAAATCAGAAGCGTTGCTGAAACTTTTCGCTGTGCGCCCATATGAAGATTTTTAGTCCAGCCTTCCCACAGGGCTGCTAGATTCTGGTACATTCTGACCTTCACCAGTCCCAGGCCCAGCATGAGGCGCATCTTGAATCCAAATGCCTTAATTTGGCGAGCCAGCGCCACATCTTCGACCAAATCATCGGCAACGGCGCGATGTCCGCCAATGTGGTCATAGGACGCACGGCGAAACAGCATAAAGGGGCCAGCGGCAAAAGCGATACTTGTCTGTGCTGGATCGTTGACGGCGGCAAAACTAAATCCTGCGGTCAGCATTCGCACAATAATGGGCTGAGCAAGCCACTCTGCTAAGCAGCCACACACAATTTCAGGCAGACAGCTAATGAGGTCGGCGTGGGTCGCCTGGGCTTCGGCAAGGGCAGCGGCGATTGCTCCTGGCTTTAGCCTTACGTCAGCATCAATAAATAGCAGATATTCCCCTTTGGCTTGCTCAACGGCCTGAGCACAGGCCCAGTTTTTGCCGCGCCACACGGCTGTCGTGGGTCGTGGAGGTACTACCACTAAATGAACGCGAGGGTCTTGGGCGACGAGGGTGTGGGCGATCGCCCTGGTTTCGTCAATAGATTCGTCATCGGCAATCCAGATCTGGAGATGGTGAGGGTTGGGCAGCTCGCTTTTGAGGACAGACTCGACGCACTCGCGCAGATTAATCGCTTCGTTGTAAGCCGGAATAACAACGGCAATCGTTGGGAGGTAGAGCGGCGATGGATTTGATGTCGTTAGGCGGGGTGCGGTATCGATAGAAGCCTTAAAACTTTGATGGAATCGAAAAATGACGTAGCTTGACAGACAAAGCGCTCCTATTTCAAGCAAGGTCAGAAGACGATTAAATTCAGCCCATGCCATACAAGTTCTCTCAACCTTTTTTCAGAGCATCATCTTGACCGACGCTCCAAATGCGGAGTTGTAAGGTAGATCAGCCAGCACAGAAAAAGCGCCCATTTAGATAACGAACACAAATTTATTGAGCCATTGCCAAGAGGTACTTTACCGCCGTAGGGAGATCCGGTACAACCGCCGTTGGTTCTAGACGCTGTAGATAAGACTGACTCCGAATCCCGCAGGTGACTGCAACGGTGGATAGTCCTAGTGCCTGACCTGCCAATACATCGGCCTCAGTATCTCCAATCACCCAAAACTGACTGCAATCATTGCTTACACCGCGCATGAGGTCTTCTAGAATGGCCTGCTTGCCTTCTGCGTAGTTTTGGTAGGCCGAAAATCGATCTTCTGCGCCGCAGATATGGTCAAAATAATGCGCTAAGTGCAGCTCCTGCAAAAGCTGCCTTGCCTCAATTTGGCAACGTAGCGTCACCAGCGACAGCCGCACGCCCCGCTGGCGCAGTTGCTCTAAAGATTGCCTTACTCCAGGCTGAAGCTGATCTTCTTGAAGCAAAATTGGCTGATTGACAATCTTGAGGACGTTGGTTAGAAATATACCCACTTGCTCATCCCGAAGCCCAGAGCAAAACGCAATGTCTGCATCAGGGATGCGCTCTTGCTTCATCTGCCAAAACTGAGGTTCGCCCAAGGGCGTTAACAGCAGCGATCTCCCCTGAGCCTGAAAATGTGCCTGAGTTTCGGCGATCGCCAACTGGTAGGTCTTGTAATAACGCCGCGAAACATCAATCAGCGGCCCATCTAGATCACAAAATACCGTCAAATTTAGCGGTACCTCAGAACTGTATCCACCGACATCTATCGCATTAGATGACTCAGCGGCATTCTCGGCAAACATGATTGGCATAACCCTTACTCAAGGATTGAAACATTTCGTTACCTTACCCTAGCAACTTATTGTAAGATTTGGGGTTGTTTTCATAACCCATCCAAAAGCTTAGCTTTATCTGAGGCAATACGGATGGATTTTGAACCAAGGCATTGCTGCCTAGGCAACATAAGTAGCTATTCAGCTTCTTAGCAGGAGTATTCCCATTGATGCAGTATCCTAGTTAGATGCTGCTTCTGAGATCGCCCTCTCCTTTTAGGGTTAATTTAAGGATAGATGACCCATTTCGACGATAAACCCTCATCTGTCTATGGGATGGACGCTCTCGTTATGCAAATTGACCACATTCATTTTTACGTTGAAAACGTCTCTAAACAACGCGACTGGTTTATTCAAGCGATGGGGTGTCAGGTCATCAGCCGCACCGCTAACTTCCACACCGCGACCGAAGTTTTAAAGCAGGGCGCTGTTTACTTTGTCTTATCTTCTCCGTTGAGTCCTGATAGTCCTGTTGCGGACTATTTAAAGAGGCATCCCCCTGGCGTTGCAGATATCGCCTTGAGGGTCAGTGGCATTGAAAAACTGTTGGCTAAGGCGAATCAGATTCAAATTCCGCTTCAGTGCTTACCTCTAGCGAAAGACCTAAGGTGGTCAAAGATTAAAGGCTGGGGTTCTTTAAGTCACACCCTTATTGAAAATAGTTCTGGTGTAGACTTTTGCCAAGCGTTTTCTAACCCCGAAGCGCAGGCACATCCTAATCCTAACTTTGGCGCGGAGGCGGTTATAGGCTTTACCAGCATTGATCACGTTGTCTTAAACGTCCCATCTGGGGCTTTAGGGCAGGCGGTGGCTTGGTATCAAGCTTTATTTGGATTTGAGGTACAGCAAGCGTTTCAAATTCAGACGAAAACGTCAGGACTCAACAGTAAAGTGCTTAAGTCTAGAGACGGAGACATTTACTTCAACATTAATGAACCGTCTTCTGCGGGGTCTCAGATTCAAGAGTTTTTAGATGAGAATAAAGGCTCTGGCATTCAGCATATTGCGCTGAAGACGCCTAACATTGTGCAGGCCGTTACGCAGATGCGAGAACGGGGAATGTCTTTTTTGTCTGTGCCCGTCACTTACTATGCTCAGTTGAAACAGCGGCTCAAGCAGGTGCAGCACCCTCCATCTTTGCTTCAGGGAATGCAAGCGATTGAAGCTCAACATATTTTGATGGACTGGAAAGACAGTGCGCCAGAGTCGATTTTGCTGCAAATCTTTTCTCATCCTATTTTTGAGCAGCGTACTTTTTTTTTGAGCTAATTGAGCGGCGAGAGCAGGCGCAGGGGTTTGGTGAAGGCAACTTCCGCGCTTTATTTGAGGCCATTGAAGCAGAGCAGATGAAACTGGGCGATCGCCGCCTATAGTCCTATGCCTTAAACGCTTTACCGAGTAACCTCAAAAATTCCGATACTGCCGTAACGTTGATACGAGATGAAATCCTTTTCTGCAAATCACGCGCTTCAAACACCCCATAGTGGGTTTCATGGGGACGGCACTGATCGCAGCTTTTTTGAAGGCTGGTATTACCGTCTAACGTTGCCTGAGTACAGACAAACCTTTGCTTTCATGTACTCCATTCAAAATCCGTCTGCTGACAAAGGCTTCAGCGGCGGTGCAGCCCAAATCCTAGGGCCAAATGAAGAATACCTGTGCCGCACCTTTCCGAAGGTTGATCAGTTCTGGGCGTGGACTGAAGCGCTAGGTCACGGTCATTGGCGTAAAACGGATCTAGCATTACAACCCCCTGCTCTGCTTGAGCCTGAAATCTTTGACCATCATATCCAAGAAGGCTATCAGGCCACCGCCACGCACCACCAAGGCATTCTGCAAGATCCTGGCTCTGGGCAGGTCGCAAAGTGGCACTATGTTGTTCAGCCTGTTTATGGCTGGGGACAATCTGGGCGAAAGCAGCAGTCCACGGCGGGTTGGCTGTCTCAGTTTCAAATTTTTGAGCCGGGATGGCAAATTTTAATGGCGCACGGCCTTGCCACAGGCTGGGCAGAATGGAACGGCAAGCGATATACCTTTACTAATGCTCCTGCCTATAGCGAAAAAAACTGGGGTGGAGCCTTCCCAACCAAGTGGTTTTGGCTTAACTGCAACGCCTTTGACCAAGAACCCGATCTCGCCCTTACCGCAGGAGGTGGACGGCGACAGGTGATTGCTTGGATGGAATCTGCGGCAATGATCGGCATTCACTATCGCGGCAACTTTTATGAGTTTGTGCCCTGGAACGCGACGGTAGCGTGGGAAGTCTCGACCTGGGGAAGTTGGAAAATGCGGGCGAGCAGCGATGGCCACACCATCGAAATCACCGCAACCACAGCCGAGTCAGGCACGTTTGTACGAGCGCCAACTGCAGAGGGGCTTGAGTTTGTCTGCCGAGACACCACAAACGGGCAGTTAACGCTAAAGCTATGGCACAAGGTTAATGGAAAAACTGAGCTACTGCTTAAGGCGCACAGCAGCCTGTGCTGTTTAGAAGTGGGCGGTTTTCCTTGGGACATGGCGTGGATTGAGCGCTGTGGACTGCGTTAACCCTTCCACAGACACGCTAAGGGGAACAGAATGTACTCCAAAAAAAATAGTTGCCAAATAAATTGATAAAACGCGCTGATTTGGCGCTTATCTTTGACATTGACCTTTGTACTACACATCCAGAGCCAAACCAGTAACCCAATGTGAGTTACTAGCAAAAAGATAGGCTGTACCGCAATTAGCCCTAAGACCGTAGCCCCAATCATGAGTCCATAGCAGGCCGTTAACACCCAGCGGGATATATCAAAAACCGATCGCGTGCCTAGTCGAATGGTGAGGGTGTTAATTTTGAACTGGCGATCGCCCTCTGCATCAGGGATATCTTTGAAAATGGCGATCGCAAAGGCAAACAAAATCACAAAGGCCGTGAGCGCCCATACTTCGGCGGAAAGGCCGTTGGTGCTGCCCAAGTACTGCTGAAAGTGTAGAAAAAACCCAAGATTGACAATAATGCCGCGCACGCCAAAGATACACAGCGCCGCCCAAAATGGAAACCGCTTGAGCCGTAGCGGAGGCAGTGAATAAGCTGTGCCAATGGCAACGCTCAACAAGACGGTTAACCAAAGGCTAATACCCTGAATGGCAGACAAAACCAGAGCGAGTGCCCCTGTTACACCCACAATGATTAAGCCTTCTTTGCGAGAAAATTCGCCAGAGGCTAACGGCAGAGATGGCTTATTGATGCGATCAATGTCTACATCCTCAAGCTGATTGAGTCCCACAATGTACAGGTTGGCGCAGAGACTGGGCACTAGGGCACCGGCGATCGCCACCCAAAACGGCAGCCCATCGAAATTTTCCCTAGCCGCCGGATCTGCCGCCAGCGCCATGATGGCTAGACCCGTCACGCTAAGGCTGGTGCCAATAATGGTGTGAGGTCGAGAAAACTTCCAGAGCGTCTTCAGCCACTGAATGGTTTGATGCAGCCTGTTTGAGTTTGATATGGCCATTGGATCTATCCCTGCTTGGTTGCGCGCAGCAATCCGTAGCGGATTAAACCCTGGCGATATCCTGCTGACATATACTGCAGGGCAAAGGCTCCCTGAAGCGTCTGCCAACCCGCCGTCAAAATTTTAGGAATCACGCTAAGGCTAAGGGCTGAGGTAATCACATCATCCCAAAAAGGGGCAACGGCATCTGACCAATCTGCGGTGCGGATTTGCTGAAAATTCATACTTTCTGCAATTTGAGCATAGTCGGGTAAAGAAATGACGTAGGGCAAATGATAAATTCGGTAGATTTTGCGGAGCAGATCATTCTCTTGAGGCGTTAGAGGGCTTTGGGGTGGGTTAATGTCTCGGTGGCACCAGGTCGCCATAATGAGAGTGCCACCAGGCTTCAGCACTCGGTGGCACTCCTGCAAAAACTTCGTTTTGTCTGGCATGTGTTCGCCGCTTTCTAACGTCCACACTAAATCAAACGATTCGTCTGCAAAGGGCATTTGAAGCGCATCCGCGACCTTAAACTGCGCCTGAGTCGACAACCCTGCGGCTTCGGCACGGGCGATCGCCCGATTGGCCTGGACGGGGCTGAGAGTAATGCCCGTCACGGTGGCGTCATACTTCTGCGCTAAATACAGTGAGCTGCCGCCAATGCCGCATCCAACGTCCACAATGCTGGCGGCAGTCTGCTGCGGCTGTGCCCAGGCTAATAGCTCTTCAATGAGGTCGATTTGAGCCTGCTTGCGCTCGCGTTTCTGTTTGCCGTCAGCGCCGTAGTAGCCGTGGTGCATGTGTTCACCCCACACCTGTTCCCAAAGGCCTGAGGAGGCATCATAAAACTGCTGAATGCGTTGTGATAGCGTTGATGTCATAAATGAAGTTTTTAAGGAAATGATGGCTAAATCAAGACTTTTACGGATCTCCTCATGGAACCCTCTTGATTCTAGGCCACCCCTATCAATCCCCTCATAAAGTTATCAACTGTCTAGCGATGCTGCCACAGTAAAATTGCTGCAAGCCAAGTCAGCGCTACGCAGGCTCTGAAGTAATGCAGTGTAAAAACTCCAGGGGCAAGCCATCTGGATCTGCTGCAAACGTAACGCGATAGGTCAGCTCACCGATGGTCTGCACTTGGGGCAGCAGCAACACGCAAAAAGGAAGCGACTTCTCTCGCAGCGTTTCGCGCCACCCATTCAGCCAGTCTTCAAGCGAAAGCTTAGATCCGCCACAAGAGTCTGTCCCAGAAGCCCGCCCCTCCAGTTTCTCCGTTAGATCAAAGGACAGGTGATAGTACCCTACATAATGCTCATCACCAAAGGCATCAGGGGCAGGCTTAGGCTGCGGAATTTCTATCAGTTCTAGTCGCCCTGCCGTACCCGTCATCCAGCAGGCTAGAGTGTAGCCCGTTGTAAAACGCTCCTGTACCGAAAAGCCTAGGGTTTCGTAAAAGGCGATCGCCCGATGAATATTCGAGGTGCGAATTGACATATGGTGAGCGCGCATGTCGTGCAAAATCACCTAAAGCTACTCAAAAAAACGGGAATAGGGCGAATGATTGGGCAATCCAGGCTCTTTGTCCAGTAAAAAATTTACGACCCTCCATTGTGGATCTTCGCTCTGATCGGGGCCAAACTCGACGGGTAGACCATAGAGCCGAAGCAGCCCTACAGGGCGTCCATTATTTTTATCACCCAGAGCCGTTCGCTCTAGGTAGGTGCCCAGCAACGCCTGATATCGGTGGGCAATGACCACGCGGGTCGCTCGAAAACCCTCAGCATAAAGGCGATCAAGTGCCTCATGAATTTCAAACCGAATGCCGTCTGGGTGCGTATGCTGGCGATACCATTCCCCCTCCCACTGCCGCCAGTGACGACCCGACTGAAGGTGAACCAGCTCCGCTGTCTCAGGATTCGCTTCAAAGGCTCCATGTCTATGACACAAATAAGTATCCGTCAGCATCAGCGCAGGCAGCACCTGGCGACAGTGAGGACAGCTAATTTCAGGCCCAAAGATAGGATACTGCAACACCGTGTGCATCATGGAGAGCTGATCGGGTTAAGGACGCTGCACGTTGTTAAGATTGGCCTCATTATAGCGGGGTTTAAAGCAGTCAGTCAGAAATGACAGTCAGGAAACGCCAGCCCGAAAGCTTTCGCCATTATGATCGGTTAATCCCCAAACCTAAGGGGATCGATTGCCCCCATCTCTTCTCCAGACCTATGCTCGAAGATGCTCAAGCAAATTTCAAAGAACAAGCGGCTGCTCCCCCCTTATATTGGTCGGCTCCAGATGGCTCAGCAGCGGCCTTCATTGCGTCCAATGCCACCCTTGTGGGGCAAGTCTTGCTTAAAGAAGGGTGCAGCATCTGGTATGGAGCCGTGCTGCGGGGGGATGTAGAACGCATTGAAATTGGTGCCCATAGCAACGTCCAAGATGGTGCCGTACTCCACGGCGATCCAGGACAGCCCACAATCCTAGAAGATTATGTGACCGTAGGCCATCGCGCAGTGATCCATTCTGCCCATATCGAGTATGGCAGCCTTATTGGCATTGGTGCCGTCATCTTAAACGGGGTGCGGGTTGGAGCAGGCAGCATTATTGGGGCAGGGGCAGTCGTTTCTAAATCAGTGCCGCCTCATAGCCTATGGGTGGGGGTGCCGGCTAAACCGCTGCGAGCGCTTAACAAGGCAGAAGTTCATGACCTTATCGAACATGCTAAACGCTATGAAAAACTAGCGCTGGTACACAGCAATCGAGGGACAGACTTGGGGTTTACAGCGTCCTAGCTAGCTTTTACAAAAGCCAATCTACTCAAAAATCGTAACAATCCCCGTTTCAAAATTAGCCGAGTATAGGAAGATAGAAACAGGTTCTTGAAGAGAAGCGTTACGCGAGGTCTACGGTAATGAATTTTGACTTTCGGATTTTGATTGTGCTTCTGCCTTTGCTTTTGGCTGCTGGCTGGGCTGTGCGCAACATCTTGCCTTATGCGCTCAACCAGCTCAACGGCATGCTCAATAAGTAGTCGCCTAGGCTACTTTAAGTTTTAATGAGGTGCCGACTGTTCTACAATTTCTAAGACGGTCGGGCCTTTTCTATGGGCGGATTTTAGTGCTGGACAGTTTTTCTATAACGGTCGAATACCGAATCGGCGGATTTAGAAATCCTCGGATATGGCGCACAATTCTTTGCTGCTGCTGCCAGTCGGTGCTTATGGTGCGCGTTACGGGTAAACGTTTCCCTGATGTCATTCTTAAGCTCACTCGATAGAAGCAAGTCCCCAGCATCTCCACAGTGTTCACCTCAACTGCTTTCACATCTTCCGTCGAATGCTTTGCTACTTTGTGGCTCAAAAGGTAGTGCTGATAAACAATCAAGGATTTTTGAGTTTTATCAAATGTTAGAGTCTCTGTAGGTGCCAGCATTGTAAAAATACTGCCCAGAGCGATACAGATGGCGCCCATCCAATCGACCGGAGGCTCAAATAAGAAAAACATAAAAATTCCGGTGCAGCTGGTGGCAACGCTGAGTAACGCAATGCCAGACAGGCGTTCTTGAATCGTTAAACAGACCGCAGTATGTTGAATGACCTTCATGGCAGGCAGATTATTTGTGAGATGCATAGGGCTAGATAGGCTTAGTATGAACCTCGCAAATGGAAATGGTTCATTTACAGTAGTAAATAGGGAATAATTTATTACGGCAATCCGTCAGCCTCAGATGACTCGGTCTAATGGGATTTCACCAGAGTGCTAGAAACTCGTCTGACTAAGATTCATCACTATGACGTTGATAACGGTCGGGAGAACTGTTTTCGCCCCACTTACCCAAGCGATGCTGCATGAGCTACTGCCTAAACCCAAACTGTAACAGTCCCAATAATGCGCCGACGGTTTCGGTGTGCCAAGCCTGCGGTTCATCTTTACTGCTGCGCGATCGCTATCGATCTAGCCGCGTTTTGGGGCGAGGGGGCTTTGCCACTACGTTTTTGGCGGTGGATGAGGGCTTGCCAGGTCTGCCCACCTGCGTGATTAAGCAGCTCCGTCCAGTCTTAAATGCGGCTCATATTTTAGAAATGTCGCGGGAGCTATTTCAACGAGAAGCAGCGACCCTGGGTAAAATTGGCAACCATCCACAGCTACCTCGTCTGCTGGACTATTTTGAGCTGGGTCAAGATTTTTATTTGATTCAGGAATACGTGAGCGGTGCAACCCTTCAGCAAGAAGTGCGCCGCTCTGGACAATTTGATGAGGCGATGGCAAAGGAGGTATTGCGAGAGGTTTTACCGATATTGGACTATCTGCATCAGCAGCAGGTTATTCATCGAGACATTAAGCCCGCCAATATCATCCGTCGTACTATCGACAAAAAACTGGTGCTGATTGACTTTGGCGCAGTTAAAGATCAGGTCAATCAGGCCGCAGCCGATAACCCAGACCACACGACGCTCACTTCTTTTGCGGTGGGAACCCCTGGCTTTGCACCACCCGAACAGATGGCAATGCGACCTGTTTATGCCAGTGATGTCTATAGTTTGGGCATTACCTGTATTTATCTGCTAACGGGTAAATCCCCTAAAGATTTGAACTATAACCAATCGACCGGAGAACTGGAGTGGCAAAGCCGGGTGAAGGTTAGCCCTCGATTTCAGCGGCTGCTGGAGAAGATGCTAGAGGTTTCTTTGCGCGATCGCTTCCAAAATGCACAAGAAGTCTCTAGGGCTTTGGCAGATCTTGAGGTGGCATCGGATCCTACTCCTTTGTCTGGTGTCTCCATGTATACAAGCAGCGATCGCCCAACCCAGCGCTCAACTACGGCAGGCAGTAGCAGCGGTATTGCAGGACGAAGCGCCAACGCTGGGCGACCATCTGCTCGCTCAGGCGCACAGGATCCCATGTCGGACTCCTTTTCTAAAATAGTGGCGCGTAAAACCACTGCTCGCTCTGCTAGTGGGGCTAGTGGAACAGATCAAACGGGCGCAAGCGGACGCAAGAGCATCATTAAATTGAGTCCTCAGGGGCTACTGCAAGCCTATGGTCAAGGCAAGCGGGACTTTAGCGACCATGATTTAAGCAATTTATCTATGCCTCGGGTGCAGCTATCTGGCGCTATTTTCCATGAAGCTCAACTGCAAAATACAGATTTACGGGGCGCTGACCTGAACGGAGCTAATTTAGGTAAAGCAAGCCTTGTCGGTGCAAATTTACGGAATGCAAATTTGCAGGATGCCTACCTGAGCTATGCAGACCTAGAGGGTGCAGACCTACGCGGATCTGATTTGAGCAGTGCCTACCTCAGCAATGCCAACCTCAGGGGTGCAAATTTGTGCGGTGCAAACTTAACGGGCGCAACGCTCACGGTTTCACAGCTCAATTTATCTCACATTAACTGGATGACGATTTTACCCAATGGCAAACGCGGCAGAGGTCTTTGGTAAGGCGCAAGCTGACCCTATTTTCTTGACCCAGGCGCTGAAGGAATGGGCGATCGCCATTTCCGTCCTCCGTTTGGGTTCACAGATTTTACTGCTCCGTAAAGGCGGCATCCGCGATCCCCGTCAGCCTTTTGCTGAAATTCCTCACAG
>JANPLU010000028.1:0-14148 GCA_031422435.1 Acaryochloridaceae cyanobacterium VAR_48_metabat_390
GACGCAATTCGGGCAGCTTTAGGGCGGCAATTTACTCCGCTGAGTGCTTAAGCGGATTGAATTAAATCAATCTACTTTGTGGCTTAGGTTTAGATGATGGTTCCATCTGGAATGACTGCACCCTTCAGCACCACCACAATACCGCTACGAATATAAAAGCCTTCACTTTCGCGCTCGGCTTCTTCAACACGGTCTTTATTGATAATCTGCACATTGCTACCAATGTGGGCGTTTTTGTCAATAATGGCGCGGCTAATCCGCGTATCTCGCCCAATTCCCATGGGCACAACCAATTCTCCCTTCGCGGCCTCACGCTCTGCGAGGGGCTGGTAGAAGTCAGCACCCATGAGCAAGGAGTTGTCGATGACGGCTCCAGACTCAATGCGCGATCGCACGCCTAACACCGAGTGATGAATCTGACAGCTTTTGAGAATGCAGCCTTCTCCCACAATAGATTCCGTCACCTGACAGTCTAGAAGCTTCGTGGGTGGCAGATATCGTGAGCGGGTGTAGATAGGCGCTTCTTCGTCGTAGAAGCTAAAGGGCGGCTGAGGCTGCTTGGTGAGGGCTAAGTTTGCCTCATAGAAAGACTCAATGGTTCCAATATCTTCCCAATAGTCGTTAAACAAGAACGCCTGGACATTATGGTTCTTTTGGGCAGCAGCCGGAATAATTTCCTTACCAAAGTCAGTTGCGTTAGGCATCCCGCTCAGCAGGTCAAATAGCACCTGTTTTTTAAATACATAGATGCCCATAGAAGCAATGTAGGGCTTCTGCTGCGCTTCTTGAGGGGATAGACCTAAGACCGTGGTATCTACCTGCATTTGCTTCAGCGCATCACCTTCTGGCTTTTCGCTAAAGTCAACGACTCGACCATTCTGGTCAATTTTCATCAGCCCAAAGCTAGAAGCTCGTCGCTCATCAATCGGAATGACGGAGAGCGTAATATCTGCGTTGGTTTCGCGGTGACGATTAATAAAGTGTCGGTAGTCCATGCGATAGAGGTGATCGCCAGACAAAATCAAAAACTCATCAATTTCAGTCCAGGCCGTTAGCATCCAGAGGTATTGGCGCACGGCATCAGCGGTGCCCTGAAACCAGTTTGGGTTTTCAGGGGTTTGCTGAGCGGCTAGCACTTCTACAAACCCATCAGAAAAGCCAGAGAAGACGTAGGCACGAGAAAGATGGCGGTTGAGTGACGCAGAATTAAACTGCGTGAGGACGTAAATTTTATTAATGCCTGAATTTATACAGTTGCTAACTGGAATATCAATCAGTCGATACTTGCCAGCAAGGGGGACAGCGGGTTTTGCCCGCTGTTTTGTAAGGGGATAGAGCCTTGTTCCGGCTCCACCACCCAAAATAATCGTCATTACCTTTTTCATAAAAACCTCTAGGCTGCCAATCCTCTCTACAGTCCAGTGTCTGCCTGTAAGTCACCCTTGACAAGGGGGGGCGAGTTAAGAGCTTGAAAAAAATGGGAGTGAAGGCAATAGCTTCCACTCCCATTTCACAATGCTCTGGCATTGCCAGCATTGTCAAAGCATCTCAAATAAAGGCGATCGCCTTATTTGATTGCGACCTTACCACCGGCTTCTTCAAGCTCTTTCTTAGCAGCTTCGGCGTCATCTTTAGAGACGGCTTCCTTGACGGCTTTAGGGGTAGATTCAACCAAGTCTTTGGCTTCTTTGAGACCCAATCCGGTGAGGGTACGAACGACCTTCAGCACGGCAATTTTCTTGTCGGCAGGCACTTCTTCAAGCACAACGTCAAATTCGGTCTTTTCTTCTACCGCTTCAGCGGCAGCAGCAGGCGCAGCCATCATCATGCCGCCAGCGGGTGCAGCAGCACTCACGCCAAAGGCTTCTTCGATTTGCTTAACAAGCTCAGCAGCTTCTAGCAGCGAAAGGGTTTTTAACTGGTCTAAGATTTGGTCGGTTGCAGCAGACATTTAATCCTCTCCTAGGCGTAAATGTAGTGTGAATAAAAATGATCGATGGATTGAGTCCATCATAGGGACGCAAGACTTTGCGCCTCTGTGGAGTCTTTAGGCGGCATCCTTCTCGGAATAGGCCTTGATACCCCGTGCGATGGAAGAAGGAACTTCTTTGACACCAATCGCAATTTTTGCGGTAATGGCGTTGAGCGCACCCGCAATCTGTGACATAAGCACTTCTTTAGAAGGCAAGTCTCCAATGGCTTTAACATCCGCTTGAGACAGAGCGTTTCCGTCTAAAGCACCGCCCCGAAGTTCGGTCTTTTTGCTAACCTTTTGGAATTCTTGATAGGCCTTAATTGCGCCACCCATGTCTCCCTTGACGAATATAAATGCAGAAGATCCTGCGGCATATTCTGTTAAAGGTTGCCAGGTTTCGTTGCCGTCAACGGCGAGACGCATAAAGGTGTTTTTAGTCACCTTACACGTTGCGCCTGCGGGTCGAAGGCGATTGCGCAAATCGGTAATTTCTGCAACGCTTAGCCCTTGATAGTCAATGACAAACGCCATTTGAGTCTCTTCGAGCGTAGCTTTGAGTTCAGCCACGATTTGCCGTTTATTTTCTGGCGATCTACCCATACTGTTCACCTCCTTGATTGGGTGTAGTAGAATTTTCGTCTTTCCTTGTCAAACACCAAAAGACCCTTGGCATATTGCCAAGGGTCAAAACCAGAACGAAAACTAGAGTTAAAAGTCAGTAATGACTCAGATCGCTCTAGATTGCGAGACCGGAACCTCGGCAGGAAATTAAGCAAATGCACCTGCTGTCTTTGGTGGGGTCGAGAACTTAATTCGTTAAATTAATTCAAGCCACAGAACAAAAGGAAAACTTTAGGCTCACTGAGATGACCTAGGCCATGTCAGAAATTTTCAGGTCACGAAGGCTACTGATATCAACCTCAATGGAAGGCCCCATGGTTGATGAAACAAACAGGGTTCTCCAGTAACGGCCTTTGGCACCAGAGGGACGATTGCGCTCAATCGTATCCTGCAGCGCCTTAAGGTTGGTCAGCAGGTCTTCGGCAGAAAAAGAGGCCTTACCAAACATAACATGGACGATACCTGTTTTATCAGCACGGAATTCGAGCTTCCCTGCTTTAAATTCGGCGATCGCCTTCACCAAGTCAAAAGTCACGGTACCCGCCTTCGGAGAGGGCATTAAGCCTCGTGGCCCCAGAATCCGACCGACCTTTGCCACTTGAGGCATCATGTCAGGGGTCGCAATCAGCAGGTCAAAGTCAAATCGACCCTTCTGAATTTCATCAATCAACTCTTCAGAGCCAACGACATCAGCGCCCGCATTGGTTGCTTCTGCAACCTTCTCACCCCGTGCAATCACCGCAACGCGAAGTTCTTGACCTGTCCCCTTAGGCAAGGCGACGGTCGTTCGCAACTGCTGATCGGTATACTTAGGATCAATACCCAAGCGGACGTGAGCCTCAGCAGACTCAGGAAACTTAGCCGTTGCAGTCTGTTTTAAAAGCTCTAGAGCCTCTAAAGGCTGGTAGGCACGCTCTTCAACAAGCTTATGTAGCTCACGCAAGCGACGAGAAACTTTCTTCACTTTTTTTAGCTCCTGGGGTCTTAACGAAGCAACACTGCCTCTCCCCCGATTAGGTGTACATCAAACGGTTTATAGTCGCCAGACGATTTCTGAATTAAACAAAAACGGCTTAATCAGAAATCGTAACGCCCATGTTTCTAGCAGTACCTGCAACAATTTTCATCGCCGCGTCAATGTCATTGGCATTGAGGTCAGGTAGCTTGGTTTGCGCAATTTCACGAAGCTGAGCTGTCGTAATTTTGCCAACCTTAGTCTTGTTGGGTTCACCCGAACCCTTCGCAATACCTGCCGCTTTCTGAATAAGAACAGAAGCCGGAGGTGTTTTGAGGATAAATGTGAAGCTTCGATCTTCAAACACCGAAATTTCGACAGGAATCACGAGTCCTGCCTGATCGGCAGTCCGCGCGTTGTATTCCTTACAAAACATCATGATGTTTACGCCATGCTGACCCAAGGCAGGGCCAATGGGGGGCGCAGGGTTAGCCTTAGCTGCCGTAATGGCAAGCTTAATGACTGCAACAACCTTTTTTGCCATTGCTAATTCTCTTTATGAACCTGATTGAACTCTAACTCGACCGGAGTATCCCGACCGAAAATGGACAGTAACGCCTTCAGCTTACTGCGCTCAGGGCTAACCTCAATCACTTCGCCGTCAAAGTCTTTGAAGGGGCCACTGAGAACCTTAATTCTATCCCCTGCTGCCATGTCAATTTTAAGAACTGGCTCTTGCTCTTTAAATGAACGGAAGATCCGCTCAACTTCAGAGTGACTCAAGGGCATCGGCTTAACATGCCCTCGACCTCGACCATAGCGACGCTTTTGCTCAGCACCCACGAAATTAATGACGTTTGGCGTGTTTTTGACAACTTGCCAAGTTTCGTCATCTAAAATCATGCGGACTAGCACATAGCCAGGAAAAACCTTTTCTTCACCCGTCAGACGGGAGCCATCTTTACGCAGCTTGACCGTTGGCGATTGAGGAATCTCGATCTGAATGATCCGATCCGCCACATCTAGAGTCTGAAGACGCTGCTCGAGATTTTGCTTGACCTTTTTCTCGCAGCCAGAAGCAACCTGGATAGTGTACCAGTGCTTAATATCAGAAGCATTCACCTCTGAGGATTCTTCGATGGGAGCAAGTTCGGAATATTCGTCTGACATAAACATAAACTAAGAAAAAACCTGCGTAGAAAGCCACCTAAACAAGTTGTCGATCAAAGAAATAGAAAGCGCTGACAAGGCAACCATCAAAATGACCGCCGCAGACTCGCTAATCAACTGCTGTCGATCTGGCCAGACGACTTTGGCAAATTCTTCTTTCGTTTCTTTTACAAACTCACTAGGGTTTAAGCCTGGTTTTGCTTGTTTTACTTCGAGGTCGTTTTTAGTCACCGTTTCTAACACCCAATCGCCAATGGCTTGTAATGCAATCTGTCAGCGGATTAGTGCAGCTTAGACACCTTTGTAAAGTTATGTATTCAATGAATTGAAACACAATCCTTTTATACAGACAGTACAAGATGTTTAACTAGCCCCACGCTAAGTATGAAAAGCGCGCCCTGGAGGACTCGAACCTCCGACATCAGGTTTTGGAGACCTGCGTTCTACCAACTGAACTAAGAGCGCATGCTTTCATCTTAGCGAGAAGACCTTAAGCACTAAGCTAAAACAACTTTGTTTTCTTATCTTACCGTGGTTAATATGCCCCTCAAGAGAAGCTTTCGGCCACAGAAAAATAAGATAAAAGCAAAGAAGATCTAGAGTGGCCGATCAAAACGCTGCTTAACACGCGTCGCTTTACCAACTCGGTCGCGTAAGTAGTAAAGCTTCGCACGACGGACTTTACCGCGACGAAGAACTGTAATACTGTCGACGAGCGGTGAATGGAGCAAGAAGACTCGCTCAACGCCGATACCTTGAAAGACTCGACGGACGGTGATGGTTTCACTAATGCTGCCATTACGCTTAGCAATGACAGTCCCTTCGTAGGGCTGAATCCGTTCTTTGTTGCCTTCTTGAATGCGGACGCCGACTTTAACGGTGTCGCCCACATGGATTTCAGGCAGTTCTTTTTTCTGATACTCCGCTTCAATAGAGCGGATAATCTCCTGGGCGTGCATAGGTTCCCTTAAAAGCCGCAAGATCTGATTCTAAGATGATCTTGATGCAATTGTCCAGAAGATTTTATGGTGTCTTGAGAATGTCTATGAGAAGCTCTAGGGTGGAGCGGGGCTAAAGCATTACTCTATCTCCGTAATCTGGTGAATATTTTGCTCCCATTCGCGTCCGTTAAAGGACTGTAGGTCAAAGCTCTCTAGTAGGGTTTCTAAGGGTTCATCATCAAGGCAGCGAAGATTGATGTCGTAATGGTTGGGGTGCGATCGCGGTCGATAAAAGGGCGCAATGCCACAGGTTTTGCAAAAGTGATGCTTGGCAGTACCCGTATTAAAGGTATAGGTCTGCAAAAAATCTGAGCCTTGCAGCAGCTCAAACTGTTCGGGGGGCACTATCAGGTGCAGAAAGCCCTTTTTTTGACAGATAGAGCAGTTGCAGGCAATGACGGTAAAGTCTTTTACCCAGATTTGAAACCGGATTGCGCCACAGTGGCAGCTGCCATTGAAGCGCTGGGGTATTGGGGAAGAAAGATTTTCTTTCATAATCTAAAGAAGTCTATCGGTTATGAACGTGAAGCCAACAGTTGAAAATAATCTGCCCGTGAATCTCATTGTGTTGCGATAAAGAATAGAATGCGATCGCCGAGATAGTCCGCTATACTGTCACCAATTTTGCTTCGGGTCTTTGCTTGTGAACCTTCGCCGTATCATCCCTTTTTTAGATCCCTCCATTGAGCAGTGGGCCACAGAAGCTCGCTTCCTTCACTGGCTGACCTTGATTTGGCTATTTATAGGTCTAACCGTTCTCTATTCGGTTTCTTTCCATGTGGGCTTAGTGGAGTATGGGGATGGGCTGTACTACTTTAAACGCCAGCTTTTAGGGGTAGTGTTAGGGCTAATTGGGTTTACCGTAGCAGTGCGAATGCCGCTAAGGCGATTTTTAACCGTTGCGCCAATCCTATTTTTTGTGGTGCTAGGGCTGATTTTTCTGACACGGTTCATCGGCACAACGGCAAATGGCGCAACACGCTGGATTCAGATTGGGCCATTTCCGCTTCAGCCAACGGAAATTATGAAGCCCCTTTTGATTTTACAAAGCGCTCAGATCTTTGCGCGCTGGACTCGCTTAGCGCTGCAAGAAAAGCTGATGTGGCTAGGGCTGTTTGCATTAACGCTACTAGGAGTTTTGATCCAGCCCAACTTGAGTACCGCCGCGCTGTGCGGCATTACGCTGTGGTTGGTTGCCTTAGCCGCAGGGCTACCGTATCTTCAACTGGGTGGAACTGCCATAGCGGGTGTTTTAGTTGCCGTTGCTAGCGTTAGCGTCTCTGCGTATCAAAGGCGAAGATTGGTCTTTCTGAACCCTTGGGCAGATCCAATGCAGGATGGATATCAGCTCATTCAAAGTCTTTTAGCGGTCGGTTCCGGTGGCGTTTGGGGGACAGGCTTTGGGCAATCTCAACAAAAGCTTTCGTACCTACCCGAACAGCATACCGATTTTATTTTTTCCATTTTTAGCGAAGAATTTGGCTTGATCGGCAGCGTCTTTTTAATTTTGATGCTGATGCTCTATAGTTTTTTGGCGCTCAAAGTCGCAATCAAAACGCCTCACCCCGTCTATCGACTCATTGCGATTGGGGCTATGGTGTTTATGGTAGGCCAGTCTTTTCTGCATATTGGTGTAGCTGTTGGGGTACTGCCCACGACGGGTTTACCCTTTCCGTTATTTAGCTATGGCAGTAACTCGATGATTGCCAGCTTGGTGATCGCGGGGCTACTGATTCGGGTCGCCCGTGAAAGCGAAGAATCGAACGTGGTTCCCTTGCTGCGCCGCGCTCGTTAGTTTCGTTCATAAGACTCCACTGAGCAAACAGAATTTGGAGCTTTTTTTGATTGAGGCTGAGGGACAAGTTCGCGATCGCCTTCGTCTTCTTCAGCTTTTAGAGTTATTGACCCCTGAGCAGCTCTTGACGAATCGACTAGAGGCATTGAAACGGGCTGTCGGTCGAGTGAGTCATGAAATTTAGTTCTAAGCAGCTAAGTCATAAATTTGTGTATGAACTCTCTCAAGCCTCCTGAAAAACAAGCATTTGAGCAGGAACGCTCTGGGATTTTACAGCAGCTTGAGGATTGGCTAGACGTGCCGATGCTGTTGCTGAGCTTTGTCTGGTTGGCACTGTTTGTGATTGAACTCGTCTGGGGGCTAAACCCACTTTTAGAAGTGCTGAGCCTCACGATTTGGATCGTGTTTATCTTAGAGTTTGGCATCAAGCTACTCTTAGCGCCCCGCAAAGCGATTTATCTCAAAACCCACTGGCTTACCGCGCTCTCGCTGCTGCTCCCCGCTCTAAGAACAGTACGGATCGTGCGAGTTGTGCGGGTGCTGCAAACAACGCGAGCGGTAAGAGGTTTGCAGTTGCTGCGGGTGCTGACGCGGACTAACCGCAGTATGCGATCACTAACCGCTAACTTTACACGGCGCGGGTTTGGCTACGTGATGCTGTTAACTGCGATCGTCACGTTGACGGGTGCGGCTGGTATGTATACCTTTGAGCGAGAAACGGCTGATGCAGCCGGATACGACCGCTACAGTACGGCGCTTTGGTGGACAGCGATGCTGATCACCACAATGGGTTCAGATTATTTCCCAAAGACGCCAGAAGGGCGCATCCTCTGCTTTTTGCTTGCCCTCTATGCCTTTGCTGTTTTTGGTTACGTCACCGCCACATTAGCCACCTTTTTTATTGGACAAGATGCTGACGATCATGCAGCCGAACTTGCCGGAGAAAAATCAATCAATGCCCTGCGCGACGAAATTGCTGCTCTGCGAACTGAAATTCAAAAGCTTCATCACAATAATTCTTGATCGACTTTAGATTGCTCCAAATTAGGACAATGCCTAACTTCTGATAGAGGTTTATAGGACGGGTTTCGCCTAGATTTGAATTTATTCATTGGCAGGTTATGTTTTGAGTGCAGAACTACCCGCTGTTTGGAGCAAAATCCAGGGGATGGGAAATGATTTCATCATTTTATTGCCTAACCTTGTGTTGGCGCTCATTGTCTTCGCAATTTTCTTTTTTATTGCCAGAACCCTCAAACGAGTCGTTAAGCAAATTACGCGCTCTCACCGTCAAGCTCGTAATTTGGGACTGGTGCTAGGGCGATTGGCACAAGGAACAACTATTTTAGTGGGCTTATTTATTGCGCTATCCATCGTAATCCCATCGCTTAAAGCCAGCGATCTGGTACAGCTACTCGGAATCAGTGGTGTCGCGATCGGCTTTGCGTTTCGAGATATTTTACAAAACTTTCTGGCGGGTATTTTAATTCTATTAACTGAACCCTTTCAAATTGACGATCAGATTGTCTTCAAAGGTTTTGAGGGAACTGTAGAACAGATTCAAACACGAGCGACCATGATTAGAACTTACGATGGTCGGCGCATCGTTATCCCAAACTCCGAGCTATTTACGAATTCTGTCACGGTTAATACTGCGTTTGAGCATCGCCGTTTGCAGTATGACATTGGCATTGGCTACGGTGATGATATTGACGAAGCACGACGGCTCATTCTAGAGGCCATACATGAAATAGATGGGGTTTTAGAAACTCCTGCTCCTGATGCGATCGTGGTTGAATTGGCAGGCAGCACTGTCAATATTCGCGCTCGCTGGTGGGTGCAACCACCCCGTCGTGCCGATGTATTAGACATGCAAGATCGAGTGTTGACTAACATTAAAAATACGCTGACGGCAAATGGCATCGATCTGCCCTTTCCGACACAGCAAATTCTCTTTCATGACCAGACCGAAGCAACGGATGGCGATCGCGATCGTCAGCGGGAAGGCTGGCCTGCTGGCAATGGTGAAGTTCCAAAATCGCGCAGCATTAGCAACACCCTGAAGCAGCTTACCGAAATCAAGTCTCAACATCATGGCCTTGAGGATGGCGATAAAACCTCAGCGAGTCAAAATATTGCTCAAAACAGCCCATGAAATATGCAAAGTTAGCCAAACTGTGGAATTCACTCCATTCCAGTTTCTGGTTTGTCCCAACTCTGATGGTTGTGCTGGCAATTGGGCTTTCGTTTCTCACTATTGGAATTGACCAGAAGCGAGAAGCCGACATTATTGGAGAATTGGGCTGGGCTTATTCTCTTGGCCCTAACGGTTCGCGCGCCATTCTTTCCGCGATCGCGGGTTCAATGGTCAGCGTTGCGACCACGGCTTTTTCGATTACCATTGTGGCGCTCCAGCTTGCGTCTTCTCAGTTTGGTCCCCGCCTGCTGCGTAATTTTATGCAAGACACGGGCAACCAAGTGGTGCTGGGAACCTTCATCTCTACGTTTGTCTATAGCCTGATGGTGCTACGAACGATTAATGGAGTGGAAAAAAATGAGTTTGTGCCCCATCTAGCAGTCACGATTGGTATTGGACTGGCGATCGCCAGCATTGGTGTATTAATTTACTTCATTCATCATTCCGCCGCATCAATTCAGGTCGATCAGGTTGTCAAAAGAGTGGGGCGCGACCTTGATGATTCGATTGATCGGCTCTTTCCTGAAAGGATTGGATGCAGTTCATCAAAGCAGCAGCAGAGCATCGCCGATATTTCAGCCGATTTTGAGCGGGTTGGTGGTTCAATCAAGGCTACAGCCAATGGCTATATTCAAGGCATTGATGATAATCAACTGATGCAGCTTGCGATCGCGAACGATCTGTTATTGCAGGTTCAGCAGCGCCCCGGTCGCTTTGTGGTACGCGGGAGTGAACTTGTCCGAATTCTTCCTGAAGCAAAGGTGAATAAACCGCTTTCTGCCAAAATAAACAATGCATTTGTTTTGGGTTCACAGCGCACAGCGCAGCAGGATATGGAATTTTCGATCAACCAACTGGTTGAGATTGCGGTGCGCGCACTCTCTCCAGGCATCAACGATCCGTTTACTGCCATCCGCTGCATCGACCAACTTAGCGCTGCCCTTTGTCATTTAGCGCAAAGAGAAATTCCTGCTGCTGATCGCTACGATTCCGAGGGTCAGCTTCGCATCATCGCTGAACCCCTTGCGTTTGAAGATGTAACAGATACTGCCTTCAACCAAATTCGGCAGTATGGCCGTTCGAGTGTAGCGGTCACAGTACGCCTATTAGAGGCGATCGCCATGATTTCGCTCTTTACTCACCGAGCCAAAGATCGAGCAGCACTTTTGCGCCATGCCGAGATGATTGAGCGCGGTAGTCAAGAAGGAATTGTGGAGGAGTTAGATCGCAAAGATGTGAAAGAGCGATATCTTGCTGCGGTGAAAGGGATCAAGCAGTCCTAATTTAGGAGCTGTGGGTCAAATGCATCTGTAGATTAAGGTTGATGACGATACAGCCAAGCATAGTCTCGTAATACATAGCCTACGCCCCAAAGAGTATGAACGAGGTGTAACGGAGAATAGTCACGACTGCTAGTCTATGGATTGTTGGTTAGGAAATGTCATGCAAGGGTTGATGATAGTAACGGCGATCGCTCGGTTACGCGACTGGTTTGCCCAAAATTTGGGGGTAAACACCGCTCGCAAAGAACAGGTCTACCTAGACATTGCTCAGTCTGTAACACTGACCGATACCAGCTATTGGATTCAGGTGTTGTTTTCCGCTGGTATCGCCACGCTGGGTCTCGTGTTGAATAGTCCAGCCGTGATCATCGGCGCAATGCTAATTTCACCTTTGATGGGGAGTATTTTGGCCAATGGGCTGGCGCTAGCCACCGGAGATGTGACCTTGGCGTTGCGAGCCATTATGAATCTGATTTTGAGCTGTGGGCTGGCGATTGCCTTTGCGGTTCTGTTGGCATTGATGCTGCCTTTTAAGGAAATGACTAGCGAAATTTTGGCTAGAACTCAGCCTAATCTGCTGGACTTACTCATTGCTCTATTCTCTGGAGCTGTGGGAGCTGTGGCAATTTGTAAGGAGCCTAAAGGTATTGCAACCTCTATTCCAGGCGTTTCAATTGCGGTAGCGCTGATGCCGCCCTTGTGTGTTGTGGGCTATGGGATTGGAATGTCCGTGACCCTCAGTCCTGGGACTGGATTAGCGGTAGCACGCGGGGGCGGACTGCTGTTTTTTACCAACTTTGTCGCCATTACGTTTATGGCAATGCTCGTGTTTCTGGCGTTGCACATGGATACCGATCCGGTGCGTGAACGAGTGCGGGTATGGCGGGAAAGCGATCGCCAAAGTATTTGGGTTCAGTCGCTGCTCAATCAGGTGCCAGCCTCTAGGCAATTTAAGCGGATCGGCAGTTTACCGAGTCGCCTGCTGCTGATTGTGATGGCGATTGTGTTGGTTTCGATTCCCCTGAATCAATCTTATCGTCAGCTTCGCAGTGAAATTAGCAGCAAACAGCAAGAGAATCGACTGCGGAATGCTGCAACAGAGATTTGGCAAAAGACCTTTGCCAGCTTTGTGGACGGCAAAACGCGATCGTACATCAGTCAACTCTCGCTGCAAGAGCAGGATCGTCAACTTGTAGCCCAACTTCAGGTGGTAACGAGCAAAATTTACACTGAAGCTGAGCGAGAGCAATATAGACAGCGACTGGCGGTAAAGTTGCTGCGACCATCAGACTCTATTGCTCTCAATCTGATTCAGATTCCTACAGCTTCTAGCGATCTATTGCGGAGAATTCCAGAAGAAATCAAGCCAACGCCACCCCCTAGCCTTTCTGAATTGCAAGCCAGCTTTTTGAGGGATATCGGGTCTATGCTCGATTCTCTGCTATTGCCAATCTCTGCCCAACTCGTGAGCTATGAAGCGGGTGCTAGCCCAGAGGAGCCGTTTAAGATTCAGCTTATTTACTTGAGTCAACGGGACATTGACCGCGATGGGCAGGCACTGCTTGTGCAGGACATCCGTAGGAAGCTAAATGACCCTACCGTTCAGGTCAATTTCAAGCGACTTGCACCCCTTGCGGTCACGGTGACTTTTGGGTTGAATCAAGCTGAAATTCCATCCGTCCAAACTCAACGACTGGATCAGCTGGGTCAACTGGTGCAGAACTATCCGAGATTACGGATTGAAATGACTTCTGGGCAAACGGTCTCTGAAATTGGCACAATCGCTCAAGCGCGATCGCAGGCCATCCAAAACTATCTACAAACGCAATGGCAAATTCAGCCTGATCGCTACGGGATTAAAATAGAGACAGAATCAAACCCCATTATCCAACTGAGCACTACTTTGTTGCGTTGATGAAATTAACTTTTCTACCATCAGATCTCATGACTTAAATATAGATACAAAGTCAGTCAGTAAACCACCCTAGTTAGCTCTGATAATGTTCTAGTTTACTTATGCTCTAGGAGGATGGAATTTAGCCACCCACTACATTTCTTGTCTATGATGCTGTTTAGTTTGATGGAGTCGTTGATTGATATCCATGATTGAGACTGCTTAAACGTCAATACTTTGAGCTTAAAGTCTCAGCCTTCCTTGTGGATATTTTTCCGTCAAACTCATTTTCAATTTAGTCTTTTTTCCAAAGTAGGTTTCTCTTTTTCATGAATTTAACGGGGAGAGGGGAAGAAGAGTACTGGACACCAGCTAAGGCGAAGTAACTCTGCTGTAAAACTCGAAAAAATCCACTCCTGAAATTTCCCGATTGTTCCACTAGACACAGTGATCGCGCTAATTTCATCCATTTGAGCCAGCTCTAAAATCTCGGAGAGCGGAGTTCCTCGGCGTAAGTCTATTGTTACCTGTAAATTTGATGTCTCTAGATCGACTTTTGCTTCGGACAGAATGTTGCGCTCTGTCTGCGTAGGTACGCTATTTGTAACCCAACAGAGTATACAGCGCTCTAGAAAACGACCAGCTTGTTTTTGAGCCAACTGCTTGACCTGTTTTAACAGAAAATTTGAAGCTTCGGAGCCATCGTAGGGAATCAGTACATAGCGCAACAGATGCTGACACCGGAGCGTTAACTCCTCAGTCGTAAAAGCAGCAATTAACTGAGGACGGAGGATCAAGAGCGGGATAGTCGTTCGCCGAGATAACTCAGACATCGTGCTTCCCCTCAGCATGTCGATAAGTGAGTTATGAGTCTGGGAACCCAGCACAATCAATTCAGATTGATAGCTTTGAGCAACCTTAAGAATCGTCTGAACGGGGTTCCCTGATTCCACCTCAATTTTGACTTCTACCGTAGCGGGACTATTTTTAACTGCGGCTGTTAGTCGCGCTTGAGATTGTTCTACTTTCTTGCTATCAATCTTAGGAATAATGCCTGTTTCTGAGAGAGGGACGACATGGAGAAAAACAATTTGCTTTATCCCTCCCTCTGATAGACTGGCCGCAAAGTCTGCGAGACGATGTAAACCATCGCCAAAATCTGTACAAATTAAAATCCTTTCAAACATAAATACCTACCTAAGAAAACCGTTTTAACTCAAAATACGTTTAATATCGAGCACTGGGTAATACCCAAAG
>JANPLU010000029.1:0-16476 GCA_031422435.1 Acaryochloridaceae cyanobacterium VAR_48_metabat_390
CTTCAACTGTACGATGCGCCAACGAGTCTCACGATTAGTTCGTAAAACACTTTCCTTCTCCAAAAAACTGGAGAATCATATTGGGGCTATTTGGCTCTTTGTGCATCATTACAATGCATCCTTACTTGTTTAGGACTACCCCGTTGCGTTGTACTGATCTGTGAGATATCGTGCAACACCCGATTTTTGGTGCCACTTTCGACAGTTACCCAACGAGATTCAATTTGCGTAAGCTGTTTTACTACTTTTTTTAACAGCTCCTCTGATTCCAACTCGCACGAACGCATAGATGTAGTTTTTCAGAGATGACTAATTAATCCTGAACCCACTGAAGACATAGGAGAAGAAGCACAACACCAAGAAACAATTTTCAAACCAACTTGTTTCCACTCTTTTTTTAATTCATCATCCAGAATCATATGAGATATATCTTTTTTAGAATAATTTTCTTCGATTTTTGTTAAAATATTTTTCCCAAAAGCTAGGTTTACATGGCACTCACAATTTTTAGGATGAATGCAAACTTCACTGTCAATGCAGTTTTCGGAAACTCTACATTTAAATTTCTTGGCAAACCCAGTCCAATACTGTCTAAATTCTTTCTGAGGAGCTTCTCTTAATACTTTTTCCAATTTTAGACCATCTTTCATGTCTATATATTTCCTAGTATTTAAAAACACTGAATTATCTAATTCTTCGAGGAATTCAATAGCATTTTTCTTGTTTGGATCATGATCAAATGTTTCTTTATATACTAAAGTTGGGATTAGATTTTCAAGTTCTCGTACACCAAGAACAAAATAATGGCATAGAGGTTTATTCTCGTCGTCCACTTTCTGCACACTCTTAGCAGTATCTCCAATATCTAGATTTGGCGTTTCTCTATCGCTATCAAGTAAGCATAAACAAAATTTATTTGTATTAGACTGCAAAAATGAATACTCTTTATGAGTATTTTGTCCTCCACCATTTCTTGGATCATAGCTAATAGGAACATTCCCTAATCTTTCCCAAGTTAGATAAGCTTTTGCAAGTCTCCTATAAAAAACAGTATCATCTAAGTCCTCACATAATAGAACCGTCTTGTCAAGTATTGATAAGTTGTTGAAGTAATTAATAGATGCGCGAATAATAGTATGATCTTCCCTATTAATACATTCCAATACGCTCTCTAACACAATCTCTACTGAAAATTTAATTTTAGTAAGATACTCTCTGCTTGTTGGTAAATCCTCATAAAGTTTTCTATATACGGCACGAGAACTATGACTTAGCAAAGGACAATTAGCCAAATACTTAATCACTGTTCGATTTCCAAAAACAATATGGTTGCCTAGCCGCCTAGAATGAGCTATTAATTCTAAGGCTTCAACGACGTGAGAATTGTTTTTAACTCCATCAAGTAGAGATGGATCAAGTACTAATATCATTTTTTAAATCATCTCAGGTTCAAAAAAACCTAAAGGCCAATTATTCAAAAATCCCTCTTGATCATAAGAAGCTATCCTTACGCTAATATGATTATCAGACTGACTTTTGTCGAATAAAACTACGTTAACATCCTCTTCAGGATAATCATTATTTGCAATACGGTGACCTAATCTATTAATTAAAGTTTCACTATGAGTTTCAATTATTAAGCGCAAATCTAATCCTATTTCTTTCGCAGCCTTGACAGTAGCAATAAAGGAATCTGCCAAAAGTGCTTGTAATTTAGGATGTAGGTGAAGCTCAGGTTGTTCTATCGCAAAGATTACTGGATACATTGAGCGAACTGTTGCTTTAGTAGATTTTCTGCCTAACCACCATAATTGCGTCAGAATCGGGAGAATTTGCGAGAAGCCAAATCCTGTATCTGCTAAATTAATCTCAGTCATTAATATTTCTTCCTTGATTTTCAAGGAAACATGACCAACTGAAGAGCTGATATTCACTGAAAAACCAAGATATTTCTCTGTCCAATTCGCAAAATCTTTTCTGTCAGGGTCTGTTAAATTTCTAAGAAACATTGCAAGATTCTTTCCCTGAGGATCAACTTCACCTACCGCCAAATCTTGTGATCTATAGTATCGTTCTGCGGTAGCTCTAACAGGGCCTATATAACTTACATTTCGAGCAAAACCTGAAACGTAGTTGTTACAATACCATAAAATACTAAACATAGAATTAGCAATAATTAGATCTCTGAAAGATTTAAATTCATCTGAATTTTCACTCCATTTTTCTGTTTCTTTTGACCATTTCTTTCCACCTCTAGTTGTGTTTTGAAGATTGGCTAGCATTGATTTTGAAGAGCCAATTCCAAAACCTTTTACAAGCCAATTTACTGTAGATTGGCTTGTTTTATGATGAACAAGTTTCCTGGAGAGTTCAACCAATTTATCTACAAGAAACAAGTTCCGAATTCGTTCATTCATAGAGGGATAAAAAGAGTCATCTTCACCCTCTCGCTCATCTTTAGGTTTATATATCTGAGGAATAAAACCATTAGATTGATCAGCTTTTAATCGTAAGCCTTCAGCCAGTATATTTCTGCCATTTACGTCGAATACAAGTACTTCTTTCGCTGAATCTATTTCAATATTTATTGTATGACCTGATATTGACAGAGAAAATTCTTTACATATTGTATTTTTTTGGCGTTTTTCTTCTGTCGTAACCTTTATTTCAATGACTATGTCTAAATCTTCTATGATAGGGTGTAGCTGAAGGAGTCTAAATTGAGCGGCATTCATGGATCTGCCAGAATTTTTTGGAATCTGAAATTTATAGGCAAAACATATTTCTTTTGAATTGCTTTTATTGTTCAAAGCTTCGCTAAAACTACCAAAATCCACAAGATCACCGAACCAAAGAATGGGGCCAGTAGTTCTAGTAGTTATACTTTGCTTAATTAATGGAAAACATCTCAAGAAAGTACTTTTGCCAGAGCTATTACTTCCGAGCAAGAAAGTAATGGGTCTTATCTGAATTAAATCTGTATCTCTTAAGTTTCTTAGGTTTCTAAGTCTGATAGCTTCCATGCAAAATTTTAATTATTCAATCTTGTTGTTTTGTTTTGAAATACTGAATTCTAGCCTTGAAATGACTATCAAATATACTTAGTTGTAATTTTCCTGTCTGCAAGCTAGAAAGATGAAGATATTATCTAGAATAAATATTTAAATTCGTGCCATTTTAGAAATGTTTGCCACACCTTCCATGAGAGAAATTAATTGGCGTTAGGCTCAAGATAGAAGCTGGGTTAAGCGAAGCAAAACCCAGCAATTACCATGATTTAAATTCTCTACACTAAGGCCTTCGCCTTGCGATGCGCCACATCCTGAGAATTACGGCGCTCCTTCAGGTAAGAGAAAAACTCACCCCCTTCCCGTAGTCGCCGCCGCAACATCTGCGGATCTCCCAGCATCTCCTTCACAATGGGCACGATCGCCTGAGGTCGGAAGTAAAACCTGCGATACATCTGCTCCACCGCATTTTCAATATCCTCACTGGATAAGTCAGGGTACCGCAGCGTCGAAGTTTGGATACCAGAATTGGCGATCAGCGTATCATCCGCAAACCAGCCGTTGGCTTTCGCTTGGGCATAGAGTGCTGTGCCAGGGTAAGGGGCCGCGATCGAAACCTGAATGGTGTGTGGGCTTAACTCTTGGGCAAACTTCACCGTGTCTTCAATGGTTTCCTTGGTTTCTACGGGTAGCCCGATGATGAACGTCCCGTGAACCTTAATGCCTAAGTCTTTGCAGTGCTTCATAAACTTACGCGCCACCTCAATCTTCACTCCTTTCTGGATGTTGTCGAGGATCTGCTGATTGCCAGACTCAAACCCCACCAGCAGGAGCCGCAAACCGTTATCGCGCAGTTCCTTCAGGGTGTCGTAGTCTAGGTTGGCACGGGCGTTGCAACTCCAGGTTAGACCCAGCCGCTTCATGTGCTTACTGATGGCGATCGCCCGTTGTTTGTCAATCGTAAAGGTATCGTCGTCAAACATATATTCTCGGACGCGATCGCCAAACAGCGCCTTGGCTTCCTCCAACTCACGCCCCACCACATCCGGGCTTTTAGAACGGTACTGATGACCGCCAATAGTTTGAGGCCAGAGGCAAAAACTGCACTTTGCCGGACAGCCGCGCCCTGTATAAAACGAAATATAGGGATGCAGGAGGTAGCCGATAAAGTATTTATTGATGTCCAAATCACGGGCATAGGTGGGCAAAACGCTCGGCATTGCATCCCAGTCATGGATGAGTTCACGGTCTTCTGTCTGCCGAATTTCGCCAAACCTGTCGCGGTAGCTTAGCCCCTTAATTTCATCCCAGGGCTTATCTTCAGCAAGTTCTTTGCAGGTATAGTCAAACTCGTGGCGGCAGGCAAAGTCAATAATGGGGTTTTCTCGTAGGGTTTGCTCTGCTAAAACCGCAACGTGCGCCCCAATAAAGCCCACCTTTACATTAGGGTTTTGATCCTTAAGAGTTTCAGCAAACTTTACGTCATTGGCAAGAGAGGGGGTGCTGGTGTGCAAAATGACCAGCTCATAGTCTTGGGCAATCTTTAAGACCTCTTCTACACTCTGTCCGTGGGGCGGGGCATCCACCAACCTGCTGCCAGGAACCAGCGCTGCAGGCTGTGCCAGCCAGGTTGGATACCAAAATGACGTGATTTCCCGTTTAGCCTGGTAACGAGAACCCGCCCCACCATCAAATCCATCAAATGAGGGAGGACTTAGAAATAGCGTTTTTTTCATGGGATGTCTCTTCTCTCACCAGTGGCCTAGGAAAGTATCGCTTTAGCCAAACTTGAGGCTAAAGCAGCACCAATACTATCGCTCAGTTATTGTTCAGTCACAACTTCAATTTCACAAAATAAATTTAAATCTTGATGATCTAAATCACAGCGTGTAGGCTTAATTTGTGAAATGCTAGCAAGATAGAGTCATCAATTCTTCTGATTTTGACCCCCACCAGAGAGTCCCTGCCCAACGCTAGAGGTTCGTCATGAACGCCCCCATTCTTGCATCCATCTCTGCTTCGCTGCTTGCTGGTGCCGCTGTCTTGGCTGCGCCCTCCCCCGTGGTAGCTCAGCCCAGCAGTGCTAAGTTTATGTGCGGCACCAGTCAGGGCGCTCCGGCAACCGTTGTGCAAACGTCACGGGGCAAAATTACGGTCATTCGCTGGGTTTCAAATGTATTTGGAGAAAATTACGCGCCAGACTATCGCTGTCGTGTGGTTTCGGCAAAATTTCAGCAGTTTCACCAAGACGGTAAGCTTAACTACTTAACTACAGGCATTTCCAATGGTCAGCCCGTGGTGTGCGTTGCAAACGTCAAGGGTGAGCCTTGTAGTGGGGTTTTGTTTACCCTCAAGCCAGGGAGCAATCCGCTCAATACCCTCGCACGGCTGATGAATGTACGAGTACAGGCAGGCCCCGCGCTCAATGAAAGCACGGCTGGGTCTGATTTGGGCAGTGAGCAGTATGTTGACGTCGCTAATTTTCTAAGTACCGCCCCCGCCGACAATAGTTCAGTGGTTGAAGCGACACCCCCTAATTCTGGCGTGTCCGTAACAACGCCGACCACAGGTCTTTGGTAGCCTTCAGCACTCTCTCCTTTGAGCTAACGCTCCTACTGCTTTTTGGGGCTTTTCATCGCGCTCATAATCGCGTCCATTTATTTGGGACGCGATATTTTTTGGGGTGCCGTGTCCTTGGCTTACAATGATGGCGTGTAGTGCTGTCCAGGGTGAATCCCTAAGGAGCAACCGATGTCCCCCACCCATCGTTATCAAAGTCGTTTATTTAAAACGGTGCGATCGCAGGTAAATCACCTCAAAGATGCTGCGCAGTTGCGCTGGCGACAGGCCAAGGTTGCAGTAACGTGGGGCGCTCAGGCAGCACTTTTACCGTTTTACACTTTATTTCAGGCAGGTCGCTGGGGCGCGCAGGTACTGCGACAGGCAACCGCGACCGCAACACAAACGCTGCTGTCTTTTGTCAGCGACCACGAGACTCCTGGTGCTGACCAGCCCATCAAAAATGTATTAGACGCCATTGATTGTGCAGCGTTACCCTGTGGGGCACTACCAATGTTGTGCAACGCTGCACCTAATGCGCTTTCGATTCGTCCCATTCCAAAGCCAAAATCTGCGCTTTCGGTTTTGCGCAAAAAGCTTCAGACATTTTTGCAGTCATCACGAGTCAAGGCAAAACAGCCCAATACCATCTCTGATTTATCCATTTCAGCATCGGCGTCGCTTCAGCCCTCAGAGCAGCACAGCGCCGTTTCTCAACACATTGCGATTTGCGGCATTGCTACCTCACTGACCCATCAGCGCTTAGTGCTGGTGACTTCAGAGAATCAGCTCTTGGATGTGCTGACCGCAGACCAGCAGCAACAGCTTCACCAGCGGATTATTTGGGAAATTGCTCAGGCACTCTATCTTCGCCGTCAGCGTAGCCGTACCCATGCCATTCCTGCCTGGAAGACCTGGAAAGCTCTCCCCATTACGGTGCGGCCTCAGTATAGTCTGCCTGTGCGAGCCGTCTATCACCTGATGGCGTGGGTGCAGCATCAGACCGTTGCCCAACCGCTCCCGCTTCCTCCGTCACCCATTTCCTTGGTGCCGCAACCTGTACTAGCATCCCTGCGCCAGTGGTGGACAGCCGTTCTACAGCCGTCCCAGGGTGGGCAAATGGCTCGACTACAGAAATCTGGTGTGCAGCAATCGTCTCCAGCGTTGGTCGGCAAAAAAACAGCGCTGCCCATCCTTCCCACCCTTGGGCAAAAGCTGCGGGGGTATCGTACCGGACTGGTGGCAATGGCAGGGGCGATCGCCCTACTGCCCTTTACCCTCGCACTGCCAGAGCCAGCCAACGCCGCAATCATTCCTACGTTGCCAGTGCCGCTTCCCAGTAGCCCGCTGATGGTAGAGCGGCTAATTGACCCCGCTCGCTCCCGGAGGCGATGGCAGGCCGAGGCAAAGCTGTCTGAACAGTCTGGTCGGCTCTCGGCGGGCAAGATTCGCATTGCACCCCAGAAGACCGCCGCTGCACTCTCAGCCCAGAGATTTGAAGGGGCGATCGCTGATTGGGCACATCGGTTTTCTCAGGCGACTGCGGCGGCAGACCCCTCCACCATTGAAGTTAAGGCCGTCTTTATGGGGTACGACCATCATCCCCTTGAGGTGCTGCTGCTGTGGGTAGACAGGGCGATCGCCTGGATTGAAGCGCAATTCACAAAGATTAGCAATCGGCTATTGCCTAAACTTCAGACCTGGATTCGTCAATACTGGCACCGTGCTTAAAACGTAGTAGTGAAAGACAAACTTTTGAGTAGCGAAGGGCTGTCTGTCAAACCAGGGGGCAACTGTCCGATATGATAAGGAGATTCGGTTTGCAGTTTTGTTTAATCTTGTTCATTTATCGGTAAAGCTACAGCGGCTATGGAAACTCTAAAAATTGTTGTTTACATCACAGTGTTCTTTTTCGTCGGGCTATTTGTCTTTGGCTTTTTGTCCGGCGACCCTGCCCGTAACCCTAACCGTAAAGACATGGAATAAGTTCGTCTCTTAAATTCCTTTCACTACCATACCCGCGCTGAGCTATCCCAACCCTTTTTTGCCAAAAGAAAGGCAGTGGCTCAGCGTTTGATTAATTGATCTTACTGGTAAGTCCAAATAGGGAGGTTGTGCGTCTGAGCGTTGTATCGGTGTGCCGTCAGTAAAATATGGTCTATCCAACCTTAGAAGCGGTAACGCCCCCTGCGTTTGTTCAGACTGTATCAGCCCCAGTTCTGGCATTAGAGCTTCCTACTAAAAAAACCGCGCTACCCTCTAAGGCAACGCAGTTTTTGGGTTCTCTACCTAACACAAGTCCAGAAGCGGATGCGTCCATTTTGGGGCGCCCCCTTGCGGTGCCGCCGCCATTGCCTCAATCTTCCATTCGCTTCACCGTAACGCCAGTGCCGAGGGCGATCGCCACAGTTCAGGCTTCTACCTCCTCGTTTTTTGAGCGGCCTAATCGCTTGACGCTAGATGCGTCCTCCCCCCATCCTTTTAAGCACAAATTTCCGCAAAAAAAACTAGCTCAGGTCAGTTCTCCAGACCTTGCGCCAGACCCTGCTCCCCCCCCAACACCCGTTCCGGCGACCGTTCCTGCCCCTACCGCTGTCCCTCAGCCTAAAGCCAGCAGCAGCTCTTTTGTCGAACTATCTGCTGATCGCCAAGAATATGATGCTGCTCAGCGGGCTTTAACTGCAGTCGGGAATGTATTGCTCAACTATCGCTCTGCGGTTCTCAAGGCAGATCGCGTTCAGACTTTAGCGGTTCAAAAGCGGGTATTTGCGGAGGGAAATGTCACGCTGACTCAGGGGGGGCAGATTTTGCAGGGCGATCGCCTAGAGTACCTGCTCGACCAAGAGCGTGGCATTTTGTTCAAACCACGAGGCATCATCAACCTCCCCTCAGCGAGCAGTGAGATTGCCCCTCCTACTCCTGGCACAACGGCAGTGGGCAGCAACCCACTCGCGGGTATCAAAGACTCTCTACAGCAGCCCAGCAGGCTTCCGGTGCGTTACCAAAGCGGTCAGCGCCTACGGTTTGAAGCAGATCGGATTGAATTTACGGGGCAGACCTGGCAGGCCATCAATATTCGCATCACGAGCGACCCCTTTTCGCCGCCAGAGCTAGAGATAAGGGCAGATCAGGCTCAGCTTCGGCGGGTATCTGCCACAGAAGATGTTGTGACGCTCCAGCGCCCGCGCTTGGTATTTGATCAAAACATTAGCATTCCAATCCCCCGCTCTAAGGTTGTCTTAAGTCGTGAACGAACAAATCCTTTTGGCGTAGAGTTGGGGTTTGACGATCTTGATCGCGGGGGACTATTTCTAGGCCGTCAGTTCACGCCTTTCTCCTCTAGCAGCTTTAAACTTTCCATTACGCCTCAATTTTTTATAGAGCGAGCCATTTTCGATAGAGGCTTTAACCTATCATCCCCAGACCTCTATGGTCTAAATCTGCGGCTCAAAAGCGAGTTTGACCCCAAAACCAGCTTGGGAGCCTATGTTGCGCTACGCAGCGTTGACTTTACAGATGTTGCAAACAATGTTCGGGTAGGACTAAAGCTAGAGCGTAAAATTGGCGACAGTACACTTGCCTTTGAAGCGGCCTACCGCGAACGGATTGTAAACGGATCCTTGGGTGAGCAAGATATTCAAAATCGCGTTGGGTTTACCTTCAGTACACCAACCCAGGTCATTGGCAAAACCGGCATTGAATTCAACTATCGCCTTGCGGCAGAACTGCTAGCGGCTAATACAGATCGCTTCGGAGGAATTGATCTGCTGAGCTTAGGTCGGTTCCAAGGCAGTGCCTCCATTCAGAGAGCCGTTGATTTATGGCGGGGCAAAACCTTACCCCCCACGGCAACGGAGGGAATGAAGTATACGGCTGAGCCGATCCAGCCTTACGTTCGATTGGTGGGGGGACTCACTGGCGTGGTAAGTGGCTACTCTAACGGCGATTCTCAAACCACGCTGATTGGAAGAATTCGGTTTGAGGGGCAGTTTGGTCACTTTTCCCGACGATATCTGGACTACACCGGATTTTTTCTTGGGTTTTCTCAAGGGGTTCAGATTGGCGAGTCGCCTTTTTTGTTTGACCGGGTGATTGATAGACAGGTGCTGTCCGCAGGTTTTTTGCAGCAGGTGTATGGCCCAGTTCGCCTAGGCTTTCAAACTTCGATTAATCTAGATACGGGTGAATTTTTTAATACGGATATTATTCTGGACTACAGCCGCCGCACTTACGGCCTAACCCTTCGCTATAATCCAAACTTGCAGATCGGCTCCATTGTGTTTCGCATCAATAGCTTTAACTGGGGCAGTAATCAAGACCTGCTGTCTAGTCCAGAAATTGGTGTGGTTGAGGCAGGCGTGGGTCAAACCAACAATCCATTTTAGGGGTTCTTATTTTGCTGCTGTTACCTGCATGAACGCTACTTTTTCTACCCCTCCAGACCAGGATGATCGACACCGATTTTGGATGCAGCGCTGTTTGACGCTGGCTCGTCAAGGTCTAGGACGCACCGCGCCCAACCCTATGGTGGGCTGCGTGGTGGTCAAAGACGGTAAGGTCGTCGGAGAGGGGTTTCATCCCAAGGCAGGAGAGCCTCATGCTGAGGTGTTTGCGCTGAGGGCGGCGGGCGCTCGCGCTCGCAACGCCACTCTCTACGTGAGTCTAGAACCCTGCAGCCACTACGGTCGCACACCTCCCTGCTCTGAAGCAGTGATCCAGGCAGGGGTGGCGCGGGTGGTCGTGGGCATGGTGGATCCTGACCCGCGCGTGTCTGGCGGTGGCATTGAGCGGCTGAGGGCGGCTGGGGTTGAGGTGATGGTGGGGGTTGAAGCGCAAGACTGCCGCGATCTCAATGAGGCTTTTATCCATCGCATTACGCACCATAGACCCTTTGGGATCTTGAAGTATGCCATGACGCTAGATGGCAAAATTGCGACCACCAGTGGACATAGCGCCTGGGTCAGCAGCCCTGAAGCGCGCGCCCATGTCCATGGGCTGCGATCGCAGTGTGATGCGGTTATTATTGGCACCAATACGCTCCGCCGCGATGACCCACAGCTTACTAGCCATCAGCCCGAGGACGGTAGCATGGCGGTTCACAACCCGCTTCGGGTGGTGATGAGTCGCTCGTTCGATCTGCCCATGCAGGCAAAGCTCTGGCAGACTGAAGCTGCACTGACGCTTGTACTCACAGAGGGGAATCCTGACGCTGAACGGCTAGCACAACTGCGCGATCGCAATGTTGAAGTGATTGTGCTGCCTAAACTAACGCCGCAGGCCGCAATGGACTGCCTCTATGAACGCGGCTGCTCAACGGTGCTATGGGAATGTGGGGGGACGCTCTCGGCTCAGGCGATTGCCCAAGGCTGCATCCAGAAAGTGTTAGCCTTTATTGCGCCTAAGCTGATTGGTGGACAAACCGCACCTTCTCCGGTGGGAAACTTAGGGTTAACGCAGATGACGGATGCACTGCATTTAGAGCGCATTACGGCGGAATCTGTCGGGCAAGATTACCTGATATCTGGGTATCTTTAGTGAGTTGCTAGCGCAAAAGCAGCAATAGGCTAACGCCGATAAGGGCGATCGCCGAGCCAATCCAAGACCGCACACTGACCGACTGACCTGCCAAACGCGCCATGACTAAAATAAAAAGCGGACTGGTTGCCAGCAGGGTTTGCGCAATTCCCACAGGGGCATACTTAAAGCCAATTTGCTGAAACCAAATGCCGAGATAGGTTCCTAAAAAAGCTGCGCCCACGAGGGGCAACCCGATCGCTTGATGCCCCAATTGCTGCCACCCCTTTAGCGCTCTAGGCTTAACAAGCAAAACAATCATTAAGCTCACAACCCCAGCACCTAATCGAATAAGTGCCCCCCACAGTGGCGTAATGGTGGTTTCTGCTAACGCCCCGCGAGACAACAACGCACTAACGGCAAAGATGAGAACCGAAATGAGTCCCAATACGACGCCGCGAATCATCTGTGATCGCACAACCGGAACAGCACCATTACCCGCTCGTTCCTGAATCACCCAGGCAATTCCGGCAAGGGTTAAGCCCATGCCCACCCATGCCCACCGCGAGAGTGATTCTTGAAGTAAAAATAAAGCTAAAACGGCTGTTACCGAGGGCGTTAGTACACCAAACAAAAGCGTGAGGCGCACACCCAAATATCGTAGGGTTTCAAAATAAAGCGTATCGCCGAGGCCAATCCCGACCACTCCACTCAGACTGAGCGCAATGAACGGCATCAGCGGGAGTTGGGGGATAGGCTCTGCATTAATGGCAAGCGTGAGAATCAATAGCGCTACTGCCACAAGACCCTTGCTGAGATTTAGCAGCAGAGGCGATAGCGTCTGACCCAGCTTGGAATAAATGGCTGACGCGATCGCCCAGGCAAAAGCTGCACCGAGCGCCGCAAGTTCTCCAAGCGCCAATCCGGTCGGAATGTTCAACAAACGTGGACTATTGCCTCAACCAGCGGGCAGCATCTTTGGCATGATAGGTCAGAATCATATCGGCTCCAGCACGCTTAAAGCTGGTGAGGGTTTCTAAAACAATCCGCTCCTCATCCACCCAGCCGTTGAGGGCTGCAGCCTTGACCATTGCATATTCTCCAGAGACGTTATATGCGGCGACAGGTAAGTTACACGCCTGTTTGACCTGCCAAATAATGTCCATATAAGAAAGCGCTGGCTTCACCATCAGCATGTCTGCGCCTTCGGCAATATCTAGCTCAATTTCTTTGATGGCCTCTCGCGAATTGGACGGATCCATCTGGTAGGTGCGGCGATCGCCAAACTGAGGCGTAGAGTCTGCCGCGTCACGGAATGGCCCGTAGTAGGCCGAAGCGTACTTCGCAGCGTAAGACATGATCGGAATATCTTCAAACCCTGCCTCGTCTAAGCCAGATCGAATCGCCTGTACAAACCCATCCATCATGCCAGAGGGCGCAATGATATCAGCCCCCGCTTGAGCTTGAGAGACCGCCGTTTTTTTGAGTAGTTCTAACGTTGGATCGTTGAGGACGCGTCCGGTTAAGTCTCCCACTTTTAGATAGCCACAGTGTCCGTGGGAGGTGTACTCGCACAGACAGGTATCCACCATCACTACCAAATCCGGTACGGCAGCCTTCACGGCGGCAGTTGCCCTCTGGACAATGCCACAGTCGTGCCATGCTCCGGTCGCGTCAATATCTTTTTCTGCTGGGATACCAAACAAAATTATGGAGGGGATGCCTAAGTCATAGACCTGCTTTGCCTCATCCACAATCTTATCAATGGAGAGCTGATACACCCCAGGCATGGATACTACTTCGGTCGCAACGCCTTCCCCTGGAACAGCAAACAACGGATAAATTAGGTCATTTGTGGTTAAGACGGTCTCTTGCACCATCCGACGCAGTTGAGGGTTGCTTCGTAGGCGACGGGGACGATGGGTCGGAAACATAGTGCAGGGCTACAAATTTAGCGATTAGGCTCAGGCTCTCATCTTAATGCAGTTTCAAGGACTGACTCAATATAGAGATTTGGGCTGTAATGATTTGTAAGGCAAATTATCCAGAGGATGGTGACGATCACCTCCACTGCCAGCCTTTATCTCAGACAATTCTTAGGCCAGAGGCGGAAAGAAAGAAGAGTGGTCGCTAAGCCACATAGTCAGAACCTACCCTTAAACTGGATATCAATTCAAGTCGCGTCCCGAATTTAGGTCTGGAAGAAAAGTTTAGCCAATAGGCATCTCACTTTTGATTAACTCATAAAATCCCAAAGGCTAACAGACACCTGTTAGCCAATTCTGTACATAACTCGACTGATTGACGCTCAGGCTTAAGGCTTCAGATTCTCTAATCCTGTCGTCACTTTGGCAGACTCAATCTTGTCACCCTGCTGAATCTGATCTACCGTTTCGATGCCGCTTTGGACAACACCAAATACGGCATAGTCGCCGTCTAGACTTGCTGTGCCCGCCGTATCCAGAGAAATATAAAACTGGCTAGAAGCAGAATCTGGCATCATTGACCGCGCCATTGCCACAGCACCCCGCACATGTTTCAGCTTAGGCGGCTGCGTCACACCCGCAGACTTAAGGGTTTTACCCAAGGTGGGGGCACTTGCACCCTCCGCCCAAATCTCTAGAGGAATATCACGAGGCTGTTTGGTTTTTGGATCGATAAACCCGCCCGTCCCCACAGGCCCAGGGGGATTTTGAAGCTTGCTGTAGGGGTCTCCACCTTGGGCGACAAACCCAGGGACCACTCTATGAAACGCGGTGCCGTCGTAAAAGCCGCGATTCACGAGATCAACAAAATTCCCTGCGGTCATCGGAGCATCCGTACCGTTAACCTCAATAGTAATGGGCTTACCCTTCACCGTTAACACAACCGTCGCTTTACCACTCAGCTTAGGCAGCGCGCTGGTCGCGGCTGCAACGGGGCTTTCTGCACCCCCTAGTGCAGGCGCAACGGATGCACTGAGGGTGGCAGATCCAGTGTTAGCAGCAGAAGAGACAGACTCAGTTGGGTCGCCACAAGAGGTTAGCAATGTCGCAAAAAGGGCGATCGCCACTAAAGGTCGAGCCACGTAGTAATTAACCATAGTCAAAACAATCATCTCTCTCAAAAAAACAAACAGAGGCTAAAGAACATCAGCAAGTTCTTATAGCCCTTCCATCGGCACACCTGCAAACCGCGCAATTTCTGCGGCCTGATCTTCAATCTGAGAAATCGGCAGCGGCTGCCCAACGCGCGTAAGGGGAATATCACCACGCCCCTTAATTTTGAGGTAAAGCGCACGTTTGGGATTTAGCCCCTCTCGAATGGCAACGCGCACAGACTGGACATCGCTGAGGCGACAGGTAAACTCTACAACACGGTTTTTGCCAGGATAGCCGCGCCTAAAAATCTTAGCCTGACCTGATGCGCGGTCAAATTCGTTATAGCCACCGCCTACATCCCAAAGCACCGTCAGCCAGAGATAGGTTGCCAGCAGCGTGCCCGCAACGCCATAAAAACCCATCGCAAGCCCCTGGGGCACAAAAATGAGGTCAACGGCATTTCCAATCGGCAAAAAGTTGACTTTGAAGTAGCTAGACAAGCCTGCCAGCAAAAAACCACCCCCACCAATGGAGATGATGGTGGCCCACCAATAGTTGCTAAAGCGCCTAGCGCCCAGCACGTCGTAGCGTAAAACGGTTTTGTCTTGAGCAACTTGAGCAGCCATAAAACACTTAACGAGAAAACACTGAACGAGCTGATATCAAAATATCTTTGCCTCTAAGTATAAGTTGCCAGCAGTGCAGATACCGCAAAATGTTGCGCATCGCATTCAACACAAACGATATCGGCTTCAGGCAAGCCTATAACCAGCGAAAGATGCCCAATTACATTGCATCCCACCAAATCTGAGTGCAAACACCTCATTGCCCAGAAATTATTTTACATTTCTTCACAATCCTAAAGAATGCATTAAGCGTTATGTGTCCGTTGACGGTGAGTTCATTTTCTTTCGTTGCTTGTAGAGTATAGTTTTCATGCGTTTTTAGGCGCTAAACCAGGGATGTTGAAAATCAGCTTATGGCCTTGCTTAACAGACTCATAACTTGATATTTCGTAAGAATTCCGTTATCTAATGGTTAAGTAACTCAATCATATTGGCTGCTCCATCTCTGAAAAGTGCGCAGACTGGGTTCGATTAGAGAGAGATAAGCTTTTGGTCGCCTATCTTTTTCAAAACCGTTCCCAGACGACGCTGTAGCCTTTACAGTAGGTAGAAGGATCTATTGGCACTCTAGAATTTCATTAAGCTTTCAGAGCTTTGTGGTTTTGCTAGCTGCTGGGTCTAGATTGCCAGGGTCTCTCATTTTTGATAGATCCCTAATGGAATCAAAATTAATTGATGGCCTTGCGGCGTTTTATTTGAAGCAAGAGGGTTTAGTTCCATGACCATAGCAATGGGGCGCGTGCCAGAGAGAGGCGTCTTCGACGTCATTGATGACTGGCTCAAGCGCGATCGCTTCGTATTTGTGGGCTGGTCTGGTCTGCTGCTGTTCCCCTGTGCCTTCATGGCACTGGGCGGCTGGCTCACCGCCACCACTTTTGTCACCTCCTGGTATACCCACGGACTCGCTAGCTCCTACTTAGAAGGCGCTAACTTTATTACCGTGGCACTTTCTACCCCCGCCAACACCATGGGTCACTCCCTGCTGTTGCTCTGGGGGCCTGAAGCCCAAGGCAACCTCACCCGCTGGTTTCAGCTCGGTGGCCTATGGCCTTTTGTGGCCTTTCACGGTGCTTTTGCACTCATTGGGTTCATGCTGCGGCAGTTTGAGATTGCGCGACTTGTCGGCATTCGTCCCTACAATGCGATCGCATTCTCTGGCCCAATTGCGGTATTTGTCTCGGTCTTTTTGATTTACCCCCTCGGACAATCGAGCTGGTTCTTTGCGCCCAGCTTTGGAGTTGCTGGCATTTTCCGATTCATTCTATTTATTCAAGGGTTCCATAACTTCACGCTCAACCCCTTTCACATGATGGGCGTTGCGGGAGTATTGGGTGGTGCATTGCTCTGTGCCATTCATGGTGCAACCGTTGAAAACACCTTGTTTGAAGATGGTGAAGAGTCCAACACCTTTTCAGCATTTACGCCCACCCAGTCTGAAGAGACGTATTCGATGGTGACAGCGAACCGATTCTGGTCCCAGATATTCGGGATTGCGTTTTCTAACAAACGCTGGCTGCACTTCTTCATGCTGTTTGTGCCCGTGACGGGATTGTGGATGGCTTCTATCGGCATTATTGGGATTGCGCTGAACCTGCGGTCTTATGACTTCATCAGTCAAGAGATTCGGGCAGCAGAAGACCCTGAGTTTGAGACGTTCTACACGAAGAACATTCTGCTCAACGAAGGTCT
>JANPLU010000030.1:0-159917 GCA_031422435.1 Acaryochloridaceae cyanobacterium VAR_48_metabat_390
GATCGCCTGGTCGAAATTACCGCTCAGGGTCAAACGCTCCAGCTCGGCAAACCCGCCCTCCAGCGCGACTGGTTGGATGCCTTTGGGGGCAAAGCGCTGCTGAACCAACGGCAGCAGGTCACGGCATTATTTCAGCAGTACCATATCGCCCAGCAGCAGCTCCACCACTATCGTCAAAACGAACAGCAGCGCTTTCAGCAGGTTGATGGACTGCGCTACCAGCTCCAGGAACTACAGGAGGCTGCGCTAGTTGATCTCCATGAGCAAACCCAGCTTACCCACGAATATCAGCGCCTTAGCCACAGTGTTGAGCTTCAGCAGCAGAGCAGTGCCGCCTATCAGCTCCTGTACGATCACCCCCAGGGTACTGCCTGTACAGACCTCCTGGGGAAAGCAGCGGCTGTTTTAGAAGACATGAGCGCGGTCGATCCGCAGATGCAGCCGATTTCAGACTTGGTGCAGGAAGCCTTAGCTCAGGTGCAAGAAGCCGGTACCCAGATCCATCGGTATGGCGGCAGTCTCGAAACCGACCCTCAGCGACTTCAGGAGGTCGAAGCCCGTCTTCAGCAGCTTAAGCAGATTTGCCGCAAGTATGGGCCGACTTTAGAGCAGGCGATCGCCCACCAGCACCGCATCGAGCAAGAACTCGAATCCCTCACCGGAGCAGGGCAGTCCCTTGAAGCCTTAGAGCAGGCCTACGACACAACCAAAGCCGCTCTAGCACAATCTGCCGCGCAGCTTACCACTCTGCGACAATCTGCCGCCATCAATCTAGAGACGCGACTCGTGACAGAACTTAAGCCGCTGGCAATGGAGAAAGTCCAGTTCTGCGTCCAGATCAGTCCCACAGAGCCAACCGCCCACGGAGCTGATCGCATTATTTTCGTGTTTAGCCCCAACCCTGGCGAACCGCTTCAGCCCCTTGCAGAAACGGCATCCGGTGGTGAAATGAGTCGCTTTCTGCTGGCGCTCAAAGCCTGTTTTTCTCAAATTGACCCTGTCGCAACCTTCGTGTTTGATGAAGTAGATGTGGGGGTATCAGGGCGCGTGGCTCAGGCGATCGCCGAAAAGCTCCACCACCTCAGCCACACTCACCAGATTTTGTGCGTGACCCACCAGCCCATTATTGCGGCGATCGCCGACCAGCATTTCCAAGTCGAGAAAGCCGTCATTTCTAATTCTGTCGGCAGCTTTAGCGATGCCCCAGAATCAGAAGACCGCACCATTGTTCGTATCCAGTGCCTTGCAGAAGAACAGCGCCTTCAAGAACTTGCCCAACTTGCAGGGGGCAGCACCACTGACCAAATGCTGGCCTTTGCCGCCTCTCTTCTCACTCAGGCAAATCAGATTCGCAATTCACCTCCTAAGCCCCAATCCAAACCTCCGTCTAAATCCTCCCGTGCAAACGCTAAGGCAGTCACACGCGCCTCCTAAGCAGGATGGCGCTGCAAAGCCCGATCAATTTGGGCGTATAGCGCTTCCACAGACCCTGAATTGTCTAAAACTACGTCGGCGCGATCGCATTTTTGCGCCAGCGGCATTTGGCTATTAATCCGTATCTGAGCCTCTTGCTGCGTCAGATGACTGCGCTGGATTAAACGGGTGAGCTGCTGCTCAGGAGGACAGTGGACCACCCAAATCTCTGAGACTAAGTCTGGCATCTCTGCCTCAAACAGTAGCGGAATATCCATCACAATAATGGGCTGTGCCGCCAGTGACTTTGCCGTTACGGTGAGGCGATCGCGCACGTAGGGATGAATCAGCGCCTCAAGCCACTGTTTCTCCGCAGAATTCTGAAAAATCACCTGAGCCAGCCGTGTGCGATCTAGCATGCCGCCTGTCTGCATCACTTTGCTTCCGTAGCGCCGCATAACGGCTTTTAACCCCTCAGAACCTGGAGAAATCGCCTCATGGGCATAAGCGTCTGCATCTAGAATAGTCAGGTCATGATGACGAGAAAGATAATCCGAGGCGGTTGATTTGCCTGTTGCAATGCCGCCCGTCAGGCCAATTATCCTCATAAAACGCCGTAACGCACCGCAATTTTGTAGAGAGTGTTTCAGTTTAAGGTCTAGTGCTGAAGTTTATAGTAGTATCTAAACTCGTCGAAGATGCTTCCAAAATAAACTGTCACCTTATCCAAAAATCAGGCAAAATGTGCGAAATTCGACTTGTTTTTAAGGGTACTTTCTGACATATAGGCATTATCCTAATAAAAAATCACTGTAGTGACTGAATGAATTCATCATAACTATACACACGTTTTAGACTAATGCTCTGCCCATTGCTGACCATGCAGAATGTGCATTAATCGTGCCCTGATAATGTCAAAATCTACTCTAAGGGAAAGTCCCCAAATCGTTCTAGCATCATAAAAAGCTTAATCTTTCACCGTTCATTTAGCCTCTCAAAAAGGGCACTCTATTGTTTTAGGATTACCTTCCTTGCATCAAATAAATCCAAAGCACTCTGAAAGGTTGAGATTTGACCATCGAGGTCGTTAAGCAGAAGCCGTGAACCGTTCTCGAAACCCAATGATTGCAAACTTAGCCAAAGCGCTTCAAAGCGCTCTAAAATCAATTCCTTCCTCGGTCTTTGATACCGAAACCGAGGCATACCTGAACCAACATTGGGCTTTAGGCAGTCGTGTCTTGCTGGCCTTTCAAACCTTGGCTGAACGCCAAAGTACCAGTCTGCTTTCACCCCTTGAGCAGCTAGAGACCGTTATTGACGTTATCGCCAAGACCTTTGACTTTCCCTTGGCTTTTATAGAGCAGCACAACGCAGCAGCTGAAACCCTAGAGATTGTGGCGGCCTTCGGGATCGCACCCTCCACCCAACATAAGCCTATCCCCCTTGCGCAGCAGACCCTATCGGGAATGGCTATTACGACCCAAGCGCCAACCGTCTGGTCTGAGGCGCGAGATCCAGTGACTATTCCGCAGCTCAAAGACATTGAGCTATTTGCTGATCGCTTTTGCACGGTTGTCATCATCCCGCTGCTCTATGAGCAAGAGACGGTAGGGGTTTTAACGCTTGCTCACCCAGACTGCCAGCCTGTTGAAAAATACGTTATTCATTGGCTCAGCAGCGTGGCAGCATCTGTCGCATCAACTTTGGCCTATGTCCAGCTTGCTCAGCGCCAATCTCAGGTCCAAGAGCGCCTTGATCTTGCGGCACTGGGACTGCGCGGCATCATTTATGACCTTGACCTCGAGCAGCGTCAGATGCTTCGTACTCGAGGCATTGTGAACTTACTGGGCTATGACGAGTCTGAAGTGGTTCCCTCTCTTGCATGGTGGCTTAACCGAGTGCATCCTGAAGATCGACCTGAACTTGAAATCTTTTTAGCACAAGAGGCTCAAAATCATCGAGAGTTTGCGTTAACCTATCGGGTGCGCCGTATCAACGATCAGTACTTGACCGTGTGCGATCGCGGGGTTGTAATGCGCGATGCCTCAGGCGATCCGATTCGTCTCATCGGCACCATTACAGAGCAGACCTATGGTTTAGAACAGCTTCAGTCTGATTCATCAGGCAGCACCTCCACTGCATTCCTGAATCGTCAGGACGAAAATATTCAGGATGTTTCCGTCGCTGCCCCGCTGCCGCTGCCACCACAGCCTCACACCACCTCGGTCCCTCCTTTACTTCACCCCAGCACAATTCTAGATCGGCTCCAAGACGTTATCTTTCAAACCGATAGAGATGGAAAGTGGACGTTTTTAAACCTCGCTTGGTCAACGCTTACAGGTTTTTCCGTTGAAGAGACCTTGGGACAACGCTGGCAAGATTTTATTCACCCCGACGATGTATTAGCGCAAGCAGAGGCGTTTGTTTCCGTCCTAAACCAAGAGTCAGCGGCGATCGCTGAGCTGAACATCCAGAGTCCGCACCCAGAGTCGATCGCCATCTATCCCCAACTTCGCTACATCACAAAAGCAGGCGAGACTCGCTGGGTCGAAGTCCATTGCCAACCGCTATGGGGTGTGGATAGATCGGTCATAGGCACAACCGGCACCCTTTATGACATTACCAATCGCAAGTCCACTGAAGTCCAGCTTTTGCATGATGCCATGCACGATAGCCTAACAGGCTTACCAACCCGCGTCTTGTTTGCTGATCGGCTTCAGCACGCATACCAGAACTATCAACGCTACCCTGAAACCGGTTTTGCTATTTTATTCTTAGACTTAGATCGTTTTAAGGTCGTGAATGATAGCCTAGGCCATATTGTCGGAGACCAGCTTTTAGCGGCAGTTGCGGAACGACTGAACGACTGTTTGCGGCCTGGAGATACCGTTGCTCGCTTTGGCGGAGACGAATTTACGGTTCTGCTGCCCAACGTTTTAGAGGTAAAGGATGCTATTCAGGTGAGCGAGCGTATCCTCAGCCAAATGAGCCAGCCTTTTAATCTCTCTGAACATAAAATTTATACGTCTGCCAGCATTGGTATTGCGCTTAGTTCTGGGCCAGAACAGCGACCTGATGAACTACTGCGCAACGCTGATATCGCGCTCTATCGTGCCAAAGCGAATGGGAAAGGACGCTATGACCTATTTTCGCCAACGATGTATGCGGATGCCCGAGCGCAACTGGAGCTTGAAACCGAGCTGCGACGTGCGATCGAGCAGCAGGAACTGACCTTACACTATCAGCCCATCCACGGTTTACCCGACCGTCAACTGGTCGGAGTTGAAGCTTTACTATTCTGGAATCATCCCCAGCGGGGACTGTTGGCGCTGCCTGAATTTTTGCCGCTTGCGGAAGAAACTGGATTAATTGCCTCCATTGGCTGGTGGGCTTTAAAGTCAGCCTGTAAACAGCTACAGACTTGGCGGCAGCGCTACGCCTCTACAGCAGAATCGCTATTTATGTGTGTCACCCTCTTTGCGCCGCAGTTAGAAGCTGAAGAGTTTGAGCAGCGGGTGCATCAAATCTTGACCCATCTGACCCTCCCCTCTCACTGCCTTATGCTTCAGGTGAATGAGCGTTTATTTGCTGAAAATATTGAGACTGCTACAGCTAAGCTACAGCCCCTACGCAACTTAGGGATTTATCTATGTTTAGACGCTTTTGGTCGTCGGTTTTCTGCTTTTGGAGATTTAAGCCATCTGCCTATTAGTCACCTTAGAATCCATCGTTCTTTCATTAGTGAGATGAAAGTAGGGAAAAATTTAGAGGCTGTCGCTTCTATGCTTGACATGGGGAGTCAGTTAGGGCTGCGAGTGATTGCGGAAGGCATTGAAACTGAACCCCAAATTGCCCAGCTTCAGGCCATGAAGTGTGATTATGGGCAGGGTCTTTTTCTATCTCCTGTGTTGCCTCCAGATGATTTGCTTAATTGGTTTGATCAGCCCGTTTTAGCCGCTGTACCCAGTATGATTGCTTCTTCTGTACCTTTTCCCACCCTGGTGGTGTACGTCTCTCCTAGAAAGACTCAGGTTCCGTTAAGAGAGGGAAAGTCTTGGAGTATGGGGCGGAGTCTAGACAGTACTGTGGTGCTGTCAGACCGATGGGTGTCTCGCAATCATGCCGAAATTCAGCTCTTAGACAATGGCAGCTATTATCTGGTGGATTTGGGCAGCGGCAATGGGTCTTTTGTCAACGGGCAACGGGTAGTGCTGCCTGTTTGTCTCAATCATGGGGACTTACTGACCATCGGTCGTACCGAGATGGAGTTTCAGTTTTCCATTCCTGAAATGACCACCCAGCTTCAAGAAAAGCTTCCCTTGCAGCAGATTGCGTCTGAAACGTCAGATCCTTCACCCAAGACCGTTCTGCTCATGCAGGCGTCTGGGCGCCAAGGAAATATCTGGCGTGCAGCTCTTAAGTCTCAGGGCATTACGCTCATCAACTTAAATTCTGATATTGATTTACAGCAGATGATTGAGCAACGGGTACAGTCTAGGCGATCGCTGCCAGACCTGTTGCTGGTCGATATGACCATCCTGCGTCCCAATCCCTACAGCTTTTGCCGATGGTGCCACAGTGAGTATCCACAGCTCAAGATTGTTCTTACCAGCGGGACTCGCATTGATGTTCCTCCTTCAGAACGTCAGTGGGCGATTCATCAAGGAGCAGTGGATTTAATGGCGGCTTTTCCTGAAGAAAATTTGTTTTCTAAGTTAGTTGATATTGCTGCAAAAGTGCGGTCATTGCTCCAGATTTTAGACATGCCTCCCGTTTCGCAGCAGTCTTTAGCCAGTACGCTAATGTCGATTCAATCTGTCGTAAGTTCTCAAGACACGCTGCTGGGGTTTGAAGCGTTTATGTCAGATGATTAAGAATAATTTCAGCTGCCCGCTGAACGGCTCCAGGGGCGCCTAATTGCGTTTTGAGTAGACGATACTGCTCTAGCATCTGAGTCCGAGCTGCGGAGGGCTGTAGAAGTTCTATGGCAAATTGTGTAATCGCCTGGGGGGTCGCAGCCTCTTGTAAAAGTTCTGGAACAGCGGCGGCATTTCGCACCAGATTGACGGGAGAAATATAGGGAACCTGAAAGCGCAGCAGATTGCGGTAAAGCCAGCCGTTGAAGGGATGAATACGATAAACCACAATTTGAGGCACGTCCAGCAGAGCCGCCTCTAGGTTGGCGGTGCCAGATTTACCAATGCTTAAATCAGCTGCGGCTAGCATGAGCTGCGGATTCTCGCTCAAGGTGGCTCGCAGCCCAAACTGCTCAATGGCGGCTTTGAGGGGCGCTCGGAACTGCGGTAGGGCGACCGGAATCCAAAAGTGGGCATCGGGCACGTGCGTCTGAATTTGCTGCGCTGCTTGCGCCAAAACGGGCAATATGTGCCGCAACTCCTGCCTTCGAGAGGCGGGAAGAAGGGCGATCGCCTTTTGCTGCACCGGAATTCCTAACTGTTTACGGGCTTGAGTACGGTTTTGCAGTTTCGCCATTGCGTCCACTAGGGGATGCCCAACCCATTCCACAGCAGCACCATTCTCGGCATAGTATTTCGCCTCTTGCGAAAAAATTGCCAGAATTTGATCGGTAAAGTCTACAATTTTGCGCGTGGTGCCTTTACTAAAAGCCCAAACATACTCTTGAGGGGCGATGTAATAAAGAATAGGGCAGCGATAGTGCTGCTTTACGTACCCCGCTAAAGGCACGTTAGACCCTGGATAGTCAATGAGCAGAGTAAGGTCTGGCGGCGAAGTTTTGAGATGCTGCTTGAGCTGTCGCTGAAGCGCTAGCACAGACTTAACGTAAGGCAAAGACTCAATAAGACCAATGGCACCCAAACTGGTGGTATCCGCCAGCAGCGTTGCCCCGCTCTGCTGCATTCGAGCGCCGCCAAGAGCATCAATGTTGAGGCACCACCCGCGTTTTGACGCAGCAATATGAAGCGCCTGAATTAAAAGGCTTCCCTGAAGATCGCCAGAGACTTCGCCCGTACTGATCAAAAGACGAAACGTTTTAGTCATCGTCTTGACCATTGCCAAAGCTCCTCCGCCCGTTTTTCCCTCGCCCTGAAATGACACCGCGCCGACCGGAACTTTGAGCCTGCTGCAAAAACGAACAGAGATGCCCTAAAGGATCTCCCGATGCCCTTTGCATAAGCTGCTCTAGCGCCTTCGCAAAGGGGATATCTGAGTGGTACAGCAGGTGATAGGCGTTCTTCAGTTCTTTAAAAGCAGGGCTGTCTGCGGCGATACTGCTGCGCTTTAGGCCAATGGTATTGATTCCCCTCACTCGCGCAGGGTTGCCTTCTATGAGCATATAGGGCGGCACATCTCGGTTAATCCGGCTCATGCCGCCAATCATCGCGAGACGACCAATACGCACCTTTTGATGAACCCCCGTCATCCCACCAATGACGGCGTTTGACTCCACATAGACATACCCGCCTAACCCCACGGCATTGGCAATGGTGACGTTGTTTTCAATGTGGCAGTTATGGGCGACGTGGGCATAGGCCATCAAAAAGTTATCGTCCCCAATGTGGGTGACGGCATCCGCCTGGGTGGGTCGATGGATGGTTACATACTCACGGATTTGATTGCGATCGCCAATCTTAACCCAAGACTCTGCGCCATTATAGGAAACATCCTGAGGCGCTAGCCCGATAGCTACCCCAGGGAAAATCTGGTTATCTGCCCCAATCTGGACATTGCCTTCAATGACAACGTGGGCACCGATGCGGGTATGAGCGCCGATAGAAGTGCGATCGCCAATGACCGCATAAGGCCCCACCTCAACCCCTTGCGCCAACTGCGCGTTTGGGTGAATGATTGCAGTGACGTGAATTTGACGGGTCATGGTGACGTCGCGGCTAACACCGCAGCCTTCCGTACCAAAAACTAATCTACTAGGGAGAACATCAGTTCACCCTCAGAGACTAACTGCCCGTCAACGACAGCGCGAGCCTGCATTTTGCCAAACCGCTTCTGCTTAATACAGATCAGCTCAACCGTCATCACAAGCTGGTCTCCTGGAACCACCGGACGGCGAAACCGCACCTTATCAATCCCGGCAAACAGAGACAGCTTATCTTTAAGGTCTGCCATCTGAAGCAGCACAATGCCGCCCACCTGCGCCATCGCTTCCACAATGAGTACCCCTGGCATAATGGGTCGCCCTGGGAAGTGCCCTTGAAAAAAAGGCTCATTGACCGTCACATTCTTAATGCCGACGGCTCGCTCACCAGGAAGGTTTTCAATAATGCGATCAACGAGCAAAAACGGATAGCGATGGGGTAAAAGCGCCTGAATTTGCTCAATCGTCAGAATGCTGGGCACTTCAGGACTGTCCGTCGTCGGAGAAGATGCTGCTGAAGCAGAAGCGGAGGTTAACGTTGGCATGGTCAATGTGACAGTAATCGGGTAAAAATCAGAAAGCCTTAATGCTTGGGTTAATCCCAAGCAGCTACCGCAGTTGGGCAAGACGATGAACCAATTGCGTATGGAGCGCGTGACTGGCTTTGTAGGCCAAAATATGTGCCTTGGGTAAAACGCCGAGCAGACTTAAATCTCCCATTAAGTCCAGCAGCTTATGGCGGACGGGTTCATTGGCATATCGCAAAGGAGGATTTAGCCATCCTTCATCATTACTACATACCAAAGCATTGTCTAGACTACCACCTTTGATTAGCCCCCCCGCACGTAATTTTTCAACCTCTTCGGCAAATCCAAAGGTTCGTGCGGGTGCAACGTCAGTCATAAACTCTGCCGCAGTAATGCTGTGCCACTGCTGCCCAATGACAGCATTCGAGAAATCAATTCCGTAGGTTAAGCGCAATTGCTCCGCTGGAATGGCTGTTACAAACGCATCATTTTTCTGGACCGTAATGGGATATTTCAACACATAGCGATCGCGTAGCATAGGCTGCATAACCCATCCAGCCCTTAAGATAGCCGCCACCCAATCTTGGGCAGAGCCATCTAGCAGCGGAATTTCAGGGCCATTGACTTCAATACGAGCATTGTCAATCCCTAACCCTGCAAGCGCCGCCAAGAGATGCTCCACGGTTCTAACAGCAACCCCGCTTGTTATCAACTCTGTTGAAAGAACCGTTTGATGGAGCGCATCAATATGAGCCGGAATGACAACAGAACCAGACTGGACATCCGTTCGCACAAAATACCGCCCCGCATCCACAGGTGCAGGCAGAATTTTCACTTCGACCTGCTGACCCGTATGCAGACCAATACCGCTCTGACGAATTACCGATGAGAGAGTGTGCTGATAGGGCGATAAAAGTGCTGATTCTAAACTGCTAAGGATCATGGATTCAATAAAACCTAGATTTCCCCTCACCCCAACCCTCTCCCTAGGGAGAGGGAGTAAGAGTCCGATCCCCCTTCTCCTTAGGGAGAAGGGGCTAGGGGATGAGGGCGTGCAAGGTGTAAAGTCTCTTACCAACTCTGTAAGTTATTTAATTCACGCTCCTAACCGTCATTGCTCTAGAAGCGTTCACCGAAGCCAAACTGGAAGCGACTGCCGCCATCAATCGTCCAGCCATAGTCAAGGCGAACAGGGCCGATGGGGGTTTTGACGCGCAGCCCCACGCCGTAGCCTAGTCCATCCCCTGGCTTGCCCCGTACAATTCCAGGCTGACCTGGTACATTACCCTGGGTTCCCAGTAGGGTTCCATAATCAACAAACAGAACGCCGCCAATACCGCCTAAAAACTTTAGGAGTGGAAAACGATATTCTGCCGAAGCCTGAAGGAAGCTGCGACCGCTGCCAACTTCCCCTTCATCGTAGCCCCGAACGGAGGATCCCCCGCCTAGCGTAAACGCTTCATAGGGCGGTAAATCCCCTAAAACGGTTCCCCCCTGAACGTTAAAAGCAAGTGCCTGTGGTCCCTTGGTAAAGTTGATCAGCTTAACCGGAACAAAATAGCTGTAGCTGGCGCGCAGACGCGTTAGGGTAATGCTGCCTAACCCCAGGGGAATAGACTGGTCTAAACCCACGCGAAGCACAGAACCCTTGGTTGGGGTCTGTGGATCATTCCGTAAATCTCTGGATATCCCAAGCTGCACCAAGAAGAGGTCGTCCTGCCCCTTACCGCTAAAGCTTAGATTATTGCCAAAAATGTCAAATTTGGCGATCTTAAAATCATCATCACGGATGGAAATCCGCTGATACTGCACCCCAACGGATGCGACCCAGGCTCGAGCAATTTTATCAGGGTCTTTAGTCAGAGGGCGCGCAAAGCTAATGCCTGCACCCAGGCGGTTGACTCGAGGCGTGATGCCTGTGTCGCCATAAACTTGGACTTCACCATTCGGTGAAATGATGGGATTTGGAACCGCAGGATCTACGTTAGGGTCGCCCAAATTCACATCTAGGGAGCCGCCATCAAACACTAACGGTCGGGTGAGTCGGTTAAAGAGGTTGACGGTGTAGGACGTGCGGTAGGGGTCTGTGGCAATCCAGGGGTCTGTAAAGCTAGCGTCAAATAGAAACTCACGGGTTCCAATTTGAAGTTGGGTGTTGAGCTTTTGGTTGTTGCCACCCAAGTTGTTTTGACTATAAGAGGCGGTTCCAAACAGTCCGCTGTTAGAGCTAAACCCCGCCCCTGCCGAGAAGTTTCCGGTTTTACGCTCTTGCACATTGAGGTTAACCACCACTTTAGAAGGGTCTTGACCTGGCTCTAGGGCAACCTGCACATCCTCAAAGAGTCCTAACCCAAAAATGCGGCGCAGATCGGCCTGGAGCTTGTCTCGATTAAGCACGTCTCCTGGCTTGGTACGCATTTCTCGGGTGACGATGTAGGCTTTTGTTCTACCTTTAGTGGGTTCGCCATCTTTATTTTTGTAGCGAACGTCTATGCTTTCAATAGTGCCCTCTGAGACCTGAAGCGTGACTACGCCATCCGCGCTAACTTGGGGGGATCCGGTGACTTGACCCAGAACGTAGCCTTTGTCTTGATAAAACTGATTAATGGACTTAATGCCCGTTTGCAGATCTCGCAGGTTTAAAATTTTGCCGTACTGTGGCGCAAAGACCTCATCAATTTTTTCTTGCGTCAGGATTTGATTTCCTGTGGGCTGAACAGACTTTAAAACGGGGTTGGGCTGCACAATGAAGGTAACGCGTACGCCCAAGGGCGTGTCCGATGGCTCTGCACGAACCGCACTAAAGAAGCCCGTAGCAAAAATGGCGTTGATGTCAACCTGAAGCTGCGATCGCGTGGTGATTAGCCCTGGTCGAGTAGAGATTGCCTCGTAAACCCGATCCATAAGCTCGCCGTCTACGCCTTCTACTAACACTTCAGAGACCAATACCTGACGTTCAGGGGGCTGAACTTCTTCTGAAGTGGATGGGGGCGTCTCGGTGGGTGTAGGGGAGACAGTAGGAATTTCAGGGTTTGCTGCTGGCGCTGGCGTAGATGAATCAGATGGAGCCGGAGCCGTCTCGACGGGAAGAGGACTGTCGGCTGCTGGAGCCGTAGATGGTTCTGGAGCGCTGGGAATTGTTGTTCCTGCCGGCGGAGAATTAGGGGCAACGTTTGACTTAGGAAGCGGAAAAACTTGCGTAGGCTGCGCTGCGGGGTCAGTGGAGGACTGAGCAATAACCGGTAAATTAGACTGTGAGAGACGAGACGAGAGAAAGCTTTGCTGCGGTGACGGGAGTGCTAAAGAGGTCGCGGCAGCATCCACTGCTTTAACATTTAAGGCTTTAGAATCAGGGGCTGTTTGTGCAGCCAGAGGTGTTGCTACACCTGCAAAAATAGACAGCGTTAGTGCTGTCCGAAAGAGCGTTAATGAATAGGAGGTCATAAATTGGTAGGTCTCTTGCGCCACTTCACACACCACAGACAACAGCGTTAATTAAAATCTAGAGCCACGTTTTTGGAGCGATGCTGCCTTGCTAGACTCCAAGGAGGGATTGTAGCGTACCGTCTACTCTCCCACTAGACGGTCTGTGACAGTACGCGTTCCATCACCTGAGCATAGGCTTGCTCTACATCTCCTAGATCTTGTCGAAATCGATCTTTATCCAGCACTCGTGCCGCCGTATCGGTGGCAGCCTGATCCCAAAGACGGCAGGTGTCTGGGCTGATTTCATCGGCCAGTAAAAGCTGCTGGTGAGAATCAAACCCAAATTCCAGCTTGAAATCTACCAAAGTGATGTCGCAGCTTTGGAAAAATTCAGTCAGAATTTGGTTGATGCTGAGGGCCATCTGCCGCAACTGGTCAATCTGACCTGCGGTTGCGAGGCGCAGCAGCAAAATCCGATCAGGGCTGAGCATCGGGTCGCCTAGGGCATCATCTTTGTAATAAAAATCGACTAGAGCAAAGGGCAAGACAGTACCTAATGTGAGTCCTGTCTGTTGACAGAGACTCCCTGCCGCAATGTTCCTGACAACCACTTCTATCGGAATAATGGAGACGGCCTTGACCCGCATTTCGTTGGCGCTGGGCTGGTCAATGAAGTGGGTGGAGATGCCATTAGACGCTAATTTCTTGAATAAATGGGATGAAATAGCGCAGTTCATTGCGCCTTTGCCAATAATTTGCCCTTTTTTCTGGGCATTGAAGGCGGTTGCGTCATCTTTGAAGTATGAGAGCAAAACTTCGGGATTATCCGTGGGGTAAATAATTTTTGCTTTCCCTTCGTAAAGGGGTGTAACGGCAGACATAGGCAAAGGGACATCAAAGGGCTGGGCTAAATGCGCTCAATCATTCTATAGTTCATTGAGATTTTATGGCGTTCCTAAATCTTTGAGAAAGGGAAGAAACTGATCAACCCACTGCGATCGCGACACGACCAACGTTGGGAATGCCTGCTGCCCATAGTTTTTGCCCACCGTTAGCGGAAATAAAGTCTGACCGTCTAGCGTGACCCACGTTGCCCCTGCGGCCTGGGCAATGGGCCAAACCCCCGCAATATCCCAAATTTTAGGGGTTGCTTCGACCGAGCCTAGGGTAATACCTGCCGCTACGGTCAAAAAGTTATAGCAGGAGCTGCCTAACATCCGGATTTTGCATGGGAACGGATGGCGAAAATACTGGATGCTACGCGCACAAAAGCTAAAGAACTGGTTAGCGCCAGGGGCATCGGCGCGGGTATGGATTGGCTTGTCGTTGAGAAATGCACCGTTGACCTGATTGGGTGCTGACCAAAACCCGTGAAAACGCTGGTTCAGCGTTGGCAGATAAATGTAGCCAAATACGGGCGTGCCCTGATACAGCAGCCCTAGGGAAATCGCCCACAGCGGGATGCCTTGCGTAAAGTTTGTGGTGCCATCAATGGGGTCAATGACCCAACACCAGTCTGTGTTGGGCAAAACATGCGCCACTTCTTCACTCAAAACGCCGTGGGTGGGGAACTGACGGGCGATCGCCTCTCGTAGCGCCAAATCTGCCCACTGATCGGAGGGTGTGACCAAACTGCCATCTTCTTTTTCTTGTGCCTGCATCTGCCCAAAATCTTTGAGAAGCTGCTTGCCCACCTCACTGGTCGTAGATTTAGCAAAGGCCACAACTGTTGACCAAAATGCCTGCATCTCGGGGTCTTTTCTGATGCCGCTATTAGAGTCCATAAAGCCACACAATGAGCAACGGAGTCAGGATGGTCAAAATGAGGTTGAGGGGTGCCCCAACGCGGGTAAAGTCCAAAAACTTATAGCCCCCTGGCCCATAGACCATTGTGTTGGTCTGGTAGCCGATAGGCGTGAGGTAGCTATTAGAAGCAGCAAAAGTCACGGCGTAGATAAAGGCCAAAGGGTTTAAGCCCAGGGTTTTGGCAACTTCCGCCGCAACGGGAATCATCAATACCACGGCGGCGTTGTTGGACAAAATTTCGGTCAAAAGCGTGGTGGCAATGTAGAAAAACACCAGCACCCAAAAGCCAGAGAGATGACCGCCCACGCTTAAGAGCTGAGATGCCAACCACTTGGTCGCACCGGACTTATCCATGGCGGTGCCCAAAGGCAGCAGCCCCGCCAACAAAAAAATGATGTCCCAGCGCACTGCGCCATAGATTTCACCAGGCTTTAGGCAGCCCGTGATCACCATCAGCGCTACGCCGAGTAAGGCACTGACTAAAATGGGCATCCAGTTAAAGGCCGATACTACAATCACGCCCAAGGTAATGGCGATCGCCATCCATGCCTTATCAGGGCGCAGGTTTTCGACATCCCGTGGCTCCATGACCAGCAATTCTCGGCTGGTCTGTAGACCCTTAAAGCTTTCCTTTGGACCTTGCACCAACAGCAGATCGCCAAATTTGAGTGGAGTTTTACCGAGACGCTCTCGCAGCAGCTCTTCTCCTCGTCGGATTGCCAGAACCGTGGCGTTGTAGCGCTGTCGGAACCGCAGATCTTTAATGGTTGCGCCCACCAGCCGCGAATTTGACAAAATTAAAACTTCGGCCACTTCTTCTTCGCTAGAGTTTAGCTCAGCATCCAGCTCTAGCTTGCCAAATTTTACATCTGGCACAATGTCCAAACCCTTCTCATCTCGAATGTTGAGCAGTTCTTGGCGCCCGCCCCGCACCAGCAAAATATCTCCTGCCAGCAGCTTTTTATCTGCCACTGGCGGGGGGAAATGACTGCCATCTCGAATGAGTTCTAAAACGTCAACGTCAAACTTCCGCTGAACTTCGCTAGATCGCAAAGTTTGACCAATCAACACGGAGCGAGGTGCAATGACGACTTCGCTTACGTAGTCTTTAAGGCCATACCCTTCTAAGTCACCGGAAGATGACTTGCGATCGGGCAATAGCTTAGGGGCAAACAGGGCGAGATAGGCTAGCCCCACGGCAAAGGTAATTAGCCCTAAGCTGGTGAACTGAAACAGGCCAAATTCGCCATAGCCCAGCTTTTTAGAAACGCCGCTCGCTAAAATATTCGTCGAGGTACCAATCAGCGTAATCATGCCCCCCAGCACTGTGGCGTAAGAGAGCGGAATCAGGAGTTTAGACGACGAAATCCCCTGCTTTTTGCACCAGTCTTCAACGATAGGCAAAAAAACTGCCACCACCGCCGTGTTGTTAATAAAGGCGGTGATAGGGCCGACAACCAACCCCAAAATTAAGATTTGCTGGTTTGCGTTTTTACCGCCCCATTTAAGCAGCCAATCTCGCACCACCAAAATGACGCCCGTGCGCGAAACCCCCGCACTCAAGATAAACATCGCCATAACAGTGATGGTGGCGGTATTGCCAAAGCCTGCCACGCCTTCTTCTGGTGTGACTAAGCCCAGCACAATGAGGGCGATCGCCACAAATAGCGCCGTCAAATCAACAGGGAACCACTCCGCCACAAAGGCGATCAGGGCAACGATCAAAACGCCGAGGGTCAAAAAAATAGGGTCTTGCAGGAACGTCATGGGCGACCATTAATCCTCTAGTGCCTGAAAATAAACAGGAGTATGCAAGGCGAGTTTAGCTGATACCGTGCTAGACAATCCCAACTTTATCGGCAAAACCTGCCTTACTAAACGCAGAGGTTGTTTATTCTGCGATCGCCTACTGATAATTCACGACCCTGCCAAAGCTATCTGCCGTTAGACTGGCTCCACCCACTAAGGCACCATCAATTTCGGGCTGTGCCATCAGCTCATCCACGTTGGTCGCATTCACTGAACCGCCATACTGAATCGTCACATCAGGATTTTTTAAGCGACTCCGAATGAGTCCAATCACGCGATTGGCTTCCGCCGCCGCACAGGTGTCTCCCGTTCCAATGGCCCAAATCGGCTCATAGGCAATAATGAGATGGGTTTGATCAACCCCGACTAACCCCTGCTCAATCTGTTCAAACAGATGAGATTCCGTTTCTCCTGCATCTCGCTGCGCTTTGGTTTCACCGACGCACAAAATCGGCGTTAAGCGATTCTTTTGGGCTGCTTTGAGCCGCAGGTTAACGGTTTCATTGGTTTCCCCAAAATATTGACGGCGTTCGCTATGACCCACCACCACAAAACGCACCCCAATTTCAGTTAGCATTGCGCCCGCAATTTCTCCGGTGTAGGCTCCTGAATCTTCCCAGTGGATATTTTGGGCACCCACCTGCACGCGACTCCCGTGCAGGTTTTTAGACATTGAGGGGAGCGTGGTGAAAGGCGCACACAAAATAATGTCTCGGTCTTCGGGGACAGTTTCTAAGGTCGGAAGAAAAGCCTGCAAAAACTCCAGGGCTTCTGCCTGAGTTTTGTACATTTTCCAGTTGCCAGCGATCGCTACTTTGCGCACGGTTCGTTATCAAAAAAGACATTAAGGGGATCTTAAAGAAAGCTCTCAACGGTTTAGAGCCTTAACCCTGATAGGGTTTACTCTTGGCACGTTGATTCTTAAAACCTTCAATTAGTTTAAGGGGTTGTGGTTCTATTTGTATCTTTGCTCCTCTGCTTAGGCGGTAGAATCCGGTATTCTAAAAGACTGAAGACCATTGGGATAGCGAAGAAGAGGCGGCATTTGTGATCGATCTAAAACAGCTCCGCGAAGACCCAGAGCAGTTTTCGGCTCGCTTAAATTTACGGGGAGACTACGATATTCAGCCCCTACTGGCATTAGATCGCCAACAGCGAGAGATCGAAGAAGTGCGATCGCAGCTCCAAGCGCGCGGCAACCAAATTGGTAAAACCGTCGGCGAGCAAATGAAGACGGGTGCAAAACCTACAGACCCAGACATTCAGGCACTCAAAGCAGAAGGAACTAGGATTAAAACCCGACTCAGCGAACTAGAGCCACAAGAGCGAGAGATTAAAATTCAAATTGAGGCGTACCTAAAGACGCTCCCAAACCTCCCTAGTCCCTCCACGCCCATTGGCACCAGCGAAGCCGAAAACGTCGAAGTGCGCCGCTGGGGCGATGAATTAATTGCCCAACGCGAGGGGCTGCTGCCCCACTGGGAAATTGGCGAACGGCTCGGTATTTTTAACTTCGAGCGCGCCACAAAGGTTGCCCAAAGTCGCTTTGTTAACCTCATTGGCAAAGGTGCAGCCCTAGAAAGAGCGCTGATCTCCTTTATGCTCGATTGCCATACCCAAGCGGGCTATGTCGAAGTTCTGCCGCCGTTTCTCATTAATACCGAATCCATGACCGCCACAGGTCAACTGCCCAAGTTTGCAGAAGAAAGCTTTGAGTGTAAGCACGACGACCTTTGGCTAGCGCCCACTGCCGAAGTGCCTGTCACCAATCTCTACCGAGATGAAATCTTATCTGCCGAAAATCTGCCCATTTACCACTGTGCCTATACGCCCTGCTTCCGGCGCGAAGCTGGCAGCTACGGACGCGATACGCGGGGCTTAATCCGGCTGCACCAGTTCAACAAAGTAGAGCTGGTTAAATTTGTGCATCCCAGCACCTCAGAGCAAGAACATGAAGCCTTGGTCCAAAATGCCGCCAGCATTCTTGAGGCGCTGAAGCTTCCCTACCGCGTCATGGAGCTATGTACGGGCGATCTTGGGTTCTCTGCCGCGAAATGTTACGACCTTGAAGTCTGGCTCCCTTCAGCCAACTGCTACCGCGAAATCTCAAGCTGCTCCAACTTTTATGACTTTCAGGCACGTCGGGGCAATCTCCGCTTCAAAGCGCCAGGGCAAAAAGGAACTCAGTTTATTCATACGCTTAACGGCTCGGCCTTGGCTGTAGGCAGAACCATGGCGGCGATCCTCGAAAACTATCAGCAGGCAGACGGCTCAGTCTTGGTGCCAGAGGTTTTACAGCCCTATCTTCACCAAAAGACGTTGGCACTTGCTTAAGCAAGACTCAGAATAATGCTGATCTGATCATCAACGGTAACTAAAACCCAAGAACGTAAAAAGGTAGATCAATATCGTAATTCTCTATGCATAGATGCATGAACGGGTCAAGTGCTAGGTTTATAGACTTTTTCTACACCAAAAAAGCGTAATTTCAGATGTATTGAGCAATACAAAAGATAGAAAAATCGCCTGATTAGCGCTGATTGAGGAATTGGCTGTACAGATGCAGAAAAATCTTCTAAGATAGAAACTTAATATTAATTTAATTATTCACTTAACTTTCAAAGAGTAGTTTTCATTGCCTAGTTAGAAACAGAAAGACACGTGTCCACAGTGCGGCGTACATGCTGCCATAGATGCATTACTTAGATACATAGACAGGCGGTAGAGAAAAGCAGCACCAAGCTTTTTTTGAGCATCAACTCTTCTACGTTGAGCGGAAAGCATTAGCACTGCCCCTGCATTCTTGCAGGCTAATTATAAAACTGTTGGGGGAATACATGAAAGAGGTCGGATTCCTGTTGGCTAGAGATAGACAGCAGCTTGTTCTGGTGGATCAGCCTGTAGAGACGGAGCTAGAAATATCTTTTGGGCTAGACTCACCCATTCGGGTGCTACACCGCATGATTTTGACCCAGGGTTCTGGAAAAATCAGCATCTCAGACCCCCACGATCCGTCTATACTTTGGCAGATTTTTATTGGGAATGGGCAAATTCATTTTGCGACCTGCTTGGTGGGTCAGCGTGAACGTCTTAACTACTGTCTCAATAGTGCTGGCATCATACTGTCGTCTGAAGACCCAAAAACAACGGACTATCAATTTTTGTGTGCGCAATGGCAAATGGGAAAAATTACCCTTGCGCAACTGCGTAACGTTTTAATCATCATTACTCAAGATTCTCTCCTTCAGGTTCTTAAGCTTTCTCAAGCCAAGATTCGAGTGGATCGGCAATTGGGCTTAGACCCGCTGCTGATGTCAGTCCCTATTGTTAAGCTACTGTCTCCCATTCTGGCATCGCTGCGTCAGTGGCAAACTGCGTTGCCAGAAGTTCTTTCTCCACTCCAGAGACCTATGATTCAGGATTTGGCACGGTGGCACCAAATGCTTCGTATGCCTGGGCAGGCTATCCCCCACTTACATCTGCTTCAGCCGTTTTTAGGTCAGAACTTTTGTCTTTACCAAATTGCGCAAGAAATGGATGTTGATCTCGGTAAGATCGTGCCCTTGCTTCAATCTTTGGTGCAGCGTGAGTTGATTACAATGCAGCCTTACCATACTCCGCAAATACACAGTCTAAAGCCTACCATCGTCTGTATTGATGCCAATGCTGAGGTTCAGGCAAACGTAAAAAAAGCGTTAGAGCCACAGGGATATGAGGTTGTCTCGCTGATGGAGCCAACCCAAGTTTGGTCAACGTTAGTGCAGCGTCAGCCTCAAGTACTGCTGCTGGATGTAGATTATTTTGATGGCTATAGCTTTGTAAAGGCGCTGTCTCGATCTGAGCGGTTTAAGGCAATGCCTGTCGTAGCGCTGACTGAGCATCAGGGAATTGTCCATCGGCTTTGGGCGCGACGATCTGGCGCGATGGATTGTGTTGCTAAATCCTTTGAGCCGGAGGTCTTACAGCATCTAGTACAGCAGGTGGCGACAGCTATTGCTGCATAGCGGCAGCTTCGGTGGCTAAAATTGCCTGTAGTCCCTCCCGATAGCTGGGATAGGCTAATTGCACGCCTAGCACCTGCTTAATTTTGTGGTTTCGGATGCGGCGACATTCGCTCCAAAAAGAGGCTGCCATTGGGCTAAGGCTTACCTGACTGTACAGTTTGGCAGCGGGGGGCACAATATTGAGCAGTGTGGCTGCTTCTTTGAGCAAGTCTCCTGATTCTGAGGGTTCGTCATCGGCGACGTTATAGATAGCGCCAGGATGGGGCGATCTCATAGATTTCCAAAGCGTCTGCACAATATCATCCACATGAATGCGGCTAAACACATGACCTGGCTTATAAATATGCTGTGCCCTGCCTGCGCGCAGCTTATCGAAAATACTGCGGCCTGGACCATAGATGCCAGGGAGCCGAAAAATGTGGGCAGGTAAGCCTGAGGTTAAAAACGTGGCTTCAATGGTGACACGATGCTGCGATCGCACATTTTGAGGGTTCACTGCACTTTCTTCATCCACCCATGCGCCTTGAGTATCGCCATAAACGCCCGTTGTCGAGAGATAGCCAAACCACTGCAAATGGGCGCTGCTTTTAAGCAGAGGCATTAGGCTAGCTGCCACTGGGTCAATGCCCTGGCTATCGGGGGCAATGGTGCTGAGCACATGGGTCACGTTCTCTAAAGCGGTAGCAGATAGCGGTACTGCATCAAAACCAGTGGCGCAAATAAAGGGAAATATCGGGATGCTTAGGTCTTGAATAGAGGCTCCCGTTCGATTGGTTGCTGTCACTTCTATCTGCTGATGCGTAAGCCATTGCGCTAATCGCTGTCCTGTATATCCGCAGCCAAGAATTAAAACCTTCATGAAATTATGGGTCAATGAATGGGGTCAATCAGTAACGTTAGCGACCCAGATTACCGGGTAAAGGCGTCGTCGAAGGGGGTGGGGGCGGCACAAACGTTGCGTTAGGGCTGGGTTGAACGGGAAGCCCTGAACTATTGTTTGGCAAACTATTGGGTAAACTGCTGGGCAATCTGCCCGGAGCAGCGGGCGGCAGGGTTGGAATTGAGTCAGAAGGCGTTGCGGGAAGCTGCGGGATGACAGGATTGGTATAGCTTGGCAGTGGCAGCATGGAAGGCTGTTCGGGAACTGGCAGCGGTGCGAGTGGCTGAGGCGTTGGGGCTGGTTTTTGGGACAAAAGATACCATAGGCCAATGCCAATGCTAATTACGGCGGCGGTAACAACGCTCAAAAATAGAGAGCGAGACGCCATCTCGTTTTGACGAATCAGTTCGTCAGTATAGAGACGATCTTCATCTTGGGTAATGAAAGATGCATCAGCAGACTCTGAGTGTGCAGGAATTGTTGCTGGCGGGATCTGCTCGAGTTCAAACGCGTCTAAATCAAGTTCTTCTGTGAACAACTCGTAGGGATCGTATTCTTGGGAAGAATCAGGTTCAGGGTGAGTCATGACGCTAGGGTGAGCTTATCTGAGTTAAGGATAGCGGTTTAGGGGTGAATTGATGCACCCAGATTGATGAGAGTGGCGAAATTTTGAGGGAGATCTGCCGTGACGTATTGGGGTTGGCAATTGTGGATAGATCGAGGCGGCACGTTTACCGACATTGTGGCACGGCGACCGGATGGAGCATTTGTCGTCCATAAACTGCTCTCAGATTGCCCCAGCGCCTACGAAGATGCTGTATTGCAGGGTATCCGCGAAATTTTAGGACTGTCATCTCAAGACCCTATCCCAACGGCGCAAATTTCAGCGATCAAAATGGGGACGACGGTAGCAACCAACGCCTTGCTAGAGCGTAAGGGGGCGCGGACTGTATTGGTCATCACCCAAGGCTTTCGGGATGCGCTACGGATTGGCTATCAAAACCGACCCGATATTTTTGCCCTTGAGATTATTCTGCCTGACCTGCTCTACGAAGAGGCGATTGAGGTGCAGGAACGCTACAGCGCTCAAGGGGAGGTGTTAGAACCGCTCAATACTGTCGCCCTTCGGCAAAATTTACAGGCCATTTACGATGAGGGCATTCAGAGCTGTGCGATCGCCTTTATGCACGGCTACCGCTACCCAGATCATGAGAAAGCGGCAGCGGCGATCGCCCGTAATATAGGCTTTACCCAAGTCTCGGTGTCTCATGAAGTTAGCCCGCTCATCAAGCTTGTGAGCCGAGGCGACACCACCGTTGCGGATGCCTATCTGTCTCCCGTTCTACATCAGTATTTAGACCGCCTTACCCAGACCCTCACCCAAACGCGCTTGATGGTGATGCAGTCTAATGGCGGACTGATGGAAGCAAACCGAGTGAAAGGTAAAGACGTTATTCTATCTGGGCCAGCGGGGGGCGTTGTTGGGGCAGTTAAAACCTGCGCTGCGGTGGGAATTGACCGCATCATCGGCTTTGATATGGGCGGCACCTCTACAGATGTTTGTCATTACAACGGCGAGTACGAGCGCGTCTTTGACACCGAGGTGGCGGGGGTACGACTGCGTACCCCTATGATGGCAATCCATACCGTGGCAGCAGGGGGTGGTTCAGTTCTGGCGTTTGACGGCGTGAAGTTTCGCGTAGGGCCAGAGTCTGCGGGGTCTAATCCGGGGCCTGCCTGCTATCGGCAAAATGGGCCACTAACAGTGACAGACTGCAACGTGATGGTGGGCAAGATTCAGCCTCAGTTTTTTCCTCAGGTGTTTGGAGCGAGCCGCGATCAGCCGATTGATGAGGCGGTGGTTCAGCAAAAGTTTGCGATTCTGGCTCAGGACATTTCTCAAAAGACAGACCAGGTTCAGCGCCCCGAACAAGTAGCCCAAGGATTTTTGACCATTGCGGTCGAAAATATGGCAAATGCGATTAAAAAAATCTCCCTTCAGCGTGGTTATGACGTGTCGCAGTACACCCTATGCTGCTTTGGCAGCGCGGGTGGGCAGCACGCCTGTGCGATCGCCGAGGTCTTAGGCATAACGCAGATTCTTATTCATCCCTTTGCAGGTGTTCTTTCTGCCTACGGCATGGGTTTAGCAGACCTGCGCGTGAGTCGCCAGCAGACCGTTAACACACTGCTTTCCGAGGACGGGATTGCTCAACTGATGCCGCTTTTGGAGCGTTTGGCAGCAGATGCGACAGCAGAACTAACGCAGCAGGGCGTGGATGGCACAGACTGCGAGGTGCTGCGTACCGCCTATCTGCGCTATGAGGGGACTGACTCAACCATTGGTGTTGCTTGGGGGACGGCGGTGCAGATGCAGGAAGCGTTTGCGGCGCGTCATCAAACCCTATATGGCTTTGCAGATGAAGGGCGATCGCTCATCATCGAGTCCTTAAGCGTTGAGGCTATAGGGGGCGCAGCAGCCATCGAGGAACCTCTTCTCAGCCGCACCACGCCAGATCCACCGCAGCCGACAGCCCAGGTTTCAATCTATACCCGCCACCAGTGGCAGACTGCTCCCGTTTTTCAGCGCTCTGAGCTGCAGGTGGGCGATCGCATTACAGGGCCAGCCCTCATTCTGGAGCCAACGGGCACCAACATTATTGAGCCAAACTGGGAGGCAACTCTTACAAAACGAGGGCACTTATTGATTCGCCGTGTGGCAGTAGCTTTAGCAATGCTGCCGCCTGCTTCTAGCCTAGCCGCAAACGCTTCCCCCGATCCCGTGCTGCTGGAAGTGTTCAGCAACTTATTTAAGGCGATCGCCGAGCAGATGGGCGTCACGCTTCAAAACACCAGCGCCTCGGTCAATATCAAAGAGCGCCTCGACTTTTCCTGTGCCCTCTTTGATGGGGCAGGGCAACTGGTCGCCAATGCGCCTCATATTCCCGTGCATTTGGGTTCGATGGGCGATAGCGTGCAGGCGATCTTGACCGCCTTTGGCGGCATCATGCAGGCTGGGGATGCCTACGTCCTTAACAACCCCTATCAGGGCGGCACCCATCTGCCAGACATTACTGTCGTCACGCCCGTTTTTGTGGAAACCGAATCTAAACCCTGTTTTTATGTTGCCTCCCGAGGCCATCATGCCGATATTGGCGGCATTACCCCTGGCTCCATGCCTCCCAACAGTACAGACATCACTCAAGAAGGGATCTTGATTCAGCCGACTGCCCTCATGCAGCAGGGACAATTCCAGCGTAAAGCAATGCTGGCCTTACTGAGTACCCAACCTTACCCTGCCCGAAACCCTCAACAAAACCTAGCGGACTTGCAGGCGCAGATTGCAGCCAACCAAACCGGAGTTAATGAACTTCAGCGCATTGTTCAGCAATACGGCTTAGCAATGGTTCAGGCCTACATGCAGCATGTGCAAGACTATGCCGAACTGTCGGTACGCCGCGCCATTGATCGCCTCCAGGATGGTCAATTCACCTATCTGATGGATGACGGCACTCAGATCCAGGTCAAAGTTACCATCGATCAGCAGCAGCAGTCTGCTCACATTAACTTTACGGGCACTTCTCCTCAGCAGCCCACTAATGTTAATGCGCCTACTGCCGTCACCAAGGCAGCAGTTCTGTACGTCTTTCGGACTTTAATTACAGACGCTATCCCGCTGAATGCAGGTTGCCTAAAGCCGCTCACCATCATCATTCCCGAAGGGTGTCTGCTCAATCCGAAGTATCCTGCGGCAGTCGTTGCGGGGAACGTGGAAACCTCCCAGGCGATCGCCAACGCACTCTACGGCGCTTTAGGTGTCATGGCGGCATCTCAAGGCACCATGAATAACCTTACTTTTGGAACAGATCGGTATCAATACTATGAGACGATTTGCGGCGGGTCAGGAGCAGGCCCGTATTTTCACGGAGCCGATGCAATCCAGACCCACATGACGAACTCTCGTCTTACGGATCCTGAAATTCTAGAGGGGCGTTTTCCCGTTTTGCTGAAGGCGTTCTCTATTAGAACCCACAGCGGCGGTCAAGGGCAATATTCAGGCGGTAAGGGAGTGAGCCGCTCTATCCAGTTTTTAGCCCCCATGACCGTTTCAATCCTGTCTAGCCATCGGGTCGTGCCCCCTTTTGGCCTCTACGGTGGACAATCCGGACAGGCTGGGGAAAATAGCCTGAAAGTACGCTCAGATGATCAATTTAACCCATTACCCGCTAAAGTCAGCCTTGAGGTTCAACCTGGAGATTGTTTGACTGTCAAAACCCCAGGGGGAGGTGCCTATGGCGCTTTTCTCCCTGAGGTCAACAAACCCTAACTTTAAAGTCATCGCGGGATAATAGTCACAAGCAAAAAGATTCAGCCTCAGTAAAAGTGCGTAAAGTCGCTTCCCGTAATCTCACGGTAGCGCTGACGACCCTCAACTCAGCATAATGAGATGAAGTTTAATTGAGCTGCTCATCGCCTTTCCAAATGTGGGCAACCTAAGATATGCAGCCCTAGGCCATGACGAACGTTATCAAAATCAAAGATCATTGGCTAGACTTATCAGGGCAAGCGACAGCCATATCCACAAGATAAATAGCTGCACTGCCTAGAAATCGGTTTATCAGTCAGTAGTCTCAATTATTCTCTGTCCAGAACTTAATCAGGATTGAAGTGCTTTATGAGTCCTAAAAGTAACCAGCCCATCGAATTACTCAAAAGCGGTCAGTTGCTTGCCATTACGGACAGTGAACCCTCCGGCATTATTCTGCAAAAACCTTTTTTTGCAGAATTCATTGGCCCAGGAGCCGCCATTGGCGGTTTATTTGACCTTAACTGCGTCACAATCTACACCCTAGGAAAAGCAGAATTTACAGCTCCAGCCACCCTAGAAGAGCGTCAGGCTGCCTTTCGTTGCCGCATAGACAACATTGCATCCATGCAAACCCTGTGTCAGCCAGAATCTCCACTTCGCCGTGCTATTGACCTGCTCGATATGCTCTGCAGTCGCTTTGGAATCGACGAGATCCGCACTATCCCTAATGATGTACTTTCCAAGGTGGTCGGCGTCATGCCAGGAACCATCGCAATGGCATGGCAAAAACAGTTTAATCTGCAGTCTCCAGCAGATCTCGCTGATGTATCAGAAGAATATGATGGACGGCTTTTTGTTGCTGCTGCTTCTGTTTAGACTTCCATCGAATACAGCGTGAATTTCTCTTTAAGCCTTAGTGTTTAAGACTGACAGTTCAAAGACTCGTGGGTACTCATCCCTGTTTTAGAGTTGGTGCCAGCAGCCGTCTGACAAAGCATATTGCGCTGTTCGCCATCTAACAGCGCGTTTGAAAAGTCGGCTCCAGTAATATGAGCAGCCTTAAAGGTAGAGCGAAACAGCAGCGCTTCTGACAAAATTGCGTCTTCTAGATTTGCATCCGTAAAGTTAACCTGATCGATCATGGCAAACTGAAAATTTGCGCCCTGCAAGTTTGCATTTTGCATCACCGAAGCGCTAAAGATTGCGCCGTGCAGATCGGCATCACTAAAATTTGCTCGCTCCATATTGGCATTTGCAAAATCCGCAGCCCGTAAATCCTGAAGCGAAAAATCCTTGCCTCGCAGATCTCCATTGCTAAAAGACATCGGCTTAATGAGTTCGAGGCTCGACTCGTCAGTAGCGGCGAGACAGGGTGGCATCATCCAAATCGCACAAATCAACATAGACAAAAGCCCAATCTGAAACCAGCGAGCCATCATTTCAATCAATATGCATTTCACAGAGATACCTTTACTAATGGCCTAAACAATCGCATCATCACCCAGGTCAGAAAAGAGCCGTTTACTCCCTAGACCATTGAGAGTTCACCTACTACCTCTAAGCGCTTAAAGGGACTGAGGGTTAAATATCGTTCCGAGAGAGTTTCGGCAATGGCTGGCGTAATCCAGCCTAACTGCTTCAGAATTTCAATAGCAGCGGCATGTTTTGCTCGTTTTGCCCCGTCCATAACCTTAATAGCCAATCCCATGCCTTCTCCCACTCGCCCAATACACAGCACACCTTCTGCTCCCGTCTTGCTAACCAGCTCTCCAGCGGTCATTTCCATTAGATCAGTATCAAATTCTCCAGGTCCTGCGACTAAGTTAGGATGGTGAATCATCGCGCGCACAACGCGCTCCATCGAAAGGTTATCGCCTGAGGCAAGCTGGGCAAATAAAGTTGCCATTTGACCGATCTGCATGAGGTAGGTAGGCACACCGCAGTCATCATGGGCACCAATGAACTCCGCCGCAGGCATTTTGAGCATGTCTGCCACTTTAGCCAAAATCATCTGCTGAAGGGGGTGCTGCGGCTGCATGTAGGTTTGTAAAGGCCAGCGCTGAAGTTGACAGACTGCTAACATCCCCGCATGTTTGCCAGAGCAGTTGTACTGGAGCGGACTATTTCCGCCGTCAGGAATCGGGCACTGAAGCATGGTGAGGTCTACATCGGCATGCCACAAAATATTAAAAACCTGGCGCACCTGTTCCATGGTGCCTTTATGGGAACTGCAAATAATGGCGAGGTCGCGATCGCTCAAGCCATAGCGCTCCATTACGCCACTCGTCGTCACTACCAAAGCCTGAAATGGCTTCAGTGAGGATCGAACAAAACAGGCTGTCTCAGCACTCCCTGCAACAGAAAGTACCCGACCTCGCTCATCGCAGACCACTGCATGAGTTTCGTGAACCGACTCTACGATGCCTTCTCGCAGAAGGCGAATCTCAAGTGCTGTAGCATGGTTACGTTTTCCCACCGCCATGGAGCTGACCTTATCCTAATAAGTTGGGCAAAAATGAATTGGGCAAAAATCAGTAAATGTGTCTCTTTTTAGACACTAAAAGCCAACTCTAGCAGAAGCGCCAAAGGCTTTGACCCACAATGCACAAAAGTCCTAAAATCCCAAAGCTGTATCTCAGTCGCTGAAGGGTAGGCTGAACTTGATAGGTACTAATCAAGCGGTCTTGAGTTAGTTCAGCGTGAGGCTTAGTCCAAGATTGACCATCGTACCATCCAGTCTCTTCATAATCGACGGTTTCGCAGTGTAGCCGCCGATCAACATAAGTCCAGCCTAGATAGAGTCTCAACAGAATGAGGCTGACAAGAACAATTGCCCCACCGTTGGCGGCTAGAAAAAAGCGCCCAAAGGCTTCGGTCGGCTCAAAACTTGAGGCTGCAATGGGGCCAGCAATAAAGCAGCTCATGCCCCATAACAGACTAAAACGAACCAAAAATGTCTTCAAGTCTGCGCTAGACCACCCAAAGAACCAAGATTCTTCAAGGCTTTTATACTCGTTAATGGGACGCTGATCGGCAGGGACGGGACAAATGGAGACAGGCGCAGACATGGCATCAAAGATTAAACGAGGAAAGTTGATAAGCAGCATCCGTCCTAAAGCGACGACCCATCGGACTACTGCTGGTTCTCTTTTTTAGTCTATAGCAATCCTCAAAAGAGAATCTGAATCTTGCCTATCCTAAGGCGGCAACGAATGCCTTCGGAGAAGCCGCTAGGGGCTTGAGAAGTAAAAGGGCGCTGTAGAGCTGAAAAGCTGGATCCCAGTTGCTTTCTTCCCGACGAAATAGATTAATGTGAGCGGTTAACTTAGAGAGTAGTTCAGGATGGTCAAGCGCAGTTTCTGCGAAGGATTCAAAGTCTGAGTAGATGGGTTGCTGAGGCAATTTTTGAGACAGAAGCCCAGAGAGCTGTCTCCAGTTTGCCCAGGCGGTGTTGTGGTTGAGGGGTTGATCTGAGGTTTTGTTTGGGGTCAGGCTAACCCCACGGTTAAATTGATAGACGGCATCGGAGAAGCGCAAAATGCAGTTTTGTTTCGGTAAATGCAGATCGCAGAAATTGGCGTGGTCTTGAGTTTTTTCTTTACGCAAGAGCTTTCCGCGTGCGTCGCGGTCTAGCACTTCTTCAAAAATTGGGATTTGCCCCTCAACTCTTGCGGCAACGTCTGACCAAGCGAATTGGATAGATCGCTGCGCTTGATTGGTCTCTACAGTCTGAATAGACACTTGTGCTTTTTCTTCAACGGACTCAAAGTGCAGCACTGGATAGACTTTTACGGTCTTCAGCTGAGAGAGTGGTAGCCAAAAGACCGGAATTCCTTTGTCTTTGAGCTGCTGACCATAGAACTCAAGTTCTCCAACTGCACCAACGCGGTATAGTCGAATCCCTCGGCTGGGCAACAGCATCTGCGCTGAGTAAGGCTCTAGGTTCATAATTTGAGCGATCGCCTGAGCTGCTTCTGCTTTCTGCTCTGGAGGAATGGGTGCAAAGACGAGTACGCCAATTTCAGTTTTGATGGGGTCTGCGATCGCCTCTGCAATGGCTTCTTGACGCAATTGGGTTTTCTGCATCTTGAGTCTTTCTAGTCCCTGACGTGCGGCGAGGGTCAGCCTTGGGTTTTCAGCCTGGCGCAAAAGGTTGCGATAGGTTGTCTCAGCCTGGTCTCCTTTTTGGGTTGTTTCCCAAAGTCTTGCCCAATAAAGTTGAGTCCAGCTATCTCGCTCGTCTAGGGTGCCGAGCAGCCGCATCACTTCAGCATAATTTTCAACTTGAAGTGCCGCTTCAATACGATCTAGCACGCACGATTTCTCCTAAATGTTAGTCAATACTTGTTTTAGACTTTCTTTCAATGTGGTGGGCTAGAATTGCGACCGCTGCCATAGATGCCGTTACCGCTCGCAAAATACGACGACCTAACAAGACGGGTAAAAAGCCTTGGGCGATCGCCCTTTTTTGTTCTTCAATGGTCCAGCCACCTTCTGGCCCTACCATCATTAGAATGCCCAGTTTTGACGGAAAATTGTCTAAAGTCTGCCCTAAGTTTGTGCTGTCCGGATCGGTAACGCAGATTAAACGCTGTTGCTCTGAAAAACGCTCCGTTTGCGCCAGCGTTAGTGCGTGGTCAAAAGAGATAGGGGCAAAAATCTCTGGCACGACCTGCCGACAAGACTGCTCTGCTGCTTCAGTAGCAATCCGTCGCCATCGCTCTAATTTTTCATCACTAGGATTCATAACGGTACGAGCCGTCAGTAAGGGAATGAGCGCGGCAATGCCCATTTCTGTGGTAGCCCGAACCACATCGTCAAATCCCTGGCCTTTCGTGAGTGCAGCTAAAAGCGTAATGGGCCGCGCTAATTCTGTCTGGATCGAAACTGGCTCTAAACACTGCGCCTTAGGTTCAGAAGAATGAAGTTGCGCCAGCCACCACATTTGATGACAGATAGCAATGAAGCGATCGCCCTCCTTGAGCCGCAGCACCCGCCTTAGATAGTGCTGCTGTTCTGGGGTAAGGGTTATATGACTGTCAACACACTGAGAAGACTCAATGACTAATCGCTGAAGATGCGCCATGCAAACCATCCCACTACAACTGCATGAGTGCCCTTAATGGTTCAGATTGCCCCGCTCTACAGGTCCAAACATCCTGCATTAAAGGGGCAGCAGCAGCGGCTATGCTGTAGCAGTCTAGCGGATGAGGCGGCGTTAGCAGCAGCGCATTAATGTTGTCATCCTTTGCCTTGACCACATGCACAACCCAAGGCAGAAAGTCTAAAATCTCGTCGGGCATCAGCGTTAGCTCAAAATGCCAGCGTAAGTTCTGACCCCGAACGGTTTGCCCACGCTTCGCGGCAGCCAGCAGCCCAGCCCCCTTGTTGACTGAAACACGGAGAATAAAAGGCCGCTCTGGGAAAAATGCGTCTGGTGCTGAATACGCATACACACACACGTAGTTAAGCTGCTTTCGGGTATCTACCCAAGAGGCCAGAGAAAGCTTCCCCACATAAGAATGCTCGTGGGTGACGCTTACAGGTACACCCATTTGTCCCGAAAATAACGTATAAAACTCACCCCTCAACTGAGAAATAATGCGGATTGCCTCTGGGGTCATCGTCACTACATCCCTTACAAACAGATCGATGATTGTAGCGCCAACTTCTTAAAACACAATAAAACGTATGAGCGGAAACAATTTCCGCTCATACGTTTCTGTAGATTGTGACAAAGTTTGCCAATTTCTAAATACAAACGCTGTCGAATCTATCATTGACCGTTTAGGCAATATCCTCGACCTTACTGCCGACTTAGCGGTTGATGCTAGGTGCTAGACCGTCTACGACGCTGCTTGCGTTTTGCGATCGCCTTGCGCTTGCGCTTTTCAATGGGGGTTTCAAAGTGGCGATGTTTTTTCATGTCTGGAAAAATGCCGGCCTTAGACACTTCTCGCTTAAAGCGTCGCAGTGTTGACTCAATTCCTTCACTCTCGCCTGGAATTACTTGGGTCATTCCTTCTCCTTTTTCAATCAGTAATGAGGACACAAACTATGGGAAAGTAGCAGCGGCAGGCAAGGAAAAACTAAAAAGTGCCCTTAGACCTGAAGTTCAAGATCTAGATTTATCAATGCATAATGCCGAGGAAATCGACGGTTATGGATAGGATCGCAAAAAATCTCTATCGTTTACATTAGCATATTAAGCTCAACTTTGACCCGAGCGCAATGCTGGATGATATGTACCACAGCCCCTCTAGCTTTAGTGACTCAGCCACAGCAGCGCAGATTTTTAGGTGCAGCCCCACTATAGCGATCGCGAAGGAACCCACAGTAAGCCCAGCCCCATTGCGGCAAACCCAGCGGCGGCAGTAGCCTTCAGCAGATGAATGGGCAAAACCTGTGCAAAGCCTTCCCCAATCAATACGCCCAAAAAGCTTGCAAAGATGAGGGCGCAGGCCGAGCCGAAGAAAATGGCGCGAGGATGCTGGCACTGACCGCTGAGGGTAATGGCAGCCAACTGGCTCTTATCGCCCAGTTCTGCCACAAACACCATTAAAAAGCTAACGCCGAGAAGTTTCCAGTCCATTTTGTATGTCTCCTTTTTAACCTCAGTGAATTTAACCTAGGTGAACCACGTCCCACAGCAGCAGTACCGCAATCAGGAGCATACCTATCCCTGTTGCGGTTTGAAGTGTATCTGCTGAAAGTCGGCGTGATAACCATCGCCCCACTAAGACGCCCAGTAAGCTGGTGGAGATTAATGCTGCTGCCGCCCCCGCAAAGACCACCCACGGAGACTGAGATTCTGCGGCCATCAACAGGGTTGCAAGCTGGGTTTTATCGCCTATTTCTGCCAAGAAAATAGTGATAAACGCGGTCAAAAATTCCCGCAGTATTCCAGCCTTCGGTTTGCTAGGGACAGAAGCTGGCTGGGCTGACACTATTGTCTCTGCTGATTCAGCAGCCACTTCAGCGGCGGTTAAGGGTTCCAGCACAGGTGCTCCGTAGAGTTTTCATATTTATTTCATTATTATGACGGCACTTTGGAGTTTTCGCTGCTGATTTTTAGTAAGGCTCTATCTGGACTGCAAACCTTACAATAAAAAATAGCGGCAACTGCCGTGCTTAAAGCACTACAGAAACATCAAGCATGGGATCTCATCTGCGATTTATATTGGCGTCTGCTTCTCCTGCCCGTCGTCAGCTCCTCACAACCATCGGCATTGAGGCTGAGGTGCAGCCCAGTCGCTTTGATGAGTCTACGATTGAGACGGCTAATCCAATCGATTTGGTGCAAAAGCTAGCCTTCGAGAAAGCGCATCTCATTGCACAACAGCATTCTTCCGCGCTCGTTTTGGGCTGTGATTCGGTGATGACCCTAGACGGCGAAATTTTTGGCAAGCCGAATGGTCGTGCAGAGGCGATCTCCCGATGGCGGCAGATGTGCGGGCGCACGGGTGAGCTATACACAGGCCATGCCTTGTTTGACCTGTATCAAAACCGCAATATTGTGCGCTACCAAAAAACCTTGGTTGAGTTTGCGCTCGTGAGCGAACGTCAGATTGAAGCCTATGTTGACACCCATGAACCACTACAGTGCGCCGGATGTTTTGCCCTAGACGGTAAAGGTGGCTTATTTGTAGAGCAAATTCACGGGTGTCATAGCAACGTGATTGGGCTAAGTCTGCCCTTGCTGCGGCAAATGCTTGCCGGCTTAAGCTATGACGTGACGGATTTTTGGAATCGTTAAAAACTAGCGCTTCACTACAACAGGGGTACCCACTGCCACCAGTGAAAACAGCTCTTCCACATCTTTTTCAAACATACGGACGCAGCCGTGAGATGCCGCCGTACCAATGCTGCTAACGCTATTGGTGCCGTGGAACCCAGCCCAGTTTTTGCCATCTTTATGAAAACCCATCCAGCGGCGACCTAAAGGATTATCGCGATCGCCCCCCGAAATCACCTCCCCCGTGAAGGGATTAATCCAAACGGGGTCACGATACATGGTTTCAACTTTAAAAGTGCCCGTTGGCGTTTCCCATCCTGCACGACCGACGGCAACAGGATAAGTTTTAAAGGCTAGTCCGGCTCGAAATAAGGTGACTTTTCGATCAGACAGGTCAAGTTCTAGACGCAGTGGCGCAACCAAAGGCGGAAGGTAGGCGCTAACGCCCGATAACCCTGGAAAACGCGTGGGTGGCTCTAGTTCAAAAGCCTGCCCAACGCTGGGGAGTGACAGAACAGATGCTGCAAGGACGAATCCTAAACTTCTAAGAGCTTTGTGATACATGTACCCAAGACCGCTTTTATCTAAAAATTAGAACACTTTCAAAACTATCCTAGTCGATCCATCTCGTTTGATCTGTTAAAAAACTCAGGACTTTTTTCAGGAATTCGGTCATTTTTCTGAGAATGGCGGCTCTGGCGCGAGCCAATGCGCGTAGAGATCGGGGCGGCGATCGCGCGTTCTTTGAATCTGCTGTGCTTTTCGCCAGCGCTCAATTTCGCCATGATTTCCTGACCTTAAAATCTCTGGCACTTCCCACCCTCGGAAATTTGCTGGACGAGTGTACTGGGGGTAGTCTAGCAGTCCCGCCTCAAAGCTCTCGAACTTGAGGGAATCCTCCTTAGCGACCGTACCAGGCAGCAGCCGCAGCACACCGTTGAGGAGCGCCAGCGCCGGAATTTCTCCACAGGTCAACACAAAGTCGCCCAGAGAAACCTCCCGCGTTACTAAGTGATCCACCACGCGTTCATCTACCCCTTCGTAGTGACCGCAGAGTAAAACAAGCTGTTCCTGATGTTGAGACAATTCTTGAAACAGCGCCTGATTCATGGGTTGCCCTTGAGGGGTTAAAAAAATTACCTCTCGTTTAGGGAAAACGGGCAAAGATTCGACTGCCGCAAAAATGGGTTCAGGCTTCATAAGCATCCCCACGCCGCCGCCGTAGGTTTCATCATCTACCCGATGATGTTTATCGGTGGTGAAGTCTCGTGGGTTGGTGAGGTAAACTTCTGCAATTCCTTTGCTAAGTGCTTTGCCAATGAGTCCAGACCCCAGCGGCGACTCAAAAAAATCAGGAAACAGAGTGACAATATCAAACCGCACGATAAACCTTCAGAACACCTGTCAATCCATTATTAAGCGAAACATCCCTCTTTACGCCCAAAGGCGATCATGGTGAGATTAATGCTCCGTTTCTGTCCACTGCACGCGCTCTGGGTCGTGCAAGTTGATGCCATCCCAATCGTGATGCGGCGTTGTCTATATTCCGTAGAACCACAGCATTGACCAAGTGATTACAAGGCATTATCGTCTCGAACCATGACTATCCCGTTGGTGTTTAGTGAGTCATGTCATAACCGCATGTCAGTCAAAGCACATAGAAAATGCCCGCAATGGCTGCAATCACTGCAAGTGGGGAAGGTCAGTCGCTGACTAGGCTAACGTTACTAAAAAATAATAAATTCTCAATATCTTTTGTCTATTTTTACAAAAAAAATCGCAAAAATCATAGTTAAAACTAGTATTTAGATCCTAGATTTTTAATGTATTCTGAACTTTAGCAATAGAAAATTAACTTACAGCATAAATCATGCTTTTGAATACAATTTTCCGAGGGTAAAATCACTGCACCTACTGCTGCCGCGTTAGGTTGATAAATCTACTAAAGCATCACGCTGAAATCGAATTACCCGCGCTAAAGACAGTCGGTAATGCTCTGAGGGGCATACCGTCAAGGCAATGCTGCCTTGACCTGAATCTTCAACCTGGCGTACGGTGCAAACTTGCTGCTTGTTGTTGCAATAGGCCAAAATGCGATCGCCCATCCGAATTTCCATCGCCTGAATTTTCATCGTTCCTTACCTCAGTAATCAGCCTTAATCCAATGACTCCTAAAGCATAGGATTTGTCCTACCTATACGGGCATCTCCAGCTTTGGATTTTCTGAACTTATCACCCCATCTGGCAGAGTGGCACCGTGTAGAAATGCCTCATCCAAGGTAGTATCCTTGAGATCTGCGCCGCTCAAGTTGGCCTTGACAAAGTTCGTCTCTATTAAGTTGGTTTGAGCCAAATTGGCTCCCGCTAAATTAGCGTGACTCAAATTGGCCTTTGTTAGATTTGCCTTGGTTAAATTTGCACCACTCAGATTTGCGCCACTTAGATTCGCGCTCCTAAGATTTGCCGCAATCAGGTTTACATTCTTAAAATCTCTCTGCCCTGCTGCATATCGGCTCAGAAGTTCATTTGTATTCATAAAAAATCCAATAAAAGTGCCTGTACTCAGAAGCATCAATACCAGCCGCGCTAGCCCATCGTTAAAACCGAAACTGTTTTCTGCGCTGCTTATGTTTTGCAATTTCTTTGCGCTTGCGCTTCTCAATCGGCGTTTCAAAATGACGATGCTTTTTCATGTCTTGAAAAATACCTGCCTTAGAAACTTCTCGCTTAAAGCGACGGAGTACCGACTCAACGCCTTCACTTTCGCCAGGAACAATTTGGGTCATTTAAATACTTCCTTACAGGGTAGGTCTTTAGGCTGTTTTAAGACGCTGATCAGCCTTTACTAAAAAGGGGTAGACCCATTGCGTCTACCCCGAAGACCTTAGAGTTTAATCTTTTGTCTAAAGCCTACTCACGATTTGACTGATCAAAGTTTGATCAATCGCACCGTGCTTAGTAGCGACCGCCGCCGCCAAAGGATCCACCTCGATCTTCTCGAGGTTTTGCCTTATTAACCTTTAGGTTGCGTCCCATCCATTCCGCGCCATCTAGTGCTTCTATTGCGGCAGTTTCTTCGGCGTCCGTCATCATTTCAACAAAAGCAAACCCACGCAAACGCCCTGTCTCTCGATCAGTCGGCATTTTAACCTGCTTAACGGTTCCGTACTCTGCAAAGGTTTGATTCAAGTCGTCTTGAGTGACCTCGTAGGACAGATTACCAACATAAATTGACATAAAGCATTTCCAGAATCAAGGGGATGAAGGGGGTTAGATCCGGAGAAACGCTGATTAGACGAATTACACAGCCGAAAATAATCTTTAGCCTGCATCCTAACACAATCAAGCCTTTGGCAGTTGCGGTAGGAATAATTCGCCCTCTCAGCATCTGGGGCTATGAGGATTCTGGCTTTCTCATATTTCAATTTAAGAACCCTTGCCTCAATTCACAATTGGAAATTTTGCCTTATCACCAGAAGCCAAGATTCCCCATAATAGAGGGTGCACCCGTCACGAACCCTGAACCATGAAAGTTACGTCTGTTACTCCCCCCATTCAGTGGTATCCAGGGCACATTGCAAAAGCTGAGAAGAATCTTCTAGAACAGCTTAAGCGGGTTGATGTTGTGCTAGAAGTGCGAGATGCCCGCATTCCTTTAGCCAGCACTCACCCTCAGGTGCAGGAATGGATTGGCGAAAAGCCTAGAATTTTAGTTCTCAACCGCGTTGATTTAATTAGCCCTAAAGCGGCTGAACTCTGGAGAGACTGGTTCCGGCTTCAGGGTGAAAAGCCTTACTATACCGATGCCCAAAATGGTAAAGGCGTAAGTGTTTTAATCAAGGCAGCTCAAGCCACCGGAGAAAAGCTCAACCAGCGCCGTCGCGATCGCGGCATGAATCCTCGCGCGGTACGAGCGGTCGTCATCGGGTTCCCTAATGTGGGCAAATCGGCGCTCATTAACCGCTTACTCAATCGTCGCGTGGTAGAGAGTGCCCGCAAACCAGGGGTAACGCGTCAACTGCGCTGGGTACGCATTTCGCCAGAGCTAAACTTACTGGATGCCCCAGGGGTCTTACCAGGTAGACTGACTGATCAGGATGCTGCTTACCGCCTTGCCATGTGCGACGACATTGGTGAGGGAGCCTACGATCGCCAGCTTGTTGCAGCGGCACTAATTGAGAAAATCAAGGAAATGGAGACACATAACCAGAATTGGCAACGTTGGATTCCACAGTCTCCGCTCCAAACGCGGTATGGGGTTGAAATGTCTAACTTTGCCGGAGATGAATATCTGGCGCAGGTAGCGCAAATTAAGTTTCAGGGCGATGTAGAGCGCACCGCACATCATATTCTCAACGACTTTCGCAAGGGGATTTTGGGGGCGATCGCCCTAGAAGCGCCTGCGACATCTGCCTAAAAACAAGCTCAAACGGCAGTGACGACTCAAAAAGTTGCATTTTGTAACAAATGTCTTTGAAAGTCCATCACACAGTAGCTTAGGGCTGGTATGAAACCGACATGCTTCGTTATGATTAACATAAGTTAATAAAACTAATTAAACGGAGTTAAAGCGGTAAATCATGGCAGATCCCTTTTTTTTGGATCCCGATGAAGCAAAGTCTATGGGCGACATAGACTATATGAGAACTGCCAGGAAGGTAAAGAAGAGCTATCCCACAACAAAAGCTTGGGGCGCTGGATTTGAGGAAGAGACCATAACCTCTGCAATTAAGAAAGGGGTGGCACAACCTTCGACATTTGAAATTGAGCAAAAAGCGACTGAAGCGCTGAAGCCAGAGGTGACAGAGCGTCGTAAAAGTGCTTCTGACCTAGATATGTTTCGCAATATGGCTAAGGATATTCGCAAGAAGTAGCCACTTAATGCGGATTCTCAAGTTTTGATGGGTTGGCTGTGCTGATTTAAGTGCAGCCAACTTTTTATGTTTTTGCTAAGCGCTTCTCTGCTCCAATATTTTAAGCACCTTCAAAAACTCAGGCGGCAAGGGCGCTTCAACCTGAATCCATGCTTCGGTGATAGGATGCTGAACGCTTAAGCGCCACGCATGGAGTACCTGACCCGTGAGGTTTACGCCAATCTCTCTACCCCTGCCATACAGCGGGTCGCCCACAATAGAGCAGCATAGATCGGCACAATGGACGCGAATTTGATGGGTGCGACCCGTTTCTAAGCGAAAATGCATCAGCGTAAAATTGCCGAGTCGCTGTTTAATCTCCCAATGGGTTCTAGCAGCGCGTCCACCTTTTTCTTCTGGCACGATCGCCATTTTTTTGCGGTCTATCGGGTGCCTGCCAATGGGACGATCAATAATGCCCGATTCTTGAGGTGGCTTACCGTAAACAACTCCCAAGTATTCTCTTTGGGCGGTTTTAGCCTGGATTTGAGCCTGTAAATGCTGGTGTGCCTGGTCTGTTTTTGCAATGACCAATGCGCCACTAGTATCTTTATCGAGCCGATGCACAATACCCGGTCGCTGAACGCCGCCGATTCCTGAAAGGCTAGTCTCTAGTTTATCTGCTGACTGGCAGTGTGACAGCAGCGCATGGACTAACGTTCCGGTGGCATGACCGGGCGCTGGGTGAACAACAGTCCCGATGGGCTTATTCAAAATAATGAGGTGGGCATCTTCGTAGAGAATGTCTAGCGCAATGTCCTCCGGCTCTAGATTCAGCGCCGTGGGCGGTGGTACCGTAACCGTAATCACATCACCTGGCTGCACTTCATACTTTTTGGAGTCACACGGTGCGTGATTGACCTGTACTTGTCCTTGGTCGATGAGCTTTTGAAGCTGCGATCGCGATAAGTCTGCTGCCTCAGATGCCAACCAACGGTCAAGCCTTTGCCCTTGCGCGATGTCGCCTGTAGCCTGATACTCGCGCAAAGTAAAAGCAGCAGTGAGAGAGTGAGACGTGAATCCAGTCATCAATTTTTTACGAATTTTGAGGAAAAAATGCAGCAGGAGAAATGTGAAAAAACTGAGCCAACTCCTGAATGTGACGCGTTGTGAGCTGGCGACGACCATGCAACACATCAGAAATAATAGATTCCGTGCGAAAGATGGGAACTAAATCCTTTTGCTTAAGCGATCGCTCTTCAATCAAAACCGTTAGCAACGCTACACCGTAAATATCCGGTAGCGGCTCTAGAGTTTGCTCATACTCATAAACCAAAGTTGCTAAAACATTCAGGTAGTCCTTTTCTTCTGGGGTTAGCGAACCTCGATCAATCAAAGAATCAATTACTGCCTGTACCGCTTCGAGTTGAGCTTCAGAACGAATCGGACGCGGTGCAAAGCGCTGAAGCAGGGAAATATAGGCATCGGAGCTACTGGAACCAACCGTCGTGCTTCCACTTATTTTTGTCATAATCTGCGTGGGTTAAAAAATCGCGAATAAAGACCTTTTTGCTCTCATAGTCAATGTATGTGATGAGCCGATAGTGATTGCCTGCAATATTAAAGACTGTAAAATTCTTGACTGAATCAGCGGAAGGAAAGGTTTTACGAGTTTCAGCAAGGTTCTGCCAGCTTGCCTTACTAACCAGCTTAAGCCATGTCTGCAAAGACGATTGTGCTTGTGGGTAAAGCGCACAATACTTTTTAAGCCGAGAGGTACTGATGATATGCACAAAGCTTATTTGTGGAGAACATAAGCTAGAGGTGTGCTTTAGTCATCAGTAATCTTAGCAATATGCGAATTTCTTTGCAATAGCGTTGCTGTAAGGGGCACAGCCCAAAACAAAACCCTCAGGAACATTTCCTGAGGGTTTTATAGAGCCTTTGTCATCAGACTTAAGACGTTTGCGAAGCTGCTGAGTTTGCTTTTTGAGCTGTCTAACGCGTTCAGAAGCCTGCTTAGACTTACTATTGCGTCGCGGCCCACTGCGGGGCGACTCCCAAGATTTAAGGCGCATAGAATAATTAACCAAACGCTGCGTTGCCATTCTAGCAAATTAATCTCCCCACCCAAAACCCAGAACAAAGTCACAATAGAAGCTGAACGACAAACATTCTCCACACCATGACCGTCAGCATCCTTAGCAAATCTCAAGCACATCAATGGCAGTGGCAAGGTCACACCATTCGCTACCAGTCCACAGGTTCGGCTGGGCCTGTGTTGGTCTTAATCCACGGCTTTGGGGCATCTTCTGACCACTGGCGCAAAAATTTGCCGGAATTGGGCGTAAACCATCGCGTGTATGCGATCGACCTTCTCGGCTTTGGCCTTTCTGCTAAACCTACGCCCACTCCAGCGCTAACGTATACCTTTGAAACCTGGGCGCAGCTCGTCCTAGAGTTGAGCCAACAGGTCATTGGTGAACCCGTATTCCTCGTCGGCAACTCCATCGGCTGCATCGTTGCGCTTCAGGCCGCCGTGACTGCTCCCCATCAAGTTTTGGGCGTCGTCATGCTCAACTGTTCCTTGCGGATGCTCCACGAACGCAAGCGTCAAGCACTCCCGTGGCCTCAGCGCACTTTTTCGCCGTGGTTTCAGAAAATTCTGGCAGTGCGCCCCATTGGTCATTTCTTCTTCGGGCGATTGGCGCGTCCTTCTGTCGTTCGCAGCATTCTTCAAAAAGCATACGCCCGTACCGAAGCCGTGACCGATGAGCTGATTGAACTGTTGATGCGTCCTGCCCAAGACTCTGGCGCAGCCGACGTATTTTTAGCCTTTATCCAATACTCCCACGGCCCTCTTGCCGAAGACTTACTGCCGCAGTTGAGCTGCCCAGTGCTGTGTATTTGGGGTACTCAAGACCCCTGGGAACCTATCCATCTCGGTAAAGCCTATGGTGAGTTTTCAGCAGTGACGGACTTTATCGCCCTAGAAGGCGTAGGCCACTGTCCTCAAGATGAAGCCCCCGAACAGGTCAATCTTCTCATTGAGAACTGGATCGCCCAGCAGAGAATAGTGTCATCCTAGATGGATGCTTCAGCAGTCTCTGTCATTTCGACGAGAAAACCTTTCTCTAATAAGGCTTGGACATCTAAGCTATTCATCTTCAGGTTTTTCCACAGCCTGTCATGGATCTCATGATTTAAACCTGGTTCAAAGCTTACAGGGCCAAAAAAGCTGTTGAACACGACTTTATGACCGAGCTTACTTTCAACAACAGCCATTTTTACTTCTCCTGATTTTCTGTACTTTGAACAAAATCTCTTTCAGCTTAATCAGTGATGGAGGGCGGCTTACTCGCTTCAGGCTTACGCCACAGCGAAATAAATAAGCAAACTAAACCGATATTAATGGCGACATCCGCCAGGTTAAAGACCGGAAAGTTAATAAGCCGAAAATCTAAGAAATCTACAACATGCCCCATCAACAATCGATCAACCCCATTTCCGGCAGCGCCACCCAGCAAAAAACCATAGCCAGCCTGTTCCCAAGCTCGTAGGGGAGCACCAAACAGGCCATAGTAAACAAGCGCTAACGTCACTATCAACGACAGCCACCGCAGCCAGCCCTCCCCTTGAAACATGCTAAACGCTGCCCCACGGTTTACGACATAGGTAAGATGAAAAACCCCTTTCAGTAGCGACCACGATTCAGGTGGATTGCTAAGCTGAAAGTTTGCGACCACCCATTGTTTTGATAAATAATCCAGCAAAAAACTCAGTACGGCAGACAGCCAAAACATGGGATTTTTCTTTAGTTTCATGATCCTATTTGCTCAATGTCCTGCTAATAAAACAGCAAAACACGCAGAAGATATGCCAAGGCCGCGATGGTGCATACAATAATAAATTGACCAGGCAGAGGATAAATGGAGTATTGCAAAACGGCGTTCCACCAGTTGGCTGTGGTAATTCTAAACACTGACAGAATCGTCAAGTAGGTCAGCCCAATCAGATGAATTGCCAATAGGCCATATAGACAGCTCGCAATGAGCGTTTCAATGCGCCGTCGCTGCCGGAAAGCAACCGTACCGCAGACCCATGCGGCAGGCAGAAACCCTAGCAGGTAGCCAAAGGTAGGCTCCTTTAAGTACACTAGCCCACCCCCGTGGGCAAAAACCTGGAGACCACTTAACCCCAGAGCCAAGTACGCAATTTGAGAGAGGGTTGCTGTATTTCGACCTGCCATACAGCCCACCAGCAAAACGGCTCCTACCTGTAGCGTTACGCCGAGAGAGTAGGTCTGCACCTTGCTCCAGTCAATCGGCCACATAAGCTGAGGCAGAGGAATAGACACCTCAATAAAAACGCCGCTGATGGTTAAGAGTAGACCAATAATAGCCCACAGCATCCTATCGAGCGGAGAGAGTGCCTGTTCATCGGCTACGGGTTGAGTCATGGAGGCACCCTGTTCTGTACGAGTCGAGGCTAGTCTACCCTGAAGTTTACGCACAGACTATTTTTGGGTCGAAATAAACAGCATTGGGCTTGAGATAGGCCATAAAACTTAGGGCAGCTAGGCTAGCCTGAAAAACGTATTTTAAGAGTCTTCACCCATGAATTTTGGCATTTTAGCATCGTGCTACTCTCTAGCACCAGAACGATGCTAGACTGTTCGTAGACTCGGACCCATGCGGTAACAACGCCTCAACTTTGTCAGAACCGGAAGGTAGCAGCAATACGGGATGCTTGTAACAGGCGTGGACTCCGGGTCGCCTTTTTAGAAAGGTCGCTTTGACACCGTAGACACAGCATTTAGAGGGGTTTGAGCGAGCAATGGAAAATCTGACAGATACCCTTAAGAAAGCGTTTTACTTGGGTGTCGGTTTAGCATCTTATGCTGGCGAACAGGCAGGAGACATTCAGGGCAAGGCTCAGGCGTTGGCGGATGATTTAATTCGTCGTGGTGAAGATACAGCCGGAGAAGCCTCAAAGTTTTTTGACATTTGGATGCCTCAAGCGCCTAGCTCGACGGGGGCTGCGCCAGAGAGTGAGAAACCTCAAAAAATCGAAATTTTGTCTATTGAAGACGTTGAATCTGATGCTAACTAGGCATTTAGGTTAGTGCAGCATTATTTTTATGGGTTTTGTAGCTTGCTCATGGCAGCGCTTAGGTGTTGAAAATGAACGATTTTTACAAGGCAATTGACGAAACCGCCCTATGGATGGGCAATCTGATTTATCAGGGCTGTGAAACCCTGGTGAAGGAGATTGAGGATGTTTCTGTTGAGATTGAGGTCGCCTTAGATTTTTATCTAGAGCCAGTCATTGATTGGCTGGGTGAGGTTGAAGACATCATTAGTGATACAAGTCGCCCTTTCGTGCAGACCGTTACGCCTGCACTACAAGATCATCCCAATTGCGTTGGCTGTAATCACTATCATGGCGAAGCCTACGGCGGAAATGTGTTGGTTTGCGCAATGCATCCCTATGGCGTTGAGGAGAAGAACTGCCCAGATTGGGAATCAGTTTGGCAGAATAATTCCCAATAAGAAATAGACTTTTTTTAACTTGGTTATGAGGGAAGCCCGATTAGGTTTTGATTGCCAGAGGTGACGCTCCCGATCGCAAAGGCACTAATCTGCTGACGGCTAAACCATGACACCACCTGTTCTGACTGGGCTTGCGGGACAATTACGACAAAGCCAATCCCCATGTTAAAGGTGTTAAACATGTCTATCGCGGCAACGTTGCCTGCTTCGGCTAACCACTGAAACACAGGTGAGGTAGGCCATGCTGTTGTATCTAGGGCGATCGCCTGATCTCCCCCTAAACATCGCGGCAGATTTTCGGGTAGGCCACCCCCTGTAATGTGAGCCATGCCGTGAATGTCTAAACCTGAAGCCCGTGCTGCCAACACTGCTTTGACATAGAGTTGCGTAGGGGTGAGAAACACTTCCCCTAAAGATTGTCCGTTAAAGAGGAGGGGGCGATCGCTCCAGCTAAAGCCACCATCCTTCACAATCTTGCGGACCAGACTAAAGCCATTGCTGTGGACACCGCTGCTGGCTAACCCGATCGCCACGTCTCCTATTTGAATGCGAGAGCCATCTAGCAGATTGCGCTCCTCGACAATGCCGACGCAAAACCCAGCTAAATCATACTCATTGGGCTGGTAAAAACCAGGCATTTCTGCCGTTTCGCCGCCCAGTAGCGCGCAGCCCGACTGCTCACAGCCCTTGGCAATGCCTTCCACAACCTGAACGAGCTGCTGTGGCTCTAGCTTGCCCGTGGCAACATAGTCTAGAAAAAACAGCGGCTCTGCACCACAGGTCAACACGTCATTGACGCACATGGCGACTAGATCAATGCCAACCGTGCGGTGTTGATTGAGTTCGTGGGCTAACTTCAGCTTGGTGCCAACGCCATCGGTGCCTGAGACTAAGATAGGTTCGTCATAGCCCTTGGGTACACGAAAGAGTCCACCAAACCCACCTAAGCCACCCAATACTTCTGGACGCGCCGTGCGCTCTACCATTCCCTTAATCTGACGGACAAAATCTCTCCCCGCCTCAACATCGACCCCAGCGTCACGATAATCCATAGAAATGTGTGGTTAAACCTTTAGTGAGTAGAGTGACCATGCAGAAGAACTGGAGGCAGAATTTAATGCTTATACATAGTAGGCATTAGATCCTTAAGGTCAGAGAGTATTTTATCCCTAGACAGCCTCTCTGTTCGGCTTTTGTTCTGATACCTTGCCTTAAACAATCCCTTCACGCTGCGTAAAAATACGCAAAATAGCCCTTTTTACTCCCGTATTTTTACGCAGCGAGGAAAAGCACTTTAAATTGCGACGGTGGAAACACCGTTTAACTATGCACCTAAGACAGAAAAATGTTCAAAAAATCAAACGCTAATTAAACAAATCATAAGAAATACTCATGACTGAGACCGCTGTTAAGAATCATCTCAAAGTTAGTTTGTGAGGGGATTTGGCATAAGTTGACCTATTGCATTTGTAGAGGATCTTTCGCTGTGGGTACTCAGTTAAACTGGATCCCTTCAGAGAATACCCTGATCCCTGGGTCAGGCGGGTCATGATAGGGTAAGACTGTTTCGGTAGTAAAGAGCGAATTCGGAACGAGTACGAGTTAGAAAAGGGCGCTTTAGCGCCCTTGATAGATGTCATAACTCGGTTCTCAATACTGCCCTCCTCAACGGACGACCTATGAATCAAATTATCTTGACCGGCCTTGCCGCAGCTTTGACCGTGACGGTCGCTGGTGAAATAACGTCTAGTGATGCAAGCCCCGAGCCGCACAACGCCGCTAATCAGCCTTCTTCTAATTCAGCACAGACGGCTGCTTCTGGCAACACCGCAATAAAGATTGCGCAGCAGATGCAGACTGCCAGCGCGACAAAAGTAGGCACACGTCAATCTACGGTCGAATCGTCGGAACCTGCTGTAGCTAGGGTTATGGTGCATCAAAAAAATGGGCGACAGGCGACCACGGTGTACGTCCGCAATATTCCCGTTGTTACTTTTTTAGGCGTGGAGCAAAGCGCTGCAAACCCAGAAGGGGTGAAGATTGCGACGGCTGAATTAGACCCATCTAAGCTTGCGGCGATCGCAAACGCTTCTTCAAAAGCTGTCGCTGACCCGATTTGGCGTGCAACCACCATTGCCGGAAGGCTCAACCAGTTGGCAGCATCGGGGACTGATGCCAAAGCAGTTGCAAATTCTATTAAAGTCGTTTGGAGCGAGAAACGCCAAAGCTATTTAGTACAGGCCAGTAACCAACACCTGATTGAGGTGACGGCTCACAATACGCAGTTGCCCAGCGCTAGCAAAGATGCCGCAAAAGATGCGCTGAAAGTTGCCAATCGACTGCGCTATCAGTTGGGCAATGCAGCTCCGCTTAAAGCCGTCGAGGGAATGCCTAAGCCAAAGAAGAATGTGCAGACCTTAGCGATGGGACCAATTCGGTTTCAAGTTCAGGGCATGGCTTCTTGGTATGGCCCTGGATTTGACGGCAACTACACCGCAAATGGCGAAGTTTTTAACCAGTACGCTCTTACTGCCGCCCACCGCTACCTGCCGTTTGGGACAAAGGTGCGCGTGACCAATCTCGACAACGGTCGCTCTGTGGTAGTGCGCATTAATGACCGTGGTCCCTTTGTGGGCGATCGCGTTTTAGACCTCTCTCGCGGTGCAGCTCAAATTCTGGGTACGGTTAGCTCAGGCGTTTCTTCAGTACGTCTAGATATTTTAGAGTAGCCACAGCTGCTAGAGCAGTTCGTGAGTTTCTAGTGGGAGAGCGAGATCAATCCAGGGCATTAATGGCCCGAGTTGAGGCTGTCCAGTCACTGCAAGCTCACTGTGACAAAGGTACACTCGCTCTTGCACTCTCCCCAAGAGATTGAGCAGGGTACTTTTAAGGCGCGGATTGTATGGCTGGGCGATTTCTTCGGGCTTGGGTAAGCTTTCTTCGGGCTTGGGTAAGCTTTCTTCAGCAGGTTCGGTAGTGGAAGCAGCGGCAGCATTTAGAAATAACGCTGCACCCCATAGTTCAAAATCGCCACTGTACTGCCAAAGCTGAGAGCCTGAGTCTAGCCAAAACTGCCACCGATGGGTGAGGTGAGCGTTGAGATACTGAAACGTCGTTGCCAAAATGACAGAAGAACGAGACTGCTGGGCAATGGTTGTGGGGTAAGGATTTGCCGTCACAACACCTCGATGTAAAAGCTGGATAAAATCGCCGACGGTTTCTGGCAAGGTGAGCCAAGGCTTTTCAATTTTGCGTAGGCGAGTATCAACGTCCCAGTAATGCTGCGCGGTTTCAATGAGTTCCCGCAATACCGCAAGCTGGTCAACACTTAAGGGGCGTGCCATCAGAAAGGTCTGAATAGCACGATCTAAAACAAAAATAGGACTAAGGGTTAGGTAGGCCGCAGAGTAGTCTGGCGCGGTTGTGTCGGACTGAGTGCTTTGGGCGGCGCCCTGCTGTTGAGCAATCCACTGCCGCAGCGTTTCATAAGCTTTGGCAGCACTGTAGCCAATCCGATCCCATCGGGCATATACCTCAATGGGCAATAGTTCTGGATGGTCTGGATGAGGGCGAAAGCAGAAATCTGCCAATAGTCCTGCCCGAATCGGGTCAATGGTATTGCGGCCTTCAAGCGGTTTTGAAGCGGGGCAAAGTGGGGTTAAAGCCACCAGCATTTCGGCAATTTGCTCGGTATCGAGCAGATGCCCCAGACCTGGATAGACCAGCGCGAGAAGGGTGAGGAGCGATCGCACCATTGCCGTACTTTGAATGGGCCGCTGGTCGCGTAAAGACTCGACTGTAATTCCGGCGTTTTGAAGGGTTTCGATAATGCCGTAGCGCGCCAGGGGGTCTAAGCCTGGGCCAATAATGGCAACTTCTTGGGGCAAAATCTCTCCGGCCTGAATGGAATTTGCTACCTGCTGTGCCACCGTTTGTAGTAGCTCAATGCGAGAGGTGGTTTTGAGCACATAAAACTGAGGCTGTTGTTGGCGGCTGGCCTGCTGGAGCGCCAAAGGCATCTCTGAAATTGAGACTTGGGCGGCTTCGGCTAAACCTGCTGCTGCGGGTAAAACAATTTCTGTACAGCGCTGCTTTAGACCCAGCAAATAGACAGAATCTGCCCCTAGCCCATCACGAATTCCGCCCAGTTCGCTGTAGGTAAAGAGGCTGGGTACCCCTAAATCCATCGCGGTTTCAAAGAAGGATCGGGTGATCGCCGGATAGTTTTCGACATCATCAGCGGCGATCGCGCCAAAGCGCTGAGGCAACTGACTGCGATAGGTGGGATGGGGCAATATGTACTGCCAAAATAAATCTGTAATTAGCCCATAGGTCAAGATCCCGCGCTTTAGGCACCAATCCTGCCACTGTAAGGCCATCTGTTGAACTAAATCTGCGAGAGGAGGTGGGAGGGTTACGGTAGTAGGGCCTGTTTTGAGGCGTGCTGCGATTTCTGTAAAGGGCGTACCGCTAAAGGCCGCAAGCTGAATTAAATCCAAAATTCGACGTATCCAGCGATCAGGCGGAACCCCTTCATGGTTGCGAAGTTGTGCAATGGAACCTGTCCCCCAAAGCCGAAACGCCAAAGCCTGCTCAGTTTCAGGTCGCAGGCGATACGGGAAATAGCCGCGCAAACCCAACTGCCCAATCACCAGTGGCCAAAAAAGCTGCACCTCTGACTCGAAGAAAGCCAGGGGAGTAGTAGACGTAATATTGCTGCGACCCTTGATTTGTCCAGCAATGCGCCGCATCAACACGCTTCGATTATCTGCATTGGCTGCAAAAACCAAATGCTCTTGGCCTAAGGGTGTTTGACGTTGTGCAACGGGTACAAACTTCCCTTGAGCATCTAAGCCTTGCGGGGCTGCAAACAGCTCGCGGCTCCACAGCTCAAGTTGAGCAATTAGCGACGCCGTTTTACCAGACTGGACAGAACCCGTCACCCAGAAAAACATAAAAGATACATTCTGAACAAATTCAGATTTGATAGGATACGGCATACTCAATTTAACGTGTCATTTCAATCTCTAATGAATCGTTCTGTGTGGGCTCGACTGAAACAATCTCTAACTGCCGCAGAACAGTGGTATCGCAAAACGCCTGAACGGGCGCTAAACGAAGCTTACGAGGCAGCTCAAGCTATTAAACGTCTAGAAGATCAATACTCTAGCGGAACCACCATTGACCTCTACGCTCAAGGAGAAGGTGCTATCTCGGCCTATCTCCAGACTCAAATTAGTCGGCATCTCAAAACCATCCGGATGCGTCTCACAGAATATCGGTTTTGTAGCCCAATCGTTGAAACCGAGCTGCCTGAAGAAAGCAGCAGTAGCGGCAATATTCCAAAAGGGCAAGACTATAGCCGTCAGCGCAAGGTTTCCGCAGCGGTAGACACCAATTCATTCACGACTGAGTACACTCTTTCCAACGATCAGTACGTTGCGGTGAGCGCCTCAAGCGTTGATCTGTCCCAAGAAATGTTAGGGAAACTCCAGTTTATTGATTCAGTTTTGGTTCGGTATGAGCCTTGGCGACTTCCTCCTCAGTCCGCTATGCCATCCAGCAGTACAGACTTACTCAAGGCTGACCTTACTGCGAATGGTCAGCCCTCATCACCATCGCTACAGTCAGCCCAAGCATCTTTTTATCAATCTGGTAGTGCCGCTGTAAGTGGTCGTCAGGGGGGTAGCAAGGCTACGGGAGGCCGATTTATTCCGCGTTCAATTTTCAAAACTGTTGACCGCTTCCGTAGAGAGATTGACCCCAATCCTCAGACAGAAGAAGAAATGGTTCAAGATTTTCGGACGGCACGCGCTCGAACCCGTTCAGCCACTCGATTTTTGCTACTGCTCATTATTTTACCGCTGCTCACTCAGCAGATTTCTAAAGCAGTGTTGGTGGGTCCTATCGTAGACCATCTTAAAGGTGCGGTTCAGATTGAGGCTTGGGTTAACCCTAGGGTCGAAGAAAAGTTTGTCACAGAGATGGTGTCTTTTGAGGAAAAACTAAAGTTTCAGAACCTTTTTACTGCGACAACGCGCTCTGCTGAAGAGATGGAGTTAGCCCTTAGAGAAAAGGCGACTAAGGTCAAGGAAGATTTACAGAAAGAACTAAAAGAGCCAGTTAAAAATATCTTTGCAGATTTCATCTCACTTATCGTCTTCTCGGCACTTATCCTGACCGGACGGCAGGATATTGCAACGCTAAAAACCTGGATTGATGAGGTTATTTACGGTCTTAGCGATAGCGCAAAAGCTTTCATTATCATTTTATTTACAGATGTCTTTGTGGGGTTCCACTCTCCCCACGGTTGGGAGGTCATTATGGAAAGCACCTTTGAACATTTTGGGCTGCCGCCAAATCAAAGCGTGATTAGTATATTCATTGCAACTTTTCCTGTGATGCTAGATACGGTCTTTAAGTATTGGATCTTTAAGTATCTCAATCAGCTTTCACCCTCTGCGGTGGCAACCTACAAAAATATGAACGAGTAGGATAAGTACAGGCATAAATTCTCAAATAAAATATTTTGCATCTGAGGAAACGAAGCTGATAGGATTGGACTCGACTAAGCCTCTATGTTTGAGCGATCGCTGGATGTCCGTCTCCCCTAACCCGCTGCTGCATGTTGAATCCGTTTTTGCTGGTTATGTACCAGGACTAGATATATTACAGGGCACTAATCTTTACGTCGCACCTGGTGAACTGATTGCCATTATTGGCCCTAATGGTGCTGGTAAATCAACGTTGGCAAAGTGTATCTGTGGGCTAGTGCCACCCCACACAGGACAGATTATTTTTCAAGGTCAAAACGTTTCGAAGCTAAAGCCCAATGAAATTGTGGCACGAGGGATGTGTTATGTCCCTCAGATTGCCAATGTATTTCGATCTCTGACGGTGGAAGAAAACTTAGAAATGGGCGCTTTTGTGCGGACGGTGCCCTTGGGGCCACTCAAGCAAAAAATTTATGATGCGTTTCCTAAACTAGCCCAGCGTCGCAAGCAGCAGGCCGGGACGCTCTCAGGTGGTGAGCGCCAAATGTTGGCAATGGGACGCGCCATGATGCTAGATCCCAAGCTGCTTATCTTAGATGAACCTTCCGCTGCACTATCCCCGATTTTAGTGGACGAGATTTTCGCCAAAATTAAGGACATTAATCACAGCGGCGTTGCAGTTATTCTTGTTGAGCAAAATGCCCGTAAGGCGTTAGCTATTGCTGACCGAGGCTATGTGCTAGATTCGGGACGCGATCGCTACGAAGGCCCTGGCTCTCAACTTCTTAATGACCCCAAAGTTGGCGCACTCTACCTCGGTGGGCACATCCCTGAAGATTAAGCCTCTATGGGAGCCTACAAGGGCTAAGGCTGGCGATGGCGGCGGATGCGTCAAGCAGATGGTAGATGTTCTGGCAGCTAGGGCGACTGCTAGGGCGGATGATTGGTATCGTCAACCTGGTGATGAACCAGTGCTGAATGAGGGTTTATTCAGCGAGTTTGTCCGGCAGTCGTTGTCCCTGGATTTGAGTGATTTTGTCGCGGTGCTTGAGCTTTACGTGTGCTCGTTTTCCGGGTCATGTTCTAAATCTGTAGAATTGAAATCAAATTGCACAACCAAACTTAAAGCAATTAATAAACAGTCCCATCACAAGGTCATGCCTCACAACTGTTTTGGAGAAACAAATCGTTTTGCGAGCTAATCGCTTAATGCGAGTGCGGAAAGTCAAATGTTTACGCTCAATCTTTTGAGTATTGCGCTTATCTACCGTATGCTCAGCGGGGTTTAGCAGGCGTTCATAAGCTCCCCAAGCATCGGTATAAAGCTGAGTAATACTAAATCTAATAAGCCTTGTGTGGCTCAAGCCCAGACCTTGAACAGCAAGTTGAAGGGTACAGACAGCTAAAGCGACAACTGACAAATTACTGCACAATCCCGATCCTTGAGGTTGAGACAGAAGCGGCTCAAACGTTTCAATGTTTAAGAAAAGCGTATCCACGAGTTAGCACAATGGATTTAAAAATTGCATCGGCTGCATTGATGCATCAAGCCACGGTGTTGACTGGAAACAGTTCTGACTTTGGACAAATTGCGAGATTGTCTGTAGAGGATTGGGCATAAGTAAAAGTGACCTCTCTAAAACTTCTATCAGCTACAGTGACGGCCTTGATTTTGGCAGGGGGGCGCAGCAGTCGAATGGGTTCAGATAAAGCGCTAGCTACTTGGCAGGGCATCCCCTTACTTCAGCGCGTGTTTGTCGTGGCGCAAGCCTGCTGTAGCACCGTGTTTGTCCTCACACCTTGGCCAGAGCGGTATCAATCGTTGTTGCCGAGCAGCGTTAACTGGTTGTTAGAGCCGCCAGCCACCTTTGCAGGACCTCTGGCTGCATTAGCACTAGGGATGCAGACCATCCGAACCCCCTGGGTACTTTTACTGGCCTGCGATTTACCTCAGCTTGATGCGGCTGTGTTGGCGCGATGGATACAGACGTTGCCGGAAACGGATTCTGTCGCTCAAGTCCCTTACTATCAAGATCGTTGGGAGCCGCTATGCGGGTTTTATCGCGCTGATGCGCTTCCTGCCCTCCAAAACTTTTTAGCAGAGAATGGCGATCGCGCGTCCTTCCAGCAGTGGCTCCAAACCATTGATGCCGTTCCGTTAGCAGTGGATTCAGCGACTTCTTTGATGTTCTACAACTGCAATATGCCCAGCGACCTCACGGTAAACTAGCAAAGATTCCATCACCTTGTCTCAGAATGCGTAAGCGGCTCCGTCTTTCAAATAGTCAACTGCTCTGGATTTTACTGGCGATCGCCTGTCTCCTTCTAACCTGGTTCAGCATTCAGACGCTAGGCGGCTATAAACCAGCGCAGTTACAGGCACTCATTCAGAAAGCGGGTCTATGGGCACCCCTCGGCTACATTGCCCTCTATGCCGTGGGGACTTTGGCGCTATTACCTTCTACCCCGCTCAATATTTCTGGTGGCCTATTGTTTGGGCCTTGGTGGGGCATTTTGTGGACGAGCATGGGGGCTGTGGTGGCAGCGGCGATCGCTTTCTTCTTCAGCCGCACGGTCGGTCGCCCGACGATGGAAAAGCGGTTAGCAGGGCGATGGCAGACGATGGATGCAGAAATTCATCGGGGTGGGTTGTTTTATATGTTTGCCATTCGGCTGATTCCCGTCATGCCCTATGGGATTGTGAATTTTGCAGCAGGTCTAACGTCCATTCGCTTTCGGGATTTTTTGATTGGCACTATTTTAGGCACGGTGCCGAGCGTTTTACCCTTTGTGCTGGTAGGGAGTTCTGGGGTCAAAGCCTTGTCAACAGGAAACTTATGGCCTCTGCTAGGGGCGTTGGGGTTAACAGGCGCATTACTCTTGTTTTCTACTTGGTTTAAGGCACAGCGTCGCATTAAGGCTTAGGCGATCGGCTAAATTACAGTCAGTGCAATTTTTTAAGCAGCATTAGAAAACCATGTGCCAACTGTTAGGCATGAACTGCAACGTCCCCACAGATATCTGCTTCTCGTTTACGGGCTTTTGTGCGCGGGGCGGTCAAACCGATGACCATCAAGATGGTTGGGGCATCGCGTTCTTTGAAGGGGCAGGGTGTCGCCTTTACATTGATGAAAAATCATCGGTGACTTCGCCTGTGGCAGAGCTGGTAAAACAATATCCCATCCGCTCAAAGCATGTGATTGCCCACATTCGCAAGGCAACCCAAGGGCAGATTGCCCTAGAAAACTGCCATCCCTTTCGGCGTGAGCTATGGGGGCGCTACTGGGTGTTTGCCCACAATGGCGATCTCAAAGATTTTGATGGCCCTATTAAGGGTCTTTACAAGCCCGTCGGCAATACCGATAGCGAACGCGCGTTCTGCATCATTCTCGAAACGCTTCGCGCTGCATTTCCTGAAGGGATGCCTACCACTAAGCAGCTTTATGAAACCCTACAGGATATTACGGCTCAAATTGCAGCCCACGGCGTATTCAACTATTTGCTTTCCGATGGGGTGCATCTGTTCGCCCATTGCAGCACGAACCTGCACTATATTGTGCGCCAAGCACCTTTTGCAGAAGCCCATTTGGTAGATGAAGATGTGACGGTTAATTTCCAGGGTTTGACGACGCTACAAGATCGAGTGGCGGTGATTGCGACGCTGCCGCTTACAGATAACGAGGTGTGGAGGGCGATCGCCACCAATCAACTCATCTTGTTTCAAGACGGTCAACCCAGTCTTTTGTAGCTTATAACAAAGATCAAAATCGGTTTGGAACCACATTTATAGGGTGATGTTATGACAGAAGATGAGAGGAGGGCGCTGTATCAAAAGATCGCTGAGGGCGATTGTGTGGTTCTCACATGCTATCTTCCTCGGCATAGAAAGCGGTTGACAGCAAAACAGAAAGCTCGTGTGGCAAGCAAATCAGCGTTGGCTAAAGCAGCGAAGACGCTCAATTGATTCAAGGTATTCAGGGATGAGTTCATTGCCCACTTCGCAAGCTCGGCGATCTACGCTCAACATATCGTCACTCCAAAAGACTTGACCTAAAGGGACGGCTTTGCCTTTGTCTGGCTTCCAATCGCGGCTTATGAACTTGCGATCGCCGTCTACTACAGCACCGTGAAATAAATGCCCAATGCTAAAGTACACATCCTGAAGCACCAAGGGAACCGACGGGCGATGAAGCTGCCCTCGTGAGTTTGCGCTTCTGGCTTTGTACTGTGATCTGGGAAATAAGCCGTACAGATTTTTAAGAGACGCCGAAATTAAAGGCTGATCTTTGAGAATGGTGCGCTTAAAAGCCCCTACGCTAATGCAGCAGTCCACTTCACTCAACAGCGCTGGAGCTGTCATAGACTGAAACCGGACGGGTTGGGGGGAGAGATTGGGGTAGTCTCGCAGGGGAAGCTGATCTGCATCGAGTAGCCGCATTCCTTCATCGAGTAGGTTGTATAGCCCATTGCGGCTGGCAATATCGGTCAGCGAAACCGCAGAGCAAACCCCTTCCACGATTAAAATTTCGGCAGTGGGGCTAACGCGGCGTAAACCTTGCAAAACGGCACCTAAGACACCCATGCTAACGGTCACGGGTGGCCCTACGGGATAGCCTAAATTGGGCTTCACTAAAATACGGGCTGCGCCGTGGGCAGCTTTGGGCGGCTCATACTGAAACTGTGCTGTTGTGGCGGTATAGACCGTTTGGGCATCAGACATGGGTAAAAATTGCAGGCTTTCTATGCTAACGTTTTGGCGCTATCGACAGACTGAAGCACGGCTGCCAACAGTCCTGGAAACAGTTTGTCTAGCTCCTGCTGTCGTAGAGAATTAAGGTGTTGCGTCCCCGACTTGCGCGACAAGATCACGCCAGACTCTCGCAGAATTTTGAAGTGGTGGGACATCGTGGAACGGGCGATCGCAAGGTCAAAGTCGCAGCAGTTTTGTTCTCCTTTGGCAGCCAACTGACGCACAACGGCTAAACGAATAGGATCGCCTAGGGCATAGAGTACGCCGGATAGGGTGATTTGCTGAGTATCTGGGTGGTACATCGGTCTCATACCTTGCATTATCTCATGAACTCATCTATATTTTGATTATTCGAGTTTATCGAAATAAAGAATAAAGCGGCATTGTCATAAGCAAGCTTTTCGAGTATTTTTCAATTCAGTTAAGAGGCACATTATGACGGCGAATTCTCTTTTTGAACCAATCCAGGTGGGTGCAATTGAGCTACAGAACCGCATGGTCATGGCTCCGCTAACTCGCGCCCGTGCGGGGGTAGAACGTATCCCCAACGCGCTGATGGTGGAGTACTACCGACAGCGCGCCAGTGCTGGACTCATTATTTCTGAGGCGACTCATATTTCAGAGCAGGGAATTGGCTGGGTAGAAACCCCGGGAATCCACACCGATGCGCAGGTACAGGGCTGGCGGCATGTGACAGAAGCCGTTCATCAAGAAGGTGGCAAAATCTTTCTTCAGCTTTGGCATACGGGGCGCGTATCTCATCCCGATTTTCAGGTGGGTGGCGCGTTGCCTGTTTCGGCTTCGGCGATCGCCGCGATTGGGGAAGCCCATACGCCCTTTGGCAAAAAGCCCTATGTGACCCCACGGGCACTCGAAACGGATGAAATTGCTGGTGTGGTGCAGACCTATGCGGACGCAACTCGTCGCGCTCAAGATGCAGGGTTTGATGGTGTAGAAATTCACGCGGCAAACGGCTATTTGATTGATCAGTTTCTGCGAGACGGCTCCAATCACCGAACCGATGCCTATGGCGGTAGCATCCTCAATCGGCTGCGGTTTTTGCAGGAAGTGACGGAGGCGGTGGTTGCGGCCTGGAGTGTAGATCGCGTTGGGGTGCGGCTATCGCCGACTAACCCTTATAACGATATGAAGGACAGTAACCCTGTAGCAACGTTCTCTGCGGCGGCTGAACTGCTGAATCGCTATGGATTGGCCTATCTTCACGTTTTAGAAGCATTGCCAGGACATATGTTGGCGGGCGAGGGAGAATTTGTGACCCCTCACCTTCGTAAAATCTTTGACGGACTGCTGATGGTGAATGGGGGCTACGGACGGGAGACGGGGATGGAGGCGATCTCTCAAGGCAATGCAGACTTAATTGCTTATGGCGTACCCTTTATTGCCAACCCTGACCTGCCAGAGCGTTTTCGTCAAAATGCACCGCTCAATCCCCCTGACCCAAAAACATTTTACGCCCACAATTCAGAGGGCTATACAGATTATCCAACCTTGGAAAAGATTCAAAGCGCAGTCGTTTAGCCTGTTTGCGTCTTTATCAACCGTTAGTAACCTTGTGGGCTTAAGAGCGACTTTAGCACTACCTTAACAGAGCTTTGATCTTGAGGCTGTAGATGACCAATGCACTTAAGAATCAGCGCATTGGTCAATAGTAAAAAGCTTCATCCGCACGATGAATAGAGTTTTTAGCCCTGCATCCTTAAGACTTGCAATAGCTCTGAAGAAAGCACTAGGACGGATCTTGTCAGTGTCTAAAAAAAATTATGCTTTGGGCGACTGCTCCAGACTAAAATAGCGGCGGCGAGGATTGCTCCGGCGGATCGCCAAAGAAGAAAAAGAAATAATCAGTACAACCGTAGTTTAGGAATGCATTATGAGCTTATTTGACGCAATTGCAGGCGCGATCGCCAACCCCAATCAGCAGGGCAGTACCGATCAGCTTGGCTCTATTCTGGGTGCCGTTCAGTCGATCGCAGGTTCTCAGACGGGTGACCCCAATAACTCCAACGCCTTGATGTCGGCGGTTGGCAGTGTGGTGCAGGGTGCCCTGCAAAACAAGCAGGGTAACATCGGTACTGAAGGCGTTGAAAATTTAATCAATCAGTTTGCAGGGGGCGGTGCCAGTACCGAGGCAGTACAGACATTATTTGGCGGTCAAGAGCAGCAGGTGGTAGAGGCGATCGCCCAGCGGACAGGCATAGATGCCAGCCAAATTAGCGGATTGCTCCCCACCTTAGTCCCTCTGGTACTACAGCTTCTCCAAAGCGGGTCTTTTAGCTCCGGCGGCAACTCAGTCCTCAATACGTTTCTGGATGGCGATCGCGACGGTGACGTAGATCTTGGCGATGTAATGTCTCAAGCAGGGCGCCTGTTAGGCCGCTAAGACGGCTTCAAAATCTGTGACAGTGCTGCCTTGATAGTGGGGTACTGAAACATAAAGCCTGTCGCCTCCGTCTTCTGGGGCAAAACTTTTTGCCCTTCTAAGACGAGCTTGGACGATTCTCCTAGCAGCAGCTCTAGGGCAAAACCAGGCACGGGGAGCCAGGACGGTCGCCCAATGATGTTGCCCAATTCTTGGCACAGTTCACCCATTGAGACAGGATTGGGCGCAGTGGCGTTCAGAACCCCCGAGACGGAGCTATCCGTCAAAGCCTTAATTATTAGGTTCACCAAATCTTCGCGGTGGATCCACGACACCCACTGTTTGCCATCTCCCAAGGGGCCACCCGCAAAAAGCTGAAATGGAAACATCATTTTTGCCAACACGCCGCCATCGGGGCCTAACACAATTCCAATTCGGATGATGGCTAATCGTGCGCCATGAGCTGTGACTTTTTCTGCTTCTGATTCCCAAGCTTGGCAAACCTGCGCCAAAAAATCTTGGCCTGCGCCGCTGGTTTCGTTAAAGACCGCCGTTTCGCTGGTGCCGTAATACCCTACTGCGGAGGCGTTAACCAATACGGTGGGTTTAGGGTTGGTTTGGGCAGACCCTTGCTGCGCCGCTATAGCTTCTACAATTTTTGCAGTTCCCACAGAACGGCTTTCCAGGATGTCTTGCTTGCTGTTTTCTGTCCAGCGATTGGCGATCGGCTCTCCGGCTAGGTTGACAACGCCATCACATCCGGCAATTGACTGCTGCCAAGCCCCTGACGCTGTAGCCTGGTAGGCGACCACTTCTGCCTTTGGGAATCGCTGCTGCGCTTTTTGGACGTTACGCACCAAAAGTAACACCTGATGGCCTTCTGCTTGGAGGCGATCGACTAAGCGACTGCCGATGAAGCCTGTTCCGCCTGTGACTGCAACTTTCATACGCGATGGAGAACTTTTAAAGGAGTTCTTTTTACCATAGGTCATTCTGAGGAAGTCTAGAGATGAGAAGTAGCGAATTGCCACACACACTGAGAATATGTTAAGTTAGCCCACCCAAGGGCGATTAACACAGTGGTAGCGCACTTCCTTCACACGGTCAAACCGACCCAAACTAATACGAGCCGATACGCTTTACAGCCATTCTCAGAATCCCAAAAATCCCTAATTGTTCTAAAGTGTCCTAAATGTCTAAGCACATTTCATCCCAGTAGATCGGGGTAAATGAGGTTTGCCAGTTCCTCTTGCTCAAATCTGTCTCGCTCCTGAAGTGAATACCGCTCAATTTGGTTGATCGCCTCCAGAATATCTTTTAGCCGTTCGCTGTCATCTCTCATAGAGAAATAGCCTGTTGCAAAAATTCTTCCCGAATCCGTTCCTTCAGTGCTTTCTCCATCGCAACATCCACCTTACGACCTAAGAGTGTTTCCAACTCAAGCACCAAACTTGCCGGAAACCAACTGCTCACCTTTTCCAAAGAATAATCAACTAAGAAATCAATATCACTCTGCTCATCCGCTTCCCCCCTTGCAACAGAACCAAGCACGCGCACATTAAACGCACCATGTTTCGCGGCAATTTCAAGGATCTCTCCTCGTTTCCTACGGAGCAATTCATTGATTTGAATTTCCATGCTTTAATTCTCCTGCCGTCAAAATCTTGGGTTGCTGTTAGCCTTAAATCTGAGAACGCAGTAGACGAGATCGCATCCTTTCCTATTAACTAAAGGGAGGCGTTTTGCGATGATTTCGATAATGGAGCGCTGATCAGAACATAGGGCTGCACAATCAAAACGCTGAAGGACTGTTCAGGGGACTGATTCCAAAGGCTGAGCTGTTGTGCCGTAGGCTTTTGCAAAAGCTGCTCTTCTACCCAGACCTGGACTTGAGCGATGTTGTCTTGGGCGATCGCCACACCCACCTCAACAATATCTAATCCTTCGTACACCACAATGACCGCATCTCGCTGACAGTGCGGGATGATATCTTTCCAGCTCACATCGGCTAAATCTTGGGCGAGCTGCGCTTGAATGCTGGTCATAACCGTCTTATTAAATCAGAATTTTTCTATCATCGCTCAAGATGGTGGGGGTGTCACAGCCTTATCTGCTTCATTGCTGGACGGGGGGAATGTTAATCTTCGGGCAAACTAGAGAGAAGACCTTGAATTCCCGATGCTCCCAGCCATCAGGGTTTTTCATCATGATGACAATTGGATCCATTTAATTTATGCCTGACTATCAATCTGGTTTGCTTGGACAGACGGGTGGATACTTACTGGCGATCGCCGTCATCCTAGGCTGGATTGTGTCGGTGTGTCTGCATGAGTTTGGTCATGCCATTGTGGCCTACTGGGGTGGCGATACCACGGTCAAAGATAAAGGCTATCTCACCCTTAACCCGCTGAAGTATACCGACATTGGCTACAACTTGGCGCTGCCCGTTGTGTTTTTAGTGTTGGGCGGTGTTGCCCTCCCAGGCGCTGCGGTCTATATCAACCACGCTCTCTTGCGCAGCCGAGGCTGGAATAGCGCGGTATCAGCGGCTGGCCCTTTTATGACGGGGGTGGTGGCGATCGCCCTAGCGCTACCGTTCAATTTAGGGTGGGCGACGGAGGACCATTGGTTTTGGTATGCGCTGGCGCTGCTGGCATCCTATCAGGTGGCGGCATTGTGCTTTAACCTATTTCCGGTTCCTTCCTTTGATGGGTTTGGCATTTTAGAACCTTGGCTCCCTCAGCCCGTTCAGCAAACCGTTCGGCGCTGGGGTCGCTATAGCTATTTGGTACTCTTTGCCATTCTGTGGACGGTGCCTGAAGCTAATCGAGGGTTTTGGGCTTTAGTTAACGGCATGAGTCAACTTTTAGGGATTCCCTACGATAAAGTGAGTTTGGCCTACGCAGCTTTTGCCCAGCCGAGTAAAGTCATTTTTATCGCATTATTGTTTGGGGCGCTAATTTTTCGCAAGGTGCTGGGCGGTACATTCAATAAACCGACCGAAAATGCCGATCTCAATATTAATCTTGCGGCCTACGATCGTCTCATCCAATCAGGGCAGGCAACCTCAGATATTTGGCGACACAAAGGCGATACGCTTCTGTTTCTAAAGCAGTATGAAGGGGCGATCACCAGCTATGACGAAGCCCTCAAGACTCTGTCTAATGATTCTGAACTTTGGCATAATCGCGGAATTTGTTGTCACAATCTTCAGCAATACGAGCAGGCACTCATGGCCTATGATCAGGCGCTGAAGCATCAACTAAACAATAGCGAGATCTGGACGAATAAAGCCAGGGTTTTAAAGTGTTTAGATCGTCTTCAAGAGGCAGTTGTGGCCTATGGCGAGAGTATAAAGTATCGTCCGTCAGATCTCGACAATTGGCGCGATCGGGGTCGTCTCTTGGCTCAAGTTCAAGATTATACATCAGCACTATCTGATTTCGAGCGAATCTTGAAATATAAACCTAGTAATGCAGAAAACTGGAACAATCACGGAATGGTTTTAGAAAAACTTGGGCGAATTGATGAAGCGCAGAAAAGTTATCAAAAGGCGTTCTACTATCGCGCTAAAAATATTTCTAGCTAACATTGAATTATAAAACCCTTTGGCGTATTTTAGATATTGAAAAATTTGATTGTAAATATATCTTTATTTTAATGCAGTGAATTAAATATTCATAGCACTCACTAAATTGCTGCTGATAGTTTGATTAGGCTTATTTAACCAATACTCCAGACAGAATTAAAGCGTAATGAGTGCGTAAGAGCACATAGTGTTGTAGGCAGGCTGTGATTTACAGCGATTTGTATTCAAATAGGCGACCATATCATCTGCGTAACTGGTTTACCCACTCCTGCTACTGCCTCTTATGAAGCTGCAAACCGCTGTATCCATTGGTGCAGAATGTTTTGGTTGTCTCTGCACTCTAACAGTGGGTAGCTTTTTTGTACCCTCTCTCAAAACTGTTCGGAGTGTTTTTTATTAAAGAAGCCCTCAAAACATTAGTTTTGAGGGCTTCTTTAATAAAAACGTATCCAAAAACCTGACGCTATGATGACAATTAAAAAACTTGACTGAATATTTAATTAGTTTATATAGACATATTTGAAACATGTTTTTTATTGAATAATAAAGATTTTCTTTGTTAATATAGCTATGGACTCCGTATTTTTACGGTTGAATTAGATAATCCTAAAAGCCTACCTTAGATGAGTTGCTAAAGCGTCTTTAATTTAAATAGCAAAAACTCAACTTTTAATTCAACAAAACTTTACTTGTAAGATATCCACTACGTTTAATTTGATAGGACAAGCGGGGATCATAATGCTCAATATAGAACCAGCTCATAATTCATTATCAAAAATACTTCAGGCTTCAAGCAGTGCTTGTGCCGTGACGGGCGGGGTTATTTTGGCCTCCAACACCAATGTCAGTAGCTATGGATTCTTTTTTCTCGCCCTCAGCTCTAGCCAGATGCTTTTGTCATCGGTCTTAGCACGGAATACATCAATGATGGTCTATTCAGGTTCACTATTTATTTTTGTGGACTGTTTAGGCATTTATCGATGGATTCTAAGATAGATTTTAAGTTATGTTATGGCATATATATCCTGAAGAGCTAGACACTTTACCCTTAAAAATAGCCTATGAAACCCTTCAGGGCGATCCTCCATCAAAAATTCCATTTATCGTTTGGCTATTAGAAAACCCTGAGAGTCCATTGGCTTTACCAGGATGTATTAATCTCTATGGTCATGACTGTCTCCATCTACTTCTCAAGCAAGGCTTTACATCAGAGAATGAGGCTTATGTGGTTGGCTTTACGATGGGGAATGATGTTAGAACGAATCGCTTTCATTTACTAATTTTTAAGATTGCAGCACAAGTTTTGTACCCTGAAAAGTATCGCTTAAGACCATCAGATATCTCAGTCTTTGAGCGAGGGTTTGAGATGGGAAAGAGAGTCAGTGCTAAAAATCTCAATCAGTTCTCTTTCGACGAGTGGGAGTATAAAGCATTAAGAGAAATTAGGAAAGAAATTGGATTAGAAGCTGTAGCTTAATAGAGCTTATATGTGATTAAAACCTTAAATCCACGCTGTCTTAGAAAGACAGCGTGGATTTAAGGTTTTAATTTTCTTTCGCTGCTTCTCTTGTTCTAAAAGAAATTATCTGCTATAAATTCAATCGACCCAACCGAAAAAGGCTCCATCCACAGACCATTGACACGACAGCCAAAAAGAAATCCCATAGGCTCGTAGGCTTTAGAATGACGCCAGCGCTTATAAAAACTAGAAGAGCTGCAATAAAAAGGAGTGCCCACCCTAGTGCTTTAAGGTCACGACCTCCAAATACAAGAGAGAGAACCCCTAAGAAGAGTGTGATTACAGCGCCAGCCGCCGATATATCAATCCACCAATAGCGGCCTATGCTGGAGGTAAATATAATGTTTTGACCCAGAAAATAAAAGGATAAAAGCATTAAAGCTATCCCAGCAAGTTTGGTAATGGTCTGCAAAAATTTATGCCCCGATAAATTCAACGTTTATTTTACTAAGAATCCCTAGATTCCTTAGATATCTGACCCTGACCTGTTAGATTGTGGTCAAGATTGATACGTTCAGGAGCTGATTAACTTTGCTGAGTAATTCTGGGGTTGAAAACCCTTTGTTGAGGTAATCACTGGCACCTAATCGTCGTGCTTCTTTGCCCCATTCTTCAGAGAGGCGAGAGGACACGACTAAGATGGGCAGTTCTAGGCCAGACTGACGGCAGCGGTCAATGAGGGTGAACCCATCCATGTTGGGCATCTCAACATCCGTAATAATCAGGTCTGGGCGCTCGTTGGTTTGCAGCCAGTTCCAGGCTTCTAAGCCATCTGCACAGGTGAAGATGGTAAAACCGTTGGTGCTAAGACTGCCCTCAAGTCTTCGGCGCATTAAGGCGGCATCATCAACCACCAAAATCTTGCGAGAAGCAGACTGAGTTGGTTTAGGGCTATGAGCTTTGGCTGCTGGGGCAATTTTAGCTGTGGGTGCGGACTGGAGTCCGGTGATGAGGGCAATCGGATCCAGGATTGAAATTAATCGCCCATCGGGCTGGAGGCTAACGCCAAGGAGTCCGGCGGGGGCGACTAGGGGACTGGGGAGTGGGTTAATGAGTAGTTCTGCTTGACCCAGAAGATTGTCGGCGATGAACCAAAGTTCAGGGCTAGAACCCGATATTTCGGCCGACCGAGTGCGGATGGCGATCGCCGTATCCGTCAACGTCCTCGCCGTAGATTTTTCTGAAGATTGCTCTGCTTGCAGCCAGTAGTCTGCCAAGTCAAACCCAGGGGCTGCCCCTCGACGGGTCTGAAGCATCCAGGTCAATCGCGGGTTTTCTGTCTCCAGCGCAGAAATTTGAGCGGGATCAATCAGAATAGTTTCTAAAATTTCGTCCGTGGGGAGGGCAATGGTGCGATCGCCCACTTCCAGCAATACACAGGGTACCAAAAGCTTGGGTGAGGGAACTTCAAGGGTAAAGGTTGTCCCCTCACCTAGTTGGGTTTCAAGGCTAAGTTTTCCGTTGATGGCGGCAATTTGACTGGCAACTACGTCCATCCCCACGCCGCGACCGGAGACTTCTGTCACGGTACTACGGGAGCTAAAGCCAGGTTGACACAGGACCGCTAATAGTTCGGCATTGGTGCGCGTTTGGTTGAGGGCAAATCCCTTGGATTGGGCAAGTTGGGCGATCGCAGCGGCATCAATACCGCCCCCGTCATCTTTAAGCACCAGTCGGTAAAGATTCCCGCGACGGTGAAGCGAGATTTCAAGGGTTCCCTGGGCAGATTTACCCTTCGCTAGACGAGTCTCAACCGACTCTAAGCCGTGGTCATAGGCATTTCTGAGCAGGTGCAGTAGGGCAGGCTCCAGCTGCTGAAGAATGCCTGCATCGAGTTCAACTTGCTCGCCGCTTACCAGCAGCTCGATGGGTTTACCGTAGCGATTGCTGAGATCTCGCACAATGGCACGCGCGCGGAGGCCGAGGTTACGAAAGGGCACGAGACGGCTGGTTTCAATGCCGTCTTTAAGGCGGAGAATACTGAGATCGAGCTTGTCGAGGCGAATGGCGCTTTGCTGACTAACGGCCTCAATTTCTTGGCCTAGTTCGGACATTCGCAGAATGTTCTCTAGCAGCCGATTAATGGTGGTGTAGCCCTGGCGATAGCGCTCTAGATTGACATTACTGGCATCATCTTGGTCATCGCTGAGAACATGCAGTGAGGCGTAGTCATCTTGGAGCTGGCGCAGGCGGGTAATAAACTGAGCGCTTTCTTGGGTGAGAGATGTAATTTGGGCGAGCTGCGTCTGAAGCGTTTGGGCGCTATTCATCACGCCACGGGCTGTGAGCAGCGTTTCGACCACCTGCTGGGCAGACTGATCTAGGCGCGCTAAGGGCACAGCAATCTGAACGCTGCGTTTGGTCTCTAGGGCGATCGCCTCTGGTACTGCTGCCGCCATCTCTTCTGAAGGGATGGCGAGCTGGGGTTGAGCCATGACCTGGGGCAGCAGTCTAAACTCATCTAGATCTGCTCCTGCGAGGAACGCTTCAAGCGGTTCAGCCCAATCCTCGTCACTCAATTCAGGCTGAAGTGATGGGGACGTGAGTGCAGTCAGTTCGTCTAGGTCAAACTCGGTTAAGCCTTCAAATTCGTAAAGGCTATCTAATGTTAATGCTTCTAGTGCAATTGTTTCTGTGCCGAGATGACGGGGTAAAACTGCATTAAAGTCTAGAGCTGATGTATTCTCCAACGCATTCAGAGAATCCAGACGGGTTTGCAGAGTAGGACTCATTTCGCCGCCTTGCTTGGCACAGTCTTTGAGGATTTGAAAATATTGAGGCCAGCATTGCTTCCACTGGACACTATCCGCCCGATCTGCAAGCGCTTGGCATTGAGCCATTAAAGGCGTCCAGCTCTGAGAAAACTGTAAATCTTCCCCAATTTGGGTGAGCTGGGCTAGGGTTTGGTGGGCAGTTTGAAGCATCTCTGTGGGGATGTTGCCCTGGGCGGGAAGCTGGTCTAGCGCCATTTCTAGCCCTAGCACCACCAGATCAAACCCCTGTTCGGCAAACTCCTGGTGCACCTGCTTTAGCTCACTCCATTCCGGCAGATAGTGCTGCCGAATGCGCTCATGGATGTCATGGATGCGTTTGACGGTGGGCTGCACTTGGGCGATCGCCGCGTTTCCGGTTGCCTTAATTTCAATACTGCTGCTCAGCAATTCTCCCGCCTCTAACAGCAGTTCCCGAAGCTGCCCGTCGGAGAGATCGGGGCACTGGTCTAAGTAGCGCAGATCTGAAAGCAAATCTTCAAGCACCATGCCAGCATGAAGCATTGCGTCTGCCTCTACCGTCACTGCTCCGCCCTTAATGGTGTGAACTGCGCGATAAATGTGCTGAATATCTGTGCCCCAGGATGGGTAGTTAAGACACTGCACCAAGCTAAAGTACTCCTGGAGATACTGCTGGGTATCCACCTCAAACATGGCGCGCAGCTCTTGCTGAAGATCCATTTCAGCGGTATTGGTATTCCAGGGATCTAGGGAGAAGGGTTCAGATGCCGTCATGGTGCCGCTGACTCAATAGGAGAATGCTAAAGGACAAAAATAGGTAGGGATGAAGCGAAAAATTGCTGCTTCTGATCGTTGCGGCTATTTTGCTACTGCCGCGACAAGTTGCGGTACCGCCAGGGGTTCCTGCAAAGACGACCGATCTTCTGGGAATGAAGGTGCTTCAGAAGGAATTTCTGCACTAACGCGGAAGAATTCCACCATTTCAAGAAGGGTGTGGGCAACCTTACCCATTGCTTCAACCTGCTTACGGGTGACGCTGGCTTTAGATTCAGTGGCTTGAGCAACGGTGGCGATCGCACTGGTTGCCGCCAGGGTATTGCGCACCACCTGCACAATCTCTTGGCTAGACTGGCTCACCTGAAAGCCGACTTGAGCCACCTGGGTTGTCACCTGCTGAATGTTGTCAAACGCCTGACGAGATTGACCCACCCCACTGGTGAAGTCCTGCACCAGACTGCTGATTTCGACGACATCTTGATTGAGTCCAGAGGTCACGGTTTGAATTTGGTCGGTGCGTTGCTGAAGCGAAACTAAGCTGCGGTTGGTTTCTGCTGCTAGGCTATTGACCTGATGAGCAATGGTCTCAAATTCATGAGCAAGGCTAGCAAACTGCTCTGGGTCTTGTTCTTGGAGCGCGCGCGAAGACAGGGTTGAGGCATTGAGTGCCAAAACGCGGGTCAGAGACGCTACGCGCTTTTGGTCTTTTGAGAACTGCGAGGCCAAGTCTACAAAGTCTGTTAAGAGCTGGGTTCGTTTCACGATTTGGTCTGTGCCCTGCTGAAGGGTGGCAATGCCGCTTACCATTAGACCCATTTCCTGCTGTCCGGCAGTCACGGCAGCCTGAGCCAACTGCACGGCAGTATCGGTCGAAATGACCTGCGCTTGAGAATGTTCGGTAAGGGTATTCATCTGATGCATCAACGCCTGTACCTTCTCCACCGAAACCGTTTGGTACTGTGCCTGCTGTGCTGTGTCGGTGGCAAGCTGCTCTAGTTCTTCGGCGCTGGATGTGACCTGCTGAGCGGTCGAAACGGTGAGGGACACAATGCCGTTGAGAGATTCTACAAGGCGGTTGAGGGTATCTGACACCAGACCCGTTGCGCGCTCGTTGACGTCGGCTTGAATGGTGAGGTCGCCCTCTTCAAGCGCCAGCACCACATCTAAGATATGGGCAATGTCTGCTTGCAGCAGCTCACTTTCTTCACGGATTTGTTCGGACTGCATGGCTCGCTGCTGAATTTCTCCTTCAAGCTGTTGGTTGAGCTGCTGAAGGTTTTCTTGCGACGCCAGTAAAGAAATTTGGGATTGGCGGCGATCGCGGATATACCCTCGGACTGCCAGCAACACCACAGACCAGCTCAGCAACAGCACCAGTGAACTGAGGGCAGCAAAGGCAATCGACCAGGCTAAGTTTTTGCGATAGCCCTGAAGCTGAGTTTCCACATTTCGCTTTACCGTGCCTAAGGTTTCGTTAATTCCGTCGCTGTAGATTGCCTTCTGCTTTTCGTACTCAGCGCCCAGCAGCAGTAAGAGTGCTTCTTTAGACTTACCTTTACGGTTTAGCTCAAACGCCTTGGTTTCCATATCCACCAGCTTTTTATTGGCGATATCGGTCTGTTCAGGGTTCGCCTGCTCAGAGGCTGGAATATCTTTGAGAACCTCTTTAATCGACTCATCCAGCTTTGGCACATATTGGTTATAGCGGTCTTCCCACTGGGTACTGCCCGTACTCGCCGCCATTCGTGCTGACATCGTTAAGACTTCATCTAGGTGGATGATTTTGCCGCTCAAGTCCTGAAGCTTAAACTGTCGGTCAACGGTGGTTTGTAGACCCTGATAAATCCGCCATACGTTCCAGGCGGAGGTGCCCGTCATTGCCACGCTAAACAGCAGCGATACCGTAATGGTTCCTATCAGCCGCGTTTGAAGTGCAGACTGTAAACGCGCCAGCGCCGAGGTACGCTTCGGTTCTAGGTTTAACGGTTCATGGATTGGCGGTGGCTTTGGAAAGTTTTCAGAGGTCATCATATTCTCTAAAGCAATGAACGAAGGTCAGTGTATGAAATACAAGGGTGGGCTACAAAGGGTAGGCGTAGCGTTTGGGCGCTAGGCACCATTAAAAAACAAGGACGGACTAGCGCTCGGTAATTCCAGCCAGAGCGGGTTGAGGGTCAAATACAGGCTCGGGTTCAAAGATGTCTATGACCGCGTTAGGGTGCATCATCTCTGCTACCTCTACAGCTATGGCGGCGGATGGCAGTCTGAAGACCTGAACATTCTGAACCAGGGTTTCTGATAGGCTGCTCATCTGGTCAGAAATTTGCTGTGCGTCTTGGGACTGCTGGGCAATCTGACGCGACAAAACGGTAATGGCGTCCATGGCGATCGCAGTAGAGTCTGCGGCTTCTACAATGCTTTGACTGGTTTGGGCGACGGTATCACCAGCCTGTACCGCTTCGCCCGTGACGGTTTGAACGGTTTGAAATACTTCACGAGTTTGCTTTACCCCACTGGTAAAGCTATGAACCAGTCCTCCTAACCGCTGCACCTCTGTGTCCACATCCGACACCACTCGGTGAATTTGGGCGCTACGCTGCTCTAGACTGGCGAGTCCTTCGTTGGTTTGCCGTGCCAGCTCGCTAACCTGATCGGCAATTAGCTCAAACTCTCGCGCTACTGCCGCAAACTGTTTGGGGTTGTGCTGTTCGGCGGCACGGGCTGCCACCAGCGATGCGTTTAGGGCTAGTACCTGGGTTTGGGTGGCAATTTCGCCCTGATCCTGCACAAACTGGTCGGCAAGCCCCACAAATTCTCCCAGGGTCTTCATCTGCTGCACAATGCGATCGCTCCCCTGCTGCAGCACATCAATTTCCTGGGTGAGGGCACCGACGGCTCCCTCTCCATTGACTACAGCGGTCTGAAGCATCCGTAGGGCATGGTTGGTTTGGGCAAGCTGGGCGGCGGCACTGTTGGCTGATAGCCGGACTTTTTCAGTGAGAGACAGTACCTGAGTCACAGATTGAGACTGTTCGCGGGTGCTTTGTGCGACGGTCGCCGCAATCTCTTTTTGGCGACTGCTGCTGATGGAAACGTGCCCAGCCGTTGTAGAAACTTGGCTCAAAATTTGGCCTAAGGCTTCTACAAGACGATTTAAGGTATCTCCGACCAGTCCGGTTGCGCGCTCATTTACTTCAGCTTGAATGGTGAAGTCGCCTTCTTCAATCGAACACACGACGTCTAGAAGGTGTCCGATGTCTTCTTGAAGCTGGATACTTTCTTGGCGAGTTTTTGTCTCTTGTTGTTGACGGGTATTGGCCTCTACCCAGAGTTCTCCGTTGGAGATCATCAGGGCATCTTGGGACTTTTGGAGCGCTTCTTGAGCACGCTGGCGCTCGCGAATGTAGTCTCGCACGGCGGATAACACCAAAATCCAGCTTCCTAGCAGAATGGGTAAGGTAACACCTGCAAATGCCATCGACGCAAAGAGCTGCTGCTGATAGCTTTGCAGTTGGGTTTGAATCAGCTCATCAATACGATTGAGAACCTTTTGATTTCCTGCTGCATAGATCTGTTTTTGGGTGCTGTACTCAGGCCCTAGCAAAAGCTGGAGTGCCACTTTAGACTGACCTTTACTAACCAGCTCAAAGGATTTGGTTTCCAGATCCACCAGCTTTTTGTTGGCCTCATCGGTCTTGCTGGCCTCAGCACGAATATCTTGCGTAACGTTTGCAAGTGTCTCTTTAATGGCTTCATCGAGCTTAGGAACGTATTCGTTGTAGCGGGTTTCCCATTTTAGGTCGCCCGTACTTGCCGCCATTCGAGCAGACATGGTCAATACTTCGTCTAGATGCACCACCTGACCGCTGAGCTTCTCTAGGCGAAACTGTTGATTCACCGTAGAGCGGAAGCTTCGGTAGATGTTCCAGGTATTCAGGGTCGAAAACCCCGTCAAGATTAAACTGCCTGCGATAGTTGCTGTAATACTGCCAATCAGATGGGTGCGAATAAACTGCTGCATTCGCTTTACGGGAGTTGTGGCTGTGGTGCTGATGTCTGAGTTCAGCGGCTCAGTTTGAGCGGAGGATTTAATGGGTTGGGGGGGTGTAGAATTCATAAGCGATGCTGCTGCTGTTTAGAAAGTGATTTCGTAAAAATACGGTTGGATGTTGCCGACGCTTTGCCTGCGCTCAATTGAAGATGCGTTAAAGACCAAAGGCTGATAGATTTATGACACCCAACAGATGGGCTGCCATAGATCTGCACTCACCATTTCTGGGCGCAGAAGCATCATGGCTGCTTTAGGAGACTGCGGAGATTCTAAAAATATGGCGCTGGGTAGTGCTGTGCGGGTTTGGCTACCTAAGGTGCGGTCAATGACTAAGCCGACTTGTGCGAGCGATCCGGCTGCACTCCCTAGCTTAACCACCATGCTGTTTTCTCTGGGCAGGGCTGATTCTGCAGTCAACAGTTTATGGGCACACAGCAGCGGCAACACTTGCCCACCTTGATGGGTAATGCCGATCAGTAAGGGGCTATAGAAGGGAAGAGGAAGGATCTGCGATCGCTCCACTCGAAACACTTCTGTAACCCATAGGGCTGGAATCACTAGCGTTATGGACTGCACCTGAGCCAGAATAAACCGATCACTCAGGGCAGCGGTGGAGGGAGCCGCCGCCCCTTGAGGGGATAGTGCAGAATGAGTGGGGGCGATCGCAGTCATTGGTTTAGTCCTTAAGCAGCAGTAGCAGCAGCAACACGGTCTAGAACTTGCCCAACAGAGTCATGGGTGACGGGCTTGGTGAGATAGTCATTTGCACCCGCTCGTTTCAAGCCGTAGTTAATTTCGAGCGGCGTTTTTTTGCTAGAGCAAAACACCACGTATTGACCGGCTGTTTTGGGGTTGAGACGGAGCGTTCGCAGAAACTTATAGCCGTCCTGCTCGGGCATCACCACATCTAAAAACACCAGGTCATAATGTCCTTGCTCAACTTGCTCAAGGGCATCGGTTGGGCTTGCACACTGGTCAACCCCATGCCCCAGAGACTCTAGCAAAGAGGCGAGAGCGTGCCGATCAACTGAGCTGTCATCAATAATAAGAAAACGCATTTTGGCTCCTTTAGGTACTCAAGAAAACGTAAATTTTTAGGACTGGACGAGATCAGATGCTGGGGTAACCAATCGCTGGAGCAGCTCCTGAAGCTGCGCCTGAAACTCGCCCACATCTGCCGCGCAAAGGGGCTTATTCAAAAAGTCACACCCACTCCACTGCGCGCGCCACTTATTAGAAAGCTTTTGCTCTCCGGTTAAAATGACCAGCGGAATGGCAGCAATCTCTGGCTGTTGACGGATTTGCTTAACCAGATCAAACCCTGAAATACCAGGCATGTTGATATCAATAAAGATGCTGGCGGGTTTAACCTGCAAAACATTTGACATTGCGGTCGCCGCGTTTTGACATGCGACGACTGGGTAGCCCAAGGCCGTCACCCAGTGCTGAAACTGCTTTAGCACTAAAGGGGAATCATCAATAATCATGACGACCGAGGGGGCTGACTGATGAGGTGCGTCAAGGTTGACCAATCCTGCTCTGACTAATCGCGCAAACATGGTGGCAATTTCTAAGCTATCTTTGGCGAGATCAATCGCAATATGATTAATTGACCTGCCGGATTTCACCAGTATCCGAATCCGATCTTTTTGGATTTGCGGCAGTGGAGTTTGCTCAAAGACATCCACGTTAAGCGTAGGCACCAGGTTCATCGACGGTACCTGCTGTCTAATCTGTTGCCAAAGAACCTGGCGCTCAAGTGCGTCGCGCATCATCACTTGGGCATCAGCCTTAAGCAGCATCAGCTGATGCTTATCAGAAGCCATTTCGGCGTCAGGGACAAATACTGCATCACCGGAACCCATCCGCAAATAAGTATCTAAGTCATTGAGGATTTTAAGGCGTGAAGCTGCGTTGAGCTGAGACTCATCGGCAATTTCCATTTGCCGGATCTGCTTTAGCAGCTTAGTTGGCGTGATGGTTTGGTCACGCACTTTTTTTTGCAAAAGTATAAAGCTGCTTTTAGCTGGCTCTTGTCGAGCTTCCGGAATATAGCGCTGTACTAACCTCAGCAGTGCAGATGAACTCCAGGGCGTGTTGCCGGAATGTACAATTTGTCCGTTAGATACGCCCAAATACCAGTGAAAGGTCGTTTCACGAGCCGATAGTCGATCAAATTGATGCCGCCAATATCCGCTCGCATTGAGAGGGATATTCGCTACCAGTTTTTGAGACAGATCTTGACCCTGAAATGAAAACTGATGAGTTCTGTTCATTACTGCCATGCTTCAACCACCATGCTGCTTAGATCGGCGAACGGGTCTCTTTATGTAGATTGCCCATCTAAAACTTGGAGTGTTACAAATTGGCGGAATTTTCTTTAGATTGAAATTTTATGCGTTAGCCTCTTCTGCTGAGATGCGCGTCATTAGGAGCCGATCGCCGCCCTGATGAAATCCCCCTGTTCTGCACCTGACTCAACCCTGTAAACTAGAGGCAATATCCTCCACATACTCTGCTTGTGCAGACATTGCCTTGACCATGACCGAATCGCTTATTCCACCCGCAGACGACTCCATAGATGCTGAGAGCCTATTTTTAATGCTGCGGCGTAAGCAGGAAAGCTGGGTTGAGTGGGGGCAAGCGTGTCAGCAGCTCCAAAAGGCAGGACACTCGCCCCAAGCTATTTTTGAAGAGACGGGCTTTGAGCCAATTCAGCAAAATCAGGTTATGGTGGGTGCCCAAGTCTACGCAGGGCTGGTGCAGTTCAATGCAGACCCTCAGGTGTTAGAGCATTTTGGTCATCGCGGCAGCGATATTCTCTACGAACTGCGGGTGTTTACTCAGCCCGAACGACCTGCGATCGCCGCCCTAGCTTTCCAGCACAAGCTAGACTCCGACGAAGCCCATGACCTGACCCGCGCCATCAAAGACTTTGCTCGAGTTCGCAAGCCACCAGAGGCGTTTGCGACCAATCACCCTGGTGATGCAGTTGCCCATCAAACTTGGGTACAGGCAAAGCAAAAGTCAGACCTTCAGGAGCGATCGCGCCTCATTGCCAAGGGGCTTAAGTTTGCCCACAGCGATAGCGCCCGTAAAGAAATTGAAAAGCTGCTCACAGACTTTAGCGTGACCAAAGCGCAGACTTCGCCCCGTCTACCCCTCTCTCGCCCAGACTCAGAACTAGACCTACCGCGTATCGTGCCACTCTTAGGCAAACTGCCGCTGCCCGTAGAGGCGCTGAAGGCTGCCCCTATGATTGAAGAAGAGGGCGCATTCCGCATCGTTAAGTTTGCTGGAGAAGGCGCATGGGTGCCATTACCAGGCTGGCAGGTGATTGCCAGCGCGGAAGATCCGGTTGCGGTGTTGAGTGATGGCGATCGCCTCCCTATCCCCCCAGACCAGGCTTCGGATGAGGTGTTGATCATCATCGATCGCGCCCACCGCGACTGGGATGACCAGAGCTATTTTGTTGTAGAGGCAGACGGTGAACTGGACGTTCAGTGGTTTGCTGACGCACCTACCGAGAAGATTTTAGGACGTGTGGTGGTGGTGGTGCGACCCAAGCGATTTTTTGATGAGGAAGCCACGAAGGAGATGTGGGTATTGGATGAGTAAAGGTGGGTGATCGTATCTAAACCCTTGCTACTGTAATTTGAAGGTGTCAGAACAGACAAAACCAAGCCATGACCAAAGCGTCTCAAGAAATAAGCCGCACAGAACAGCGTAAATCTAGTAACTATCCGCCTGCCTATTTTTCGTCTCTTGAGTTAGAGAACGTCCTTTGCTTCAAGACTCCTCAAAAGCTTGAATTGTCTGATGCTAGAGGATTTCCTGCCCAATGGACAGTCATTCTTGGTGATAATGGTGTTGGGAAAACAACTCTTCTACGTAGTCTGGCAGGGATGGAACCAAGATCAAGAACCGTAGAAGATCATCGTGGAAGTGAAATAATACAAGCACTCCCTTGGCTTTATTCGGCAGAAGAAAACTATTGGAAAAAAATTTCATATTCACGTTCTTCTCCTACAAAAATCAAGGCTTCATTTTTATATGACTCTCTTCTAAGTAACTTACAAAGCTCTTCTTCTATTCGATTTAAACAAACTGAATTTCATGTTAGAAGAAAAGCATCTGTATTGAGTCGTGGAGCACTGCCATGTCTAGATAAGGTCTTGGGACTCAAATGCTATGGCTATGGAGCTAATCGTAAAATGAGTGAGACTTCTCTGACAGAAGCGATATCATCTAACAGTTGTGCAAGCTTATTTTCAGATGATGAAGTGCTAATTAATGCAGAAGAATGGTTGCTTCAAGCAGATTATGCAGTTGCGCGCTCTGCGCCTGATAATAAACCACGACTAGAACAACGGTTTAATCTAATTCAGAATATCTTAAAACAGCTCCTTCCTTATGTTTCCGATATTCGCATTTCGCCTGCCGACAATAATAATCCTCGTCCTGCGGCGGAATTTCTCACGCCTTACGGATGGGTGCCTTTGAAAAGTCTTAGTCTTGGGTACAAAACTGTAATTGCCTGGACGGTAGATTTAGCAGCAAGACTGATAGAGCGTTATCCACAAAGTGAAGACCCACTAGCTGAACCCGCCGTTGTTTTGGTAGATGAAATTGATCTCCATCTTCATCCAAAATGGCAGCGCACCATCATGAGCTTTCTGACAGAGCGCTTTCCAAACACTCAATTCATCGTGACCGCTCATAGTCCACTCGTCGTTCAGGCGGCAAAAGGTGCCAACATAGTGCTGCTGCGTCGTGAGGGCGATCATGTCGTCATTGATAACGACCCTGAAATTATTGATAACTGGCGTGTTGAGCAAGTCCTCTCCAGCGTCTTTGATTTACCCAGTCCCCACTCGCCAGATATAGAAAAACTGATTGAAAGCAGAAGAAAAATTCTAGCAAAACCTAAGCTAACTACCAAAGATGAGCGAGAGCTGAAGAAACTAGAAAAGCAAATTGGCAGTTTGCCAACCGGAGAATCTCCAGAAGACATTCGGGCAATGGATATTATCCGTAAAGCCGCCAAGCTCCTAGAAAACAGTTAGCCTCGTTTACGCCGTGATTCGCATCGACAAACCCAAAATTGCACCTGCAAAGCTAACCACAGACGGGAAAACCAAAGCAGATTCCCACATTGATGAATACCATCAAACCCCAGTTGATTATCAGCAAGGCAAAAAATCCTTCAGCTTCTCCAGCGATATTTATGGGCATCGCAGCGTAAAAGCCGCTCTGGTGCTTGCCCAGCATAAAAAATGCTGCTTTTGTGAGCGCCTTGTCGGAGACGATGGCGACGTAGAACACTTTCGCCCCAAAAGTGCCTACACTCAAAAAAAGGGAGGCAAGCTCAATCGTCCTGGCTACTACTGGCTTGCCTACGCTTGGGACAATTTATACCTCAGTTGCAGCGCCTGCAACCAACGACAAAAGCGAAACCTATTTCCGCTAACTAAACCCACAACCCGCGCTCATTCCCACAGCCACAACATTAGCCTCGAAGAACCCCTGTTCGTTAACCCTGGAGTTGAAGACCCTAGCAAACACATTGCATTTAGGGGTGAAGTATCTCATCCAGTCCCTGGAAGTACAAAGGGAAAAATAACGATTGAAAATCTGAATCTAAATCGAGACATCTTGCTAGATATTCGATTTAGACATCTTCAGAACCTGAAACGTCATCTTGATATCATCACAATCGCGGTGACAAAACCTGAAGATGCTGAATGGCAAGCTGTAGCCGCTGAGGCAAGACACTTTTTAAGAGATGCAATTTCCGACCAAGGTGAATTTGCTGCCGCCACTCGTGCAGCTTTAAAGGATGATTTGAAGAGCTTTATGTGATGAACAGTGTGGGCTTACTCCCATTTATCAATAAGGCGGTTCCGCTGGCCTATCATACCCGCACATTCCTATTCGTGGCGAATTCACCAAAGGGATTGGTTCATCATAGTTGTGATGGGGATGAGTCTTGGTGTGAGCATCACAGAGCGTTCCCCAAGTTTGATCTTCATATAGACATTCCATGCATAGATGCGTTGCAGGTTGTCCACACTCAATGCATTTTTCTTCCGGCATGAGGTTTCGTGCCATTAGAACGATCGCCCTCGAAGTCGTAGGCTTCCCTTCCCGCACGCTCACCAGCTTTACCATCGTTTCTGAAGACGTGCCAAAGTCATAAATGTGGGTCAACGTACTGCCAAGCTGAAATACATCCTTAACTTTTCGGGTTTTCCCAACGGCTTGGGCAAAGCCACCGCTCAGCGAAAACTGGCTCATGTGACCACAGCATTCTAGCCAGATGGCGCGCAAATATTCATCTAAATGCTGCAAAGACTTAGAACCGCGCATTTCTAAATCGAGCCAAAATTCGTTGCGGTAGGCATCCTGTACACGCAGGTGAAAGAGCGTTTCTGGGGCTGCTTTGCCTGCTTCGGATTTGGCTATTGCCGCCAATCTTTCCTTGCAGGTTCCCAAGTGCTTCGTCATTGCACCTTTTGCCAGTTCCTTGCTGCAATAGGCACAGGCTCCCTTCGACTGCTTTCTCTGTGCCAAAGTTGACCTCCTCTAAGCCAAATTCTAACGTTGCGCTGAACTTGATCTTTTAAGCGGGTGGCTCAATCCATCCAGCCTACATCTACAGATTTAGGCTTGCTTGTACTGCTGCTCTGGCTGCTAGGCTGCACAGAATGAGAAGGGACAGACCTTAAAGACAATGGTGCTTTGCGCTGTGCTTGGGCTTTTGGCGCTTTCAATTCATCTACCGTTTTGCTCATCTGAGTATTTTCCTCAGAAAGCTGTAAAATCACATCTTTTGCCTCGGTCAGATCCGTCTTTAGCCGAGACACTTGAGCCTCAAGGCCACCTACTTCTTTTTGCTGACGCTTAACATCTGTCTGAAGGGATTTAATTTCGGACTGAAGCGTTTTTTCATGTTCCGCACCCTGAGCTAAAGCTGCCTTTAATTCAGTAATCTGCGCCGTAAACTTTGCCTCAGACGCATCATTTGCTTTAGCTGAGTCGGCGCTGCTCGCGGCAGCGGCAGATTTACGCGCACGGCTAGAGCTGGCAGCGGCAGCATCAACCGTTTCTGACTTTTCAACCTCGACAGGCTTAGATTCCGGTTCAGAAGTCTCCGGCGTTTCCTTCTCCACCTCTTGTCGCAAAATATCCGAAAGATTGCGGCGCGTCATGATTTTTTCCTCCAGTCTTTTTCAATTTCTTCAACCACCTGATGGTAGTCTGAACCCGCTTGGTCAGTATTGCGTCCCTGCCATTGCAGAATCGTCTTGCCTTCTAGCGCAGCCCGTTCGTGCGCTTTGTAAGCCCGAATAAACGCCGTACAAACCGGAATACTTAATTCCCGAAGGGTATTTTGCGCATCATGGGCTTCTTTAATACTGCGCGGATCAACCTTCGTGAGCAAGACGCGATGCATCACGCCACTGGGCAGCACCGCACTTCTGACTGTTTGCACCAAAGCCGCCAAGTCCATCGGGGCTGGAGGCGTTGGCAAAATCAAGTAGTCTGCGGCTGGAATGACCGCTGCAAGAGCTTCAGAAGCCAACGCTGGTGGAGTATCAACCACCACAACGCCATAGGTTTTAGCGTATTTTAGATCTTTGAGCAGTGATGGGTTGGTTTCCTTCGCAATGTCAAACCCCAAGCTGGTTTCACTCTGCTCTGCCCACCAAGAGGCAGAACCCTGAGGGTCAGCATCGACTAGTAAAACTTTGTACGTTGCAGATAAGATTGCAGCCAAGCTCACGGCAGTAGTGGTTTTGCCAACGCCTCCTTTGCCATTAAGAACCACCAAAACCTTATTTATTCGGGTAGATGAATTTACGGCCACACCTTCGTCCCTACGCAAACATTTGGCTGATCTCAACTTGCTTCAATCCAAGTCTTTGAGAGCCTCTAACCTTCATTAAACCTTAGGATGGTGTCGTCGCTCGACATACTGCTAATCTTGCCTCTATGAAGCAGACCCAATTTGAACAGATTCTAGCTGTGATGATCGCAGCCGATCCATCCAGCCTTGGAGGTAAATCTGGTTCGTTTTTTGTTCTTTGGGGTCATGGGTGTCGATGGGATGAGGCATTAGACCCACAATGGTTGCGTTTGTGACGCAAAACATCGACTTCTGAAAACTTTCGCACAGTTTGATCAGTAGGTCATCTTCTTTACGGATGGTTTGTTGGTACACCTGATGCAAATAGTCTGGAATGTAGTGGCGCATGTCCTGCATGAGCAGCGTGGGGGGAATGCCAGCACCACCAATCGGGAGTGGGTCTGCATAAAGGGCACCGTAGGCAAAACGGCCTTGGTCAAAGGGAATCTGCTGTGCTTGGGCGTTGTAAGAAACTGTGCCCAAAAAGGGCGTTCCTCTAAAAAAGATAGTTTCCACATAGGGAATTGCCGCATCTGCTAAAAAAGTTAGCTTTGCCGACTTAGGAATAATGTTGTAGCGTTGCCCCCCAATCTCGACGGCATAGACGATGGGTTTACTTGCTGCCGCAACCAGGCCAGCTTTAACATGCTCAACAATTTGAGAAACCGTCGTAATTTTGCCCTGATCGTACAAGTCCGATAGCGTGAGAAAAATCTCACACATAACATCCCAAAACTGGCCTAAAACGCTGTAGTAAACCGACTGCCGCACCTGCTCTAGCAAAAACTCAGGAAAGGCTTTGTTGAGTCCACGAATAAAAAAGTTGCCGCGCGTTTTAGCATCAATGGCTTTTTGGGCACATTTGCGAAACGTATCGGAATCTAGATACGCATCGAGTCCGCCACCGCCGTGCCACTGCATTACCTTCATGCAGTATTCGGCGTATTCAAAGTTAATGCGGTCATGCCACAAATGGCGCATTAGCTTGGCGATCGTGACTTTTCCGTCAAAGTATTTAAAAAACGGAAAAAGTTCTAGGAATTGCCCTTCGGCTATGTAAATCAAATTTTTGTAGTAGGCGTCCATCACAACGCCATAGCTTTTGAGGACGCCTACAACCTCCAAAACGTTCTCTGGCGTATCGGGCAGGAGGGTTTTTCCCTGCTGGATCCGTTCGATATACTCGGCGTAGGGATGCTTTGATTTGAGCTGAGGGGTGTTGGACATGAAATGACTTCCGCAAAAAAATCAGCGCTACTTTAGCAAGGCTTGCTAAGGATCATGAATTAAATAACTTGGAACATTGATTAAATGCCGTGCGCTTTGCACTCCCTTATCCCCTAGCCCCTTCCCCCAGCAGGAGAAGGGGGACAAGATTTTTACTCTGAAGATTGACCTAAGACATCAGCACGTTGGGCAAGCACCGCGATAGGAGGCGCAGCAGTTTTCGCTAATTGGGTAATACTGGCTTCTGTCCAACCTGTTATCCAACTGGGCTGGAGTCCAAACAAAACGACTAAAAGTGCAAGGAGAATACCAGGATAGCGATCGCTCCAAGCCACAGGTGGCAATGTTACTACCTTATCATCGGCACGGGTGGCAAGGCGACCAAAGAATGCCTGGTTGACCAGCAGCAGAAAGTAAACGGCGGTTAGCCCCGTCCCTACCATGCACAGCAGTGTCTGCACCGGAAATGCTGTAAAGCTAGCGCGAAATACTAAAAATTCAGAGATAAACCCAACCATGCCAGGAATTCCTGCACTTGCCATCACGCCCAGCACCATGAGACTGCCGATGACGGGTAACCCCCGTTCTGGGTTGAGCAATCCTCTTAAAATTGTGAGGTCGCGGGTTCCGGTCTTTTTGTAGACAACGCCAACCAACAAAAATAGCAGTGCTGAAATGAGGCCGTGGCTGACCATTTGCAGTTCAACAGCAACCAGGCTAAGGGGAGTTGCAGCAGCGGCAGCCAGTAAAATAAAGCCCATGTGCCCGACAGAACTGAAGGCCACCATCTTTTTCATGTCAGTTTGGGCGATCGCCGTAAATGCCCCATACAGCACGCTCACCACCGCCCAAGACGCCAGCCAGGGTGCCAGTACAGACCACGCTTCAGGAAATAAACCCACTCCAAACCTCAGCAGACCATAGGTGCCAAGCTTTAGCAATACCCCAGCCAGCAAAACAGAGACAGGTGTAGATGCCTCAACATGGGCGTCGGGTAGCCAGGTATGCAGAGGAACGATGGGAATTTTGATGCCAAAGCCCAGAAGTAGCCCACCCAATAACAGTACCTGCTGCGTTAGCGAGAGAGAATGAGCTAGATCGGGCTGGTAGGCAAAACTATCGGCTCCGCTCAGCCAAACCAAACCCAAAAAGCTGCCTAAGATAGCGATGCCAGAAACGGCGGTGTAGATCAAAAACTTAGTTGCGGCATACCCGCGCCGTGCCCCGCCCCAGATTCCAATCAGCAGGTACAAAGGAATCAGCTCAATCTCATAAAACAGGAAAAATAGCAGCATATTTTCTGCTAAAAACGCGCCCACTACGCCAAAATTCAGCAGCAGCATGAGGCTGTAGTAAAATCGTGGACGCTCGATTTCATCATCTGTGCTGTAGAGGGCAATGCAGGTCAAAAGGCTATTGAGGGCAACGAGAGGAAAGGAAAGGCCATCAATGCCCACCTGGTACCGCAGCCCTAAACTATCCAGCCACGGGATGGTTTCTTGAAACTGAGATCCGGCGATCGCAATATCAAACTGCGACCCAATCACAGCCGTCCACACCAGCGCCAGCACAGACACAGCTAAACTGAATTGCTTCACCTGCCGTCCAGACTGAAAGTTAGGCCACACCACAATGGCGATCGCCCCTATCAGCGGAATCCAAAGGAGTATGCTTAGCATTTGTTTTCCTCTACCACAAAGTCCAGGTGAATAACAGCCCCAAAATGCCGACGCCCAGCAAAATGGTCAGCATATAAAACTGAGACTGTCCCGAAGCGCTGTATTTCAAACTTTCTCCACCCAGCACCGAAGCCAGCCCAATGGCGTTGACGAGGCCATCTACGATATAGCGATCAATCCAGGCGGTAATCTGCGACAGAGACGCCACCACAAACACCACCGTGACGCGATACAGCCGATCAATATAAAAATCGTAGGCCAAAATATCTTGCAGAACCCGCAGCGGCTTTTGGATGGGTCGCGCCATTGATCGATTCAGATTTAGGGTTGCACCAATGCTACAGCCAATAATGCCAGACAGCACTAGTGCCGCCGCCGCACTTTTGTTGATGTAGGCAAGGTTGGGCAGCAGCGATAAACGCATCATCATCAAAGGGGACAAAAGCGTCACGATAATCATAGACACCATTGGCACTGCCATAGGCCAAGGCACTTCCGGGGCACGCCGCGTTTTGGGTTGGGATGCCCCCAAAAAGACCAGTCGAAAAATCCGCGTGAGGTTAATGGCAGTCAGCAGATTGACCGTCAACACAATCGCCGCCAGCAGCGGTTGGTCGTACCAGTAGATATCTAACCCGCGCTCAAAAGCCCAAAAACAGCCCAGTGGAAACAGCCCGACCAGTGCCGAAGCCCCCACCACAAAAGAGGTTGTGGTGGCAGGCATCCGTGACCACAGCCCGCCGTACTCCGTCAGATCCTGCGTGTTGGTGGTGATGATGAGTCCCCCCACGCTCATAAAAATTAAGGCTTTGGCGATCGCATGGGTGAACAGCAGCAAAAAAGCCACGTTCGTCCACTGCATTCCCACGGCAATAAACACCAGCCCCAAGTAGGCACTGGTGGAGTGAGAGAGTGCGCGCTTGATATCAATTTGGGCGATCGCCACTAGAGATTCACCAATGGCGGTAATGCTGCCAATCACCACCAGCGTCGTCAACGCTACGGGCGATAGGTTTAAAATCGGCTGGAGCTTAATTAAAAAATAGGCACCCGACGACACCACTACAGAATTTCGCAAAATTGAGGCAGGGTTAGGTCCCTCCATCGCCTCATCTAACCAAAGGTGAAACGGAAACTGCGCACATTTGCCCGAAGGTCCTGCAATCAATGCCAGCCCTAAAAGTGTGGCAACCCAGGGGGTTAACGTTGCTGTCTCTGCCCAGTCATACAGATCCGGAAAATTTAGGCTTCCTGCCAGCACAGAGAGCGTAACCACCCCCATCAGCAGCAAAATATCGCCCACCCGCTTAGTCAAAAACGCATCCCGTGCGGCGGTCACAACCAGAGGCTGGGCATACCAAAAGCCCACCAATAGGTAGGTTGAGAGCGTCAGCATCTCTAACAGGGCGTAGCTTAAAAACAGCGAATTGCTAATGGCAAGGCCGCTCATTGCCGCCTCAAAAAAGCCCATCAGCCCAAAGAACCGCGCTAAGGCAAAGTCTTTTTCCATGTAGCCTAGGGCAAAGATCTGAGCCAAAAAACTGAGGCTTGTCACCAGCTCCATCACGCCCATCGTTGTCGAAGAAATTTCGACCAAAAACGTTAGGTCAAAGTCGGCCACTGTAAGCCAGTGAAAGACAAGCTGCACTGGCTCCTGATGCCAAGTTGCTCGAAACGCCAAGGTGCCGTGAACCAGTGACACTACCGTCATCAAAATGTTGAAATAGGCCGCAGGACGAGGCCCTGAACGCTTTACCAAGCCCATCGACCACGGCAGGGTCAACAACGCCCCCAATAGCCCATAGCAGGGCACCCACCAGCTTGTTTGCACCAGAATGTCATTCATGGGAATGTTCCATTGCGATCGCCGCCCTAACCGAGTTATTTACAAAACTTAATTCCAATTTTAAGGCACTCATTGCTGTATCAGTCGTAGGTACAACAGCTCACGAGCTTTATTGAAAGCACCTCGAAATTGATGGCTGCCCCATCAACGGAATCACAATATTCTTTGCCGCCACGCAAAGGTTTGATCGCTAGACGTCATGCTGAGCAAACGCTTCAGCAAAAAGGCGCATTTTTTAGAGCCTTATTTTTGATCGTCTCAGGTCAAATGATTAAACCTCAGCTTAGACCTCAACGATGCGCAAGAAAAGAGCCGCGTTATAAAAAATGATCAATCGTTTCTCTGATTCTTACTTATGAGACCCGTTTAATAATATTTTTATAAAGGGGCACTCGCGGTTTCCGTAGCGGTTTCAATGGACTGAGTTTGGGGCAAGTCTCTCACGAAGAGACTATTAGCTGAGCTAATGTCTTAAATTTGAAACTATCATTGAAACTTATATTGTCAAAAGGAGCACAGCAACTCTATTCTTAGTTTCATAAGCCTGAAAGCCTTTATGACATAGAACGATGAGTATCCTCGTGCAACAACGAGCTAAGGGTGGCTCCTTCAGTCCTGAACAAAGGTGAAGCGATCAATTTTACGTTAGGAATTACGTTAGGAGAGTGTTATGCCGATTGCGGTTGGAATGATTGAGACCAAAGGCTTTCCTGCTGTTGTAGAAGCAGCGGACGCAATGGTTAAGGCAGCGCGGGTGACGCTGGTGGGCTACGAAAAGATCGGCAGTGGTCGCGTCACCGTGATCGTGCGAGGGGATGTGTCTGAGGTTCAGGCTTCTGTTGCCGCAGGTGTTGAGTCTGCAAAGCGGGTCAATGGTGGAGAAGTGCTTTCAACGCACATCATTGCGCGCCCTCACGAAAACCTAGAGTATGTGCTGCCTATCCGCTACACCGAAGACGTTGAGCAGTTTAGAACCTAGGTTCTGGATGGCTAGGTTTTCAAAGTTTATCTTTTTAATTTTTGGAGAATAATGTTATGGCGATCGCAGTTGGCATGATTGAAACCCTAGGGTTTCCCGCTGTTGTAGAAGCAGCCGATGCAATGGTAAAAGCCGCCCGCGTCACGCTGGTCGGCTACGAAAAAATTGGGAGTGGTCGCGTCACCGTCATCGTGCGGGGAGACGTTTCTGAAGTCCAGGCTTCCGTTGCTGCCGGAATCGACAACGTGCGCCGCGTCAATGGTGGGCAAGTATTGTCTACCCACATCATTGCGCGCCCCCACGAAAACCTAGAGTACGTACTGCCCATCCGCTACACCGAAGATGTTGAGCAGTTCCGCGAAAGCGTCAGCGGCATTCGCCCAATTGGCAGACCATAACCCTCCATGCAAATTGCTCAGGTTCGCGGCACTGTTGTAAGTACCCAAAAAGAACCAAGCCTCATGGGCGTTAAATTTATACTGGTGCAGCTCATTGATGAAGAAGGTCAGCTTCTTCCAAAATATGAAGTTGCGGCTGATTGCGTTGGGGCAGGTGTTAATGAATGGGTTTTGGTGAGTCGCGGTAGCGCAGCGCGCCAGCTCCCAGGTTACGAAAAGCGACCTTTAGACGCTTTAGTGGTTGGCATCATTGACACCGTTAGTCTCGATAATCGTCAGCTCTACAGCAAAAAAGACCAGTACTAGCCTTTGCTTCGTTTTGACCCAGCCTTGCCATCTTTAAGATGGCCTTTTTGGGTGCTTTAACACGTAGTTTCCTGCGTAAGCAGTCAATTCCCACTACAAACTGAGTTTTAATATTCAGTCAGGAGATTATTCATGGTTGTCCGTGGCCTTGCGGCTCCCCCGACACCTTGGTCTAAGAGCTTATCTAAACCTAAAATCCACTCCTCGGCCTACGTCTATTCCGATATCAACGTCATTGGCGACGTGCGTATTGGCGAAAACGTCATGATTGCCCCTGGAACCTCAATTCGTGCCGACGAAGGGACTCCCTTCTCTATTGGCGCACGAACCAACATCCAGGATGGAGTGGTCATTCACGGGCTAGAGCAAGGTCGCGTCATCGGGGACGATGGAAAAGACTATTCAGTTTGGGTTGGCGGTAGCACCTCCATTACTCACATGGCGCTCATTCATGGGCCAGCCTATGTGGGTGATAACTGTTTTATTGGGTTTCGCTCGACGGTTTTTAACGCACGGGTCAATAAGGGCTGCATTGTGATGATGCACGCTCTGATTCAGGATGTAGAAATTCCGCCAGGTAAGTACGTGCCCTCTGGGGCAGTTATTACTACACAGCAGCAGGCAGATCGTCTGCCCAACGTCCAGGCTGCTGATGTAGCGTTTGCCAGTCATGTGATTGGCATTAATCAGTCTTTGCGCTCGGGCTACCGCTGCGCCGACGATATTGAGTGCATCAGACCAATTCGGGAAGCGCCTGCTGAAAAAGGCACCGCTAAACCAGTCCCGATTCGGAATGAGGCTGCTGGAAATGGAACTCACGTTAATGGAGGATCTGCCGCCGTGGCAATAGGAAGTAATTATCTCAGTGCTGATGCCGTAGAACAGGTGCGACAACTCCTTATTCAGGGCTATCGCATTGGCACAGAACACGCCGACCAACGCCGATTTCGCGCCAGCGCCTGGACGAGCTGTAAGCCCATTTCAGCCAGCCGCGAGCCAGAGGTATTGGCAGCATTAGAAGCCTGCATGGCAGAACATGCAGGGGATTATGTTCGCATTGTGGGCATCGACACCAAGGCAAAACGTCGCGTTGCCGAACTGGTGATTCAGAGACCGGATGGCAAGAGCGGCATCGCCCCATCTCCTCGTCGGGTTGCTAGCTCTGCCGCATCGGCTCCAAAGGCAGATCAAGGTCATCAAAGCGCTGCACCCGCAGGCGCTGATGTTGTGGGACATGTCCGTCACCTCCTGTCTCAGGGCTACCACATTGGGACAGAATACGCGGATAAGCGTCGATTCCGTGCTGGTGCGTGGACAAGCGGCAAGTCTGTAACGGCTCGCCGAGATAGTGACGCTGTTTCTGAAATCAACGCCATTATTGCTCAACACCCTGGCGAATACGTGCGGCTTGTGGGCATTGACCCCAAGGCAAAGCGTCGCGTTTTGGAATTAGTGGTGCAGCGTGCTGACGGCAGCAATGGGGGCAGCGGCACATCGTCAGTCGCTAGCAGTAGCAGCCACAGCAGCTCAGGCTATTCCCCTTCTGCGAATTCTCATGGCGGCACAAGTGCTGCGGTGGGTTCTGATGTTGCAGGCCATGTTCATAGCCTGTTGGCTCAGGGCTTTCAGATCGGGACAGAACATGCCGATAAGCGACGATTCCGCGCGAGTGCCTGGACAAGCGGCAAGTCTGTGACGGCGCGTCGAGACAGTGACGCTATTGCTGAAATCAACGCCATTATTGCTCAACACCCTGGCGAATACGTGCGGCTTGTGGGCATTGATGCTAAGGCAAAGCGTCGCGTCTTGGAACTGGTGGTGCAGCGACCCGATGGCAAGAGCAACGGCACCAAGGCAGCTCCTGCCTCTTATTCAGCGCCAGCGGCTTCAGCGCATTCATCCTCTGCACCCGCAGCCCGATCTGGTTCTGGAGGGCCGCTGGCTTCAGAGGTGGTGAGTCAGGTGCGTCAACTGTTGGCTCAAGGGCACCAAATTGCCACCGAACATGCCGATAAGCGCCGCTTCCGCGCCAATGCTTGGCATAGCTGTGCGCCCATCTCGACAACCCGTGAGGCGGAAGTGTTCCGCGCCCTTGAATCTTGCATTTCTGAACATGCGGGTGAGTATGTCCGCGTGATTGGGATTGACAAAAAGGCAAAGCGACGGGTTCTTGAGGCTATGATTCAGCGCCCTAGCTGATCTGTTAATAGGATGGGGGGCGGGTAATTCTGCTCTAGAAAGCGGTGCTTATCTTGCTGCTTTACTCGCACTCCCTTTCTCCATAGATGCTGTGTAATTTTCGCTTCAGTGATTTGTTTACGAATTGCACCATCCGTTAAAGTGCACCATAATTTTTAAGCTGTTTTCTGAACCGGATCGGGCGTAGTGCCTTGGTTTAGGACTAGTCTTTTTAGAGGTTTTGATATCTGTGTATTTGCCGCCGCTTCAGGCCATGCATGATTCTCAGGTTTACATCAGTGGTGATGTCACCATTCATCCGAACGCGGCGATCGCCCCAGGTGTTCTCCTCCAGGCAGCTCCAGGCAGCAGCATTATCATTGCGGCAGGGGTTTGCATTGGCATGGGCGCTGTTTTGCATGCTTGCGACGGAATTTTAGAGATTCAGGAAGGCGCAAGCTTAGGCGCAGGGGTGCTGATAGTTGGCGCTGGCATCATTGGCTCCAGTGCCTGTATTGGATCACAATGTACGCTGCTCAATACTTCGGTAGAGGCAAAGGCATTGGTTCCGTCAGGTTCTGTATTGGGCGATAGCAGCCGTCAGACCCAGCCTGAAGTGGAGGAACTGCCCCAACCCATCGTTGTTGCTAAAGCGATACCAGAACCACAAGCCCCAGAACCACAAGCCTTAGATCCGTTACCCGACCCTTGGGGGGCTGCCCAGTCCGAACCAGAACCTGTCAATTTCTCTGCGCCGCCGGCAGCAAATGAGAGTAGTAGTTTTAATTCCTTTAAGTATCCAGAAAGCTCACACCTTGGCTCCAACCCTTTCAAGTACCCGGACAGTCCCAAAGTTAGCTTAAGCCAAACGACGCAAAGCAATGCTGGCACAGACGAAACAGAAAAGGCTGTAGAGAAAACCCCTAACGTCGTGCATGGGCAAGCCTACGTTCATGATTTGCTGTCTACGCTTTTGCCAAATCGAAGCCGTTCAGTGTCGCCATCTCCCGATTCTTGAGGATTCAGTTTTAGAGATGTGCCGCTAAAGTATAGAGGAGACATAACGATTGAGGTCGCCAATGCGAGCAGCCCGAACACCTCGCAATCCCCTTCGGGAAACTGCGCTGGGCTTAGTTTCTACCCAAAGCTTCCCTGCTATTGTGGGTACCGCAGACATGATGCTCAAGTCTGCTGGCGTAACGCTGGTCGGCTATGAAAAGACGGGGAGCGGCTTTTGTACGGCGATCGTGCGGGGTGGCATTGCTGATGTGCGTCTGGCAGTACAGGTCGGCGAAGAAACGGCCAGAAAGTTTGGTCAGTATGTTTCTAGCCTCACCTTAGCAAGACCGTTGCCCAATCTAGAGGCGGTGTTGCCCATCAGCGCTCGGATGATGCAGTTGGCTCAAAATGGCGGCGTGAGTAAGCTCAGCAATCTGGCGATTGGCCTACTCGAAACGCGCGGATTCCCTGCAATGGTAGGGGCAGCGGACATGATGCTGAAATCTGCTGAGGTGCAGCTTTCGGCCTATGAAACCATTGGGGCAGGGCTATGTACCGTCATTATTCGCGGGTCGGTTGCCAATGTAGCGATGGCGATCGAAGCGGGGATGCATGAGGCTGAACGCATTGGTGAGCTGAATGCCGTGATGGTGATTCCTAGGCCGCTAGAAGATTTAGATCAGACGCTGCCGATTGCAAGCTGTTGGCTAGAGCAGCCTGAGCCACTCAGCATTCCACTTAAAATTAAGACGAAAGAACGAGAACTGGTTGAGTTGACTAATCTCAAAGATGTGCCGCTTTCGATTGAGAAAGAGCTTTCTTAAACCATCGTTTAAGCTTGGTTCACAATCTAAAAAGCAGTCTAGGCCGGATAAATCAATGTCTATCATGACTAAACTGCTTTTTGTAGGATACAGAGAATCTATCGCTAACCGCAAAAATCTACGGTATAGAAGTCAATAGAATCAGAATGCCTTTAATTTGCCGTCTACTTCGTCGCCTTCTTTAATGCATTACCAATTTGGTCCTTCACAGTGGTTGCATTTTGAGAATTGCTGGGACGGCTCATTTGGTTCTTATCTGCCGCACCCTGAACTTCATTGATGCCTCCTTTAGCGCGTTCTGCGGCCTCTTCTATAGAACCAGGCGCAACTTTTGATTCTGCAACGTCTTGAGCGCGTTGTTCAATTTTATCAAGCTGCACAGTGCCATCGGTAGGACTACTCGAAGCCGCGCCAAAGGCAAATGCTGGCACGTTGGTAGAGAAAAACAGGAACGCGCTAGCAAATAAGGTCACAACGAAGTGAACAGGACGAAGTTTGAATTTTTCAACGATGGAAGATTTCATATTCAATGTCTCCAGAAAATGGATTAGACTTGTCGTAAAAAACTAGAAAATTATTGCTTTAGATACTTTAGTAAGCGTCTAAAGCGACTGGTATAAACTATTGACCAATCAGATTTTTGGCAGCATCTAAAGCATTAGACGCAAATTCTTCAGCCTTATTGCTCGCTTTTTCAAAGGCATTATCAGCTTTGTCTGCATCCTGCTTGGCACGGCTTACAACGGTTGCCTTGGTTTTCTCAGCGGCTTCTTGCGTTTTGGCAATGTCACGTTTGGCTTTAGTGCCTGCGGCGGCCTGGGCGTCCTTGGCAGCAGACTTGGTTTTAGCGATATCTTTTTGAGCCTTGCCTTTTGCCTTTTCTGCAATATCTTTAGCGTTCTTACTGGTCTTTTTGCCAGCTTCATCTAGCTTATCTTTAGCACTCGTCATGGCTTGGTCTGCACTGTCAACCTGATCTTTGACTTGATTTGCCATGCTAGATGCAGCAATAATGGGTGAGCTATATAGAGATGCAGCTACAGCAGGTGTATTGAAGCCATAGGCGCTGCTGAGTGACATAAAGGATAAAACAAGTGCTCCTACAGTCAGCAAACGACGAAGCTGTCCTTTAATTAATGCCAACGGCTTGACCTTCATAGGATGTTTCCTTTTGGTAACGTACATATCTGTTTTTACCGTCTAGGTTGAGTTCATAAATCAATCAATTGATAGAGATTTGAAAGTACATTTTTTCAATAGATTATTCAGGTGCATCCCTCTTTAGTATAAAAAATAGGCAAAATTTGGTTGTTGATATGGCGAGAAAAGCATTGCTGCTTATTAATCATCATGCGCGTAAAGGGAAGCAGCAAGTTACGACGGTGCGTCAGCAGCTTCAATCGCTAGGGCTAGAATTGCTGGAGCAAGAAATGCCGCCACCCGATCAGCTTTCTGACGTAATCCGACGTTATGGAGACGAAGTGGATCTGGTGATCATCGGGGGTGGAGATGGGACTGTTAATGCGGCGATCGCAGGTCTGATTGATACCCAACTCCCTTTAGGGCTGTTGCCGTTGGGCACGGCTAACGATCTAGCGCGAACCCTAGAAATCCCGATTGATATCGCCCAGGCGTGTCAGGTCATTGCAGCGGGCAACCCTCAGCAAATTGATGTGGGCTGGGTCAACGGACAGCATTTCTTTAATGTTGCCAGCCTTGGCCTGAGCGTTAAGATTACGCGCCAGCTTACCAAAGAGGTGAAAAAGCGCTGGGGTGTTTTAGCCTATGCGGTGTCTGCCTTTCAGGTGCTATGGAAAAGCCGTCTCTTTCATGCCGAAATTCGCCTTGCGGACGGTCAAGTCCATTGCATTAAAACCATTCAGATTGCAGTGGGCAATGGTCGTTTCTACGGCGGCGGTATGGCGGTTGCGCCCGATGCTGCCATTAATGATGGGCGCCTAGATTTATATAGTTTAGGGTTGGAGCATTGGTGGCAAATGCTGGCACTGTTTCCACTGCTGCATCGTGGGCATCATGCGTCTACGCCCTGGAGCGATTCTTGGGAAGGGCAAGAATTTCATGTGCAGACACGACGACCACGATCTATTAACACCGATGGCGAAATTACAACCTCTACACCGGCTCATTTTCGGGTATTGCCAAAAGCGCTAACGATTTTTGCGCCGTCCAAAATCTCTGCTAATGTTGCAGCGTCTTAGCGCTCCTAAATAACCCTTTGAGCAAGCGCTAATACTTTGCTTTGTGCCATCGGATAGAGAAACACTATGTTTATCTCTATCCTTTCGATTGATGTGGGCTAACCCCTTAATTTGGTGAACTGTTTGGTAGTTCAAATTTGTCTCCAGACTTAGAGGGTAGTGCAAGTGCATAGTATTAATATTGGCTTGACCGATCAGCAGAGAGAAGGTGTTATTACCCTGCTGAATCAAGATTTATCAGACTTATACCTGGTTCTAGTTAAAACCAAAAAGTACCATTGGGATGTAGTTGGTCCTCAGTTTCGGACGCTGCATCAGCTTTGGGAAGAGCAGTACGAGACGCTGACGCTAACTATTGATGCTTGTGCCGAACGAGTGCGGATGTTAGGTGGATATCCCGTGGGCACAATGGAAGGATTTTTGAATCTGGCGTCTATTAAAGAGCATTCTGGCGATATTCCCAATGCAACGGAAATGGTGTCTCGCTTGGTCAAAGATCACGAAACCATCATTCGTAACCTCCGTAAACATGTCGCACAGTGTAGCGAAACCTTTGAAGATGACGGAACCGCAGATTTTCTGACTGGACTCATGGAGCAGCATGAGGCAATGGCGTGGATGTTGCGCTCTTTCATTGAAGGGGAGGCGGTTCAGTCTAACGGTCATGCGCCTAGCCTCACTGAAAAAGCTGCCGTTGGCGTATAGAGCAGCGACTATCCTCAGCAGCACCATTATCTTTAAGGAGAATCTCTAATGCTAAATCTACTGATAGTTGAAGGCGGCAAAACGCTAGAAGCCGCGTCACAGGCAAGTACTCAGTTTGGTTCTGTCCTACTGCCCATTGTAATGGTGGTTGGGTTTGCGGCTGCCGTAGGTCTTGGTTCACTGGCGTGGTACAACTCCAAGCGTCCCGCAGGTTGGGAAGATAAAGATCGTCCTGAATTTATCCCCAAAATCGAAAAATCTGAAACGCCTGGGCTTGGCGACCCTAACGCGTAGGCGCATGAAGTCTGGTCACATGCTTAAGGGGCTGAGGAGTACTCAGCCTTTTTTGCGATCGCTCAGTTCTTAAATGTCGCTGATGTAGACCAAGTAGAGGGTACTCTCTCGCCACCGACCTGAAGCAAGGTTAAGTATCAAGGGTAGTATGCTGTTACCAGCTGTATCGTCCCGCATAGGGCTTCTACCCGTAATGAAGCTTGGAAACGTTGTCAAATCTAACTCTCACTGCGACTACATTGTTCAGCTTGACGATTCGATGGAGGTGTCTAGCCCGCCGCTGCCCGATGAATACGGCTTTGGCTCTTTTGTAAAGCTCGAAACTACAGCGCGCCACTGGGCGATTGGTCTCATTTATAACTCTCAGCTTTTTAATCCAGCCTATCTCAACACAGGGCCACGCCTTGTCAGCCAACCTGACCCATTTTTTACCCCAGACCTAATTTGTGAAACGCGGACGCTGCTGTGGACGGTTTTGATTGGAACCCTTGAAAATCAAGGTGAACTGGCTTATGGCTGTCAGGGCATCCCTAGGGTGGTGGTGCCTGTTAATACGCCTGTCTTTTGCATGACGGATGTCGAGATTCATTCGTTTCACCGCAACCAAGATCAGCAGAGCCAGTTTTGCTATTACTCTCACCTCTTGGGGTGTGGCGGTGTGTTTGCGTCTCAGTTGACTGAGCAGGTGTTAGCAAAGGTGAGTCCGCTGTTTGAAGGAGGCGATCGCCGTGCTCTAGACATCCTTCGCAAGGAGCTGTGCTGGAAACATACGATGGGCGCAATGCGCTAATATCCGGCGAACGCTTTGGTAAGCTGAATCGCAAAAAAAACCGACAAACTAACCAAGTCTGTCGGTCTATTGTGTGTTCCCCATTGATGACTCAGTTTCTTGAGTCATTTGTAGTATGGCAACTGCACTCAAGGCTTGCTGTGACAGTGATCACGGTGTATGGGTGATTGCAATCACCCATTGTTTAAGATGGCGGCAATATTTTGCAAATCTTGGTGATTGTGGCAGAATTTAGACCATACAGTTGAAACTTTCTCTAACCCCTCCTTCCGCCAGGAGGAGACGATTATCTCTCCCACCTTCCCAACGTTGAAACTGACGGCTAAACAAGTCTTGGCGTTGTTAGCGATTAGCACAATAAGTCAGCTGCAGCGGATGATTGAGAGCCACATAACTTAATCCTGAGAAGAAGCGTTGAGAAGGTGGAGTGCATGGTCAAATCCGTCTACGCCAATTAAAGGCAGCACCCCAGGCCGACATTGCCGTGCTGCCGTATCAAACGCTTCTGCCCCAATCCGTCCTCTAATGACGCGCAGCAGACCCATTGGCTGACTTTGCTCAGGTGCCTGAATTTGTTCTAGGCCATATAAGCTTAGTAGCCCTGCGCCAACGGCCTGGGGGTAATCGCCCAGACGATAGTAGCTTTCGGCTAGGTAAGACCAGTTCAGCCCTTGCAGATACAAATCACCGGAGCGCTGAGCCGCCTGTAGCCCCTGCTGAAGATACATGATCGCTTCATCATGCTGCTCAAGTAGGCCATAGGCGATGCCCAAGCTATTGCAGCACAGCGCTTGACTTTGGCGATCGCCCAGCTTTTCTGACAGTCTCAGCCCTTCTTTGAGATACCCAATCGCCACCTCAGAGGCTTCCGGTATCAATCGCTCAATCTGCTGTGCCGTCACAATTTGGGCATAGCCTAAGTTTGTTAGGGCATTGGCTTCACCCAGGCGATCTCCCCGCTGCCTTGCCAAAATTAACGCCCGCTGGGCGTAGCTCGTTGAGTTGGCGTACCGCTTTTGAGCAATAAACGTGCGGCTAATGTGGTTGAGGTTAGCAATTTCGCAGGGGGTGTCGTTAGCCGCTTGGGCAATTTCAAGCGCCTGCTGATGGAACGAAAGCGATCGCTCAACCTGCCCCATGGCTCGCTGCGAATAGCCCAACAGCGTCAGCATTCGCGCCTTTTCTTGAGTGCCTTCAGCCTGCCGAAGGGGTTCATCGAGATAAGTGAGCGCATCTTGAAGGTGACGGCCTGACAGCAGCGCAAACACCCCGCCGTACAGCGGAAAGTAAGGACGCTGGGTAAAAGCGCGCAGGGTTTGCAGCGCCATCTGAAAGCAACCTTGACTCAGCGGTTCGCGGTTGTGAATATTGAGCGTAGCGGCCTGTCCAATGCCAGCAGAAAGCTGTCCCCAAAGCACCGCAAAAGAAAGAAACGTGGCGATGGTTTGCTGGGTGCCCCATTTAGAATCGTAGGGCTGTTGCTCAAACCAAGTCACCAGACCGCGCTGGGTCAACTGAAGCGTAAGGGCAAGATCTACCCAGTCTTGCAGCGTATTGTCTGCGTTACCAAGGCTATCGGCAATGGGCTGGTTTAAGGCCAACCCCTGAAATAGCGACCTGAGCAGCGGACGGCTCATCTGCTGTGACCAAAGCTGCCACGGCCCCCGCTGACCAGGGGTACCTTCAAACCCCAAAGTGCTTTGGCTTTGCTCGTACATCCAGCTCACTAAGTGAGGCTCCAACGCTTTCCAAGAGGCCAATCCTGCTCGAATGCCCGTAATCACTTCCTGAAGATCCTCGTTAGAAGAACCCATCATAGAGACGGTTTGATTGAGCGTACCTGCCAACTGCTTGAGCTGCTCTAAGGTTAGAGGCTGTGCCTGGTTTGCATCTAATACACTTACCCAGGCGGTGAAATACTGGTCGGGTTGAGATCTCAGGATGACTTGGGTTGCAGCGGCGATCGCATTACTCGCCCCCTGATCTTTTTGATACCGCTCCCACTCACCCTGAATGGTCTTGAGTGCCCTTAAGCTGCGGGTAGCTTTAGCCTGCTTGAGTTCGTCTATGGCGTTGGTGACGGCTAACTGCGTGGTAGCTAACTGTTCTTGTAGGCACTGCTCCAGAATTTCTGCCGAATCGGGTTCTAGATCCTGCACCAGCTCACGATAAACCTGTTCCTTAGAAGGAAGCTGCCCCTTGAGCACTTTTTGAACGAGTTCGGTTAGGAGCGTGTGGTAGCGATCGCGCAAGAGATGATCCTCGAAAAGCAGTATGTATTCGTGTCTCTGATGATAACAGTCCTAGCTCATCCAGATAAAACACACTTTGGCTAGGTCGTCCTAGTCCATACTGCTTTGGGGCTTAAGGCAAATCTGCCCCAGAAGAGGGCACGGTATAGACTGATCGCCAGACCATGTCATAAAGGTTTCCTGATTTTGAGAGTGCCGTGGAGTCTCTAGCATGATCTGCCACACCTGCTTAAAGGGAAGCAAATGAAACCTTTCTGGATAATGCGGGAGCAAGAGGTTGGTCTATCAAAGAGCAGCAGCTTTAGCAGTCTGGATCGGTCCAGTGGCTCCAGTGGATGTGATGCGATAGTCCGTTCTTGATCACAAATCGGCATGATAAGCCGTTAGGTTGATTGTAAAAACTGGGTCAACCAATTGATAATAGACATCGTGCCTGTAAACAGCATTTCCGCTGGCAGTAGTGTGATGGGCGGCTGCTAATCTCCCAATCTCGATCATCACTAGAGAGCCTTCAACTGTTGCGATCAATCTTCATGAAAAAATATCCAATTATGTTAGTCCTTGGCTATTGGCTAGGGCCGTTGTTAATCATAGCTAGCCATGTAGGAGCTATTATCCCTTTCTTTACAGGCTTGTCTGGGCCAGCCGTGCTGTGGGTTATCTTTCTGTATTTGATCAGAATGTTAGGTATTACAGCTATCTATCACCGGCTGATTATTCATAAATCTTATCAAGCACCCGCAATCATTCGATGGGTGGGTAGCTTAATCGCCTGTTCTGCGGGACAAATGGGACCTAACTGGTGGAAAGGTCATCACATGGAAGGTCATCATCTTTCTTCTGACCAGAAGGGTGATAGCCATTCTCCGCATATGCCTTTTGTCGGCATTCCTGGCTTTTTGTGGTCACAAGGAGGCTGGCTGTTATCTAGAAAAAACTTTTTGCCACCCAGCTTGCCTGCTGATGTCGAGGCTGATTTGGGATTGAAGATAATTGATCGCTTTCATTTTTTGCCCCTTATCTTGCTGAACTTAATATCATTTCAGATTGGTGGCCTAGAAGGTTTGGGTGCTTGCTGCCTGAGTACTGTATTGCTCTTTCATGGAGTGGCTACCGTCAACTCTCTCGCCCATTTAGCTGGCGAGCAGCCCTTTACTACTAAGGACTATAGTCGCAACAACTGGTTTGTAGCGTTGCTTACTTTAGGTGAAGGTTGGCACAACATGCACCATGCTTTTCAATGGTCAGCTCGCCATGGTTTTTCTATTCGCTCTGGTCAGGTTGTGCGACTAATCGATCCTACCTATTCTTTTATCCAGCTATTAGAAAAACTGGGATTGGCTTCCAATATCAAAGTGCCTACAGATGGTGAATTGCTACAGGCTGCCAATCCAGGTTTGGTTTCTACTACTAGTTGGATTAGAAAAATTAATTTTTCATACAATAAATGAAAACATTTGTGTCAATTATTAATTTTCTTTCAGATAAATTTAATTTATCTAGATATCTTTGTTGATTTGCTAAAATAGACGAAAGTTAATTTCTTTGCTTCGGATTGATAATAGAGAGATTTACTTACTCTTTTCGTTAACTAGAAACTGGAGAATAAACTAATGACTTCTCTGTCAAGTAATCACAGTATTCAAAGTTACATTCCGATTGTTGGTGATATTAATACCAAAATACCTTGGGCATACCAAGTTACTCGTGAGTTTATTAAAGTAGCCAATTTGGTTCAAATGGCTTTCGCAGAATCTTACATTAATGGTCTAGAAATCCCCGATCCGGCTTTACGGTCTTTTTTTGATACCTGTATGCCGGTTATTTTTAAGCATTTTCCGGCATTTCTTACCCCCTATGATTGGGTTCTACGCGAAACCGATCACTTGGCTGAAGGCTCGAGAGAGCTGATGAAAACGCAATATGATCTCCCTCAGGGCATGTTGAATCGAATGATTGGTGATAGTTCAATTATTTATCCGAAATATAGTATGGGTCTATGGGAAAGAGGAGCTGTTGATCTGGAGCAGTCTCAAATTCACATGATTGACGACATTATTGAAAAAATGGAAATCCAAGATGGTGATAATATCTTGGATTTTGGCTGTGGTTGGGGCTGTATTCCTAATTACATCTTGTCAAAGTTCCCCAATGTCAAATTTACTGGGCTGAACCTAAGTCATGAGCAATGTGAATATATGCGTCGAAAAATGCAGGATCCGGAGAGTTATCTGAGTTCTGGGCGCTTTACTTTGGTAGAAGGGGATCTTAACGAAGTAAAGTTTGCCGAAAAATTCGATAAAATTTTATCAGTTGGAGTTTTTTGCCATGTAGGCAGTTTGACTCATGCCTTTAAGAAGCTGGCTGCTTTCTTAAAGCCTAATGGTAAATGTTTCATTCACATCATCACAGTGCGGCTACCCAATAATATCTCTAGTGCTTTTACCCATAAGTACATATTTCCCCACGGTCGCTACTGGAAATATGATGCCATTCCTAGCTGTAATCAAGACTTGAAAACAGTGCAAAGCTGGTATCTCAACGGCATGAACTACTCCAAAACCCTGTCGGCCTGGTTAGAGAACTTTGATAACAGCTATGACGAGGTTAAAAATCTAGATTACAACATGGACTACGCGAAGTTCCGTCGCATCTGGCGATTTTATTTAATCTGGTTTGTGTCTAACTTTGCGAGTTGTAATGGCGAAATCAACGGTAATGGTCAGTTTCTAATGGTTCATGCCTAGAGGGTTTCATGTCTAAAATCAGCTATCCCCCTAAGCCTTGGAGCAAAGTGCTGAGCCTACGGAAGTCTTCAGACTGGCCTTGGCCTTGGCTAAGGTAGAGCTGCCGCGCTGTTCTAAACTCAGCAATGGCCTCTTCTTTGCGGTTTCGATCCTGAAGTGCCAGCCCTGCTCGATGATGAGCCATCGGGTTTTGAGGCTGACTTTGGATGGCTTGACGATACGCAACCAGCGCCCCTAGAGAGTCCCCTTTTGCCCGCAGAATATCGCCGACGCCAATGTGTCCATCCGGCAGTTGGCTGTCGGCATTAGTGGCGCGGCGATAGGCTCCTAATGCCTCATCTAGGCTCCCTTGACCCTGTAAAATACTGCCTGCTTTAACGTTAACCTTGGCATTGCGAGGTTCTAAGGTCATCGCCTGCCTTGCAGCAGCGGTTGCCTCTTCAACATTCCCCTGAGCCAGAAACGCATAGGCTAGCCCGATCTGCACTTCTCCATTTTTAGGTGCGAGCTGTGCCGCCGTCTGAAGCGCTTTGATTGCTTCAGGAGTTTGCTGCTGCTGTAACGCTAAGATGCCCAGTGCGCGGTAGGCATTCGCATTTTTAGGATTGATAACCACTATTTGTTGATACAGCTTGAGCGCATTCGTATAGTTCCGCTGACGACTATAGATGACGGCTAATCCTTCATAGGCATCGGTGCGCTTTGGATCAAGCGCAATCACCTGTTGATAGGCTTGAGCTGCATTAACATAATCATTGAGGTTGGCAAGGGAAAAGGCCAAGGCATAGTAAAAATTAGGGTCACGACCCTCTAGGGAGATCGCCTGCTGGTAGGTTTGCACCGCCTCTCTATAGGCACCCTGCTGAGCCTGAATAAACCCAATGGCTGAAACGATGCGCGCATTTTTAGGGTCTAAAGGCTGAGCCTGCCGATAAATTTGAAGCGCTGCGTCATATTTACCCGCATCAATCAAAGCCTTCCCGCGCTTAAACAGTTCATAAAGCTGAAGGGCATTGGCTGGGGATGGCAAAACGGGTCGCGCTTGCGCCATTACGCGAAAGGGCGTAAAAGCCCCCAAACCAAGGGACAGCAATAAACCTGCAATAAAAATGGGCTGAGTTCGCACGAATGGCTCCTCATTGACACAACAGAACAATTTCCTTGACTGCATTCGAGGCTCAATTGAGCCTTCTTAAAAACTTGAACACAGATGGGGCGATCCTAGCCTACCTTAAGCGTAAGAGTTTCAACCCGCTTAACGCCTTATTGTGCCCTTAGGCCAATCATTAGTGATGACTGACTGGCTGCCACCCAACGATTAGGTACGTCCCCTCTTGCAAAATTTGGGATAAATCCGTTACGCTATTAAAACGTAGTCGATATGACTATGACTTAGCTCGCGGATAGTTGTTTGCAAAATCGCTAAGCAAAGTTTTCTAGACGTTTCGGCTGCTCAACCTCAGCGCTGGCAGCGTTCTAAAAATCTGTCTAATGCCGTAGAGGCATTGATCTGTTCACTGCCTAAAATTCGCTTTGTCCCTTTGACAGCTACACCCAAAACCACTCATTTTTACAAGACTGGCTTAAACCATGACTGAACCTCAGAAATTAACCACTGCTGATGGCATTCCCGTTGCGGATAATCAAAACTCACTCACTGCTGGCTCCCGTGGCCCTGTCCTCATGCAGGATTTCTTCCTGATGGAGAAACTGGCTCACTTTAACCGAGAGCGGATTCCTGAGCGAGTTGTACATGCGAAGGGCGCAGCGGCTTTGGGGACGTTTACCGTGACCCATGACATTAGTCGCTACAGCAAAGCAGCGCTGTTTTCTGAAGTAGGCAAACAGACCCCCGTGCTGATCCGATTCTCAACGGTGGGAGGAGAACGAGGTTCCGCTGATGTTGAGCGTGACCCCAGAGGTTTCGCGATTAAGTTCTATACTGAAGAGGGTAACTGGGACTTGGTAGGTAACAATACCCCTGTGTTTTTCATCCGAGATCCGCTTAAGTTCCCTGATTTTGTCCACACTCAAAAGCGAAATCCCCAAACCAACTGTAAAGATCACAATGCAAAGTGGGATTTCTGGTCTGTCAGCCCTGAGGCGCTCCATCAGGTCACTATTCTGTTTTCAGACCGAGGCATCCCTAAAGACTATCGCCACATGGACGGGTTCGGGAGCCATACGTTCAGCTTAATCAATGCCCCGGGTGAGCGCGTTTGGTGTAAGTTTCACTTTAAAACCCAGCAAGGCCACCAAACTCTGACAGAGGCAGAAGCCGCCCAGGTGAAAGGGGAAGATGCCGACCATGCAACGCGCGATTTGTTTGAGGCGATCGCCAATAACAACTTTCCCAAGTGGCGCGTGTGCATTCAGGTCATGACCGAAGCACAGGCCGCCAACCATGCCGATAACCCCTTTGACCTCACCAAAATTTGGAAGCACTCAGAGTATCCGCTCATTGACGTCGGGATGCTGGAGCTAAACCGCAATCCAGAAAACTACTTTGCTCAAGTGGAGCAGTCGGCCTTTAGCCCCAGCAATGTCGTGCCAGGGATTGGATTTTCGCCAGATAAAGTGTTGCAAGGCCGTCTCATGTCCTATCCCGATGCCCAGCGCTATCGGTTGGGAGCGAACTATCAACAACTGCCTGTCAATCAGCCTAAATGCCCTGTGATGCACTACCAACGAGATGGCTTTATGGCACTGGGTAATAATGGAGGAGCGGGGCCAAACTACGAACCCAACAGCAGCGAAACCACACCCAAAGAATGTCCGGCCTATGCCGAACCGCCTCTTCCCTTAGGGAATGCCGCTGCTGATCGTTTTAGCCACCGCGAAGGCAATGACGACTATTCTCAAGCAGGCGCACTGTATCGACTGCTTCAGCCAGAGCAGCGGGCGCGTCTTGTGCAGAATATCGCTGCCAGCTTGAGTCAGGCGAGGCCAGAGATCCAACTGCGTCAGTTGTGCCACTTCTTTCGGGCTGATGCAGAGTATGGGCAAAAGGTTGCCGAGGCGTTAGGGATATCTCTGGATCCGTCGATGTTTTCTGCTGAGAAATAAATGGCGATTTTGGCTAAGCAGTTCTAATTGTCCGTGTAGGGGCATGACAATGCCATGCCTCTACCAAAGTAAGTTCTGGACGTATTTGATGCACGACCCTTAACAGTAAGCGGATAGCTCCACAGGCACTGGCTTTACATCCCAAATCTCATCGCAGTAATCGCGAATAGATCGGTCAGAAGAGAACTTACCCATCCGTGCCGCGTTTAGGATTGACATCCGCGTCCAGCGTTCCTGATCGCGGTAGGCCAAGCTAACCTCATCTTGACAATTGATGTAGGGTTCAAAGTCTGCGAATACAAAGTACGGGTCTTGGTGCAGCAGCAGGTCTACCAGCGGCCTAAAGATATCGCCATCGCCGTGGGAGAAAAAGCCAGACGAAATTCGGTCGATCGCCAGCTTTAGCTCTGGATTTGCGTGGTAATAGTCCATCGGCTGATAGCCTTGGGCACGTTTGGCGTAGACTTCTTCTGCTGTTAGCCCAAATAAGAAAAAGTTTTCGGCTCCAACTTCCTCACGGATTTCGACGTTTGCGCCGTCTAAGGTACCAATGGTCATGGCTCCATTCATTGCAAACTTCATGTTGCCCGTTCCAGAGGCTTCCTTCCCTGCGGTTGAAATTTGCTCTGATAAATCGGCGGCTGGGTAAACGCGCTGGGCAAACTTCACGTTGAAGTTTTTCATGAACAGCACCTTCAGCCGTCCCCGCACGTCTGGATCGCGGTTGACGATATCGCCCACGGAGTTGATCAATTTAATAATCAGCTTCGCCATATGGTAGCCTGGAGCGGCCTTGCCTCCAAACAGGAACGTACGCGGCGTAATTTCGACATCAGGATTGGCCTTAATGCGGTTGTACAGCGTAATGATGTGCAGCACGTTGAGATGCTGACGTTTGTACTCGTGGATGCGCTTGGCCTGAATATCAAAGAGCGAGGTGGGATCTACCGTTAGACCGTAATGATTCTGGATATAAATCGAAAGATCGCGTTTGCGATCAAGCTTAATCTGTCGCCAGCGCTGCTGAAACTCAACGTCATCCACATAGGCTTCAATCCCACGGAGTTCGTCCAAGTTCCGCACCCATTCTGGCCCAATTTTTTCCGTAATGAGTTTGGCAAGGGGCTGGTTGCTCAGTACCATAAACCGACGGGGCGTTACGCCATTGGTTTTGTTGCTGAATTTTTCAGGGTACATTTCCCAAAAATCTTTGAGAACGTCTGATTTCAGCAGGTCGGTATGGAGTGCGGCAACTCCATTAATGGCATGACTACCCACGCAGGCTAGGTGAGCCATCCGAACATAGCGATCGCCACTTTCATCAATCAGCGACATCCGTGCCAGTCGCGCCTCATCATCGGGGAAGCGAATCCGAATTTCGTCCAAAAAGCGAAGGTTTATTTCATAAATAATTTCGAGATGACGCGGCAAAATTTGAGAGAACAAATTAATCGGCCAACGTTCTAAAGCCTCTGGCATCAGCGTGTGGTTGGTGTAGGCCAATGTCTTTTGCGTAATTGACCAGGCTTTGTCCCAGGGGAGATCGTGATCATCAATGAGTAGCCGCATCAGCTCCGCCACTGAAATAGCGGGATGGGTATCGTTGAGCTGAACTGCAAACTTTTCATGGAAATGGTCGATGGGAATACCCTGACGCTCCAAAATTCTAATCATGTCTTGAAGAGAGCAAGACACAAAGAAAATCTGCTGGGTCAAACGCAAAAGCTTACCCTGAGAGCCATCGTCATTAGGGTACAAAACCTTAGAGATATTTTCAGAAAACACCTTCTCGTGGACTGCACCCACATAGTCGCCGGAGTTAAAAGCCCCAAAGTCAAAAGATTCTGGAGCCTGAGCCGTCCAGAGTCTTAGGGTGTTCGCAGTATTGGTCTTGTAGCCCATGATGGGCGTATCGTAAGGGATGCCCTGTAGAACCTGATAGGGTGCCCACCGAACTTTCTTATTGCCTTGGTTGTCCACATAGTGTTCGGTATGTCCCCCAATTTTGACGGAAACAGCCCACTCTGGTCTTGGCAGCTCCCAAGGGTTTCCGGCTTTGAGCCATTTATCCGTCAGCTCAATCTGCCAACCATCTTTAATATCTTGGGCAAAAATCCCAAACTCGTAGCGAATGCCATAGCCAATCGTCGGAATGTCTAAGGTGGCTAGGGAATCGAGATAGCAGGCTGCCAATCGCCCCAAGCCACCGTTGCCTAATCCTGGTTCTTCTTCTTGCTCTAGCAGGTCGTCAAAATCGAGACCCAGCTCGGTCATGGCCTGCTTGGTCTGGTCATAAATGCCTAGGTTAACCAAGTTATTGCCCAGGTGAGGCCCCATCAAAAACTCTGCGGAAAGGTACGCCACGGTGCGCGATCCGCTAGTGGTGTAGGTGGCAGCAGTGTTGATCCAGCGCTGAAGCATGCGATCGCGCACGGTGTAGGCCAGGGCTTGATAGTAGTCGTTCTGGCTGGCAAGACCTGGAAACTTACCCAGCACGTAGAACAAATTGTCGAGAAACGAGCGCTTGAGAATATCCACGCCTAGCCCTGTGCGGCTAAGATCACAGGTCATCGTTTCAATGGTCAGGTTAGAGGCCGTTTGCATGCATCAATTCCTTTACAACTAAGGCGTCCAGTATTTATTCCAATCGACGGTCGATAAGCCAGAGAGATGGCTTACTGCGGATAGTCTTCCACAAACCTCTAGCCCTTAGCGGTGTTTGATAGACACACGCCCTATTATTAGTTAGCTGTCACTGCCTTGACCTTATCTTCTCAAAGCAGATCGTTACTGTTAGTGTTGCATCACTCTCTCACATCCTAGAGTTTTATGGACAGGATTGATTACGGCTATTGCAAGCTTTTCACACTCATCGGCTCGAAATGGTTGCCCATGACACCAAATGTGTTGAGTCTGGAGCCTGATGGGGCAATTGCTGAGCACCTAGGCACTTAAAACCCGATCCAACCAGCGGTTCACAACGCCGCGAACTTGATGGGTACGGTACCATCGCTGAAAGGCTTTTTCGTAGGCTTCCCCGCTGATGTGCAAAACGTTCCAGGTTTTAAGTCCTAAAAATAAGCCCCAAAACAAAAGAATGTAAAGCGACCAGGGAAACCCAAATCCCATTAATACATTGAGCAGAATTAGGCTGCCGTTAATGATGCTAAAGCGACCCACTTTTCGCTTAAGGTCTGCGCGCCGATGCTGATTAAAGGCTTCGCGCTTTTGGTTTTCGTCGTTAGACTGCATCCAGGCTTTTTCGGCCTGCTGCACAATCGCCGCCGGAATCGCTAAATCTTGGGCAATGTCAAGAAGCTGCGTGCGGGAGAATTCACCTGCGTAGGCGTGCTGGGCGATCGCTAGGTTCAGGATTTGCTGCACCTCTTCTTGAGAATAGATCTGCTTATCGTCGGGCGCTTCAGAATTTGCCATCTTGATTGTTCTCCCCTGAATGCATCCAGGATCAGATATGAACTTATTTTAATCATTCCACCTAAGGATGAGCCAACCCTCTGTGCTCAGGTCGAAATAGCCGTACCTCCTCCGTTTTGATACTGCGAATTTGCATATTTCCACGCCATTGACTAAGGTGTCTAAATCAAAGTCTGTCGAGAGCTTTTTGCCACAGCATTTGCCACAGCACTGGTTCTCTAAAATAGACGGCTATTCTCTCTCCTTACTGGATCTGCCTATGCGTTGGTTTACATACCCCAAGCGATCGCCCTTCTTTCCCTTAAGTTTGTGGTTTCGCACCCAGTTTCACACCCTTAAACTTCAGATTCAGTCTACGCCTCTAGCGCTCAGACTATCTGTTGTTTTAATCGCCCTTCTGGGAACCGTATTGGTACACCCTGCCCAAGCATTTCTCGCGCAAATCACGCCTACTGCACCCCAACTGGGCGACACGATTACCGTCACAATGCAGGCCGATACGGGGGGCAGCGCTGCGCCTCAAGTGCGTTTTGGTGCCAAAAATTATCCTGCATTTAGCGTGGGGGCAAACCGTTATCGCACGCTGTTGCCTACCACGCCCCTAGATAAGCCAGGGCCTTTCACTGTTCAGGTCGATAAAGCTGGGGAGTCGCGCGCGTTTAAGCTCAATCTTAAAAAACGGTGGTTTCCGACTCAGAGTATTTGGTTGCCGCCTGGAAAAGATTCCAATGTCGATGAGTATGAATTTGATCAGGTAGATGCATTTAAAGCCATCGTGTCACCTCAAAAATTCTGGAATGGCCCGTTTCGCAAGCCGAATAATGGCCCTGTCACCACAATTTACGGCGTGCGTCGCTACTACAACGGCGTGTTTGCAAAAGACTACTTCCATCGCGGGGTCGATTATGCGGGGGCTTACGGATCTCCTATCGTGGCACCTGCCGATGGACGGGTGGCGCTGGTAGGTCGAGAAGCCAAACGCTTTAAAGTTCACGGCAACTGTGTAGGACTCGATCACGGTCAAGGCGTGGAAAGTATTTACTTGCATCTCAGCCGAATTGATGTCAAGGAAGGAGACTTTGTGAAGGCGGGGCAGGTTATAGGCGCTCTGGGAGGGACAGGCGCTGTAACCGGCCCTCACCTCCATTGGGGGCTATTTGTGTTTGGTAAATCAGTAGATCCAACGCCTTGGCGCAATCAGGGATTCAACTAAGCGTTCTCTAATTGCGCAGGGGTGCGCAGACTTAGAAGTGTTGCTAAACTCTAAAGAATTCTGGTGAAAGACAAAGATTTTTTGCTCTGAGTCTGCCTACCCCCTTTGCTAATCGCCCAACTGATATGACAGATACTTCGGTTCAAGCCTCGGTGCCCTTTGTCAACGATGCTCAGGATGCAATGGCGGCAGTGAATAGTGGCGGTTTAGCCGCTCCTCAGCCAGTCCAATTAAGTTTATCCACGCAGATCGGCATTTCAGGTTTAACTCAGACGATTGGGTTTGCCGAACGTCACATTGGTTCAAAGGCTGGAGAACTTCAGGCCATGCTAGGGTCGCTGGGGTTAGGTTCTCTTGAAGATCTTGCGAACAAAGCCGTGCCTGCTGCCATTCGGCTCCAGTCACCCCTAAACCTAGCGCCTGCTGCTACGGAGTCTGAAGCGCTGGGGATATTGAGGGCGATCGCCGACCAAAACCAGGTCTTCCGCTCCTATATTGGGTTGGGCTACTCCGGCTGCATTACGCCCCCAGTCATTCAGCGCAATATTTTAGAAAACCCAGGCTGGTATACCCAGTACACCCCTTACCAGGCCGAAATTGCCCAGGGTCGCCTTGAGGCGCTGTTGAACTATCAAACGATGGTGACAGACTTAACGGGGCTAGAAATTGCCAATGCTTCCCTACTTGATGAAGGAACTGCCGCTGCCGAAGCCATGACTATGTGCTTCAACCTCAGTAAAAAGAAAGACGCAAAGACATTTTTTGTCTCCCAAACCTGCCATCCCCAGACCATTGCAGTCATTCGTACCCGTGCGATGCCTTTAGAGATTGACGTGGTGGTTGGCGATCACCAAATGTACGATTTTGCCAGCGCCCCTACTTTCGGCGCACTGCTCCAGTACCCTGCCAGTGACGGTACTGTTCATGACTACCGTGCATTTGTCGAAAAAGCCCATGCCAGTGGCGCACTGGTCACAATTGCCGCAGACCTTTTGAGCCTTACCTTACTGACCCCACCTGGGGAATTTGGCGCAGATATTGCGGTTGGCAGCACGCAGCGATTTGGAGTGCCCTTTGGTTACGGTGGGCCTCACGCTGCGTATTTCGCCACAAAAGATGCCTTTAAGCGTCAAATTCCAGGGCGAATTGTGGGTGTATCCCATGATGTGCAGGGCAATACTGCCCTACGCCTTGCCCTCCAAACCCGCGAGCAGCATATCCGGCGAGATAAGGCGACGAGCAATATCTGTACGGCACAGGTGCTGCTCGCGGTGATGGCAAGTATGTACGCGGTCTATCACGGTTCCACTGGACTGAAGCAAATTGCAGCGCGGACACATCAGTTGACTTCGCTGTTGGCAATTGGCTTAGGTCGTCTGGGCTTCGTTGTTAAAACCGAGCGATTTTTTGACACGATTCAGGTGGGTCTGGGTGCAGTGACGCTGGGTGAATTAGAAGGGCGATCGCAGTCCTACCGCATCAACTTCCGCCCTGTAGATCAACAGACCGTCGGTATCTCCCTAGATGAAACGGTCTCTGTGCAGGACGTTTGGGATATTTTGACGGTGTTCGCTGGAAGTACCGCCCTAGACTTCACGATAGAAAGCCTGATAGAAGCGCTGCCGTCAGGGTACGAAGCCCCCTTTGCGCGGACGAGTGCCTATCTCACCCATCCGATCTTTAATCAGTATCATTCTGAAACCGAGCTGCTGCGCTATGTCCAGCGTCTGCAATCGAAGGATTTATCGCTGACGCACTCCATGATTCCGCTGGGGTCCTGCACCATGAAGCTGAACGCCACCGCAGAAATGATTCCGGTGACGTGGCCTGAGTTTGGTCAAATTCATCCCTTTGCACCCCTCTCCCAAACCCAGGGCTACCAGGTTTTGTTTCAGCAGCTTGAGCAAATGCTGGGGGAAATTACGGGGTTTGACGGCATTTCTCTTCAGCCTAATGCGGGTTCTCAAGGCGAATACGCAGGGCTATTGGTGATTCGCAGCTACCACGAAAGTCGGGGCGATCGCCACCGCACTATCTGCCTCATCCCAGACTCCGCCCACGGTACCAACCCCGCTAGCGCCGTCATGGCAGGCATGAAGGTCGTGGTAGTGGGCTGTGATGAAGACGGCAACATTGATATGGATGACCTGCAATCCAAAGCAGAGGCTCACAAAGAAAATCTTGCCGCCTTGATGGTGACGTATCCTTCTACCCACGGAGTGTTTGAAGAAGGCATCCGCGACATTTGCAACATCATCCATGCCAATGGCGGTCAGGTCTATATGGATGGTGCAAATATGAACGCCCAGGTGGGGCTATGCCGTCCCGCAGACTTTGGAGCGGATGTTTGCCACCTGAATCTACATAAAACCTTCTGTATTCCCCACGGTGGCGGCGGCCCAGGGATGGGTCCCATTGGCGTTAAGGCACATCTGATTCCCTTCTTACCCAACCATCCCCTCACGGCGGTAGGTGGCGCGCAAAGCCTTGGGCCAGTTTCCGCAGCGCCTTGGGGCAGCGCTAGTATTCTGCCCATTTCTTGGATGTACATTGCCATGATGGGTGCCGATGGCCTGACGGATGCCACTAAGGTCGCAATCCTTAATGCCAACTACATGGCGCAGCGTCTCGATCCTTACTATCCGGTTTTATTCAAAGGTACTTCAGGGCTAGTGGCTCACGAGTGCATTTTAGATCTGCGCCATCTCAAAAAGTCAGCAGGTATTGAAGTCGAAGATATTGCCAAACGCCTGATTGACTATGGCTATCATGCACCCACGGTGTCTTGGCCTGTCCCTGGCACCATCATGATTGAGCCAACGGAAAGCGAATCAAAGGCTGAGCTAGATCGCTTTTGTGAGGCGATGATTGCTATCCGTGCCGAAATTGCGGAGATTGAAGCGGGTCAAGTGGATGCCCAAGACAACCCCCTCAAATATGCCCCTCATACGGCGGCAGTGGTGACAGCAGACGAATGGACTCACTCCTATTCGCGTCAGAAGGCTGCGTTTCCGGCTGACTGGGCGCGGGAGAGCAAGTTTTGGCCTGCGGTGGGGCGAATTGATAATGCCTATGGTGATCGCAATTTAGTTTGTAGCTGTTTGCCTATAGACGCCTACGCCCATTGAATCAATAGACCCTTGGCATAAATTCATTCAATCCATGAGCCTAAAAATGCTGTATCGCTGAGCTGCCCACGCCCTGAAACATCAGCCAAGACATCACAAAATTGCTAATAAAAATAAACAGCAGCGTCGTCACCACAGCCGCCGTTGTAGATTGCCCCACACCCTTAGCGCCTCCCGTGGTAGTTAGCCCCCAGCTAGAGCCAATAATGGCAATAATGGCACCAAACACCATTGCCTTTAGCAGCGCACTCCAAATATCCCAGAGCGTCATAAAAGACTGTACTGAATCCAGAAAAGCCCCAGCGGGAATCCCGTACATTAATGCAGCAACGCCCATTCCTCCGCCAATACCTGTCATCAGACAAAAGATTGTCAAGACAGGCAGCATTACGCAGCAGGCAATCAGCCGTGGAATCACCAGATAATCTACCGGATCGGTATTGAGCATCTGAAGCGCATCAATTTGCTCGGTCACCCGCATGGTGCCAATTTCTGCGGCAAAAGCAGAGCAGACGCGTCCCGTCAAAATGACCGCCGTCAACACAGGTCCCAGTTCACGGGTCAACGCTAAAGCCAAGACCCCACCGACAGCGCTGCCCAGCCCAAAATTGAGGAACTCCCGCGCCACCTGAATGGTGAACACCATCCCCACAAAGGTCGCGGTCAGCAGCGCTACCAGCAGAGACTCTGGTCCTACGATCGCCATTTGCTCTAGGGTATTTCGGCGATGGATTTTGCCCTGAATAAGATGCACCAATACCTGACCACCGAGTAAGACGGCGGATAGTAACCTTTTGCTCCAGGTATTGAAGCTCTTCCACTCAAAGCGCAACTGATGCCGAGGCTTGACCATAAGCCGTAGGAGATACCCTCAAATCCACTAATTCAGCCTGACTGGAATTTTGACAGGTTTATCTCTTTGGAGTGGCTTTAGAGTCTTAAGCCTTTACAAAAAACAACAGATAAAGGGGCGACGACTTCTATCCCCGCAGCTTCTGCGACCAAACCCGTGTGGGCAGACCCCACACGTAAATGAACCCTTCTGCCGCCTTATGGTCAAAGGCATCATCACTGCCGTAGGTGGCAAGGTCAGACGCATAGAGCGAGAATTCAGACTTTCGCCCAACGGGGGCGGCAATGCCCTTAAAGAACTTCATTCGTACCACGCCTGTTACCCGCTGTTGGGTTTGCCCAATAAAGGCATCCAGCGCCTGTTTGAGCGGGCTATACCAAAGGCCGTTATAGACAAGCTGGCTATAGCTTTCTTCAATGCCGCGCTTGTAGTGGCTAACGTCAGCGGTTAGCGTGAGGCTTTCGAGGTCGCGGTGGGCGGTAATGAGCGCAATGAGGGCAGGGGCTTCGTAAATTTCACGAGATTTAATGCCTACCAGTCGGTTTTCAACCATGTCGATGCGGCCTACGCCGTGGCGACCTGCCGTTTGGTTGAGGTGACGTACTAGCTCAACAGAGGCAAGGGGTTTACCGTTCAGCGCGGTGGGCAAGCCTTTCTCAAAGCTGATTTCAACGTATTCTGGCTCATTGGGCGTGTTGGCGATCGCCGTTGTCAACCCAAAAACCTCCTCCAATGGCTCAGTCCACGGGTCTTCGAGAGGCCCTGCCTCAATGCTGCGTCCCAGCAAGTTGGTATCAATACTGTAGGGCGACGATTTTTTGACCGGAGATGGGATGCCATAGCGTTCACCATAGGCGATGGTCTCTTCGCGGCTCATGCCCCATTCCCGGGCAGGGGCAAGCACTTTAAGGCTAGGATTGAGAGCGGTAATCGAAACATCAAAACGCACCTGGTCATTGCCTTTGCCCGTACAGCCGTGGGCTACTGCATCTGCGCCGTAGCGGTCGGCAGCCTCAACCAAGAGTTTGGCAATCAAGGGACGCGCCAATGCCGTTGAGAGCGGATAGCGATTTTCGTAGAGGGCATTGGCCTGAATCGCGGGGAATGCGTAGTCTTCAATAAAGCTTTGGGTCGCATCCGCCACCAACGATTCTTCGGCTCCGGAATCTAGCGCCTTTTTTTGGATCGGGCCTAGCTCATCTCCCTGTCCCAAGTCAGCCGCCAGGGTAATGACCGACTCAACTCCCCACTCTTTCATAAGGTAAGGAATACAAACAGAGGTATCCACCCCACCGGAATAAGCCAATACAACCTTTTTGGCACGCCCCATAGTCTTCTCACGCAAAATGACAACAGGCTCCTATCTTAAGGGATTAAGCCCAGTTCAGCCGCATCTTTTTTGAGGAGGCGATCGCAGAAAAACTCCCCTGCTTGGCGACCGCGAGAGTCTTTATACTAGGAACGTCTGAACCAAGGAGTGCGCCTGTGTTTTGCAGCATTGTAATTCCAACTTATAATCGTAAGCCGATTTTAGAAAAATGCTTGCGGGCACTAGAAAAACAGACCTATTGCGGCAGCTACGAAGTGGTTGTCGTAGACGACGGCTCGACGGATGACACCATTCCTTGGCTTCAGGAACAGGCGCTTACCTTTCCCCACGTCCGGCTACTGCAACAAAACCATCAAGGGCCTGCCGCTGCCCGTAACTTTGGTGTTGAACAGGCGGCAGGAGACACCATTGTTTTTATTGACAGTGACCTCGTGGTTACGGAGGTGTTTCTGCAAGCGCATATAGAGGCGATGACCCAAGCCCAGCAGTCACTGGGGCATAATCGCCTATTTACCTATGGCGCAGTCATTAACACTAGCAACTTTGATGCCCCCACTGCCGAAGCCTACAAAATCACCGATTTTTCAGCCGCCTACTTTGCCACTGGAAATGTGATGATTTTTAGACAGTGGCTCCTTCAGGCAGGGTTATTTGACACGCAATTTTCTCTCTACGGCTGGGAAGACCTAGAGCTAGGCATTCGTCTCAAAAACCTGGGGTTAAAACTGGTCAAAGTTCCCGAAGCCGTCGGATATCATTGGCATCCAGCCTTTACGCTCGATCAGCTTCCGGCACTAATTGATCAAGAACTCCAGCGCGGCAAAATGGGTGCGGTTTTTTACCGAAAACATCCGACCTGGGCAGTCAAAATGATGCTACAAATGACGACGCTGCACTGGTGCTTGTGGGGTGGCCTGTCTTTGGGAGGAACCCTAAACGAGCGCTCCTTGCGTCCAGTCATGGCTTGGCTGATTCAAAAAGGCAAGCCAAGTTTAGCCTACCAAGTTGCTCGGATTTTTCTAAACTGGTACTGCTTGCAGGGGCTTAATCAAGCGATCCGGTAGAGCGTCCACACCTTGCTAAACCATTACCTTTAGCGCAGAAAAGAGCTGACCAGCCAAAACAGGACAAAAATGACCAGTGTGGCAATGGTTTGAGAAGTAATGCCTAGAGGCGGTAGACCAAACTGTAACAAAAGCGTACTCAATAGCCCACCTAAAACTAAAGTGCCTAGGGTGAGCAAAAAGGCGCGACCTAGCCGCTGCTCTTTGCGATTGAGCCAATACATCGTGAACCCAACACCGAGCGCCACCAAGAAAGCCAGCGAGTCTTCTGTCCGGCCTGCTGTAGGCGACTGATTGACCACCGCAATGGTTCCTAATGCCGTAAAGACGCCTGCTGAGGTCAACACTTCGGTGCCACTGGGCTTATCAAGGGTCTCCTGAAGCCATGCGGGGGTTTGTGTTGCTTTAGATATTGCTGCGGCTCTAGATGCTTTTTCCGCAATTTTTTCAGCAAACCGAATGCCTTCGGGGACGGTCACTTTGCCTTCTTGGCGCTTGCGCAGCCGATCCATCAAGATGGCATCGTAGGCGGTCTCAATATCTTGCCGCGCCCGTTCATCATTGGGATGGTTCTCAACGAGGCGATCGCGGGCACTCTGAATCTCTTCAAAGGAAGCATCTTCAGGCACTTCCAGCTTTGAGTAGGGATTTTGTTCGCTCATGCGCTTGTCTTCCATGGCCCTTCCAGATGATTGAGATCGTAAACTTTTCTGGCAGCCACTGCTGCGCTCAGCTTTCTTTTCTTAGTCTAACGGTTGTCGAATAAACCTACTCTTAAATTTAATGCGTCCAAGCGTCTAGACTTCAGCTCTAGCGCATAGATTTTGCGATCGCAGGTTGACTTTGCAGATAGCCTAAAAATTCCGTCAGTTCTGCATCGCTAAGGTGCTGCCGCGATCGCTTGCCGTAGGTTTGCTCTAGATAGCGACGACCTTGAGCATTCGTCCAGCCTAGACGCTTTAGCTCAACATCTGTATGGGCAATGATGTCTGATAAGTCAACGGGAGCTGCAATAGCGACGGTTGTATTACGACGCTCACTCTCAGAATTTCTGCTGTTGTTCTCCACTCGTGGAGGAACGTAGGAAGGCCGTGCAGTCGCAGCAGCTTGCGGAAATAACAGCTCTTGCCCCAAAGCCCGACCCGATAGCTGCGGTTGAGCAGGTGCAGAATCAGCAGAACCGCGATCAAACCATGACATCTGCTGCTGTGGCGACTCTTGAAAAGCGCGTGCCGCCTGATCTGCCATCGCCCAATCTACCTCTACAGACGGTTGAAACGCAGCTTCTGAAAGGGGCAAAAACTCACCCGAATAGGCGGTAGGCGTGGGGAGCCTAGTTCGACTTTGGACGGCAGACCTTTCCGGCTCTGCATTGACAATTTGAGCCTGGGTCGAATAGGGGCGCTCCTCAATCCCCAGAACCACTAGGGCACGAACGCGCGCCTGATCTTCGGCTTGCTCAATGCTGGCTGCTGCCGATAGACCTGTTGCCAGCGTAGACCCACCGACTTGAATACTGGCTCGAACAATATATTTACCCTCGTGGATATTGAGCAGTTCTGAAATCAGGCTACCCATGGGATATTGGCTTCTGAACTGAGCGTACATAGCGGAAAACCTTAAGGCATTAAGCGGTCAAATATGGAGCTAAAGGTGCGGGCGTAGAGGGCACTCAAACAGATCTAGGAACATAGTTTTATCATGCCCAGCGAGTGGGGTCAACTGCAATAGATGCGGCTTTCTGTCTAGTAATGAAGGGCTAATGAGCCTTCATAACAAGCAAACTAATGGCACAATAGGCAACAGAATACATTTTCTCAGCACGATACATTAGCAGCACTGTGGCTCAAGTTGTTTTAGAAAATCTTTGTAAAAGCTTTCCAGCACGTCCAGGCCAAAAATCTGCGGCGTCAGCACAGCCACTACTCACGGCATCCGGCGCAATCTCCCCCGCCGCCAACCCTCAATCCGGATCGGGTGCAGCGCAGAGCATTTTAAAGCACGTCAATTTGACCATTGCCGATGGCGAATTTATGGTGCTGGTGGGGCCATCGGGATGTGGTAAAAGTACCCTCCTACGTCTGATTGCCGGACTTGAAACGCCTACGCTTGGCAGTATTTGGGTGGGCGATCGCCACGTCAACGACCTGCCTCCCAAGGCGCGCGATATTGCCATGGTGTTTCAAAGCTATGCACTTTACCCCCACATGACGGTCTACAACAACCTTGCCTTTGGTTTACGGCGAACAGGCTCACAAATCAAGGGCAGCAGCAATGTTAATTTTGCGGCGCAAATTTCTAACGCATTTACTCGAATGCTGCCTAAGGCATTGAGTGCCCAATCAAAGCAAGAGCAGGCTGTTAATCAAACCGTGCGGCGGGTTGCTCAAATGCTAGAGCTAGAACCACTGCTTGATCGCTACCCAAAACAGTTATCTGGCGGTCAAAAGCAGCGGGTTGCCTTAGGACGAGCAATGGCGCGAAACCCTCAAGTTTTTTTGATGGATGAGCCGCTTTCTAACCTAGACGCAAAGCTGAGGGCGCAAACCCGCGCCCAAATTGTGCAGCTTCAGCGGCAGCTTGGCACCACCACCATCTATGTCACCCACGACCAAACCGAAGCCATGACCATGGGCGATCGCATCGCCGTCCTTAACGCTGGCGAAATTCAGCAGATTGCCGCACCCCTAGAGCTATACCAAAAACCTGCCAATCGCTTTGTTGCAGAGTTTATCGGTTCACCCCCCATGAACTTTATTGACATGGTGGTTAAAGAAGGAACACATCTTGTTCATCCGCACTTTAACCTGATGCTCCCTCAAGTCTGGGCTTTAGTGCTTCAGCCCTATATTGGCAAAGCCATTACCCTAGGGATACGACCAGAACATTTCAGCGTAACCACCCATAGCGCCCAAACCCTTCCCGTTGAGGTTGCCCTTGTCGAAGCCCTAGGGCATGAAACTTACCTCTCCTGCATTTTGGAGCATGAGGGCATAGAGACACCGTATCTTCAGGCTCGCACCTCTCCCCAGCAGGTGATTCAACGCGGCGATCAAATTGGGTTAGCTATTAATCCTGAGCAGGTGCATATTTTTGAAGCTCAGAGTGGTGTAGCGTTACTTCCAACCTAATCTTCAGAAAAATTCCGTGGGCATTTCCCCTCCTGCGCGTTAGGCTAGATGCAGGGAATAATTAACATTTGGTGAAGTCTATAGTGCTCTTAACGTTTCAAGCTTTGCAGTGCCCCTCAAAACGATGCCTTGTAGGCAAAAATTCTAAGCCCTATTTGGATCAAAGCGCTACATAGTTGATACACTTTTGTAAACCTAATGTCTTCTGAACGTTGGAAGCCATTGCATCTTTAGTCATTCAGCTAAAATGCAAGGCCGCAGAATGCTCCTGCTGGCATCACTCAGCGAGGATGAGACAAACAGAAGACCCAGGTTTAAAGACCGCTACGCGAGAACACCCATTTGGGGGTGGTGAAGAGACTTTGTTGTGGAGAGGGAATCTATGCTACACCGCAAGATTTATCAGCTTTATAGTGAAGGGCACGAAGTATGGGTGTTCTTACGCGACCAGCAGCGCTGGTTAGAACGTGCCCGCATTATTGATATGGAAGGCGACCTTGTCACGCTTCGCTATGAAACCGACGAAGAGGATGAGGTGTCTTCTTGGGAAGAAATGGTTCGCCTCGAAAGTATTGGTGCGGTGACGCGAAAACTAGCTTCGGTCTCTCGAGGGGAAGGAGAACCTCTCGTCTCGGATGATTGCCCTGAAGCGGAGCAAATTCCTAACCCCCACCCTGAAGCGAACCACGATTAAGGCAATTTCTGATCTAGCGATCGCCCCCCGTAGGGGCGCGCATACCTTGCGCCCCCACAGAGTGTTTGGCAGTTTTTACGTTCACAGCAACTACCTCTGTTGAGTAGCTTCTGGCGGCGGAGTGTCGCTTAGCTCAAATACAGGGCAATACCCTTCTGGGGAAACTTTGCTGCCGTAGAGGCTAGAGCGTTGGTTCCAGCAGCGTTGACTGCGGTAATGTTTACAGTTGATGCAGCCTTTGAGAAGCGTGTCGCTAGGGCGACGGGTTTTCATCATGAGTTCCCGCTGTGAGATACCCCGCAGCACCAGCATTTCACCTTGCCAAGTGGCTTCAATTAGTCCGGTATCGGCAAAACTCCGCCACCTTGGGTCTTCCATGATCTGTCGAGGCAGGATGGCTATCACCTCCGCTGCTTGCTCCTGCACTTCTCCATTAAAGACGGCATCAACACCCGTGGGCATGGCAGGCTGAATCAACCCTTCTCCAATGGGAAGCTCAAGTCGGTTTCCGACCCTTGGAGAATGCAGGTGATAGCGATTGGCTAACTCTTCTAGACTAATTAAGTCGGCAAGGTAAGCGGGGCTACCGTGCATAAACACGACGTGCTGAGGCCGCAGATTATGAATAAGCTGAGTGGTGCCTGACCCATCGCAATGTTCTGCCAGCAAAAAGGTATCGAGATCGATGGTTTCGGCATGGAGAAGAGTATTCCAATAGGAAATGTTACTGGAGTCTTCGGACGCCTTATCAGAAAATAGATCGGGCGGTGGAATTGCTTCCTCCATTGCTGAAGTGGGGAATTCGCGGGGACGATGTTCTGGTACTAGAACAAGCCAAGGATGTTCAGTTTGTCCGCCGCCGCAATAGTTCTGAATATCAACCGTTTCCCCTACCAGAACGATGCAGGGATGAGTGAACAGAGGCAGTTGCTGGGCATTAAACATCTGCCCTTTTGTTTCGCTGAGCCGACGCACACGTGGACGAACGCGCTCATCCCAGAAGAGCGCCTGATGCTGGGCAAAATTTTGAACCGTTGGGGGCAGATGGGGCAATAGCTCTAGATAAGCGTCGCAGCCCAGCGCAATGGAGTCTTCTACCCAAATGTCTAAATTTTTTCCTGTAAAGGTGTGGTGACTCCGCATCAACATTAACAACTCTTGGGCTAAGCCTAAAGCGGGTACTGGCGTTAGCACCGACTGCCCTTGCCGAATGGCCTGCATAACGCGCTCGGCAAACTGATTTTCTTGCTGGCGACGGTGAGGATGACGCGCGGTTCCAAAACTGCCTTCTAGAATCAACACGTCGGGGGTAAGTCCGCGCAGTTCTGAGAGCGGCAGACCGTCAACCAGACGAGAATTAGACAGCAAAAAGTCTCCGGTATAGAGAATGGTGTAGGGGCGAACCGCTCCCTTTCCCTGAGGGGTGTAGGTTAATAGACAGGCCGCAGCTCCAGGAAGATGTCCGGCTGGATATAGCTCAAGGGTTAATCCTGGTGCCAGTTCTGTAGGGGTACGCCACGGTAAAGGCTGACAAAAGCTGGGTAGGGTCTGTCGCTCTAGAACAGACGGCCAGTTGAGCGGCAGCAGATGCGCCGTCACTTCACTGACGAAAATGGGCAGTGTAGGGAAAGCGTTGTGCAGGTCTAAAAGCCCCCGCGCATGATCTGCGTGAGCATGAGAGCAGATGGCAAAGTCCGCAGGGCAGGTAGGGTCGATGGGGGTGGCAGAGGTTGGGGCAAAGGGACTGGAGGCAGAGAACAGCGATCGCAGGTCATTTAGCCCACAGTCGCACAAAATTCGATAGGGTCCCATCCGCAGTAAAAAGCAGACGCCTTCTTTTGCGTGACCCGTTCCAAAGGGGATGCACTCTAGCTCAGTCATTAGCGCCCCTCCAAAGTGGCAGCAGCAGCGTCATTTTACCTGTATCGCTGTGCTGTGCTGCTCCATTTGCTCTATCAGAGCCTGCCAGAGGAGCTGTGTTAAAGAGCCAGGACAACTCGGCAGTATCACGTCGTTAATTTGGCGCACAGGCATCAGCAGCCGCACCGATGAACTTAAGAAAGCCTCTTGCGCTGAGCCTAAATCTTCGGGTCGCAGCACAATCTCTTGGTGCGGGATGTTGTGCTGTCTCAACGCCTGCATCAAAAATGTGCGGGTAATCCCCTGCAAAATGCCGACTTCTACAGGCGGTGTTTGAACCACGCCGTCTCGGACAATCCAAAGGTTGCTGGTGGTGGCTTCTGTAACTTCGCCTTGAGCGTTGAGCAGAAGCGCATCGTCTGCACCCATCTGCTGTGCTTCTAGCAGCGCCAAGATGTTGTTGAGATAATTCCCTGTTTTAGCGGCAGGGTCGAGAGCCTGCTTACTATTGCGCAAACGCTCCGGAATGACCAAGTGCAGCCCCGTGTGTGACATCACTGGCTCTGGGGGAATGCTGGAAATGACAATCAGAAGGTTTGGCTGAAGTGTTTTGCTGGGCTGAAGGCTAATGGTAGCCTCAGTACCGCGACTCACCACAATTCGCACATAAGAATCTGACCAATCTGCTTGGGCTAGGGTTTTTTCAACCTCGGCCTGAATTTCTGCATCTGTCCAAGGCACGTCCATGTACAGATAGGCGGCAGATTGACGGAGGCGATCGAGGTGTTCTTTGAGGCCAAAATGACGACTGCGAAAGGTTCGGACGACCTCATATACGCTATCTCCATACAAAAAACCTCGGTCTAAAACCGAAACTTGAGCCGTTTCTGAAACATGGCCGTTGAGGTTTGTGAGGAGCGGCATAGGGCTTTTTGTACAGATGACATTGTTAATCTATCTGAATTTCTGTAGCGTAAAGCCTTCTCGTTAAGATTATTTGTCAATCTCTTGCTTCATGCGCTCTAGGGTTTTAGTCATTTGCTCAAACATTTGTTGGGATGTAATTCCAAATTGACTCATCTGCGTATTCATCTGCTCAACAGTGAGCTTTGCCATAAAGTCATCGGAGAGTTCAAACCGCTTCATAAACACGCGATAGCGATCCATCATAGCTTCCATTTTCTCAATGAAAAGCACCTTGCCTTCGCGGTCAAACTTGCCGTAGTCACCCCCCAATTTTGTTAATGACTGATAGTCGTCGAAAAGGTTTTTGGCTTCACTTTGGACAATTTCAGATTCAAAAAATCCCATGGCTGGTTCCGGTTCCTTCCTGTGGTCAAACTCAGACAGGCAGACAATTTATACCTTTATGGTATCGCCTGCGATCGCCCAAGCCTAGGGCGACCCATTAGGGAAAACCGTAATGCTACGGGTTCGATAAACTGGTGTAAGGCTGGTTCTAAAAAATGCTCTAACAATGCGTTTGGCCTTTTACTGCTGTTGCCTGTGACGCCTATGCAAGTTTATTTGGACTACAGTGCCACAACGCCCTGCCGCCCTGAGGCGATCGCCGCACTCCAAAACTCCCTCACCCAAGGATGGGGCAACCCATCGAGTCTGCACGAGTGGGGCAAACGGGCAGCTTTTGCTGTCGAAGAAGCCCGTTGGCAGGTGGCGCAGCTCATTAACGCGCCGTCGCCAGACTCCATTGTGTTTACTTCCGGCGGTACGGAGTCTAACAATTTGGCGCTGCTGGGGGCTGCTCGTCGGTTTGACGCGCCGCAGCATTTGATTATTTCTAGCGTGGAACATCCGGCGATCGCCCAAACTGCCGCTTTGCTTAAAACTCAGGGCTGGCAGGTCACGCAGCTATCTGTCAATGCCTATGGTCGTGTAGACCCTGAAGATTTACGGGCGGCACTTCAGCCCAATACGGCGATCGTTTCTATTATTTATGGACAGAGTGAAGTGGGGACGCTTCAGCCCATTGAGGCATTAGGCACCATTGCTCAGTCTGCTGGGGCGCTCTTTCATACCGATGCGGTACAGGCGGCGGGACGCATCCCGCTTAATGTAGAGGCACTGCCCGTTGATTTAATGTCGCTTTCTAGCCATAAGATCTATGGCCCTCAGGGCATTGGTGCGCTTTATGTCAAACCAGGTGCCATGATTGAGCCAATTTGGGGCGGTGGCGGTCAAGAGCAAGGGTTACGTTCTGGCACACCTGCGGTTGCGCTCATTACGGCCTTTGGTGTTGCTGCGGCCTGTGCCCGAGCGGAGGTTAAAACCGAACCGGATAGGCTGCGGGGATTGCGCGATCGCCTTTTAACTCAGCTCCACGATCTTGCACCCCTTAAACTTACAGGGGATCCGATCCATCGGCTACCCCATCACGCTAGCTTTTGTTTGATGACCGCCCCGCCCATCAGCGGTCGAGAGATTGTCAAACAAATGAATACAGCAGGTATTGGGATTAGTGCGGGTTCGGCCTGTCACAGCGGCAAGCTTCAGCCCAGCCCAGTGTTAACTGCCATGGGCTATGAGGCAAAACTGGCACAGTCTAGCCTTCGCATCACCCTTGGGCAGGCAACCACCGCAGAAGACATTGACTGGGCTACAGTTGCACTACGCCAGATTGTGGGTCGGCTCACAGCCACTGCCGTGCAAGTTTAATGAACTATAAAAAAGCTGCCATTAATCTCAAGATTAACTGCAGCTATGAAAAACGGATTGAATGGAGGGCTAATTTACCTCGAAAAAGTGGGACGACCTGCCTGCAAAAGCTGCATTGAGTGAATTTGAGCATCGACCAAGAAAAACAGGCTGGCAAAAACTATAAGGTAAATGCCCAGCGCTAAACTGGTTTTAGAACGTAACAGTGAGGGGAGTGAGTTCATCTTTCACCTGCACGGATTCAGATAGTAAGTGCACTCACAGTATGCTCCAAGCAATTAAAGAATGAGCAGAACTTGTTCAATCGTTAAAATAATCTAAATTTTTCGTCACAGAAATTAATGAAGCTCAACTGCTTTATTTTCCTGTAGGCCACAGAGGAATATTAAGAGCGCTACACGGCTAAAGGCAACGGGCAAGACACATTCACCCCGCCTAAACCGCAGTAGCCATTAGGGTTCTTTTCGAGATACTGCTGATGATAAGCCTCAGCAAAGTAAAACTCAGGCGCATCTAAAATCTCGGTCGTAATGCTGCCATGTCCTGCATTTTTGAGCGCCTTTTGATATTCATCTCGTGAAGATTCAGCTAAGGCTTTTTGCGCGGATGAATAAGTATAAATGCCTGACCGATATTGAGTGCCTGCATCATTACCTTGGCGCATCCCTTGGGTGGGGTTGTGGCTTTCCCAAAATGCTTTAAGCAGTTCTGCATAAGAGATTACCCCAGGGTCAAACACGACGCGCACCACTTCGTTATGACCCGTCATGCCAGAACATACTTCTTGGTAAGTCGGGTTAGGGGTAAGCCCCGCAGCGTAGCCCACGGCTGTACTGTAAACACCGTCTAGTTTCCAGAATGCTTTTTCTGCCCCCCAAAAGCAGCCCAGTCCAAACATGGCAATTTCCATGCCTTCTGGATAGGGTGGCTTGAGAGCATTGCCGTTTACGAAATGGCGATCTGGGACTGAAATTGCTTCTGGGCGACCTTTGAGTGCGGTTTCGGGGGTGGGAAGCGTGGATTTTTTGCCAAAGCCAAACATAGCAACCTAACTTTTAGACTAAACAACATTAATGTGTCTTTAGCCTAACGAATTTGGGTAAAAAGGCTGAAGGGGCGATCGCCGTACCTAGCACAGCCCATTATGTTGAGAATGGCGCAGAGAGACGCTACTCCCTGACCCAGCGACGATAGAGATTTTGAATGGACTGCGTGATGGTATTGTGCAAGCTGGAGTTAGAAGCCGCCAAAACCTCCTTTTGCTGAATTTCCATGAGAAACTGTGCTTCAGCACTGTCCACATCGCCATCGCTGTAGATTAGTCCGCTAATTTCTTCAAGGAGCTGCTGCACTTCTTCGGGCGCTGGCTGCTCACCTAGATATTCATCAATCCAGCAATGGCATTCCTCGGTTGAGACAGCGCGTAGGCCATTAATCCAAGGGTTGAGTTCTGCATCGTCTGATAACCCTTTTTGCTGGGCAATTTTTTGCAGACGCTGCTGTTCTTCGGGCTGCACTTTGCCATCTAGCCAGGCAGCACCAATTAAAATCTTGAGCAGTTGTTTGGCATTCTTAGACATAGTAGAAGTGCTCCTATGGTGAAAGACGGTTTTCTACAGGTCGCAGGGGTGGATGAAGTGGGACGGGGTTGTCTTTTTGGGCCTGTGGTAGCGGCTGCGGTCATTCTATCGCCCACCGCAGCAGAAGCGTTGCTGAAGGCAGGCGTTAAAGATAGTAAACAGCTTCGGGGGGCAACCCGCGAGATTCTTTACGAAACCATAAGAACCTATGCGGTAGACTGCCGCATCGGAATGGCTTCAGCGCAAGAAATTGATCGCATTAATATTTTGCAGGCTAGTCTGCTGGCAATGCGTCGGGCGATCGCCCGTCTTTCTCCCGCCCCCGATCTTTGCCTTATTGACGGAAATCGCCCCATCCCTAATTTTGCAATTTCGCAACAAACCATTATTAAAGGCGACCAGACTGAAGTGGCGATCGCCGCCGCCAGCATTATTGCCAAAGTATGGCGCGATCGCCTTTTGGTTCGTTTAGACCGTCGCTACCCGGGTTATCACTTAGCCTCCAATAAAGGATACGGCAGCCGCGTCCATCAAACCGCACTGCAAACCCTTGGCCCAACTCGTCAACATCGGCTATCATTCTCGCCCTGTCAAAGAAGTTTATGTCATGGCGAGCAGATCCTTTTGCCCCATCAAACCTTCGTGTAAAGTAGCCCGATTGCGACCTGCTGCTTTGGCTTGATACAGTGCGCCATCCGCCGCTTCAATGAGCGCATTGGGACTCATTGAAAGCGTTGGGACAAAACAGGCCACACCTAAACTTAGGGTCACAAAGTCGTCGGTGAGAGAATGGCTATGGGGCAGCCTTAGACCTGCAATATGAGACTGGATCAGTTGAGCAACACTCATCCCTCCTTGTGCATTGGTGTTGGGCAAAATAACGGCAAATTCTTCCCCGCCGTAGCGTGCCGCGATGTCAGCCGGTCTTTTGACGCTCATCTGAATCGCCTGCGCCACCTGTCTTAGGCAAGCATCACCCCCTAAGTGCCCGTAGGCATCGTTGTAGCGTTTGAAATGATCCACATCACTCATAATCAGCGTTAAGGGCTGCTGCTCCCGTGCCAGTCGTTGCCATTCCAGCTGTAGGCATTCGTCAAAGCGACGGCGATTCGAGAGCTGCGTCAGACCATCCACACTGGCTAACTGCTGGAGTTCTTGATTGGCAACCTGGAGCTGTTGGTAAAGCCCCGACTGGTGAATGGCAATAACCAATTGGTTAGACAACTGCTGAAGCAGGTTAATTTCTAATGGCTCCCAACGGCGGGGTGCACTACATTCGTTGATCACCAGCAACCCCCACAAATTTTCATGTTCCCCAATCGGAACCACTAAATTGGCCTGAATCCCTAATTCTGATAAATTCTGTTGCTGAACGTCTTCTGGTCTAGATATCGCCAAATCAGGAATGGAATGGATTCGACCGGAGCGATAGAAGTCGGCAGAAAAGAGGGGCTGCGCTTTATCTCCCCAACATAAGTTTTTAAGTAGAGGTACAGTTGCATCTACCGATTCAACGGCAATGCTGCCGCTTCCGTCAGGCTGAAACTGATAAATCAACGCTCGGTCAACCTGTAAAAACGCACGGACTTCCGTCACCGCCATCGTTAAGATTTCTGCAAGATTCAGCGACTGACGAATGCGCTGTGAGATTCGGTTAATTAAGCGCTCTCGCACCATCTGCTTTTGTAACGCTGCCTTTGCCCGCTTCCGCTCTGAGATCTGCCGCTGTAGCTGTTCATTAGCGTGCTGAAGACTAGACGTTCGCGTATCCACAATTTTTTGGAGCGTTGTGATTGTCAAATGGGCTTCCATCGGATCCACAATGCTGAGGACGCTGGTTTGGGTCACAATTCCTGCTAATGCTCCCACAGCGTCAACGACAACTAGACGCTGAAGACCTTTGGCCTTCATTATTTCGTGGGCATTCCATAGGGTTTCTTCCGGCTGAATTAGCGTCAGGGGTGCGCTCATAATGGCGGCAGCGGCGGTTGTGCCAAGGTCAATGCCTCGTAAACTCAGTTGGGCAATATCGCGTTCTGTCACAATGCCAATGGGTTTAACCATCAGATTTGGCTCTTGCGTTGTAACCACCACACAGCTCACCCGATGCTCATGCATGAGTTGCGTTATGGCAAGAGCCGAAGACTCGGCTAAAGCTGAAACAACTGCCGTAGACATTACTTCTCTGACTCGCCGAAAGTGCAGTAGATCCACGGGGTTTAGAAAGTCGCGTAGGCTCTCCTGCGTAACAATGCCGCCGCAGGTTCCGGTTGATGTGACTACGGGAAGGTGTCGAATTTGATGTTGACGCATCTTTGCCAAGATTTTTAGTAAATCCTGGGTCACAGGTTCTTCTAAGCAAGTTAAATTGCGCGTCATTACGTCTGCGATGGTTAATTCGGCTAGGGGTTTTCCCGTGGCGACTAACCGAACTAAATCACGATGGGTGAAGATGCCGACTAAGCGTTGTTCGTCACTGACCAAAGCGTAGTCCGCATGTTGACCGGCAATAAGCGCCAGCACTGCTGTGACAGATGCGGTGCCATCCACATTGAGGGGAGTGCGATTAATCGCCTGATGTATCGAAAAATCTGAGGTTAAGGTCATAGGACAAACCAGGAAGTTTTTATAAAAACCCTGAGGGATGATTAACCTAGCATTCCCTAACTGCGTTGTTTGTCTTAACGCAAATTTTTAGAGACTATCATTAACCTTAGCGACAAGAGTCTGTTTACTTTTTAATTCACCTCGGAATGCCAGAAGTGCTGTTCCATAAGCGGCCTGCTGCTGTGGTGAGGGATAGACCGATACCTTAAGCTGTCGCTGCCGAATCTGTCGCCAGCACTCATTTTGGGCACCACCCCCCGCTGTAAAAACCTGCTGAAGCGAGGATGCGCCCATTTGTTCTAAAAGCCTATACCCCGTCGCTTCAATGCGAGCCAGACTTTCGAGCAGACCGTGTAAAAACTCAGCGTCATTGATAGGTCGGGGCGTTATCTGTGGCTGTAAATTAGGCTGATTGAAGGGAAAGCGTTCTCCTGGCGTAAGGAGCGGATAGTAGTGAAGCGGACTTTCTTGGCTGGAGTCAATCTGCGAACTGAGCTGCGCTAATGCTTGGGGCGAGAAAAAGTGCGCCAGTGCCAGCCCCCCTGTGTTGGAGGCTCCCCCTGCCAGCCAAAGATTCCCGAAGCGATGGCTGTAGATGCCGTACTCGGCACAGTCGATGCGCTGCTGGCTCAGCAGCTTTAAGACCAGCGTGGAGCCGAGGGAGGTGACGGCTTCTCCTGGCTCTGTGGCGGGACTGGCAAGGAATGCCGCAATGCTGTCGGTGGTGCCCGCTCTGATTTGACAGTTGAAGGGCAGATCGAGTTGGGCTGCTATGGCTGGAGAAACTACTCCAATGACAGTCCCTGGGGGCAATACTTTGGGCAAAAGCGGCTGAAGGGGCTGGAGCAGTGGCGCGGAAAACCAGGCTGGATAAATTTCTAGCGCTGGGTCATAGCCTAGCTTGAGGCTATTATGGTAGTCGCTGATGCCAAGCTGTCCGTGCAGTAAAAAGCTTATCCAGTCGGCCTGATGCAGAAAATGCTTCGCCTTTGTCCACTTTGACTGGGTTTGAAAGGTTAAGAGCTTGACTAAGCTTGAGCTGGCGCTGAGTACGCAGTGATGGGCTGGCGCAACGGTGGAAAGCGAATCGAGAACTGCCGGATCGCCTTTGTCGTTATACATCATGGGCGGACACAAAGGCTGACCCGACTGATCGCACAGCAATACAGTGGAAGAAGTGCCGTTGATGGCGATCGCCCTAAGCTGTGACCTTATGTCCTTAGGTAGGTTGCCCAACAGCTCAAACAACATTGCTTTCCAGCCCAGTGGGTTACGCGCATCTTGAACTGAACCAAAGGCCAGTGACTGCTCATGCAGAATTTGGGTGGTGGGAGAGAGGGCGGGCGTTTGGTGTATGGCGATCGCCCGTGCCCCAGAAGTGCCAAAGTCTAGTCCTAGAAAAGCATTCATTGCTTATTAGCTGTATCTCTTTCGCTCAATCATCTTATAGATCTTGTAGTGTAGATAGCATAACCTCTGCAACCCATCCTGCCAATGTCTTCTACCGCCCAACCGAATGCTCAAGCTGGCTCACTCTGGTCTATCAAGTACGAACCTGCCTTTGAATCTTTAGGGGATGACTACGCTGATGCAGTAGTTGGGGCTGAATTTCCGCAGAATATTCTGCGATTTCGTAATGAAGATGTGTTGCAAAAAATTGGTCTAACCCCCGCACAGGTTTCTGACCAAGATTTTATCGAAGCTTTTGGACAATTTCGGGGTCGCAGTCCGCTGCTGGCAATGCGGTACCACGGCTACCAATTTGGGGAATATAACCCCAGACTGGGCGACGGACGTGGGTTCTTATACGGTCAGGTACGCGGACAAGATGGCGAACTGTATGACTTTGGCACCAAAGGGTCTGGCACTACGCCCTACTCTCGCGGCGGCGATGGACGACTGACCCTGAAGGGCGGGGTACGCGAGGTAGTTGCGTCTGAGGCGCTACATCACTATGGCGTGAGAACCTCTCGATGCTTGAGCCTGATTGAAACGGGCGAAGATCTTTGGCGCGGTGACGAACCCTCTCCGACGCGATCTTCAACGATGGTGCGCTTTAGCCGCTCCCACATTCGGTTTGGTACCTTTGAGCGGCTTCATGCTCTCCAGCGCCCCGACCTCATTGGCAAGCTGCTCGATCACGTTATTGACACCTACTATAGCCATCTTTCTGCCGACCCCGATCGCTACGCTAAGTTTTACGCTGAGTTAGTTCAGCGCACGGCTAAACTAGTTGCCCAATGGATGTCTGTCGGTTTTTGCCATGCGGTACTGAATACCGACAATATGTCGATTACCGGAGAAAGTTTCGACTATGGGCCGTTTGCCTTTATTCAAACCTACGATCTGAAGTTTGCAGCGGCTTACTTTGACTACTATGGGCGCTACAGCTACGGCAATCAGCCAGGAATTTGCCGCTGGAATTTAGAAATGCTTCAGAAGCCTTTGGGGATGGTGATGCCTGCTGCTGATCTAGATGCTGGGCTGCAATGCTTTGAGGATGCCTACTACAGCACCTATCGCCAGCGGATGATGCAAAAGCTGGGGTTTGCGCAGGCTGATACGCCTGATGCGGAAGCGCTGTTGGTCAGTACGCTAGAGTTTTTGCAGGCGACCCAGGTGGGCTATCACGACTTTTTTTCAGCCCTGCGCCAGTCGTTTTCGCCGCTATGGTATACCGATGCAGGCCATATTTTAAACGATGTCGAGGTTGTGGCAAAGCCGGAGTGGGCGGAGCGATTAGAGACTTGGCGGCAGCTTTACCATCGCTTGCTGACGCAGCATCCTGAGTCAGAAATGCCGGAAGTTGCAGAACGTCTGCGTCGACATAACCCGCTCACAGTGCCCGTGCGACCTGAAATTGAGCGGGTGTGGGAGGCGATCGCCACCACCGATAACTGGCAGCCTTTCTATGACTTACTCAAACAGTTTCCAAAATAGCGGCCGCTTGGTTCTGTTTATTCAGCAGACTTGTCAGTCAGGCTTTCTCGTGGGGTTTTGAGGGTGAGGGGGTGGACTGTCTCTAGCGCAGCAGCAGACTACTTGAGTAACTGCGATCGCATCTTTTCACTCAGCCCCTGCACCTGAGTAAAATCTGCCCCCGCAATACTCTCAAACTGCTCAAACTGCACATTTGCCCAGTTCAGTCAGGAAAGCTAAAAAAGTGCGGGTGTCTGGTTTGCCTAGCAAACGGTGCATCCTTTGGATAGGGTCGCGGATAAATCGGGAAATTCTAAAGTTCATATTCAGGTCGTCGCAGCCATGTCAATATGCTTGCGAACTACGTGATGTAAGCATCTTTAAAATTCTTCTAGAGGCGTTAAGGATCGTTATTTTGTTTCTCATATTTAGGGCAGCAAATTTAAGTCTTCCACTCTCTAAGACCTGGGAACCGTTTAAAGTTTGTCAACCCCTATCTAATCTATGTATAAGCCCTTCCTCAAGCATCTAGAGCAATCCCTCTTTCAACGGTTTGAGCTACAAAGCCGTCCTATCCCAGCAGACCTAGAGGCTCAAATCAGTGTGCGCGGTAAAAACCCAGCCACCATCCGAAGCTGGTGCTACGAGTGCCCTGAATTTCGGAAAATTCGCTACACCTACATTGACGCGGGTGCTAGCGCCCAAATCTTCAATAGCGTGATTTATCCCGGTCATAATTCTGAATTGCCCCTGCTAGGTATCGACTTTCTGTCCTTTGGGCAAGTCAAAAACCTGATTGTGATGGACTTTCAGCCCCTGTTTCAAGATGAGGCGTATCTCAAAAAGTATATCCATCCGCTCAAGGCGCTTCACGAAGCCTATCCAGATCTCGCCCAAAATCTAGAGATGAAGTTCTACGACGCAAATCAGTATTTTTCTAAATATCTACTGTTTGCCAAGACAGACCCAGAAACGGTTAAAACACGAGTCTTTGAGGCGTTCAAAGACTATCTAAACCTTTACTGGAAAATGCTGGAGGAAAGCACACCGCTAACCGATCCGTCAGATATTCAGCGCATTGTGAAGGCTCAAAAAGACTACGACCAGTACAGCGCCGACCGTGACCCCGCTTCGGGTCTATTCAGCAGCTATTTTGGGCATGAGTGGTCAGAGAAGTTCCTGTACGGATTTTTGTTTGAGGATGCCAAGCCTCTTGCTGTTGCCTCCGCCGTAAGGTAGTTCAAGTCTTTATCCTTCGCCACCCTTCCCAAATGACGCTTTATCAGCCCTTTTTAAACTATGCGATCGCCCTTCTTCAGGAGCGCATAGATTTACAGCCTTACCCCATTCCGGCGGGGTTTGAGTCAAAATCGGCGATGGTGGGTAAGGGTAAGCATCAAGATGAAGTGCTGACGACCAGCTACGGCTATCAGACGCCTAAGCTGCGGCAAATTCGTGCAGCTCATGTGCAGGGGGGCAATACGCTTCAGGTGCTAAATTTTGTGATTTTCCCCCACCTAAATTACAATCTGCCCTTTTTTGGCGCGGATTTGGTGACGCTACCAGGGGGGCACCTCATTGCCCTAGATATGCAGCCGCTCTTTCACGATCTGGCTTATCAGGCGAAGTACAGCGACCCCATTTTGCCGATTTTTGAGTCTTATCAGCAGCGCTTACCCTGGGGTGGAGATTTTCCTGAAGAGGCGAGCGCCTTTTTCTCGCCTGCATTTTTATGGACAAGACCGAAAGAAACCGAGGCGGTTGAGACAGATGTATTTGCGGCATTTAAGGACTACCTAAATGCCTACCTCAATTTTGTAGATCAGGCAGAACCCGTTACAGATGCTGAAGCTTTAGCCAATATAGAAGCGGCTCAGTTGCGCTATCTGCGCTACCGTGCTGAAAAGGATCCGGCACGGGGCATGTTTAATCGGTTTTATGGGCCAGAGTGGACAGAAGAATACATCCACGGTTTTTTGTTTGACTTGGAACGTCAGCGACAGCTTTCAGCTTAATGATTTACGCAACCTCTAAAAACTGATTCACATGACCTAAATAGCGCTCAGGATCTTCCAGCATAGGGAAATGTCCTGTCTTAGGAATCACGCAAAACTCAATCATAGATTCATTCAGGTCAGCCGCCTGCTTACCCATCGCAGCCGGAATAATCTGGTCAAATTCTCCAGAAACTAGTAGCGTCGGCACCTTGAGCTGGGCAAACTCCTGGGGCATAGTTTCAGAGGCCTGTTTGCTTACCGCCGTAAACATCGTGCCCAAAGCCGCCGATTCATCTGCCATTAAAAAATCATCTAAAAATGCAACGCGCTCAGACTTCGGGATGGGCTGACTCAAGAACCGCGCCATAAAGATTTGGTCTACCCAAGGAATTTTAGCGAGCCACTGCGGTCGAAATTTAACGGCATAGCCCCCAAACTGATGGAACTGACTAAAAGCCTTCTCGTCGTACTCAAAAATGCCGTTACAGGTCAAAATTGCCTTAATCACCCGCTCTGGGTAGCGATTTAAAAACAGCGTTGCCACCGAAGCCCCTGTAGAGTGGGCATTTAGGTAAACAGCGTCTAGCTTGAGCTGTGTCAACAGCTCGGCTAAATCATCGGCATAAGTCACAAGGTCATACTGCTCCCAAGCCGTTTGAGGCGTAATAGAAGCCGTTGGTTTTGAAGCAGTCGGCGCTTTGGAGCGACCAAACCCGCGCAAATCATAAAGCAAGCAGTTAAAAAATGGCTTTAGCGCCTCGGCAGTTGATCGCCAGTATCGTGCAGAACCTGCCCACCCATGCATAAAAACCATCACAGGCTTGTCAGAAGACATCGGATCCGATAATGCAATCCACTCATAGTAGTGGGGGACATCACGGATGGTTATGTAGGACATATCAACAAAAACTCAATTGCTAAGCCGGATCTCTAGGCAGACTCTGGGGTTGGAATCGAAGAAGGATGCATTAACAGCTCAGCCGAGGAAAGTTTCTCAACCATCTCTGGCGTAATCACGCAGCGCGTCAGGTCTTTACGAGAAGGCAACTCATACATAATCTCTAGCATGAGTTCTTCTACAATGGCTCTGAGCGCCCTCGCACCCGTCTTGCGGCGGTAGGCTTCACGGGCGATCGCCGTAATGGCATCCGTATGAAACTCAAGCTGCACGTTGTCCATGTTCATCAGCTTTTGGTACTGCTTGATCAGGGCGTTGCGCGGCTCTGTCAAAATCTTACACAGCGTCTCTTCATCCAGCGGGTCGATCACAGAAATGACCGGAATCCGACCAATAAATTCAGGAATCATCCCAAACCGCACTAAATCTTCCGGAGCCAAGTGACGCAGTGAATTTGCCGCACGAACCTCTCGCGGCATCGGCTCACCCTGCACAAAGCCCATCGACTTTCTGCCCGTGCGCTGCTCAATAATTTTGTCTAAGCCCACAAAGGCTCCGCCGCAGATAAACAGAATATTAGTGGTGTCAATCTGGATGCAGTCTTGGTAAGGGTGCTTGCGTCCCCCTTGGGGCGGCACATTTGCTGTGGTGCCCTCCAGCATTTTTAAGAGCGCCTGCTGCACCCCTTCTCCAGACACATCACGGGTAATAGAAGGGTTTTCGCTTTTACGCGCAACCTTATCAATTTCATCAATGTAGATAATGCCGCGCTGGGCTTCTTCTACATCTAGATCCGCCACCTGAAGCAGCCGCAGCAAAATATTTTCAACGTCTTCACCCACATAGCCTGCTTCTGTGAGCGTGGTGGCATCGGCAACGGCAAAGGGCACATCCAGCATTTTGGCAAGGGTTTGAGCCAATAGCGTTTTGCCACAGCCCGTCGGCCCAATCAGCAAAACGTTAGATTTTTGCAGTTCTATTGTGTCTTCTAGGCTGCCGTCTGCCTCGCCACTTTGAATCAGGCTCAGACGTTTATAGTGGTTATAAACCCCCACAGATAAGACTTTTTTGGCCTCATCTTGACCAATCACATGTTCGTCTAAATAAGTCTTAATTTCTCGCGGCTTTGGAATTTGGTTGAGCGACAGTCGAGAAGCAGAGCGCGGCGTAGTGCGACGACGCTGCTCAACCGCCGCTGCTTCTCGGCGGGCAGTGGGCGCGGCTGCGGGAGCGGAGCTTGGCCCTGACTCAAACAGCTCTTCGTCTAAGATTTCGTTACAGAGATCGACACACTCGTCGCAAATATAAACTCCTGGCCCCGCAATTAACTTGCGAACCTGCTCTTGGGATTTCCCGCAGAAGGAGCATTTGAGATGAGAGTCGTACTTAGACATAGCCACTGCCTGCTTAGACGTTGATGGGTTATGAACTGACGGCCTGACGTTGACTGAGGATATCTTGACGAGTCAAAACCTTGTCAATCAAACCATACTTTTGCGCTTCGTCAGGAGACATAAAGAAATCGCGGTCTGTGTCGGCTTCGATCCGATCTAGAGGTTGACCTGTATGCTCAGCCATCAGCTGGTTAAGCTGCTCTTTGAGATACATGATTTCTTTGGCCTGGATCTCAATGTCCCGAGCCTGTCCTTGGGCACCGCCGAGGGGCTGGTGAATCATGATTCTGGAGTGAGGTAAGGCCATTCGCTTGCCAGGGGTGCCTGCCGACAGCAAAAATGCGCCCATGCTGGCGGCTAAGCCAAAGCAAATGGTGCAGACGTCTGGTCGAATGTGCTGCATGGTGTCAAAAATTGCCATGCCTGCGGTAATGGAGCCGCCTGGAGAATTAATGTAGAGATAAATATCTTGCTCTGGATCTTCTGCATCTAAAAACAGAAGCTGGGCAACAATTGCGTCAGCCACTGAGTCATCAATGCCGCGAGAAGAACCATTGCTGCCGAGAAACACAATGCGCTCTCTGAGCAGTCTGGAATAAATATCAAAGGCTCGCTCACCTCGACCGGACTGCTCAACCACCATAGGCACGATCGCCTGGGGAGGATTGAAGCTGTCATCATGTCCTGATGAGCGCGTAGCGCGAGAGTGAGAAAAAAGCATATGCGCGTCTGCTCTACTTCAAAAGGAATAAGAAAAGGATCGGCTGAGCAACAGCGAAAGAACATGATACAAACGCGTTGAGCAAAGCTTCAACTCGCTTTCACTTCATTATGCCTTAACTGCTGCTCAATCCGCTGGCTGCTGCCTATTGTCTGCTGACGCTGGCAATGGAGTGATCGCCCTAGCTTTCTTCTTCGGTCTTTGTCTTGGAAGTCCGACGACGAGTGGTCTTTTTTTGCTCTTCTGGCTGTTTGTCTTCGACAACGGCGGTCGCGGTGGTTTCTACCGTTGCGGCTGAGGCTTCTGGCAATGCTGCTTCTGGCTCTGGCTCCATTTCAATTTTGTCCACCAGCGTGACTTCAGAGTGTTCTTTGAGCCAGCCTACGACCTTTTCTTTGAGTAGTTCATCTTCAAGCACTTCTCTGAGGCGATCGCGGTCTATGTTCTTCTTGTCATCAATCTGGTCAAACACCTCTTGATAACGCGCTTCTAGGGCTTCCGTCTCAATTTTGAGAGACTCTTGAGCCGCAACTTCAGCCAGCGCCAGGGTACGCTTTACTCGCCCAATCGCCTCATCTCGAAAGCGATCTTTTAGACCATCAATGGCATCCGCCGGAAACAGTCGTTTGACATCCATGCCCTGAGACTGAAGACGAGAGGCCAGCTGATTGATCAGAAAGCTGACCTCGTTGGAAATGATGGTTTCGGGCAGGTCAACCTCAACTTCTTCAACAAGGGCATCCAGAAGCTTCGTTTCAATGTTTTCGTTGGTTTTATCTTGGGCTTCTTTTTGGTAGCGCTCTTCTAAAAATGTACGCAGTTCAGCCAAGGTTTCAAACTCGCTGATTTCTTTGACAAAATCATCGTCGAGTTCTGGCAGCTCTTTGGTCTTAATTTCTTTGAGCGTGACCGAGAAAACCGCAGATTTACCCGCTAACTCTTCTTGGAAGTAGCCTTCAGGGAACTGCAGCTCTAGTTCTTTGGTTTCTTCAGGGTTCATCCCGACAATGCCTTCGATAAAGCCAGGGATAAGCTGTCCTTCAGATAGCTCGACCTGAAAGTCTTCAGCACTGCCACCTTCAATGTCTTGAGGATCTTCTTTGTCTTCGCCTAAGAAATACTGACCTGAGAAATCAATGACCGCAACGTCACCCAGTTCGGCGGCGCGGCCTTCGACGGGTATTAGGGTAGAGCGAGAGGCACGCTGCTCATCAATGACGAGATCGGCTTGAGTGGGGTCGTGCTTGACTTCTTCTGCGGTCACTTTAAATTCTGTGTAGCGCTTGAGCGTTGCTTTGGGCGGCACATCAATGCTGGCGCTATAGGTCATGACAGACCCTGGCTCAAACTGGGTGAGCATCTCATCAAAGGAGGAGCGAAGCTGAAAATTGCCCAGTGCCGCAATCTCTTCTTGGGCGATCGCCTCTTTAAAGGTTTGCTCAACCAATTCTTCTAAAGTTGCGGCCTTCATCTGCATTGCGCCGTAGCGCTGAAGCACCACCTGACGGGGCACCTTGCCACGCCGGAAGCCAGGAATTTGGGCAGACTTCATGAACTTAGTAACGGTCTGCTCGTAAGCTTGGCGTGATCGCTCTGGAGAGATTTCGATTTCTAGCCCAATCTGGCTACCAGGAAGCTTTTCCTGGGTGACTTTTAATTGTTCTTGTGTTTTAGACAACGCTCTTCCCTCGGTAGACTCAGCTAATAGAACCAATCAAATGCAAACGAGCCGCGTCAAACCAAAAGGCAGCGGTGAATGCAGAACATAGCTTTGTGTTTTGCACAGTCCTCTATTGTAAGGGATCTATTGCCTATCTCAGCCTATCGCACGAGCAGCCGTAATCTACGCTCAAAATGTAAGCTCTTGCGTCCCTCCAAAATGCTGTATTCTCGCCCCAAAACTTAACGAATGGGTTCATGCACCGTCACCAGTTTTGTCCCATCAGGGAAGGTCGCCTCTACCTGCACGTCGTGAATCATTTCAGGAATGCCGTCCATCACGTCATCGCGGCCTAGCAGCGTTGTGCCGTAGCTCATCAGGTCAGCAACGGTACGCCCCTCACGGGCACCCTCTAAGATGGCGGCAGAAATGAAGGCGATCGCTTCTGGATAATTCAGCTTAAGCCCCTTGGCTTTACGACGTTCTGCCACTAGTGCCGCCGTAAAAATGAGCAGCTTATCTTTTTCTTGCGGGGAAAGTTGCATGATTTAGATCCTTATCCTTAGTTAGACTGACCAGATTAAACTTGCCAAACGCGAACGGGACAGGCAGGCTGCCCTAAGGCATAGAATCGCACATGATTCCAAACTTGCGTAAACCATTGCCGAACCTCTGAAGTAGATTGGCCTCGGTAACGGCAAATCACCCCTTGCTGTGCGCGAGTCACGCCAATTTCACCCTGTAGCCCCAACTGAGTCCAGATCTCCCGAAGCTGCTGCACAAAATCACGGTCTACTTCCTGCCCAATCCAGGCGAAGGTGCCCACCACAGGGCATTGATTGAGTCCATGGGGATGATCAACCATGGGCAGACTGCCAGGGAGCCACTGCCGATCAATCCAAAGCGGTATGCCATCTCGCCAGACCTCCGTGTGCGATCGCCATTCTCCTTCTTCAAACCGTTCTCCGCGCGCAGTCCGCCCAAACCGATAGATATCCCACCCTAGCCAAGCGGCATTTTGGCCTAAGTTTACCTTCAGGGTTTGCTTAAACTGTGCCTGGTTGAACAAAATTGTCTCTTGGGGTAGCCACTCTAAATAGGCGTGTTCTGCAATGTCAATCTCAATCACCTGCTGCGTCGTTTTGCCTTGAGCGCAGTAGATTTTGCTCGCCGCAGCCGTTGTGATTACCGCATGGGTATGGGGCGCTAAGTTGAGGCTGTAGAGGAGGCGATCGCCCCCCACCATGCCGCCAGCAGTATGAATCAAAATGGCGTGGCAAATGCTCGGATCTTCTGGATACAGTGGCCTTTGCACCTTGAGGGGCGCTTGATGCCAAACCTTGGCTAACCGTGTTTTATCTTCAGAACGATCATAGGAAAGCGCCACCGCACCTTGCCAGGGAGCCGTTTCCTGCGGCTTGATTGGCACGATAACCTGGGAACCTTGAAACCTTAGTGCGGCGTCGCTTGATGGAGAGTGAGTCACATCCATTGCTGGGTCAATAAAAGTCAAAAATAAGCTGGCTTAATCTAAATTGCGTATTTTTACGGATCAGTTTTACGTTCTAAGATGTCCATCCTAACGGAAAGAGTCTGCGGGAGCGAAGAAGTGGCATCTCACCATAAGATGCAGCCGCCTATATGAACATAGCCCCCTTTTTTATGATTTTTGTCTCAACACGCTGACGAAATGAACTATGACCTACAGCCCCAACGCCCAGTCAGGACAAACGTCCCAGCCCCCTCAATTTTCGCCAGCAAAGGCACTGCATAAATTTGTCACAGAAGAACGATCGGGACGTCTAAGTATTATTGACCCCAACGATACTTCGGTGGAATGGTGCGTTTATTTTGGGGGCGGTCAAGTTCACTATGCCACCAGTCTGGTGGGGCACCGTGAGCGGTTGGCCTACTTATTCAGTCGTGAATCTACAGGTCTAGAACCCTGTCTCAGTATTGATGCGCCCTCAGATTATCAGATGGTGTATCAATATTGGCGATCGCAGCAGCTTTCTCTCCACTGGGTTCGTCAAGTTTTAGCGACGCTTACCCAAGAGGCACTAACCCAGTTTTTAGCTATTCCCCAAGGTCAGCTCAAGTATGAGTCTAGTATTGGTCTAGATCCGCTGCTGCTCTCTGTTCCTTTTCGGCAGTTGGTGCTGCCCGTGCGTGATAACGTAGCACGCTGGACCAATTTAAGAACCGACCTTAGTTCACCCTTTCAAAGACCCGCCATTCTCAATCACGATAATTGCCTCCAAAGCTTCTGGAGCGAGAGCGGATCTGGTCAACAGCGTCAGAAAATTATTGCCTTGGTCGAAAAAAATTTGACGCTTTATGAAATCGCACATCAATGTTCTATTGATGTGTTGGATCTCGCTACTTTGCTCAAGCCAATCCTTCGCAGTGGAGGTATGGAAATGAGACCGTATCGGGTCATGTCTACTCAAAAGCGTCCTGTTGTAGCCTGTGTGGACGATAGCCCCACCATTCAGCAGTTTGTCAAGCTTTCCTTGGAGTCGTCAGGCTATGATGTGCTGTCTCTTTTTGACCCCACCCAGGCGATGCTGCCGTTATTGAATCATCAGCCCATCATTATTTTGATGGATATTGAGATGCCAGGCATTGACGGCTATGAACTCTGTCGTTTAGCGCGTCAAGTGGAGGCTCTACGCCGCGTTCCGATTGTGATGCTGACAGGACGCGAAGGCATTATTGATCGGGTCCGCGCCCGGATGGCGGGCTGCACAGCATACCTTACGAAGCCGTTTAATCCTCAAGAACTTTTGGAGCTTGTCAAAAAGCTGGAATTGGCAATTCCAGTCGCGTCCCTGTAGCGTCAAGGACAGGTTTAGCGGATAGTGCATGGGAGAATTCCGAATTGATTGGCAAAATCAGCTCCCCCAAAACCTGGGTATTATTTTATTGTTCTTCGTAAAGATTCTTTTTGATGTGCTGCTGGGCAAAGGTATTGCGCTCCCAAAAAACGCCATCTACCCACCCTTGGATACAGGATTCAGCTTCAGCCAATTCCAAGCGACGTGCCGCTAAAAGACAGTAGTCTTGCTCTAAATCAATGCCCAAGTAGCGGCGACCTAACTTTTTTGCTGCAACCACCGTTGTACCGCTGCCCAGAAAGGGATCTAGCACTAAATCTTCAGCATTAGAGCTGGCCAACAGCAGCTTTGCCAACAGCTTCTCACTCTTTTGAGTGGGATGAAGCGTGTTTTCTGGCATGGACCAGAATGGAATGGTGATGTCTGTCCAAAGATTGGATGGGTAAGTGTCGCGGAAGCTGCCTTGTTCGGTGGCCTCCCAGTCACGAGGCTGTCCCTGGGCGTCTCGGTAAGGCGCTAAAACGCGCCGTCGCTGCTTGACTGCCTCTGTATTAAAGGTGTACTGCTCTGAAACGGTACAAAACCAAATATCTTCGCTGGCGTTTTTCCAGTTGGCTTTTGCCCCGCGACCTTTTTCGCGCTCCCAGGTAATGCGATTGCGCACAATGAGGTGTTCGGAGGCTGCCATAAAAATAGAGGCAGACGAAAACCAGTCGCCGCAGATGTAGACCGTAGCGGTTTTTTTAAGCAGCGGCTTAAGCGATCGCAGCACTCGATCCAGCCAATCGGCATAATGCTGCACAGACTGACGGTTAAACCGCCGTCCATTAAAGCTTTTGGTGAGATTGTAGGGCGGATCCAAAATCAGCAGATCCACACACTGCTGAGGCAGCGACGGCGCAAGAGCAAGACAGTCTCCATGAAGAATGCCCGATTGCCACACTTCATCAGCCACAGGCAGCGGGATCTCAAGGAAGTGCGATCGCAGACGGACGCAGTCCTCTGGCGTGAGAACGATGGATCGATTCAGCCGAGAGTAAGGCTTGCCCGAGTTTCCGGTCGTCATTGCTACGCCTATCTACTAAACCTATATCCGTTGTTTCTATAATTCTGAAGGCGTAGCGTAGCGCATTCAAGTCTAGGCCCCAACATATTTCAAGGCTCATGCCTGCCCACAGCAGCAATTTGTTGACAAGTTTAAGATTTTTGTCAATCCTGCTTGACAAAAGTTTACATAATCGTTACATTAGCTTCATAGAAGTTTACAAAACCTGCCGTCCGCAGAACAAAAATACCCATGCACACCACCCAAGACGAACGTGGCCTGTTAAACAATTTTGCAGTTGAACCTACTCTCTACTTTGCTGAATCCCCTTCCATCCAGCAGCAGCGTCGATATCTGATTCAGGGTGTCGTGGCAGTTGCGTTTGTTGCCGTTCTATTAGGCGTAACCTTGACCGTTAGTTAAGGCATGACGACGTTCAAATCACTGTGTTCAAAACGCTACAGATAAAATTTTGAGAGGAATCCCCGATGTTTGCACCCATCGTTCTTGCGCTTAAAAGCTGGCTTGGCAGCAAAACTTTGAATCAAACGCGAGGTAAGGCGATCGCACTGCACTCTAAAGTCATCAACGCTGTGTGCAATCGTTTTGGCATTGAAAGCAGCTACCGTCAAAGCTTGATTCGGATGGCGCGGGATAACGGCAAACAGCTTGGGCTGTTGGCATAGTTCGCCTATCTCTTTTGCAGCTTCTTCTAAGTTGATTTACCTATCAGGAATGACAATCATGATGACTTTATTAGTTTCGGTAATTTTGGTCGGTTGGGCCGCCGCAGCCATCCTAGGCACTCAAGCCTACTTTCGCGGTGAGCAATCTAAGCCCATCCATGCCCGAAACTGGCGCTCAGAGTCTTTTGAGAAAATCGCTCAAACCTTTACGGGTGAACTAACTGACCATGCTCAGCGTACCCCTGGCTTTGAGGTTGCAGATGCTTTTTCAAGCGCAACGTTGAGCAATTAGTAATAATCACTAATGGCGCTTAATCATACTCTAAAGACCCTACCGGAGCTGGCTCTGGTGGGGTTTTATTAAAGCGAAGCGCTGAGCCAAGGTGGAAAAAGAGGGTTAGCGTTAAGATAGGCAGCATAGGGAATATCCATTAAAGCGTTCTGCTCTATGAGCCTCAGACGCTTTCCCTCAATGCATTTTAGGGAGACTCGCGTGACGGAAAGCTACAACGACAACCTCTTTGATCGTCTGTTTATTGGGCTGTTTTCACACAAAATGGCGATCGCCCTGGGTAAAAAGACGACACAATCTGGCTATGACGGGTTTGTAGATCTGTCGCAGCAAATTATGCAGGGTCGTAACGCCATGCAGCAGCAGGAGCTGGTGTCCGTTGTGCTTAAATCTTTGGTTCCTGCGCCCATCTTAAAAATAATTCGGACATTTTTTTCGCCCACAAAGTTAGTTTGTGAGCTAAATGCGTGGTTTGCCACCATACTGTTTCAGTGGCTGGTGGGTCCGTGCGAAGTTCGTGCGATTGAAGTGGTGGATAAAAACGGTCTACCGAGACTGCAGCGCAGCGAAGTCTACATCAAAAAGTGTCGCTATCTCGAGCAAAGCGGCTGCGTGGGCATGTGTATCAACATGTGTAAGCTGCCCACCCAATCCTTTTTTACCCAAGATTTTGGGATTCCGCTTACCATGACGCCTAACTTTGAAGACCTGAGCTGCGAGATGATATTTGGTCAGATCCCTCCGCCTCTGGAAACCGAAGCGGCCTATCATCAACCCTGTTTAGTGGGACAGTGCACTACAGCCGCAACGGCTCCTGCTTGCCCAAAGGTTCATGAAAAATAGTAGCTGCTGCGATCATTTTGCTCGTGTTTAGGGCTGTTAGTCGTGGGCTACTTGCGCTGCTTCGGCTTGCTGAACAAATGGCTCTAGGTCAACAGTTTGGGTCATCTTTGAAAGAATAGCCTCAATTTCTGCCAAATATTCGCAGCCAAAGCGATCTTGTGTTGAAAGTATGCGCGTTAGAGCATCTACAATTGTCTGTTTACAGTCGGCTGCGCTTAGGCCATTTTGGTGCCCTACCATCAGCTGTCGCAAAAAATAGGCATACCCACCCGTCATCAGGCCCATTAGAAGCGCATTTTCATGTCTCAGTGCCTCTAGCTCTTGGTGTATGTCTTCAGGAATCTCTGGGAAATAGGTCACGGCGCTCGCCCTAAAGCTGAACATTCGTTAGGATTTTACGTTGAGAACCCGCTTAACTAAGGGTCTTAACGAACAGTACCAAACATTTTTGAGCTTGAACCATCCATACTTCAAAACGTTAATAGGATGCAGACGCTGAGCATAAAACTGAACAAACTCTGGATGTGGCTTACCATCACGCGCCATGACAAAGTAGGGCGGTTCAACCAGCGGATCAAAACAGTGGAGTGGCAAACACTCTAAAACATACGCCCAACGAGACTGATTGGTCGTGTTGGGTGCCGTACAGTGTAGTAAGAAGGACGAAAAGACCACAACATCCCCTGGTTCTGCCTCAATCATCACGGGCGCTTCAATGTTACGCTCGCAAGAAAAAAAACTCTCAACATAGGTGTGAGGAAAAACCGTTTGCTCCATAAAGTATTGACCCGGCTGAACCCAAAGCGCACCATTGTCAGCCGTAACTTTAGTTAGCGGAATCCAAACCTGATAGTAAGGATGTTTGAGCTGAGTGTAGCGATTATCCTGATGCCAAGGCATCATACTTGCCCCTGGATCTTTTGAAATCGCCTGATCCCATCGTACCCAAATATCGGAACCAATAATTTTTGATAGTACATCTACAATTTTGGACTGGGTGATAAGTTCTCGAATTTTTCCACTGCGACTTAGAAACTCAGTATGGTAGTGCAACCGATTTTGATCACATCCGAAAGTGTTTTCTTTCTGGTCAGATGACTGAATATTTTCCCATAGAGCTTTTATTTCTTCAATAGAGAATAATCCTCTATAGATAATATAGCCCTGCCTTTCAAATTCTTCTCGACCCCCTGAGTTAAAGTTTACTGTTTTCTCTAGCATTTTTTTGACATAAAGTGTACTGTCTTTCGCCTCCCTTGTTTAAATATTTGGGTGCGGCTTGTTGTGCTGCTATCGTAAAGTCCCCATTCTCTTCAGTGCAGAACAAGAAGTGATATGGCTTTGAGGCTTAACCTATGCAGCAGCACTCTTATTATCTCATTCCGTCAAGAATTAGCCCGTCTGACTCACTGGCTTAAGTATACCTTGAGCAAATTTAAAGCAAGACGCGACTATTACTGGAAGAAGTGTGTTCCTCAAGGTTGATGTGAACGGTTCATCAATACCCTGTTAAGTCGAATTCAAATAAGATAGAAAAAGTCTATAAAATCATTTTTTATTTATGTCTGCGCTCAACATCCAATCTGTTGATTCTAAAGATAGTGCTGCTAATTCACTGCCTTCCTGGAAAATTAAGCTGCTTTATGACGGTTTATGTCCGCTGTGTCTAAGAGAGGTTGATTTTTTGACTCGTAGAGATGCAGGGCGCGGTCTGGTTAAATTTGTCGATATTGCCAACTTAGACTACAGCGCTGCAGAGCATGGCGGCGTTGAGTTCGCCCAAGCCATGGGACGCATTCATGCGGTACTCCCCGATGGAACGATTATTCGTGATGTAGAAGTATTTCGGTCTGTCTATAACGTTTTGGGTATGAGGTGGATTTATGCCGCCACACAATGGCCCATGATTCGCCCTCTTGTCGATAAGCTTTATGACTTGTGGGCAGGTTGGCGCTTCGCGTTAACGGGTAGGCCCAACTTGGCAACTATTATTGCAGAGCGTCAAACGCTTCTCGATAATCGTGAGGGAGAAAGATGCAGGCTTATTCGTCTATCAGGGGACAAAATTTCCTGTAGCTCATAAAGTTTAAATACAGTGGCTATTCTGACATTGATTAATCATCTCTAAGCGATGTCAGAGTCAGCCTCAACATTGAGTTCTCGTTGTTTTGTGGAGGCAGATGCTTGCGCCAAATCTTTGGGTTCGCCAGGGATAGAAGTGGTCACACTGGGTAAAGATGCTCCCCGCAGCCCATCCCTGATGTACTCAGCCGTCTCAGTTGAAAGCACAAACAGCGGATAGGGTTTATCCACCCCTTCGCTAAAAATGTGCTGATGGTGGAGCGGCATTTCCCAGCTATAGCCTCGGCTCAGCAATACTTGGGTTTCACGCCAGCGCCGCAGCAAATCTGATAGCCCTTCCGCTGAACGATGGATAAAGACAAAAATTTCGACATCGGTCTTAATTTGCCATTCTGGATCGCACATTAGAAATGCTAAATCACAGGGAATGGTAATGAGTTCGTAAGGGCTATCGTGATTTGGATTAGTGAGCTGCCGCTGCCGAACTTTTACAAGAGGCAGCGGAATCGTAATCACACTCTCGCCAGACCGACGAATGCTGGGGATTTTTTCAAAGTAGGGGCGATGATGCCTGAGTAGCTCAACTGCGCGATGATGATGGCTGAAGGATGCCAGCAACGCTTCATAGTGATTTTGTAGAACAGACATCATAAGAAAACTTAAGCAATCCGGTTGATCTGCTATGTTCAGTTGTACCCGCTTTTGCTCTAAATCTTTCTCTTGAAATGACCTTTGCAGAAAAACTTGATGCCGCGGTTCAGCGCAATGCCAGTTTGCTCTGTCTCGGCTTAGATCCAAACCCCGAAATGCTTCCTATTCAATCTCAGGAGTCTTTCGCATCTTTAGGTGAAACACTCAAGGATTGGCTAGAAACAGTTGTGGCACAAACCCAAACGTTGGTGTGTGCCTATAAACCAACCCTTGGGTTCTATCTGGCCTTGGGCGCTGAGGGACTGGATCTGCTGACAGCGATTCTAGGCTGTATCCCTGACGATATTCCGGTCATTTTAGACGCGAAGCACAGCGATCTGAATACCGCATCTCAGCTTTCTAAAACATTTTTTGACCAGTGGCGCGTGGATACCGTGACCGTGAATCCCTATATGGGTCAAGAAGGGGTTACGCCATTTTTGCTTTATCCGGACCGTGCAGTCTTTGTCTTAACCCATACGTCTAATCCCTCTGCTGAGGTTATACAATCCTACCCTAATGCGGAGATGCCCCTCTATTTAGAAGTGGTAAAGGCTGTTCAAAGTTGGGGTAGCCCCGATCAGTTGGGGCTGGAGGTGGGTACGACAGAGCCTTTGGTGTTAAGGCAGGTTAGGGCGATCGCCCCCGAGCGCACAATCCTTGCCCGCAGTATCTGGTCAGACACAACAGACCTGAAGGCTATTCTAGAGGCTGGACTCAACAGTGCTGGAGCTGGACTGCTGCTGCCCGTCCCTCAAGACTGGTTAGGTGAAGCCCAGTTAAACCAGCATGTACAGACCCTTCGCCAAGATATTAATACGCTGCGAGATCAGCTCAGCCAAGGGCCATCCACCTGCGATCTCTGGCAGCCTCAACGTCAACAAATGCCGCTGAACCCGAGTCAGGCATTGATTGTGCAGCTTTATGACATTGGCTGCCTGATGTTTGGCAGCTATGTCCAAGCCTCTGGCGCGGTTTTTCCCTACTACATTGATCTGCGACAAATAATTTCTAATCCGCAGCTTTTTCATCAGGTGTTAGAAGCCTATGCTGTTCTAACGCAGCCGCTGAAGTTTGACCGCATTGCAGGCATTCCCTACGGATCGTTGCCCACAGCTACGGGATTATCTCTCAAGCTCAACCATCCCATGATCTATCCGCGCAAAGAAGTGAAAGCCCACGGCACTCGTCGTCTAGTGGAAGGTCAGTACGAGTCAGGCGAAACGGCGCTGGTGATTGATGATGTCTTGATTACAGGGAAAAGCGTTCTCGAAGGCATCCAAAAGCTGGAAAGCTCTGGGCTAAAAGTCACAGATATTGTGGTCTTAATTGACCATGAAGGGGGAGTACGAGACAAAATGCAGGCGCACGGTTACCAAACCCATGCCGTCTTTACGCTGTCAGAAATTTCTAAGACACTCTACGAAACTCAGCGCATTACTGAGACGCAGTATGGGGCGATCGCCCACGATTAACCCTCAGTACCTGCGCTGTATTGCTGTAGCCAAGCCATTTCAAAGGATCGAGGATCTTGCCGTTCTCCCGCTTGGTCAATCGCCCTGTGAGTGGTAATGCGATTCTCTCCTACTCCACACTGTGCAATCAACCAAGCCAGGGAACTATACTGTGCAGCGCTATAGCCCGTATGTTCAGGCTCGTCATTGTATCCATCCGACGGCGTTTCTAGGGAAATGTGATAGGCAAAATTATTGACCGAAGACTTTAACTGTTTATTGGTTTGGACGGTTTCAAGGCCGTCTCTGCCTGGGAAGGCTGAATCTCCGGCACCGTAGGCGCGCTTGAGTGGATCCACTAGATAAAGAATAGACCCATCTTTACGAATAATCGTGTGATAGCTGACCTGGTCTTTGTCCTGAGAGTGGGGCGTAAGCACCGTATTGACAGCACCCGAGGCGGCTGAGGTGGTCTCATGCAGCACAACGAGCAGCGGGTAGTAAATGGGCTTTCCCTGACTGTTATGAGAGAGGCGATTGCCAAAGTTACTGGGATGGGCATCTATTCGATATTGTGGAGGGGCGCTTAGGAATATACTTACCGTGCTTGAATAACCTTCGGTCTCTAATTTCTCAAGACGCATCAGCTCATCTACAGGGAGTTTAGGGGCGCTTTGGTAAAGACGCTCTAGCATCACAAGCTGCTGCTCAAGCTGCCTGGTCAAGTTGGGAGCAGACGTTTGTATGGATAAAGCAGCAGCAGCGCTGGGTTTTGAAGCATCAACCTGGGGAGCGCGACTATTGACGGAGTGAACTTGCTTAAATAAAACCATCGTGATTAGTGCGCTAATCACCACCAGTTTTGTCGTTCTAGAAGCACTCCGCCACAGCCGCACGAGATTAAACACCATGCCTCAAAATTCAACTCATAGAATTTTCATGCCCAGCAGTCTGCAATGGCAGGCCCTGTTTTTATGAAGCGCGATTATTAAGAGAATAGGCATTAGTGATACTTAATCAGAGCAAAACCCTGCATACAGCGCATTTATACAGTAGGCGAGACTTTACATAAAAACTGTGGCAGAATACACTACTAAAACTGAAAAAGTTAGGTAACCTTGACCTTTTGGAGTAAGTCCTGAAGTGCTGGGGTAGACATCCGTGCGCCTAAGGTGGTGACGAGCTGTGCAGAGGCCATAGACCCTAAGCGCCCTGCCGTTGACCAGTCCATGCCATTGGTGATGCCGTAAAGTACGCCTGCGGCGTACATATCACCCGCGCCCACAGTATCGATCGCCTTTACCGGAAACGGATCGATTTCAAAGAGGGTTTCGCCATCAAAAATAAGGGAGCCTTTAGCGCCACAGGTGATGGCGAACCCCTTGCTTAGGGTTTTAAGATGGGCGATCGCCTCGTTCAAATCCTGAGTCTCTGCCATTTGACAGGCCTCGCTCTCGTTGGCAAACAAAAAATCAACGCCGCCGCCAATCATCTCTAAGAGTCCAGCCTTAAAAAACTTCGCCATGTTGAAGTCAGAGAGGGTGAGCGCCACCTTTTGACCCGCCGCCGCCGCAATTTCTCGGGCTTTGATAGCGGCTTGCTTACTTTGCTCTCCGGTGACGAGATAGCCTTCGATGTAGGTGTAGGTTGAGTGGGCGATCGCCTCAGGCACCAGTTCTGCTTCAGAGAAACTGGAGGAGATGCCCAGAAACGTATTCATAGTGCGATCTGCATCGGGGGTTACAAAGACCAAGCATTTACCCGTGATGCCAGGTTCTGCGGGATGGGTTTTGAGATTGGTATCGACACCGCACTCGAGCAAATCGTTGAGATAATGCTGCCCTGGCTCATCGTTGGCTACTTTGCAAGAGTAAAAAGCTTTGCCGCCCAACTGACTTACCGCAATGAGGGTATTGGCTGCTGAGCCGCCCCCGCTGCGCTTGGTGGCGTATCCATCGAGATGAGCCAAAATTTTGTTTTGAGCGTCTTCGTCCAGTAGGGTCATCACCCCTTTGTCGATGTTTAAATCCTGCAAGACCTCTGGGGTCACTTCGCACTCGATATCGAGGAGCGCGTTGCCCAAGCCGTAAACGTCGTAGCGTGCCATAAAACTCCTGACCAAAATATTTATGATAACGGGAGAGCTTGATTCCCGTAAATAATGCTGAATCTGGGCGATCTTGCCCGTAAGGGGCGCATCGCTTCAACGCAATTCTCTAGATTATTTAATTTACGATCTTCCGCTAAAGCTGCCTATGTCTGTAACCAAAAGCTTAAAGGTCGGGGCCAACCGTCACAATAAGCAAGTGATCGGGCAAGATTAATTCTTGAATGACCTGATCAATCTGCGCCATCGAAACGGCTTCAATTTTGAGCGGAAAATCTCGAATTTCTTCGGTACCAAACCCATCCACAGCATTGATAAGCATCCGATGCACGACAGCATCTGGGTTTGCCAGCTCGACCGGATAGCTATTTACGATGCTGCGTTTAGCGGTGCTGAGTTCTGCCTCAGAAATCCCGTTTTGGCGCAGGTGCTGGAGCAGCGCAATGGTGCTGTTCACCGCCTGTTCTGTATCTTCGGGTGCGGTCTGCATTTCGATCACAAACGGCCCTGCGATTTGACCTGCCGCAAAGTAGCTATAGATGCCGTAGGTTAGCCCTTGGCGATCGCGGATTTCTGCCCCTAGCCGACTCGAAAGCGTGTCGCCCCCTAAAATTTGATTGAGAACCATCGCAGGGTGATAGCGAGCGTCGCGGCGGTCAAGGCCAGGATAGCCCATGTAGGTGACGGACTGACTCTTGCCAGGAAGTGAAATCTGTACCCGATGGGTGGCGGCGGGTAATGCAACCGCTGGAACCTGAGGCGTTGATTCAGCGACCGTGGGTTTCCAGTCGCCAAAATAGGTTTGAATTTGAGCCTGTACCTGAGGAATCTCAAAATCGCCCACTAAGGCTAAGACCGTATGCTCTGGCGTGTAGCGCTGATGATAAAACGTCTGGATGTCTTCTCGCGTAATGCCCTGCATTGTTTCAATACTAGGGAAAACGTGGAACGGATGGTCGGGGGCATACAGCTTTTGCTGAAGTGTTCTACGCCCCAGCCGCGCCGGATCGTCTAACTCCATGTGCAGACTAGAGATAATTTGCTTGCGCGATAGCTCTAGCTCAGAATCTGGGAATGCTGCCTGCTGAAGCACTTCGGCTAGAGTTTGCAGTAAAAGAGGTAGATCTGCGGCTAAGGCATGGCCTTCGACTTCAACGCCTTCTCGAAAGGCGCTAAAGTCTAAACCTGCGCCTCTGTCTTCAAGCCGTTTTGCTAAGGCTAGGGCATCGTGCGTTGCTGTGCCGCCCATGACGGTTTCGGCAGTTAGGCTAGCAACCCCTGGCTTTGAGAGCAGATCTAGCCCATTTCCGGCCTGGATGTTGCCGTTGAGAGTAACGGTGGGGGAGCTGTGGTCGCTCAGCAGCAGCACTCGTAACCCGTTCGGGAGCGTAAAGGTTTCAGGCAGCACCTGGGTGGCGGAGCCTTTAGTGGCGTTGAGGGCTGGCAGATACTGCGCCACCTCTGCCGGATCGACAGGTTCGCTAGGGGTAAAGTTTTCGACGGTTTGCTGGGCAGAAATGCCGCCCACTTCTGCGTCTTCATCAAATTGGGTGGGTTCAAAGTACCCGACGGTGCGCTGGGCTGCGTTGAGGTAGGTTTGGGCAACGCGCTGTACGTCAGCGGCACTCACCTGCTGGATTTGGGCTAAGTAGCGATCGCTGTAGCAATAGTCGCCTGTGACCACTTCACTGTAGGCTAACTGACTGGCCTGACTATCTACCTCGCGGTTGCTCATCATAAAGTGCGTCATGAGCTGCTGTTTGGCTCGCTCTAGCTCTTCGTCAGACACAGGGGTTTGCTGAATGTCTGCGATCGTTTGCAGTAAGACCCGATCGACGGCTTCTAGGGTCTGCTCTGGAATCAGCGAAGCAGAGATGTTGTACCATCCTGGCTCCATGAGGGCGGCAGAGTAGGAGCTAACATGGCTGGCTAGCCCTGGCTCAATTAAGGTTTGAAAAAATCTTGAGTTGCGACCGACGGATAAAACTGCATCTAAAACATCTAGCACCGGAACGTCAGGGTGCTGGACATCTGGGATGGGGTAGACCGATTCGATGAGAGATGCGCTGCCCGGCTGCTGGAGGAGGAGGGGAGCAGAAGGGGAATCTCCCTTTTTTTCTGGCGTTGACAAACTTGAAACAGACGGACGAGACGCATTAGGGGCAAGCGCACCAAAGGTTTTATCAATGCTTAATTGCAGCGTGTCTGGGTCAAAATCTCCGGTGACGACCAGCACCGCATTATCAGGGCTGTAATAGGTGCCGTAATAATCGCGCACTTGTGCCACGGTAAAGCTCTCTACATCCGTTTTAGTGCCACCGACGGGCAGTCCGTAGGCGCGATCTGGAAATGCCTGACGCATGACTGCCTCGGACAGGCGATACTCTGGGCTGTTGTCGTACCCCTGAAGTTCTGAAATCACGACGCGCTTTTCGGTTTCAAGCTGCTCTTCGTTGATGAGAGAGTGACGCATCCGGTCGGCTTCGAGTACCAGCAGTGCCTCAAGTTTATCGCTGCTGACGGTGCCAAAATAGGCCGTCATGTCGTAGCTGGTGAAGGCATTAGAAGCGCTGCCTAGGGCGCTAAACAATCGTCCAAACTGGATGGGGCGGCTTTGGGTACCTTTGAATAACAGATGCTCTAGCTGATGAGAGATGCCGTTAAGTCCGGGGCCTTCATTGCGGGAACCCACGCGGTACCAAACCTGAACGCTGACAACGGGTGCGGTATGAATTTCTTTGGTTAGTACCGTTAGGCCATTGTCTAAAACTGTTCTTTGGACTCCGCGAGTCAATGTGTTCATAGTTTGAGCAGCAGGAAAGGTCATGGAGGGAATCAAGAACAGCCTAAAGATGTCGAGAGACTCGACTTTTGCAAAAGTCTCTCTGGCGTGGTTTAGCTGCCACCACTTATTTTAGTGTAGGGGTGATTGATAAAATGTTGACTGCTTTCAGATTAGGCAAATTAGGCAAGCACCAGCTTGGCACAAAGCCTCAAGACAGACCTCCTCCACCATTACCTCTTAGATTTTTGAGTTTGCAGTGGCTGGTTGCGATGAGCGTTGTGCAACAAAGTCATAAGAAACGGGCACACTCGTATGGAAGGCAGGGTATTTGTACAGTCTAAATCAGGGATGCAGTTAAAATTCTTGCGAAAGAAGGTTTAGGGATGGTTTCATTTACGATTGCCTGAGGTCGCAACATATCCTGCATACAGATTGAGTAGACTTAAGACTGTTTTCAAAGATCCCTACGAGAAGAACTTTCATTATCCTGTGGGTGGTTCCTTCACCATGTGATTTTGTGCATCAGTCTAGAGCTTGGTTCTATGGGAGCAAATGCTCAGGGTAAGGGATATGGCGAGTCGAGCAATTTTATGCGTAGATGATGAGCGCGTTGTGCTGTTTAGCTTGCGAGATCAGCTCACAAAACATTTTGGCGATCGCTATCGCTGTGAAATTGCTGAAAGCACCGATGAAGCCTGGGAGGTCATTGAAGAGCTTCAGGAAGAGCAGGTCAAAATTCTGGTGATTGTTTCGGACTGGCTAATGCCCGGGATGCGAGGAGATGAATTTCTGATCCAGGTTCATCAGCGCTTCCCAGATATTGTTACGGTTCTTTTGACGGGGCACGCGGACGAATCCGCCATTGAGCGCGCGCGGCAAGAGGCAAATTTGTTTGCCTATGTGACTAAGCCTTGGCGTGAAGCAGCCCTCATCACGGTCATTCAATCTGGTTTGGAGACATTTGATGCGTAAACGGGTAATCCTTTGCATTGATGACGAAAGGATGGTGTTGTTTAGCCTGCGGGATCAGTTGAGCTGGATTCTTAAGGAGGGTTACAGTATCGAGCTGGCGGAAAGTGGCGAAGAAGCCTTGGATTTATTTGCAGAACTCACCGCAGAGAGTATTGATATCCCTCTGGTGATTTGCGATCAAATTATGCCAAGAATGAGCGGGTCAGAACTACTCACTCAAATTCATCGCCAGTCGCCTAAAACGCTCAAGATTATGCTGACAGGAATGGCTAGCTTTGAGGATGTGGTGCAGGCGGTTAACCACGCCAGTCTCTATCGCTATATCACCAAACCTTGGGACAAAACAGATCTCAGCCTAACCGTGCGAGAGGCGCTGCGGCGTTATGAGCAAGAGACGCAGGTCGCAAACCAGAACTGCATCTTACAGCAGATGAATGCAGATTTGGAACGCGAGATTGCCGAGCGCCATCTTGTGGAAGCGAAGTTAGCCCATGATGCGCTCCATGATGCCCTGACTGGATTACCCAATCGTGTGCTGTTTTTAAATCGGCTGGAGCAGACGGTTCAAACCGCTCAGGAAAGTTCCGACTATCAATTTGCGGTTTTGTTTATTGACCTAGATCGCTTCAAAATTGTGAATGATAGTTTAGGGCATACCGTAGGGGATGAGTTTTTAAAGGCGATCGCCCAACGGCTTCGTCATTGCTTACGACCCGCAGACCTGGTGGCGCGAATGGGTGGAGATGAATTCACCATTTTGCTTGAAAACATTGATAGTGCTAGCGAAGCAACCCAAGTTTCAGATCGAATTTTGACCATGCTGAGCAACCCCTTTAACTTAGAGGGGCACATCCTCGTCTCTAGCGCTAGCATTGGCATCATCATCGGTTCTGATCAATACCAGCGGGGTGCCGATTTACTGAGAGATGCCGATTTAGCAATGTATCAGGCCAAAGCCTGCGGTAAAGCCCGCGCTGCGTTTTTCAATCCAGACCTACATGCTCAAACACTGGCGTTACTGACGTTAGAAAGCGACCTCCGCCAAGCCTTAATCCAGCAGGAATTTGTCCTGCACTACCAGCCCATTGTGGCTTTAACGACGGGACAGTTGGTTGGCCTTGAAGCCCTCGTCCGATGGCAGCATCCGCAGCGGGGCTTTATTGCACCCAATGAATTTATCCCCGTTGCTGAAGAAACTGGGGTCATTATTGCCCTTGGCGAATGGGTCTTACGGGAAGCCTGTCGCCAACTGCGCCTCTGGTATCAGGCGTTTCCTGAGTGGGGGAACCTGAGCGTCAGTGTTAATTTATCGGGGAAACAGCTTCGAGAACCCGATTTGACCGCGCAACTGGCGCAAATTTTGAAAGAAACAGGGCTAGAGGGCCAATTGCTTAAGCTAGAGCTAACGGAAAGTGTCTTGATTGGTGACGCAGAGGCAATACTGCAAACCCTCGCTGGCATCCATGCCCAAAAGATTCAGTTCAGCATTGATGATTTTGGAACGGGCTATTCCTCCCTGAGCTATCTGCCCCGTTTTCCTATTAGCGCCCTCAAAATTGATCGCTCTTTTGTGAGCCAGATGCTCACGGATGCTGACAACTTTGAGATTGTGAAAGCCATTATTACCCTAGCTCACAGCCTTGGCCTACAGGTGGTGGCGGAGGGAATCGAAACGCCTGAGCAAGCCGCTCAACTACGAGCCTTCGGCTGTGAATTTGGGCAAGGCTACTTTTTTGGCAGGCCGATGGATAGCGCTGCTACAGAGCAAATTCTGATAACTCCGATAGGATGGCAGATGTCTGTAGATATAGACCCATCATGCCCAAAAAATGCCCAGGAAAACACGAATGAGCGGAAGGGAACAGAGTACAGATTGTTTATGTGTTCACCAGTGGATTGAAGCTCGGACTGCCCAAACGCCTCAAGCGATCGCCGTTGAGTTTGCTGCTCAGCAGTGGCGCTACGAGGCGTTAAATCAACGGGCGAATCAACTGGCTCATACTCTGCGGAAGCTGGGGGTGGGTCCCGAAACCTTGGTGGGTCTCTGTATTGAGCGATCGCCGTTGATGATAGTGGGACTATTGGCCATCCTCAAGGCTGGGGGAGCCTATGTCCCCCTTGACCCTACCTACCCCAGGGAGCGAATTGCCCTCATGCTGGAGGATTCGCAGCTTTCAGTGCTGCTCACCCTAGAGCATCATCAAGATGCGCTACCCCCCCATCAAGGCAAAGTTTTTTGTCTCGACACCGATTGGGAAACAATCGCGCAAGAATCCGTTGAGAACCCTGAGCCGTTGGTGCTGCCGACGAATTTGGCTTACGTCATCTACACGTCGGGTTCTACGGGCAAGCCGAAAGGGGTCATGATTGAGCATCGCGCTCTAGCCAATTTTGTTGAGGCGGCTAGCCGTGCCTATGCGATCGCACCAGAGGATCGGGTGCTTCAGTTTGCCTCCATTAGCTTTGACGCAGCGGTGGAAGAAATTTTTCCGGCCTTATGCTGTGGTGCAACCGTGGTGCTGCGAACCCAGGACATGCTGCGGTCGATCCCAGCCTTTGTAGAAACCTGTCGGAACTGGCAGATCACCCTTTGGGATTTGCCCACGGCGTTTTGGCATAAGCTCTGTGCTGAACTAAAGCGGGTAGTGCTACCCGAGTCTTTGCGCTTGGTCATTATTGGCGGAGAACGTGCCTTACCGCGCTGGCTGATGGCTTGGCGGCAGCAGGTAAACCCCCAAATTCGCCTCGTGAACACCTACGGTCCCACCGAAGCAACGGTCGTCGCCACTTGGTGCGATTTAGCAGGCCCTCAAGCCGTTGATACCTCTACCCGACTCCTCCCCATTGGTCAAGCCGTTGACAACATGCAGGTTCACATTTTAGATGACGAGCTGCGTCCGGTTCGGGTCGGGACACCTGGAGAGCTGTATCTGGGGGGCGTGGGGTTAGCCAGGGGCTATCTGCATCGCGCCGATTTAACCGCCGTCAAGTTTATTCAAACGCCCCAGAGTCGGGCGCGGGGCGATCGCCTCTACCGCACGGGCGATGTGGTGTGCTGTCGAGAAGATGGTCATCTCACGTTTCTAGACCGAGTTGACCACCAAGAGAAAATTCGCGGGTTCCGTGTGGAGCTAGGTGAAATTGAAGCGGTGTTAGAGCAGCATCCCATCGTACAGAACGCCGTGGTGGTAGCGCGGGAGGAAACACCGGGCGACAAACGGTTGGTCGCCTACGTGGTGCAGAACCCCCAGGGGGCGATCTCAGATCACTCCTTTGTAACGCCTCACCTTGAAACCGAACAAATTGCCCAGTGGCGGCTGATCCACGATGATGACAGCTTTAACCCTGCCGAGGCTCACTGGGATCCGACCTTTAATGTGAGTGGATGGCTCAATAGCTACACCGGACAGCAAATCCCCGATGTTGAAATGCGCGAGTGGGTGAACAACACCGTCAACCGAATTTTATCTCTGCAGCCGCGCCGCGCCCTCGAAATTGGCTGTGGCACGGGCTTGATACTTTTTCGGGTGGCTCCCCACTGCCATACCTATGTGGGCACCGATTTCTCAAAAGTGTCGCTCCAGCACATTCAGCAGCAGCTCACCCGTCCCGATCTGCACTTGCCTCAGGTGCAGCTCTTTGATCGGATGGCAGACGACCTCAGCGGTCTTGCGCCCCACTCCTTTGATACGGTCATTATCAACTCAGTGATTCAATATTTTCCTAGCGCTCAGTATCTGGTAAAGGTGATTGAGGGAGCCTTGCAGGTCGTAGAGCCAGGAGGATTTATCTTCATTGGCGATGTTCGTCACTACCCCCTGCTAGATGCCTTTGCCGCCTCAGTTGAGCTGTTTCAGGCTCCCGATGCTCTGCCAACGGAAGAGCTGCGACGACGGGTACAAAAGCGGCGACGTCAAGAAGAAGAACTGACGCTAGATCCAGCCTTTTTTGATGCCCTCCAGCAGCAGTTTCCGCAAATTTCCCAAGTCCAGGTGCTTGTAAAAGAAGGCGTTCATCACAACGAACTCACCCGCTTCCGCTATGATGCCATTCTTCAAGTTGGCCCAGCGCCGCGCCCTTGCTTCGAGCATCCCTGGCTTGACTGGCAGCAGGATAATCTAACCATCTCGACCATTCGTCAACGGCTGCAAAAGACTCAGCCAGAAGTTTTAGGCATCCGAGGCGTTCCTGATGCCCGTGTTTTAGCCGATGTGCAAACAGCTCGCCTCCTCGCCAGCGACGATGCCCCAACAACCGCTGGGGAAATCCGCCAGATGCTCTTAGCCCAACTCTATGGAGTAGATCCCCAAGAATTTTGGCAGCTTGGCCGTGATTTGTGCTACGCCACCGCCTTAAGCTGCTTAGGGACTGGTGCAGCAGGCTGTTACGATGTGCTGCTGCATCGCCGTTCTGCCGTCACCTACAGGAGTCTCCCCTGGATTTTGTCTGCGACCCCCGCACAAACGCTGTTTCTGCAACCCTGGTATCAGTATGCCAACAATCCGCTCCAGGGCAAGATCGTCCATAACCTAGTGCCCCAGTTGCGGCACTATCTCAAGGAAAAACTGCCTGCCTACATGGTGCCCTCGACGTTTGTGATGTTAGAGGCGCTGCCCATGACCCCCAACGGCAAGGTGGATCGGCGCGCACTCCCCGCCCCCAGTTCTGATCGCCCTGCTTTAGAGATCGAATTTGTGGCACCCCGTACCCCCATCGAACTGCAGCTAGCCGAGATTTGGACCCAGGTGATTGGCATTGAACAGGTGGGAATTTATGACAGCTTCTTTGAATTGGGGGGCGATTCGCTGCGGGTCACGCAGTTGATTTTTCGGGTGGAAGAGGCGCTTCAGGTGGTGGTGCCACTGCTGGAGTTTTTTAAGGTTCCTACCATTCATGGACTCCGAGAATATATCCATTTGGGCGATCGCCACCACCGCCGCCATCACCCAGCCACCGCGTTCATGAGCCTGTCCCAACTTCAGGCCGAAGCCCAGCTCGATCCGAGCATTCAATCGCCCTTGGAACCACCAGAGGGAGCAGAGATATCCATCGCCGCACCGCAACGCTTTTTCTTGACAGGCGCGACCGGATTTCTGGGAACCTTTTTACTCCATGAACTGCTCCAACAAACCGAGGCGACGGTTTACTGTCTTGTCCGGGCGCAAACGGCGCAAGAGGGAAGCCAAAAGCTACAGCACGCCCTAGAGCGATATTTGCCCGATGTCGCGTTTCCCTACGCCCGCATTGTGCCTCTACGGGGCGACCTATCTCAGCCCTGGCTGGGGCTACCCGAGGCGAAGTTTCAAGAATTAGCCCATTCCCTAGACGGAATTTATCACTGCGGTGCCAGCGTCAACCTGATCTATCCCTACGCGACCCTCCGCGCGGCTAATGTTTTGGGCACTCAGGAAATCTTAAAGCTGACCAGTTACGGAAAACGCAAGCCCGTTCACTATATTTCGACCTTGGATGTGTTTGAATCCCTGGCCGCCACTGGGGTAGCAACCATTCGAGAAGAAGACAGTATTGCCCAAGGTTTAGGGATTTCTGGAGGCTACGCCCAAAGCAAATGGGTTGCCGAGCAGCTAATGACCCAGGCTCAGTCGAGAGGGCTGCCTGTCTGCATTTACCGTCCAGGGCTGGTCACTGGGCACAGTCAAACCGGAATTGCCAATACTGAAGATCTGGTGAGTCGCTGGATCAAAGGCTTGATTCAGCTCAACTGTTCACCCCTGCTCGATCTCAGCATTGACATGTCGCCTGTGGACTACATCAGTAGGGCGATCGCCTACCTGTCGCTCCAGCCCCAGTCCTACGGCCACACCTTCCATCTTGTTAACCCCCAACCTTTAGCCCTGAAAGACTTTGTGCAAGAACTCAATCGTCTCGGCTATCCGCTCCAGCAGGTGCCTTACGCCCAATGGCAGGCACTACTCCAGGCAGAAACCAACGCCCTCAGCCCCTTGAGTGCTGTTCTCACCGAGTCGATGGCAAAACAGTCCCTGACCCGCCTCGAAATTTGGCTAGCAGGCAACCAGATCTTTGACGGTCGCCAGACCCTTCAAGCCCTAGCCGATAGCGGCATGACTTGCCCCGCCGTAGACGATAGGCTCTTGGACTGCTATCTAACCTACCTCACTCGCAGTGGGTTTTTAGACACTCCTCACGCCCATACGTCCATTTCTCAATAACCCCAATCCAAGAGACTTAATCCTCATGTCAACAGCAGATATTCCCTACGCCAACTACACCGCTTGGAGCGCCACCGAGTACCTCAATGAGTACTACAGCGACATCATGTCCGACGAAAAATTCTGTCTAGAGTTTTTGGTGGCAGCCTTGCAGCATACCCCAGACGTTCCGGTGGCGCTGGACTTTGGCAGTGGCCCCATTATTTCGCACATTTTGCCTTTAGTCGCTAAAGCCCAAACGGTCATCATGTCAGAATATTTAGAGTCCAACTGTGCGGCTGTGCAGCAGTGGCTGTCTGGTCACGCCGAAGCCCATAACTGGAACCCGTTTACGCAAGAAGTTTTATGTTTAGAAGGCAATCTGTCCCCAATGGCAGCGGATATTCAGGCCCGCGAGCAGTTGGTTCGCCAACGGGTGACTCAAGTGCTGCCTGGAGATGTGCGGGATGCCAATCCTTTAGGTTTAGAAAAGCGGGAATTTTTTCCGCTGGTAAGCGCCCACTACTGCGCAGAAGGCATTAGCCCCGATCTAGACCAGTGGCGCGCCTACATGGGCAATATTATGAGCATGGTGAAGCCCGGGGGCACGCTCATTACCTCCTCCTGCGGGTCTGGCATCTTTTATAAGGTTGCCGATCAGTATTTTCCATCTACTAAGCTAGAGCCTCAAGATGTGCTGAACTGCTTTTGGGAAAACGGATTCATCGACCTGGATATTCGCGTCCGGCAACTGCCAGAGTATTTCTCGGCAGAGCAGGGCTTTTTCTATACTATTTTTGCCTGCGGGGTCAAATCAGATCAGACTTAAGGGGGCACAACCCGATCATTAACGGGAGAGAAATGGGTAGCCTTTGAAGAAGACCCGTGGGGCAAAACCGAGCGAGCAGCACTCCATGCTAAGGCAAGCACCGCAGTTTATTAGTCAGATTACGAAACGATTACCGCTGCGGATCGTTCTCACCGTTCCCTTTGTGCTACAGGTGCTTGCTGCCACTGGGTTGGTGGGCTATCTTTCAATTCGCAACGGCCAGAAAGCCGTGAACGACCTTGCGCTTCAGCTTCAGCAACAGGTCAGCGCCCGTGTCGATCAGCATTTGAATAGCTACCTCGTACTGCCGCATCAAATCAACCAGCTCAACCTAGAGGCCATTCAGCGCGGACAGCTCGACCTCAAAAATCTGAATGAATCAGGGCGCTATTTTTGGAAACAAGCCCAGATTTTCAAAAATTTCAGCTTCATTGGCTATGCTTTGCAGGACAACACCAACGTGGGGGCAGGGCGATGGTTGAAAGGGCAAGATTTGGTCATCACCTACCATCCAGGGGGCAGTACCAAAGACTACACCTATACCGCTGACAACCAAGGGAATCGTACCAAACAAGTTCTTACCGCAGACTACGATGCCCTTACCGATGCGTGGTACAAAGAAACCGTAAAGGCGGGGAAACCCTTGTGGAGCCGTGTGAGCGTTGCAGAGGGGTTTGGTTCTCATGGGTACATTTATGCCTCCGCCAATGTGCCCATTTATAACCAGAAGCACCAACTGCTCGGCGCATTGGGGACTGATTTACTGCTGTCGGATATCAATACCTTCCTAAAGGGAATCAAGGTGAGTCCGTTAGGGAAAATCTTTATCATGGAGCGGAACGGTTTGCTGATCGCCAATTCCGGTTCATTTCCAACCTACAAACTGATTAACAACACAGAGACGCAGCGCATTAATGCCCTAGAAAGCGACTCACCCCAAATTCGCACAGCGGCTCAATATCTCAAACAGAAGTTTGGCACGTTTGAGACGATTCGCTCTAGCCAACAGCTTGAATTTGTATCCAGCACATTAGAGTCGCATTCATCAATGCTTGGGGGGCAGCAGAATCGTCAATTTATCAGCGTGATGCCCTGGCAAGATCGGTACGGGCTGGATTGGCTCGTGGTTGTGCTGGTGCCCGAAGCAGATTTTATGGAGCAGATTAATACCAATACCAACACAACCATCTTTCTATGCGTTCTGGCGATCGCCGTTTCTGTAATGCTTGGCATCTTCACCGCAGAATGGGTCAGCCGACCCATTCTGCGAATCAATCAGGCTGCCAAGGCGATCGCAGGAGGAGATTTTGTCCAAACCATCGCCCTGAAGCGACGCGATGAATTAGGCGAGTTATCTCACTCCTTTGACCGTATGGCTGCTCAATTACAAACCTCCTTTAGCGAATTAAAAGATCTCAACACAGCGCTTTCCGCCAGCGAACAACGCCTCGCCAGCTACAACCAAGTTCTAGAGCAGCAGGTGCAACAACGCACTCAGGAATTGTCCCAAACCCTGCAACAGCTCCAGTCCGCTCAGCAAGAAATCATCCAGTCTGAAAAAATGGCGGCTTTAGGGCAGCTCGTGGCAGGTATTGCCCATGAAATCAACTCTCCATTAGGGGCTATTCAAGCCTCCGTGAGCAACATTAGCACCGCGCTAGATCAGCTCCTGCTGGAGTTTCCCCCTCTGCTGCAAACTCTATCCCCAGTACACCAAACGAGTTTCTTTACCCTAATCGAGTGGGCAAGACAACCCAGAGATCTCCTCCCCCCCCGCGTAGAGCGCCAACTGCGGCGCACCATTCAGCAAACCCTGACGGAGCAGGGCATAGAAGAAGCCGAACTTGCCGCCCAGTCGCTGAGTCGAATGGGGTTTACCTCCAGCTTAGACCCCATTCTGCCGCTGTTGCAAATTCCCAACACCCTTGACCTTCTGGGAGCGGCACATCACCTTTCCACCATTCAACACAATAGTCAGAACACGCAGATGGCGGTAGAGAAATCATCCAGAATTGTCTATGCGCTCAAAGCGTTTGTCCGTCAAGATGGCTCAACCCAACCCATTCGAGCGTCTGTGGTAGACAGTATTGAAACGGTTCTGACGCTGTATCAGCACCATTGCCAAAATGGCATTGAGATGATTAAAAGCATCGCGCCAGTCCCCGATATTCTTTGTTACCCCGACGATCTTGCCCAGGTCTGGTCTAATCTCATTGGAAATGCCGTGCAGTCCATGAACTATCGCGGTCGATTAGAGATTGGAGTTAACGTGCAAAACCAGAATGTTGTTGTTGAGATCATCGATTGTGGCATCGGAATTCCGCTCAACATTCAAGACAAAGTGTTTGAGCCATTCTTTACAACCAAGCCATCTGGAGAAGGGAGTGGGTTAGGACTCAGTATCGTTAAGAAAATTGTGGATAAACATCATGGAAAAGTAGAGCTAGAGAGTATGGCTGGGGCAACGGTTTTTCGAGTGTGGCTGCCGCTTGACCCTGAACCTTTAGCACTGCAACTGTAGAGCAAGGAACGCAAAATGCCGATCAGGTCTCTACAGAATTTTATAAACAGCTTCCCCTGTCGGTACTCGCTGCGGTTTGTCTTCACGGTACCTTTTGTGTTGCAGGTTGTGACGATCACCAGCTTGGTCGGATACCTCTCCTTTCGGAATGGGCAGAAAGCGGTCAATGACCTCGCCCACCAGCTCCAACAGGAGGTGAGCGCTCGCGTTGAGCAACATCTCCATACCTACCTCACCCTCCCCCATCAGCTCAACCAGCTCAATGCGGATGCGATACAGCAGGGGGTTTTGAACCTCCAAGACTTTCAACGCTCAGGGCGCTATTTGTGGAAGCAGGCGCAGGTGTATCAGACCATCAGTTGGCTGGGCTACTATTTACCAACCGGAGAGGGCGCAGGCGCTGGGCGCTGGGTCAAGGGGCAGAAGGGGCTAACCATTGACCAAGTCAGCCGCAGCCCCAAAGGCGTATATAGCGTCTACGCAACTAATGCTCAGGGCGATCGCCTAAAGGTCGTCAGCACCACTGAGTACAACCCTGTCCCCGATACTTGGTATCAAAATGCGCTAAAGGCTAGAAAGCCAGCCTGGGGTAAGGTCTTTGTGTCTCAAGCCTTTAAGAACTATGTGGCGTTGCCTGCGACCTATCCACTCTACAGTCGAGATCGTCGTCTGGTTGCCATTTTGGGCGTTGATTTACTGCTGTCCAACATTAGCGATTTTCTGCGCACCATTAAAGCCAGCCCTTCGGGCAAAATTTTTATCATTGAGCGCAGCGGGCTGTTGATTGCCAGCTCTGGAACACAATCTCCCTCTACCGTTGTGCAGGGTGTTACCCAGCGCCTGAATATTCTAGACAGCGCTGACCCCCAGATGAAAGCCGTCGCCAAGCAGCTGGAAACCACCTTTGGATCCTTCAGCGCCATTCAGAAGCAGCAAGAACTGATCTTGCCACTTTCGCTCAATTCTTCTTTTGGGCAGCAGCAGCGTCAGTTTGTCCATGTCACTCCCTGGCAAGATCGGTTTGGGCTGGACTGGCTGGTGGTCGTGATGGTGCCAGAATCTGACTTTATGGCTCAAATTAACGCCAATACCCAGACCACGCTCGCCCTTTGTCTGCTCGCCCTTTGTCTCTCTATTGCGATCGGCATTCTAACCGCACGCTGGGTCGCCCACCCTGTTCTGCGCTTAAACCAAGCGGCAAAAGCCATTGCCAGTGGAGATTTAGAGCAAATTGTGGAGTCATCAGAGCGCCAAGACGAGGTGGGGGAGCTAACCCAATCTTTTAACAATATGGCGAAGCAATTGCAAACCTCTTTTGGAGATTTACAGTCCTTAAACACCGCCCTCAACGAGAGTCAGCAGCAGTTAGCCCAGACCAATCAAACCCTAGAACAACAGGTTCAAGAACGCACCCATGAACTATCCTTTGCCCTGGCGCAGCTTCAGGATGCTCAAGACGAAGTTATTCAATCGAAAAAGATGGTGCAATCGGAAAAAATGGCCGATCTGGGTCAGCTCATTGCGGGGATTGTCCACGACATTAATACGCCCTTGGGAGCCATCCAAGCCT
>JANPLU010000031.1:0-2352 GCA_031422435.1 Acaryochloridaceae cyanobacterium VAR_48_metabat_390
CGGCTAGGGTGGGAATCATCAACACGCCGAACCAACCGATGTATAAACGGTTGTCGGTGCTGGTGATCCAGCTACAAAACTTTTCCCATGCGCTGGCGCTTTCGCGTCTTTGCAATACTGTTGTCATGATCTTATAAGTGCGGTAAGGGTATGAGATTTATATATGGAGGTCGGAGAAATCTCTCTTTCCTGAGATTAATATAATCTCCTTTGTTACTATTTGTAAAGTTCTTCATGTTTACTTAAGATTTCAGGAGAGCGCGAAAAAATATAACGATAGCTATGGCACTAATCATTGCAGGCGAACGCAGCGGCGTGGGCAAAACGACGGTAACGCTAGCGCTACTGGCAGTACTGCGTCAGCGCCGCACAGCCGTCCAGTCTTTTAAAGTGGGTCCAGACTACATCGACCCGATGTTTCATGCCTACATCACGGGTCGTCCCTGTCGCAATCTTGACCCTGTACTCACTTCAGAGGTCTACGTCCAAAACTGTTTTGCCCGTCATAGCCAGATTGCGAAATGTACTCTTATTGAAGGCGTGATGGGTCTATTTGATGGTGCATCTGGCAAAGACGATACTGCTAGCACGGCTCATGTTGCCAGACTGCTTGACGTGCCTGTGGTACTGATTCTCAATTGCAGCAGTACGTCGAGATCTGTGGCGGCGATCGCCCACGGGTATAGCACCTTTGACCCACGGGTTCAGGTGGTGGGCGTAGTGCTTAATCGAGTGGGGAGCGATCGCCACTTAGAACTGCTCACCCAGGCACTAGAGCCGCTGAACCTACCGATATTGGGCGTACTGCGCCGTCAAACAGAAATTGCGCTGCCTGCTCGCCACCTAGGACTCATTCCAACAGCGGAACTGAAAAATTTAGATGCTGTCATTGAGCGATTGGCGCACTTAGGCGAAACCTGCTTTGATTGGGAGAAACTGCTGCCCCTACTGGGCGCTCATGCCCCAACACCGCCTCCCGCAGAAGAAACAATACATAAAAAAGTTCGAGTGGCGATCGCCAAAGACCCAGCCTTCAGTTTTTACTACGCCGATAACCTTGACCTTTTGCAACAACTCGGGGCAGAACTCGTGCCCTGGAGTCCCCTGGGCGATCGCGCTCTGCCTGAAAATATTCAAGGGCTTTACTTTGGCGGTGGATTTCCAGAAGTATTTGCAGCGCAATTAACTGACAACCAGCCTGCTAGACAGGCCGTGAGAGCTGCAATTCAGGCCGGAGTGCCCACCTATGCTGAGTGTGGCGGATTAATGTATTTGTGCGATCGCATTATTGATTTTGAGCAAAATGCCTACGCCATGACGGGCATTTTCCCGACGGCGGCGGTGATGGGTAAACGACTCACCCTAGGTTACAGACAGGCTACGGCACTTCAAGATAGCTGCTTGGCGAAGAAAGGCGATCGCTTTTGGGGTCACGAATTTCATCGCTCGACACTAGAGCAAGTGCCAGACCAGCCGTTGATTGCGCTTGAGGGGTATGAGTCTCAGCAACAATTTGCATCTGAGGGTTGGCGGAAGCATCAGGTTCACGCAGCCTACACGCACCTTCACTTTGGCGCACAGCCTCAACTAGCAGAGCGATTTTTAGCTCACTGTGCTGCAGGTTTTACTTAGCTGTACTCATTCACCGGAGCCGTCACAGAAATGATCTCTTTTTCTGTTGAAGGGCTAGATGTAGCCAGGTAAATTCCGGTTAGCACCACTGCAAACCCAATCCAGGTCAAAGGGCTAAGCTGCTCGGCAAAAATAATCCAGGCCAGAATTGTGCTGAGGATTGGCTCTAGCAGCAAAAACAGGGCAATAAAGCTACACGAAAAGTGGCTCATGCTGTCTGCCAGCAGCCGCTGTCCAAAGCCTTCACAGATAAGAGCTAGCGCAATCACCGCACCCCACACTGGAGCGGTTGTAGGAAAGATCTGCCCTTCACTGAACCAAGTGACGGGCAGCAACACCATACTGCCGACGATCGCCCGACTTAGCAAAATAGTGGTGGCTGAAAATCGGCTGCGGAGCTTTTCGACCATCATCAGGTAAGCTGCCAAAAAGACCGCCGAAAGTAGCGCAAACCCATCGCCTAAAAGGTTGTTGTCAACGCCGTGGAGATCTTCGGCACCTAAGGCGATCGCCCCCACTAACGCAATCACCATACCCACCAAAAACCTGGCGTCAAACTGCCACCGAAACCGGAATTGGCAGGAACGAGCAATCACTGATGGAGGGGGCTTTCAGGGTTTGAAAGGAGGCAAGTTAAAGCCCCGGCGGGAGGGGTTTCCGGCCGGGGCTTTAATTTCTTTAACCTTTCAGAGCCTTTACTTCATTAAAATAATTCTCTTC
>JANPLU010000032.1:0-43437 GCA_031422435.1 Acaryochloridaceae cyanobacterium VAR_48_metabat_390
AGCCGACTGCGATCAGCTTATTCAAGAACTGATGCGGCTCCAGCCCTCAGAGATTTTGTTCCCCACCGATGCCCCCGACGTAAAGCAGCTTCTGCGCCCTGGTGAAGCGTCGCCGCTACTGCCAGAGGGGTTGCCCGATCAGTTTTGCTATACGCTGCGATCGCAGTCTAGCTTTGGCCTCACCGATGCTCGACAGCGGCTGCTAGAGCAGTTTCGAGTACGATCCTTAGAAGGCTTAGGCTGTGACCATCTGCCCCTTGCCATCCGAGCCGCAGGGGGGCTGCTGATGTACCTCGAAGACACCCAAAAAGAAACCCATATTCCGCTCCAGCCCCTTACTACCTACACCCTTAGCGAATATTTGGTACTCGATCACCAAACCCGCCGCAACCTAGAAATTACCCAAACCTCGAGAGATGGCACCTTTCATGGGTCACTGCTGTGGGCGCTTGATCGCACCGCTACCGCTATGGGCAGTCGAGCGCTGCGTCGCTGGCTGCTTCAGCCGCTTTTATCCATTGAGCAAATTATTGCTCGTCAAGACACCCTCGCCGAGCTGGTGCAAAATACCCAGCTACGGCAACAGCTCCAGCAGCAGTTGCAAAACATTTACGACCTAGAGCGCCTTGCCGGACGTGCCGGATCGGGGACTGCCAACGCACGAGATTTAGTGGCCTTAGCAGAATCTTTAGAACGGCTCACAGATATTGCCTACCTCGTGCGTAACGGTGAATCCCCTTACCTCAAAGCCTTGCAAACCGTCCCGACAGAACTGGACCAGCTTGCCCAAAAACTCCGCGCTCACCTCGTAGAGTCGCCCCCTATTAGCTTGACCGAGGGGAACCTGATTCGCAGTGGTGTAAACGCCGAAATTGATCGGCTGCGGCAGCAGGTTGAGTCTGACCAGCACTGGATTACCGATTTAGAGCGAGTCGAAAAAGACCGCACCGGAATTTCTACCCTCAAAGTGGGCTTTAACAAAGCCTTCGGCTACTACATCAGCATTTCACGGGGTAAAAGCACCCAAGCCCCCGCAGACTACATCCGTAAACAAACCCTCACCAACGAAGAACGCTACATCACCCCAGACCTCAAAGAGCGCGAAGCCCGCATTATGACCGCGCAAACTGATTTATTTGCCCTAGAGTACGACCTGTTTGGGCAGCTCCGTACAGAAGTCGGCGCACTCGCAGAGCTAATTCGTACTGTGGCAACCGCCGTCGCAGGAGTGGACGTGCTGACAGGCTTAGCCGAAGTCGCTATCTACCAAGGCTATAGCCGCCCTTCCATGACCAAAGACCGCCGCATTGAAATCCAAGACGGGCGACACCCTGTGGTAGAGCAGTCGCTACCCGCTGGTTTTTTCGTACCCAATTCCACCACCCTAGGCGAAGGTTCCGCCCCTGATTTAGTGGTACTTACAGGCCCTAACGCCAGCGGAAAAAGCTGCTACCTGCGCCAGGTCGGGCTAATTCAGCTCTTGGCACAAACCGGAAGTTTTGTACCAGCCGAGGCCGCCAGCATGGGGGTATGCGATCGCATTTTTACCCGAGTGGGCGCGGTAGACGACCTCGCTACAGGCCAATCTACCTTCATGGTAGAAATGAACGAAACCGCCAATATTCTCAACCACGCCACCGAGCGATCGCTGGTGCTGCTCGACGAAATTGGGCGCGGGACTGCGACGTTTGACGGGTTGGCGATCGCCTGGTCAGTCGCAGAATACCTAGCCGTAGAAATCAAAGCCCGCACTATCTTTGCGACGCACTACCACGAGCTAAATGAGCTAGCGTCTCTCATTGATAACGTGGCGAACTACCAGGTCGTCGTTAAAGAAATGCCCGATCAAATTATCTTTTTGCATCAGGTTCAGCCTGGAGGCGCCAGTCGTTCCTACGGCATTGAGGCGGGACGATTAGCGGGTCTACCCCCCACGGTGATACAGCGTGCCAAGCAGGTGATGAGCCAAATTGAGAAGCACAGCAAAATTGCGGTGGGGTTACGCAAAAGCAATCAGCCTGTGCCGCCGAAAGGGAAACCTTCTGCCAGAGTCAAAGAAGAATCTGAGCAGTTTGAGCTGTTTTAAGCTTTGCCTCAGCCATTAAATCCCGTATTGGTGTGGGCTAAGCGACTGAATCATCTCAACTTCAAATACCTGAGCAAACGTCAGCCCTAGCGTTTGTCTAACCCTTAACGAGTCAATCTCAGGAATCCAGTCCGCCATCCGACCCACAGGTCGATCCGCAATACCACAGGGCACAATCTGCCTAAACCCGTCCAAATCAGGGCACACATTCAGCGCAAAGCCGTGCATCGTCACCCAACGGCTGACCTTAATACCGATCGCCGCGACCTTGCGCCCCTCTACCCAGACCCCCGTGAGACCAGGAATGCGATCGCCCTTCAGCCCATACACCTCCAGCGTTTGAATAATCACTTCCTCAAGCTGACGCAGATACCAGTGCAAATCTGGCTGAAACAGCTTGAGATTCAAGATGGGGTACCCCACAATTTGGCCTGGACAGTGGTAGGTTACTTCCCCCCCCCGCTCCGTCCAGTGCAGCTCATAGGGCGCGGTACTCGGGTCAAACTTAAGATGATCGAGCGTTGCGCCATTGCCGAGGGTATAGACCGGAGGATGCTCTAGCAACAGCAGGGTTTCGGGGGTATCAGGGTGAGAAATGCGATCGCGCATTAAAGACTTCTGCCATTCCCAGGCCTCTCGATAAGGGATTACCCCACAGCTATAGAGCCAGCAGGGTCGAGTATGAATTTTCAGATTAGGCAGAATCATGACTTATTTTAGAGCTTCTAGCAGAAAACAAGCGTAAATATACGAGGATTGGCAACGGTCGCAATTACGAATTGTCAAGGATTACAAATCATCTTAAAGACCCCTGAGTTATGACTCAATGGCAGGTAAACAAAGTGTTAGGGTTAAGTTAACGTCAGTTCAAGGGAGGCAAACCTTATGAAGTTTGTGATTCACGGTAAAAATATTGAGGTGACTGATGCGATTCGGGAGTACGTGCATCAAAAGATCGAGAAAGCCGCCAATCATTACCAGAATCTAACAACCGAAATTGATGTTCATTTGTCGGTGGCGCAAAATCCAAGAATCAGCAACAGCCAAAATGCTGAGGTGACGCTATTTGTCAATGGCTCTATCATCCGCGCTGAAGAAAGTTCCGAGAACCTCTACGCCAGTATTGACTTAGTTGCAGATAAAATTGCGCGTCAGTTACGCAAGTATAAAGAAAAGCGCCAAGATAAAACCTACATTCGCACTAAAGAGGAACTTGAAGTTTCGACGGATCAGGTTGTGGCAGCAAGTCTCGTAGCAGATCGTCAACCTGCATTACCGGATGAGGTAGATGAGGTTGTGCGCTACAAGTACTTTGCTATGCCTCCGATGGCGGTTAAAGATGCTCTAGAGCAGCTTGACTTAGTGGATCACGATTTTTATATGTTCCATAACTCAGAGACAGGCCAAATTAACGTCATTTATGAGCGCAATCACGGCGGCTATGGGCTAATTCAGCCTAAAAATACCAGCAATGGTGGCGTGAAGCTAGGGTAACAGAGCAGCCTAGCTTTTTCTAAAATTGATTAAAAGGTTTAGTGCTTAAGTGTGCTAAACCTTTTTTGACAGAAAGCTGAGGCGCTAAACTTTTTACCGTGGCTTTTTTCTCTAAAGTGATCTTGGGCACAGTTTCCGCTTCAGTCTCATCAGAAAATTCTAAGAGCTGGCAGCTTCAGCATTAAAGCCTTTGCTAGCCTCCAATCAAGCAGGCTTCACAAAATCCTCTTTCTATGAGCTCATTGATTATTCTTTGGCTGTCCTATACGTTAGTAGGCTGGAAGCTCTTTTGGGGCGACATCGTTTACTACGTAGCGTTGCTGATTTTTATTGCCGTTATGCTATTTTCGCTGCAAGACGAACCCTGGATTCAGGGGGTGTTTGGATACATTCCTCAGGCCGTGACCGTTATTTTAATCCTCAGCCTGCTGTTAACCTTGATGATTGCGTTTCCGGCAACTGTACCTCTGGTGGTTCTGCCGATGCTTTCAACCTTTTTAGCTTGGCAGGAGATGGAAGGAACTGCCTACCGCCGTGCTGTGCCTAGAACAAGCGCCAAACTGTGGATGTTAGTGGGCACTGCGCTGCTGGGCCTGCTGTTTGGTGAAATGATTGACCTCTATTTGCTCCCTGGTGGTTCTTATTCCTAGGTTTTGCTGAGGCTCATTGAGGATTATGAAGGTCAGCATTGCTAGGATTAAAAAAGCTTTTTGTAAGGTTCTGTTGTAAGACCCATTGATGTCATTATGATGCCGGAGACTCCACCTATAGCTGCTGCTGCGTTGCCGCTCGAGACCGGCGATCGCCCCGAACCTTGGCACATCAAACCTAATCAAATTCTGTCGGCGCAGGACTTAAGCGTCTTAAATGCAAAATCCAACCTTCAGGGTGCATCACGACTGTTTGGACATCTAACTATCACGAGTGTGAGTGGCTATCTCTGGACAACCCATTTAGACCAATGGTTCTTCGCACTACCTGCGCTCGTCATTTATGGCTTTAGCCTAGCTGCGATGTTTGCGCCGCTCCATGAGTGTGTTCACCGCACCGCCTTTGCTAGCAGCCACATAAATGATGCTGTTGCTTGGTTAGCAGGCTTACTATCGTTTTATAACAGCACGTTTTATCGCCGCTATCACAAATGGCATCACCGCTATACCCGCATCCCTGGTAAAGACCCAGAGCTAACCGATCCGCAGCCCACAACCTTAAAAGAATACCTTTGGCAAATAAGCGGTATTCCTTGGTGGGGAGAAAAAATTCAAGGCCATGTTCGCATTGCGTTCGGTAAGCTTGAAGACTGCCCCTACATTTCTGAGGCGGCACGGGCTGAGGTCATTCGCTCTACACGACTTCAGTTATTCGTTTATGGAGTGGCGATCTCCCTTTCCGTCACCTTTGCTCAACCTTGGCTTTTGCTTTACTGGTTCCTGCCCTTAGCCGTAGGGCAACCGATTCTGCGATTTATTTTGCTTGCGGAACATACCCAATGCACTTTAGACGATAATCCCTTTGCCAATACCCGCACAACTCTGACCCTAGCGCCGCTCCGCTTTTTGATGTGGAACATGCCATTCCATGCAGAACATCATCTATACGCCTCCATTCCATTTCATGCGCTGCCTGCGGCTCATGAGAAGCTAAAGCCTCATCTTGCTCATGTTGACAAGGGCTATGTGAAGGTTAATCAAGGCATTGTTGCAAACTTAGGCCAGCTTTCAGTATGACTCGTATGCCGAGCTGCTTCACGCTGGAGAATTTTGAGCTTCAGTGTGGTGCGGTTTTGCCGAAAGCTCAGCTCGTGTACCAGACCTATGGAGAACTGAATAGCGACAGCAGTAACGCCATTTTGTACCCCACCTCCTATGGTGCCCAGCATACTGATATTGACTGGCTCATCCGCCCTGATAGCATTCTTGACCCGACTCGCTGGTTTATTATCATTCCTAATATGTTTGGGAATGGTTTATCCAGTTCGCCCAGTAATTGCAGGAGCTGTGAACTAGCGGAACAAGGGTTTTGGTTCTCTCATTTAGATAATGTCCGTGCCCAAGAGCGGCTTCTGCAAGAAAAGCTGGGTATTGAACAGTTGGCGCTTGTGTATGGCTGGTCCATGGGGGCACAGCAGGCGTATCACTGGGGGGCACTTTACCCTAATCAAGTTGAGCGGATCGTTGCGGTTTGCGGTACGGCAAAAGTAACAGACCACAATCGGATTTTCTTAGAGAGCCTGCGATTAGCATTAACAGCGGATCCGACCTGGAATGGATCTCGCTTTGAGGGAACTCCAGACCGAGGCTTCCGTGCTTTTGCTTGGATTTATGCCAGTTGGGCTGCATCCCAAGCCTTTTATCGGGAGGTGCGATACAAGCCTTTGGGCTATGACTCCCTAGAAGATTATTTGGTGCGGGGTTGGGAAGCAGGCTATCGCAAACGCGACCCCCATAACCTAATTTCCATGCTTGATACTTGGCTGCGCTGTGACTTAAGCGATAGTCTGACCTATCAAAAAGACTATCCTCGCGCCTTGAAATCTATTCAGGCTCAAACCCTCGTGATGCCATCTAACACCGACCTTTACTTCACGACTGAAGACTGTGCCGCCGAAGCCGCGCTGATTCCCAAGTCAGAATTTTTACCGATTCCCTCTATTTGGGGACATCGAGCGGGTAATCCTTCCCAAAATACTGAGGATGAAACATTTATTCAAAGAGCCGTGTGGGCTTTTCTAGAAAACGAAAGCTAAAGATAAACCTGGAGCGTTTTGAAAAAAGCGACGAGATGATAGCGCCGCGTGTCACGTTGATCTACATACAATCGTCTAATTTCAACGACAGACGTTCTCGAAGTTGTCCACTGGATCCCAAAATTCCTATGGCAGACTGTTGTGATTAGCAGTTATGTAGCAGTCTTTTTCTCAAGTCTTGGGTGCCTGTTTATTTTATCTCTCTCTTTCGACAGCGCGTAACGCACTTTAGCTACTTCCTCGGAGAGAAAGAGAAACAAGACCATGCTGATAGATTCTTAGCATTGGCACGCATTTGAAGGAAATACGTTATGAATATTATTGCCTGGGTTGTGTTGGGTCTGTTAGCAGGGGCGATCGCAAAGGCCATCTATCCTGGCGCCCAAGGCGGCGGAATTTTAGCGACAATGGTATTGGGCATTATTGGCGCATTTGTGGGAGGCAGCGTTGCGACGCTGGCCACAACGGGTAAGCTTGCCTTCACTGCCGCAGGGACAGGGTTGAGCATTCCTGGGATTTTTGTTGCGGTTTTGGGCGCAATGATTGCCATCTTTATATGGGGCTTAATTACCCGAAGCAGCAATGCATAGCGCGTAAAAGCCTATCCTTCGGTGGTAAGCAGAATGGTGGTGGGTTATCTGTGTAGCTCAGCATTATTCTGCTTCGAGATTTTGACCTATGATTCTTGGGCACTCTGTTTAGATAGACTCTCACCTTAAGTAAAAATGCGCCTTCACGCGGGATGTAAGTTTTCATTTGAGACCAACCAGCCAACAGCAGCTACGTTTATGCTGCGGCCTCGGAGTGGTGAGGGGCAGTGGATTGTGAGTGAAGAGTACATTACAGCGCCAAATGTACCCGTAACGGAGTACACCGACGGCTATGGTAACTTATGTCAGCGGCTTGTGGTTCCGGAGGGCAGCTTCTCGCTATATACCAGTGTGGTGACTGAAACTGCTGATGTCATTGACGTTGACATGGAAGCCCCGTTTATTCCGGTCGAGAGCTTACCGAGTGAAGTGCTGCACTTTTTGCTGCCCAGTCGCTACTGTCAGTCTGATCTGATGGGTTTTCTAGCCGGACAGATTGTAGAGGGTTTGCCACTAGGGTATGCGCAGGTTGAGGCCATCCGGAGCTGGATTTTTAATAATTTAACTTACTGCTACGGGACCAGTAGCAGCACGACTTCTGCAGTGGAAACGGCAGAAACGCACACGGGTGTCTGTCGGGATTTTGCCCACTTAGGCATTGCGCTATGTCGTTCCCTAAATATCCCAGCCCGAATGGTAGTGGGCTACCTCTATGAGCTGAAACCCATGGATCTTCATGCCTGGTTTGAGGCATTCGTGGGAGATCAGTGGTACACCATTGACGCCACTCAGTCAGCACCTAAGGGCAACCGAATTGCGATCGCCTATGGTCGAGATGCGGCTGACGTTGCGTTTGTGACGCAGTTTGGGGTGCTGAACTTATTAGAGATGGATGTATGGGTTAACCTAGCCCCGGCTTAGTTTCAAACTCTAATTCCAAACATTTTTAGAACGCTTTTGCGCGTTTATCACTTGAGGTGATTTCAATGAAACTTCATTCTTTTTTGGTTATTCCAGCCGCAGCCGTTTTAGTGGTGTCTGCAGGCTATCCGTCAGTTGCAGCCGATGCAACCAAGACGGTTCAGGCATCTACAACGGCCTTTCAAGAATTCATCAACAGCGGTCGCATTCCCCCCAGAATTCTGCAGTCAAGTCAGGGAATTGCCATTATCCCCAATGTGATTCAGGCAGGCTTTTTTCTGGGTGGACAGCGGGGTCAGGGTGTCATGGTAGTTCGCAATCAAGATGGTGGATGGAGTAACCCAACCATTATTACCTTGACGGGGGGCAGCATTGGCCTCCAATTTGGTGCTAAATCAAGCGATATTGTTTTGGCCTTTCAGGATCAAAAAAGTATCCAAAAGGTTTACGGCTCCAATTTTGAGTTAGGAGGTAACGTATCGGGCACCGCTGGGCCTGAGGGGGCGCAGGCGGTCTACCCGAGTGACAGCACCGGCAACATTTATTCTTACTTTAAGAGTGAGGGGCTATTTGGTGGCGTATCGCTCTCTGGCGTAAAGCTCGCTTTTAATAGCGGCGATACGGGTCGCCTATACGGACAAAAAAACATTACGGCGCGTCAGGTCTTTGCAGGGCAGACTCCGGCAGCGCCCCCTGTTGTAAGTTCTCTCCAAAGTGCCCTCCGTCGCTCAGTTTCTGGTCCCTAAAGCGATTCAAAGGTGCCGAAGAATTCAGGAAAAGCGGTGCATTTTTCGATGAATTCTTCGGCATCACTGACGTTTTCAAGCTGGTATTCCATAATGCGGCGCTCATCGCCCTGCATTTTTTTGGAAGAAATGGGGATGCCAGCATACTGAACGGCGATCGCCTTAAAGTCCATGGCATGATTTTGCCAGCCTTCGGCGGAGCATTGAATTGTCACTTTCCACATAATTTGTAGGCTTACCCAGTTCTTTGTTGGTGTTGTAGACACTATTGTGTCATTGAAGCTCAGCCGAAGGGCGCATTTGAGCCGTGCGGGTAGACTGATGCTGCGATCGCACCCAATCATGCCATTCCTCTATCCCTTCTCCCGTTTTTGCGGAGACCGGAATAATGGTGGCGCGGGCATTCATTTGACGCACGTTTGCGATAATTCGATCTACTTCTACGTCTAAATAGGGCACTAAATCTAGCTTTGTAATGAGCAGACAGTCTGCTGCCTGAAACATGACGGGATATTTAAGGGGCTTATCTTCGCCTTCGGTTACGCTCAACAGCGCAACTTTGGCATGTTCGCCCACTTCAAATTCAGCGGGGCAAACCAGATTGCCTACGTTTTCAACCAGCACTAAATCAAAGTCTGCTGGATTGTAGTCATGCTCTAGACGATGGAGTCCCCCTGCGACCATTTTGGAATCGAGGTGACAGGCGCGCCCTGTGTTAATGGCAATGACCGGAACATCATGCTGACGCAGACGATCGGCATCTAGCTCGGTGGTCATATCGCCTTCGATGATGGCAATTTTGAACGATTGGCGCAGGGTGGGGAGCGATCGCTCTAAAAGCGCCGTTTTACCAGCGCCAGGGCTGCTCATTAAATTAAGACAGGTGATGCCCCATCGGTCAAAATGGGCGCGGTTGTGGTCGGCTCCTTCTTGATTAACGTGAAGTAAGTTAATGCCTAAAGCTGCGTCAAAGGTTTGATGCATGGTTGGTTTCGCTATGGGTTTCGCTATATTCAATACGGTCAATTTTTAGCTCTCGCCCAGAGCGGATGTCATCCATGGGAGATTGACAGGTGGGGCAAGCGTATTGGATGCCAATTTCTGGCTGGTATTCTTGCTGGCACGGGTGGCAAAAAGCAATCAGCGGCGTTTCTTGAATAATAAGCTGAGCGCCTGCTAGAAATGTGTTTTGAGTTTGGGCATCAAAGGCAAACTGTAGACCTGCGGGTTCGACACAGGTAAATTTCCCGACGGTCAGATGAACTTGAGATATATTGGGGCGCTCTACCTGAGATTCCCACCAGTCTTGGACGGTTAAGATCAGCGCTTTTGTCATGTCTGTTTCATGCATGGCATTGCCCTATTCGGTTAAGCCGTGTTCTAGGGCATAGCGAACCAGTTCTGTGCGGCTATTGGTACCCGTTTTACTAAACAGACGGCTCACGTACTTTTCGACGTTACGGACGCTCGTTTCAAGGCGGCGCGCAATTTCTTTATTCATTAAGCCTTGAGCCACCAAATTAAGCACGCTCTGCTCACGGGGGGTAAAGTCAATTTGGATGGGGGAGGGCGTGATTGCGATGCCAGAGCGATGGGTCAAAAGTGACTTGATTTCGGCAACCTGACTGGCTAATTCTGCGATATTGGGGTCGCCAGTGCCACCACCTTCTGCCAGCGTTGCCCGTCGCCCTAAAATATTGGTAACAACAGCCACCAGCTCATCGGGGTCAAAGGGTTTAGAAAGGTAGGCATCGACGCTAGATTTGTAGCCCTGAATCCGGTCTTTGGTCATGCCGCGAGCGGTCAAAAACACCACGGGAAGTTTCGCAAAACGAGGGTCTTCTCGCATCTGCTTAAGAAACTGATACCCGTCTACTTGGGGCATCATAATGTCTGAAATCACCAGATCGGGTAGACGTTTTTCTAAAAGCTCCCACCCAATTTTTGCATTAGGAGCAGCCTCTACGGTAAACCCACTGTCTTCTAGATACGCCTGTACGGCGTCGCGTAGCCCTGGTTCATCATCCACCAAGAGTAAGTAGCCAGACATGATGCCTCCTTGGATGCGGTTGAGAACATGGACTTACTGATCATGAATCATCTGATTATCAACTATTGTGCAGTGGCAAGTTGCCCCATGAGAGAAAAATTCTGAAATAGAGCAGTCGGTTTGTCGATATCGTAGGAACTCTCGCCTAGGAGAGGCAGGACAGCACTGTGATAGAACCCGCATCGGCGATCGCCATCCCCTTAATCTCATCAGCCATCCCTTGAAGCATTGCGGCTGAAGGGGTCGCCCCCGCCCAACGCTGGGTACTTTGTATCAGAACATCGGTAAGCTGTGGATTCTCTAGGGTCAGGTCTGCGCTGAAAATGAACAGGCGATCGCCCCTTTCCATCACAATACTTCCAGCCTCAGCCTGTGGCGCCATACCGGAGGAGCGAACTAAGGCGATCGCGTACCCTTGAGAACTGTAGGTGAGCGTGCGATTGTTCTCATCTAACTCACCATGAAACAGCCGTAAATCTTTTGCAGCCTGCTGAAGCTTAGGCTCCATTAAAGAATGGGCATAGCGAATCCGATTTTGAAGGGACGGCTCTAAACTCAAGCCTCTGAACAAACCGCGTAGGGTCGCTAAAAAAAATGTAGTAGTAGGCATACTAAAGGCTGTACGAGCAAGCGTCAAAAGCAGCTTGTCGGGAGCTATCTGCTGCCAATCAAATAGTTCAGGGCTAGAGGGGGAGGGTTGCGTCGCAAGGGTCAAAGTGGTTATGTCAGGCATTGACTTAGCCCAGAGTGCAGCCTGAACCATCTCATCGTCGAATGCTGAAGCCTGTCGCTGAAGCTGACGGAGCGCTAACTGCGTTTTAACCCGCGCCTGCACTTCAACCCACTGAAACGGCTTCGCTACATAATCAACTGCGCCCACCTCAAAAGCTTTGGCCTTGTCCATCGACTCGTCTAAAGCGCTCACAAAAATGACCGGAATCTCCGCTGTCTTCGGGTCTTTTTTAAGAATTTCGCACAGCTCGTAGCCATCCATCTGCGGCATGGTGATGTCTAGCAAAATCAAGTCTGGCAGCTCAGCATGGATGGCGGTTAATGCCATTTCTCCACTGGTGGCCTTGCGGACTTTGTAGCCAAGCTGCGTCAGCATCGTTGCCAGTAAACGCACGTTTACTGGCTGATCATCTACCACTAAAATATCGCCTTGTGTGCCGCTCATCTGCCCCCTAGTACCTAGCCCCGCGTTAACTGCATAATCGGTTCAAATTGAAAATTGTTGACCCAGTTGATCAAGGTTTTTGCCGCAGGGTGGTCGAGATTGGGTAGTTCGGTGATGCGCTGAAGCAGGGTGTCATCATCACCGCGACTGGCAGCTTGATAAACGGCTTGCTGCCAGTTTAAGGGCATTTGAGCTAAAAAGGCGGCAATATCGACAGCAATATCGGTCGCTGCCCCATTGCTCCCTTCTATCGCTGAGGACAGTATGGGGGAGGGTTCTTCATAGATAAACGTTACGCCAGTATGCTCTGCAATTTTAGCCAGCAATAGCGCCTCACGAAAGGGTTTAGACACAAAGTCATCGCAGCCCGTATGCAAAATGAGGTTGCGCTCTTCTTCAAAGGCGCTGGCGGTTAACGCAATAATGGCGGGTCGGCCTGAAGTTCGCTGGGCTTTAATAAGCCGCGTTGCTTCGTAGCCATCCATGATGGGCATTCGCATATCCATCAAAATGAGGTGGGGTTGCCAGGTGTGGTTGAGTTCAACGGCTTCTTGCCCGTTTTTTGCCTCCGCCACTTCAAATCCTAATGGCGTGAGTAATTTAACCAAAACTAAGCGATTTTCTCGCTGATCGTCTACCGCCAAAATGCGATAGGTGGGCTGATGGGGCGCAATGCCCATGACGCGAGGAACTTTGCGATCGCCCCCAATCTCTAGCGACTCTAGCCTCTGTACCGCCACTTGAAACGAAAACACAGTGCCTTTTCCGACGTTGCTCTGAACCTGAAGCTGCCCACCCATTAGCTCCACAAATCGACGGCTGATAGATAGCCCTAACCCTGTCCCTTGCTGCGATTGACGACCCGACTGGGTTTGGCGAAACGCCTGAAACAGCAGATCCATTTCTTCTGGGGCAATGCCCGGGCCGGTATCTTCAACCTCAACCCAAAGCAGCGTACAGGCGTTTGCTGAATTCTTTTGGGCTGAATTTTCTGGGGCTACATTCTCTGGTGCAGGTCTTTCTTGACTGCTTAAGCGCACCGTAACAGAGCCATCTTGGGTAAACTTGATCGCATTTCCCATCAGGTTAATCAGCACCTGCCGTAGCTTTCCTTCATCGCCGTGGAGGTAGCAGGGCACCTGATTGGCACACTCAATCGTCAGCGCAATGCCCTTCTCTCGTGCCTTCAGGCGGAACATACTTTCAACGGTGTTGAGCAGGCGGCTTAGGTCGAAGTCGTTTTCTTCGAGGTTCATGCGACCCGACTCAATTTTGGACATTTCTAGAACATCGTTGATCAGCCCTAGCAAATGTTCGCCACTGCGATTAATGATGTTGATATATTCTTGCTGGTCTGCATTGAGAGAGACATCTCGCTGCAAAATTTGGGTAAAGCCGATGACGGCGTTGAGGGGGGTTCGCAGTTCGTGGCTCATGTTAGACAAAAACTGACTTTTAGAACGGTTGGCGCTTTCGGCTAGCTCTTTGGCATGGGAGAGGGCGAGTTCTGCCTGTTTGCGATCGCGGGCTTCAACCGCCAGCACAATTAAATCTGCCAAGGATTTTGCAAACCCTTCTTCTTCAAAAGACCATTCACGACATTCGTTACGATGCTCTAGGCAAAACATGCCTAAAAACTGATCGCTGACGCTAATGGCGACGCTCAAGAGTGAATTGATGTGATTGGGTTCTAGGTAGAGTGGAGCAATTTCTGCCAGTCGATTTTCTTGGGCAACATCTGAAGCGGCAATCCACGGTTGGGTGGTCAGTACCTCAAAGAATGTAGGGCAGTCTGACTGAGAAAGAGATAACTCAACGGGCTGGGTAGAGGTGCCGCAGTCGTGGAGCAGGGCGCAGTCTAGGCGAGCGGGTTCTGCGGTATAAAACCAAACGCTGACGCGATCGATGGCGGATAAATCAGCGGCAGTGGCGGCAATGTCCTGAAGGGCTTCTTGAAGATGACCCTGGCTAACGGCACGGTTTTTAGTGAGCTGAATGAGGGTTTCGTTTTGCCGCCGCAGCTTTTGCTCACTGGTTCGCAGCGCATCTTCTGCTAATTTACGCCGAGTGATATCGGTGACGGTGCCCTCGTAGTAGAGTAAATCGCCGTGGCTATTTTTGACCGCGCGGGCGTTTTCTGAAATCCAGATTACAGAGCCATTTTGACGGTAAACCTGGGCTTCAAAAGCCATGACTTGGCCTTGGGTCTCAATTGCTTGGGTAAAACGGCTGCGGCAATCTGAATCGACATAAAGCTGTGCGGGAATATTTTTGATTTCAGCCATGAGGGCTTCGGGTGAGGCGTACCCATACAGACGGGCTAGGGCAAGGTTCGCGCTAGAATACTGACCTTCTGAAGTGGTTTGATAGATTCCATCGCTGGCGTTTTCAAAAATGCTGCGATACTTTTCTTCTGCCTGCTGAAGGGATACCGTTCGCTCGGCAACGCGGATCTCAAGGTTTTCAAAAGAACTGCGTAACTGCTCAGCCATCTGGTTAAAAATGACGCCTAGCCCGTACATCTCTCGGATGCGAGAAGGAATAATGGTGTTGTGGTCAAGTTGACCTGCGGCGATCGCCTGACTTGCCCACCCCAGTCGCCGCACCGCTTTCACAATTCGATGGGAGGTGTATAGCCCCAATCCGACCGCTACGGCGATGGCGACGAAAGAGAGTAGTGCCGTGTACATCGCATTGCTGTACATTTCGCCCATTAAATCTGATCCTGGGATGACAATCATCGCCAGCCAATCGAGTCCAGCACTGTCTTTCCAGGGAAAAAGCTGAATGTAGTGCGTTTCGCGATTAAACTCAAACGTAAGCTGCTGATGAGACTGCACCGTCCTCAAGGACACAAAATGCTGCTGCAAAAACATTGCAGCGGCACGCCCTAGGGGATCTTGACTTGCCGTTGCCGGCTTTCGGGTGATTTGACCTTTGTTATTGAGATACGGCGGCTCCCTATCTGAATTTGCAATGAGCATGCCGTTGCGCTCTAGCACAATGGCCTTGGCATGGGGCGTCATTTTAAGATTGTGCAGAAACTCCCCAATCTGCGACAGAATTAAATCGACCCCCAATACGCCCGTTAGCTTCTTAGCACCATCATAAATAGGGATGCTGGCAGAAATAGACAGCACCTCAGGCCGATTCTGCCACTGATAAATTGAACTCCAGATAGGCTTACCCGCTTTGGCGGCATCGGCATACCAGCCTTCTTCCCGAATCGAAACCGGATCGTAGGTTTCGTAAAGACCCTGCTTACGTCCAGTCTGATCTAGCTGATAATTCAAAAACCGCGTGATGTCATCCTGACGCGACTGTAAGAGAACGATTTTTCCATCATTTTGACGCTCTGCCCCAATAAAGTCTCTTTGCTCACTGGCGTAGTCGATATAGCCAATGTGGGGAAAAATTTGAAGCTGTCGATGAAAAAGTCTGCCCAGCCGATCTAAATCGCTGAACTTGAGCGCTCCAATCTCTGTAACGGCAAGGTTAATCTGATTAATCTGGGTTGGCTCTGCCAAAATATTGTCTAGGTGATCGCTGATATGACGCGCTAGCTCAATACGCTGCTGAGCTGCGATGTTCTCAACGGCCTTTTGCCCTTGTGTGAATGAGAGCCACCCCACTAACCCGACTGCTGCCGCAAGCTGCACTACATAGGGCACCACCAAAATAAACCGCAGCGCAACTTTACGCTTTACCGCAGCCGTATTTGCCGTATTTGCCGTATTTGCCGTATTGGCTTGTGGGGGTGCTGGCTTAGAGTTTGAGGCATCGGTCATTGCAGTACGGGCAACGCAGCAGTAGCGCTAGCGAAAGCTAGACGGTGAACTAGAAATTGAGCGGCACGGTTCATAATAAAGGCTAACCCTATTGTGGACTGACTTTGGCGAGGGGTGATCAGGGAGCCTGTAATGAATGCTCTAAATCTTCTTCTGAATTGAATGCCTTAAATCTCACGTTCTAAACGTTCTCTACTTATGCGCGAACTCTATCCGGCGATCGCCCCTTACAACAGCGGGATACTACAGGTGTCAGACCTACACACCCTCTACTACGAACAGGTAGGCAACCCGAACGGTAAGCCAATCGTAGTGCTTCACGGTGGGCCAGGGGGCGGCACGGAGCCATTCTATCGTCAGTATTTTAACCCCGCACAGTGGCGCATTGTGCTGTTTGATCAGCGGGGCTGCGGACGCAGTACACCCCACGCCGAACTGCGTGAGAACACAACCTGGAGCCTAGTGGGCGATATTGAAACGCTGCGACGACACCTTGGAATTGAGCGCTGGGCCGTATGGGGCGGCAGTTGGGGCAGCACTTTGGCCTTAGCCTATAGCCAAACGCATCCTGAGTCTTGCCTCAGCCTCATTCTGCGCGGTATCTTTTTGCTGCGCGCTCAGGAAATTCGCTGGTTTTACCAAGAAGGAGCCAGCAATCTTTTCCCGGATGCGTGGGAGGCATACCTAAAGCCAATCCCCCCAGAAGAACGCCATGATTTAGTGGCAGCCTACTATCGCCGTCTCACCAGTTCCGATCCGCTGATTCGGGCGGTGGCAGCGCGGGCTTGGTCGGTGTGGGAAGGCAGCACCAGCAAGCTGATTCCTGACCCTGGGCTACAGGAGCGCTTTGCCCAAGATAGCTTTGCCGATGCCTTTGCCAGAATAGAGTGTCATTACTTTGTAAACAAAGGCTTCTTTGAGATAGATGATCACCTGCTGCGCGGCTGCGATCGCATCCAGCACCTACCCACAACCATTGTGCAGGGACGTTACGACGTGGTGTGCCCCACCACCTCAGCCTGGGAACTCCATAAGGCGTTGCCTCAGTCCGAGCTGATCATTGTGCCGGATGCCGGACACTCAATGACTGAGCCAGGGATTCAAAGTGCGCTGATTGAGGCGGGCGATCGCTGCTTTGCAGCGCTTTAGAGCGCCAATACGCCCTTAGATTGTGTCGTGGACTTGCTTGGACTCTTGCTTAAAAACCTGCTCTAATGACTAGACTGGCGTACTGGTAGCTCTCAATGGTCAGAAATCCGTTTCCCCTTCAGGCTAAAGAAGATGATGAACTGCGCTATTTTTATGACGCACCAGGTACCGTCCCTGGCACGTTAAAAATTAATCAAAACGCCCATCCTACAGAAGTTGTTTTAATTGACTACAACGCAGAGGGAGCCTGTCGCGTCCATCTCAATCAGCCAGAAGACTTCACCCCCTACATGGATACCCCTTCGGTGTCTTGGGTAGATGTGCGAGGCTTTGGAAATGAAGATTTTTTAAATCGACTGGGACAAACCTTTAGCCTGCATCCGCTAGTGTTAGAGGATGTGGTCAATGTGCCCCAGCGCCCCAAAGTTGAAGACTACGATGACCAGCTTGTGATTATTGCCCAGATGGTGATTCCCAAACCTAACGGCATTGGCTTTTGGCGAGAGCAGGTGAGCCTCATTTTAGGCAAAACCTACCTGCTCACAGTGCAGGAAGAACCTGAACATGACTGCTTTGAGGCAGTGCGCGATCGCATCCGATTTAGCAAAGGCACCATTCGTGAGCGCGGCGCAGACTACTTGGCCTATACGCTTCTTGACTCTATTATTGACGGGTTTTTTCCAGTTTTAGAAGACTACGGCGAACGGATTGAAAACCTAGAAAATGAAGTAGTGTCTCGCCCAACGCCTAAAACCTTAGACAAAATTCATCAGATTCGCCGCGATCTCTTAATGTTACGCCGCGCCATTTGGCCTCAGCGAGAGGCGATTAATTCACTGATTAGAGACGCAAGCCCGCTCATTAGTCGAGACGTGCAGATTTACCTGCGCGACTGTTATGACCATGCCATCCAAGTGTTAGACATGGTAGAAACCTACCGAGAGCTAGCCTCTAGCCTCATGGATGTCTATCTTTCTTCGGTCAACAACCGTATGAACGAAATCATGAAGGTCCTGACGGTTTTTTCAACGCTGTTTATGCCCATTACCTTTATTGTGGGCGTGTACGGCATGAACTTTAAGGTGATGCCCGAACTAGAGTGGCGCTGGGGCTATCCGACCGTTTGGCTAGTCATGCTTTCCATTGAGGCAACCCTGGTCTTCTTCTTCTGGAAACGGGGCTGGTTTCGCCCGAGCGCTTAGTGCAGGGTAGGATGAGAAAAGGCTCAATGCATTGGGTTCAGTGTTGAATAGTGTTTCTACAGATTCATGAACTTTCCTGATTTTGACCAATTTACGCAACTTGCCCAAAAAGGCAACTTTATTCCGGTTTATCGGGAATGGGTTGCTGACCTTGATACGCCTGTTTCTGCCTGGTATCGCGTCTGTGCAGGACAGCCCTACAGCTTTTTACTCGAGTCTGTTGAAGGCGGAGAGCATATTGGTCGCTACAGCTTTTTGGGCTGCGATCCGCTTTGGGTACTAGAAACACGGGGCGATCGCACCACCCAAACCCACCGCGATGGTTCAACCACCCACTTTACAGGCGATCCTTTTGAAATATTGGCAGACTGCCTTAAACCCTATCACCCCGTTAAACTTCCACAGCTCCCTGCTGGCATTGGCGGCCTGTTTGGCTTTTGGGGCTATGAGCTAATCCGCTGGATTGAACCACGGGTTCCCGTCCACGCCTCCACCGCAGAAGATTTACCCGATGGACTGTGGATGCAGGTGGACAACCTGCTGATTTTTGACCAGGTGAAGCGCAAAACCTATGTGATTGCCTACGCAGACCTACGAGAAGAAACGGATTTAGCGGTGGCTTATGGAAAGGCGTGCGATCACATTGATACCCTCGTCCAACGTCTCAAACACCCGCTCAACCGTGCGCTTATTGAACTCACCAGCCAACCCAATCTCGCCACCCAGCCCCCTGTTGCCTTCAAAAGCAGCGTTTCTCAGGCGCAGTTTTGCGCCAACGTGGTGAAGGCCAAAGACTACATCAAAGCCGGAGATATTTTTCAGGTGGTGCTGTCTCAACGGCTGGAAGTTCCCTATGAAGGGGATCCTTTCATGCTGTATCGCTCCCTACGGCTGATTAATCCTTCACCCTATATGGCCTTCATGAACTTCAAAGACTGGCAGATCATAGGGTCTAGCCCAGAAGTGATGGTCAAAGCCGAGCGACAAGCCGATGCAGATGCGCCATTGCTGGCAACGGTGCGCCCCATTGCTGGCACCCGTCCCCGTGGCAAAACCTTCGCTGAAGACCAAGCCTACGAAAAAGACCTGCTGCAAGACCCCAAAGAAATTGCAGAACACGTCATGCTGGTGGATTTAGGTCGTAATGACCTCGGACGAGTTTGCATTAACGGTAGTGTACAGGTGCAGCCAGAGGCGCTGATGGTGATTGAGCGCTACTCCCACGTTATGCATATTGTCAGCAACGTGATTGGGGAGTTGGCTCCTGGCAAAACCGCCTGGGATTTGCTCAAAGCCTGTTTTCCTGCGGGTACGGTCAGTGGCGCGCCCAAAATTCGGGCAATGGAGATTGTGCATGAGCTAGAGGGCTGTCGTCGTGGCCCTTATTCTGGCGTGTATGGCTATTATGACTTTGAAGGTCAGCTTAATTCTGCAATTACCATTCGCACCATGATTGTGCAAAAAGACGGTGATCGCCATAAAGTCAGCGTCCAGGCAGGTGCAGGCTTAGTCGCAGATTCTGTGCCAGAGCTAGAGTACGAAGAAACCCTCAATAAGGCACGAGGCTTACTAGAAGCAATTCGATTTTTAGCGCAGTGATTTAGATTCTTAGGGATTAAAGCATTTAATTTTTTGCCAGAACAAAATAATAACCCATCTAAAAATCTCTTTTCTTGCGTCAAAACAGCTCCTATACTAAAAGCTCAGATGCTCAATCGTAACGGCTCTCGTTTTCGCAGAATATCAGGACGTTCTTCGGAGTAAAGCAAACATGGTTGGAGATGTCATTCGCATCTTGAGCGTCGCTATTGTAGGGGCTATTTTGATGTTTTTGGTGCAGCCCTGGCTTTTTCAGAGTGGCATAGTGCCCATTACACAGGTAGAGGTAGATACCTGGCTCTCTGAGAAATATACGGTTGGTGCTGTCATTGTGTTTAGCACGGCGCTAGTCGCCACAATTCTTTGGTATGTCAGCGCCCTGCGCGCCAAAGTCACAGCTTTTAATGAAGCATCGCCCCTGCGTTTAGTATGGGGGCTGCTGCTGCTGCTGCCCATTATTGGCATTTGCGTTGCGCTGTTTTTCTACAACAACAGTAGCGAGGCGCTGCTCCCCCTCACCTTTATGTATGTGGTGGATGTGGTGTGGGTGTACTGGTTTACAACAGCGATTAGTTCTCCGGGTCTGCTCAAATTTATTCCGCCAGGCTCCTTTACGGTTCGTCATCTTATAGGACTGAAGTAATGTCTTTATACATTGTCTCGATTGGGGGCACTGGGGCTAAGTGTGTGGAGTCAATCATTCACTTGGCGGCAGCGGGGCTATTTGGCAAAGAAAAAATTCAGGTGCTGTTTATTGACCCCGATGAAAGCAATGGCAACCTAACCCGCACGCGAGAAACCCTCGCCACCTACCAAGCCTGTCGCCGTGCTGTCTCATCAAACAGCAGCGAAACGCCCTGGATGCAAACGCCCATTGAGGCGCTAGAAGTATGGTCGCCCTTTAGCGGCAGTCTCAATAAGTCTTTGGGTGCCTACTTTAACTACGAGAGCTACGCCTTTAATAGCCCTGGGGTAGGCCACCTGTTTGATGTGCTGTACACCCAAGGGGAGCGCGAAGCGAATTTAGACGTAGGCTTTCGGGGGCGACCTGCCATCGGCTCTGCCATTATGAGCCAAGTGAAGCTAGACAGCGCTACTAGCCAAGAACCGTGGCGATCGCTGCTTCAAAGCATTGAGCTAGACCAAGGGGTGGGGGGCGGCGGCAGTAAAACCAGAATTTTTATCTGCGGCTCTATTTTTGGGGGCACGGGCGCGTCTGGCTTCCCGACGATTGGGCGGCTGCTTAAAAATAAGCTAGAGAAATCGGGCATGGGCAGCAGCGTCAAAATTGGCGGCTTGCTGATGTTGCCCTACTTTCAGTTCAGCGTACCTGCCGAGCAGGATCCTGGTGCAATTTATGCAAGGCCAGAGCAGTTTTTGCTCAATACCGAAGCGGCGCTGCGCTACTACCAAGCCCAGCCTATTTTTGACAGCATTTATTTATTGGGCGACCAAGACCCTGCCTCTGTGGCGCAGTTTAGCATTGGCAAAAATACTCAAAAAAACGACCCCCATTTTATTGAGCTGTATGCGGCGCTTGCGGCTCGGCACTTTATTGCCCAGGATGAATTGCAGCCCGTGGTGCTGCTCAGCCGCCAAGACGAACAGCGTGTGACTTGGGATGACATCCCTGAAAAGGCGGTGGTGAAGCCCAATTTTGCCAATGCGGTGCGCTTTGCCTATCTGTGGGCTGCAAACCTTTCGCCGGAGCTAAACGCAGGCAAGGGCAATATCAAGAATTTTCAAAAGGCCGCGCCTTGGTTTAGCCGATTTTTTAAACCCCAAGGGCTGTTTCTTGGGGGGCGTGGGATGCCGGACTTAAATGATGAGGGGCAGCAGGATACGATTCAGTGCATTAATGGCTGGTGTCAATCGTTTTTGCGGTGGGTGAGTTTGATTCATGGGTCTGGGGGCAGTAGCCGCAATATTCAGCTTTTTCGCCACGCTTTACTGATGGATTCGGGTGGGAATGTACCCCAAGTGACGGAGAATTTTCCGAAGCTGGTGCTGGGTGCCAATAACCTGGAGCAGTCTAAGGATGTGACACCCCAGGCCATTAAAGAAAAGCTGATTACCATTACGCCGGAGCCGTCGACAGGAGTGTCGGGCTTAGCGACAACGCTGTATTCTTTGTGCAGACCCTAAGATTATGGATTTGATAAACCACACATTGCGCTCCCTCACCCCAACCCTCTCCCTGGGGAGAGGGCGCAAGAGTCCGATCTGATCCCCCTTCTCCGCAGGGAGAAGGGGCTAGGGGATGAGGGCATGCAAAACGCATCGCTTTCCAACCATTCTCTAGATTTAATTCACGATCCTAATTTGTCCTGAAGGCAACCATGACCGAAAGCAGCAAAATCCCGCAGTCGTCTCACTTTTTTCTGCCTAAGCTTAGAGAGGGTGGCGGCACCCAAGAGGGCATTGACGTTAAGCCTGGAGCGGTGGGCACTTGGGATCGCCAGTCTCGGGCTGCATTTCAACACGTTGCCTCTAGCCTGGAGGTGCCCTCAGCAGGACGGGATGTCAAAAGCGTTAGCTCTATCCCCGATATGTGGGCGCGGCCTTTGTCGATGGAGATGGCGATTCATAACCGTCGCTACCCCATCCGCGCCCAGATGATTGAGCAGTGGCAGGGAATGCTGGCGGCGATCGCCTTAGCCGAAGTACGCGGCTTCCCCCTCAAGGCGATGCTGGTGGAGCTAGAGGCAGAGAAAGAAAAAGGCGATGCCTTTGCGCGATCGCTCTACGAACTGCGTCCTTCAACCCAAAACTGTCTCTACGAACTCAACGGCAGGCACCCCTGGCAGGATGTGTATGTATTTCTGTGGAACGGGCGATCAATTGGGATGTCTTCGCCTAGTACCTTGGTGTGCCCCTCTGAGGAAGGGAGCTGGGTAGGGTTGCCTTGGTGGTCAGGGGGGAGACTGCGATCGCCTGTCTCACCCGTAGACCACCTCAACCAAGACGAAAAAAGTCAGCTCCGACAGTGGCTTGAAATTGTGCGCCAAGAGCTAAACCCAATGGGGCAGACCGTGGGCAAAGCCGTCAATGAAGTGACGGGGCTGTTAGGCGAGTTCCAGAACAGTTTAGGTAATGTCTCTAGCCAAACCCTTAAGCGCAGCGCCGACACTCGCTTTTTTGGGGTCAATATCATTCAAGGGCCTTTACGGGCGCTCAATACGCCCATTCAGGCGATCCCTCAAGACTCCAGCGTGCGGGTAATGCCCAGCGTGGGTAAAACGCCAAGTCAAGATCTGCTGCTGATCCCAGAAGCCCACCAAATTATGCGGGAGTGGCGCGAACCTGCCCAAAGCATTTGGATTCATGGTGCCATCAACCTTGCGGCGCTCAAGCTAGAGGATGTGCCGCGTTCTGGGGATGTACCGCGCTGGGGGGTAAAGGCGCTGCGCGAGGCGGATGTATTTTTGCCAGAACTTTCGTTTATTACCCAGGCTTCGGCGTTCCCAGGAGGGTTGATGCCTAAAGGGATGGAGTTTTTGACGGAATTTTACGAGGGAAAGAGCATTACGCCGCTATTGCCCCTCAACCCGCTGCTGATGGAATACCTCACGCCCGAAGATCTGGTGTCGATGGTGCAGATTCAGCGGATTGATCAGGCTTCAGGCCTTCAGGTGGAGTTTATTCTAGATCTGCGCCTGTCAGGCATTAAGGGCAAAGATGGCGTGTACCGGATGGCGAAAACCTATCCGCTCAAGAAGGAAAATGCGATCGCCGAGGTGCCAGTCCTAGAGCTATGGCCTAACTTCCGGTCAGACACTTGGAAAGAATACTACGCCTTCTACTACGACCCCAACCTAGAGACGTTTCAGGTGCAGTTTGCCAAAGCCCAAGAAACCCACAGCTTTAAGGGCGTGGGTTCGTTCCACTACCCCAACTATTCATTCCCCGACAACGAAAGCAACTGTCAGATTCTTCAGCTTACGGAGTTTCCGTCTTTTATCGACTGTCGCGGCAAAAACCAGCAGCCCATTGGCCTTATTTTGCTTAAAACGCCCAAAGAAGTAGGCACCACCACAGGCATTCCTTGGAAAGTAGGCGTTGATTTTGGGACTTCTTTTACCAATATTTATGTGAAACGTAGCGGCATTGTAGAACGGCTGAGCATTGAGTCACTGCACCATAAAGTAACCGAAAGCAGTGGCGAAATTCGTCAAACTGCGCTCTACGAGTATTTCATTGCCAGCAGTATGGAATTACCCCTCTCGACCGTGCTAACGACGCGCGGCAGCAAGGGCGAAACGCTGCCTGTCTTAGACGGACGCATCTACATCCCCCGTGACAGCACTACCTTTAAACCCAATACCGATGACTGGATTCGCCCCAACCTCAAGTGGTCAGCGGAGAGCCTCAACTTTAATCGCCTATTTTTGAAGCACCTCATTCTGCAAATTACCGCTCAGGCTGTTGCCAATAGCGTGAAAGAAATTCAGTGGGCGCTCTCTTACCCCTCGGCATTTTCTAAAACTGATCGCAATAAATACGTTAAGAACTGGCGGGATTTAACCCTAGCGGTGCAAGAAACGACGGGCTTAACTCAGACTTGTCCAACCCTTGATAACCCCACAAACTACCGAACGGAGAGTTTGGCGATCGCTCAGTATTTTGCGGATTTTGAGCTGCCAGGGCGCAAAAGCCAGTTTGATTTAGTGAATAGCACCTGTATTGACATCGGCGGCGGCACGTCTGATATCTCGATTTGGGAAGAAAATCGGTTAGTGCATCAATGCTCCGTACAGCTTGCAGGTAAAGACTTATTTTCGCAGTTCATCCAGATGAACCCTGGCTTTTTAGAGCGGATGTTTAAGGTCAAAATTGACGAATGGCGAAAGCTTCAAGGCTTTCAGTTTTACGTCAAGCTGGATGTCTTTATGCGCCGTGAAAGTGTTGGGTGGCTCCAAAACCGCCGCGATATGGTTGCGGAGGAGCCAGAATTTCAAGGGTTAATGCAGCTTATGACCTTAGGGGTTGCGGGGCTGTACTACTACGTGGGGCTACTGCTGAAGGCACTAGCGGCTGAAGGCAAGTACAAAACCCCAGAAATTACGCCTGTGTTTACGGGGGGTAATGGCTCACGGCTGCTCAATTGGCTGGCAGAAGGAGGCGAGTTTAACCGCCACTGCGAAGCGAATGATTTATTCAGCGCCATGCTGAGCGGTGCTTCGGGGTTTGAGGATATTGATGTAGAAACTAAACTTAGCCCACTCCCAAAAGATGAAGTGGCCTGTGGCTTAGTTTTAGACGAGAGCCACCTCAAGGGCCTCGACAAACGAGATGAAGACCCTCTCATTGCTGGGGAAGCCTTCAGCATCAACGGTGAACTCCTTGATTGGAACGCCCGAATGCGTTTGAGTGGAACCATCGAAGACTTTGAAGTGCCAGAACTTACGGCGTTGAAGCACTTTGTAGATAGCTATCATCGCACCCTAGATCTACAGCGGGTAGAGGGCATCGACCCATTTAAAGGCTATGTGGTGAGTGAGGAATCCGACGCTAATGCCGAACTCTGGCGAACGACCGCGCGGGAGCTAAAAAAATCTCTTTTACGACTCAGGGGCAATGCAGACGATATTAGGGTGGAACCCCCCTTTATTTTGGGACTGAAGGCACTTTTACAAGTATTAGGAAAACGGTGGGCAGACGAATGGAAATAAAATGTGTGCGAAAAATTGCATCCGTAAGCCTAACTATTATGCTGCTGTTGGGCGGCTCTTTTTCGAGAGAGACTTCTAATACTGCTTGGGCGCAGCCTAGTACATCTCCTTCCGTCTCTATATCTCCTTCTTCTAGTCCCAGCCCGACTGGGACTGCAACTCCATCTTCCTCGCAACCCGATCAGAAAACAGCATCAAATGAACCAACTCAAGGGGCATTTCCTGCTTGGGGATGGTTTGTGCTTGGTGGTCTTGGGTTATGGAATGTGGGGCTGAGCGTTCTGTTTTGGCAAAGTATCAAAGAATCTAATCAAAGTAATCATGAAACCCAGCAAAATCTGAAAAGATTAGAAAAAATTGATGTTGAAGTTAATCAACGTGTTAGCCGTAAGTTTGATGAACTAAAAGGGCAGCTTTTGTCATACAAAAAGACTTTAGAGGCTTTACAGCTTCAGTCTCAATCCAAGTCTTCAAAATCTGCTAGCTATAACCTTGAACCTCGAACTCAACCTGATAACTATGGCGATAATGAACCTTTTGTAAGTCGGGACTATGCCTATGAACCTCGCTCGAGTAATTATGCTCAGCCTTCCCCAGGGATGAGTAATCCTTGGGATAGCATCGTCCAAAACTATAATTTCTCTCCACAGGTATTAGAGAACTATATTATTGAGCGAGTTTCTGAAAGCGAAGAAAGTGTAGTAAGTCGGCGAGACAATAGCAACGCTGCGGTTTTCTTAAAGGCGGCAAATAATTACAGCTATTGGGTTTTTACAGGAGAAGATCGAAACTATTGGCTAACGCCCAAAAGCGATCTAAAAATTACGCCAATGGGGTTTGACACGCTTCAGGCTTTATTTGAATGTCCAGAATATCAGCAGGGTTCTAGAATTCAGATGATTAAGCCTGCGAAATTAACCCAAAATTCTTTTTCTGGCGGCTGGGATCTTGTTGAGAAAGGTCAAGTGCATTTTATTCGATAGTTTGCAACCCAGCGTACACTTGGCCTACCTTTGCACGACGAATCAATCTATGGACAGAAATTAGCTAAAACAACGCTATGACAAGGGCGATTGCCCTAATCAAAATTTCTGGCATAATCTCTGAAAGTAGATGCGCTTATATTGCCTCGCCTGGGTAACTGCCCCTGTCAAACCCATGACTACAGAACAACGACTCCAGCGCCTTGAAAATGAATTTGAAGCTGCCATTTCTTTGATCTTCATAAAATCTATCCCTCAAACCATCTCACTTTAAGTTCTATTGCGCGCGGCACATTAAAAAGAGAAGAAACGAGTGAGCGTCAAAATTCAAAATTTAGGTGCTAAAAATTAATGCTTTACCTCGTACCTGGTCATTAAATTTCCCTCGCTCGTAAACGACTTGCCCGCCCACAATTGTCACCACGGGCCATCCAGTCAAATTCCAGCCTTCAAAGGGACTCCAGCCGCACTTAGTTTGCAGCTCTTCGCGCAAAACCGGACGGTAAGTGTCTAAATCTACCAGCACTAAGTCTGCATCATAGCCAGGGGCGATCGCCCCCTTCCCCACAATCCCATAGGCTTTTGCCACTGCCGTAGACATCCAGTTAGAAACTTGAGCTACGGTACATCGTCCCTGCATTGCCTGAGTCAGCATTAACGGAAGAGAGGTCTCGACCCCAGGCATTCCAGACGGCACTTTGGCAGGCTCCAGAAAAACCGTCGCTTCAGATGTATCTTCCTCAGTCTGAGCCGTCACATTCGCCCGACCCTTTTCTGCCAGCGTATGGGGGGCATGGTCGGTCGCAATAAAGTCAATCACCCCATCCTGAAGCGCCTGCCAAAGCACCTCATTATCATGGACACTCCGAATAGGGGGGTTCATCTGAATGAGTGAACCAAGTTTTGCATAGAAACCCGTATTAAGCAGCAAATGCTGGGGCGTTACTTCTGCTGTTACCCACGCAGGCTTATCTTGGCGCAGCAGTTCGGCTTCTTCCGCTGTAGAAAGGTGCAAAATATGAAGCCGCCGCTGATATTTTTTAGATAGCTTTAGCGCCAACTGCGTGGCGTTGAGTGCCGCCTGATTATCTTGAATAACCGAGTGAATGGCGGGATCGGTCATACCTTCAAATTCTTTGCGGCGCTGGGCAATGCGCGCTTGGTCTTCAGCATGAACCGCAATTAGACGGGTGCCTGTTGCAAAAATGCGATCTAAAGCCCCTTCTTGGTCAACCAGCAAATCGCCATGCATTGAACCCATGAAAATCTTGATGCCAGGGGTTGGCGCTGCCGTTTGGAGATCCGGTAAATTCTCGGCAGTGGCGCCAATAAAAAAGCCGAAATTTACAAAAGATTTTTGAGCGGCGCGGGCCAGTTTATCGTCTAGCGCAGCCTGATTAATGGTGAGCGGTTTCGTATTGGGCATTTCTAAAAAAGACGTTACGCCGCCACGGGCACAGGCGCGGGATGCAGTGGTGAGGTCTTCTTTATGCTCTAATCCAGGCTCACGGAAATGGACTTGGGGATCAATGACGCCAGGTAACAGGGTGAAGTGGTCTGCCTCAAGGACTGTATCAGCCTCTTGGTTAAGATTAAGACCCACTTGCTCAATTAACCCATCTCGAACCCATACATCAGTCTTTTCAAAACTGCCGTCAGGAAGTAAAACGTTGGCGTTGCGGATCAGTAGTGTGGCAGGGGAGGAGACAGGCATGGGTTACCAGAAAACACTGTTTCCATCATAGGAAACTTCAGTGGTGATGGAAACGACCTTTTACTAATCGCGATCGCGGGTTTTCATAAACTGTTCGACACCGCGTTTATCCTGCTTTTCTTTCAAAGAGTCGCGCTTGTCGTGTACCTTTTTGCCTCCAGCCAGGGCGATCGCCACCTTCACCCAGCCCCGCTTAAAGTACATCTTGAGGGGGATCACCGTTAACCCCTTTTGCTCCGTTTGACCAATGAGCTTGCAAATTTCTTTATTGTGGAGCAGCAGCTTGCGGTTTCGCATCGACTCATGGTTAAAAAACTGACCAACGGTATTTTGAGGCGAAATAAGCGCATTCAGTAAAAACGCCCCACCCCCGCGAATGCAGATATTGTTTGGCTTCTGGGTCATAGGGCGGTTTGGGTTCTGCTTCACCGAGGTGGCTTAAGACCTGATAAAAATCGTCGATGTCGCAAAAGATTTGAGTTAGGTCGAGGCGAGCTAGACTGTTATTCATGGCTGAGACTGCTTAGACGTCAATACTTTGAGCTTAAGGTCTCAGTCTTTCTTTGGGGTATTTCGTCCGTCGAACTCAAGTTGAATCGGTTTATGGTAAAACCTTTACGGAATGGAAACTTTCAAACTTGTGTGTACACCGTAGCCCTATCGCCACAGACAAGGCGGTGTCAACAGCAGGTGTTGCAATAAGCCTGCCGAACTGCTCATTCACATCAGTACGAGAGTTGAGACTTCGGCTAACGGGGTCTTCTAATGCTCTAAATATTGCCTCTAGCTTTTCTAAGAAATCTCTCACGTAAGCTTTAAAGACGTTTCATGAACGCTCTGTATTGTGTGAATTGTTGAAGTCAACTGCTTCATTCACATTAATAAGGATATTCAAAATGAAAACCACACCTTTTTTTGCCATCGTCTCTCTAACCCTTGCAAGCGTTAACTTTGGCACCGCTCCTGCTATGGCTGAAGAAGTCTCCTGCCGAGGAACCCTAGGTGCTATCACCGTTGACAACGTTAAAGTGCCTTCTGGCGCAACCTGCACCCTCAACGGTACCGTCGTTCAGGGTACTGTTAAAGTCGAATCTAATGCAACTTTAAATGCTAGAGGTGCGCGCATCACTGGGAATGTCCAAGGTGAAAATGCTGCCGCTGTCAATGTTTTGTCCAGTTCAACTGTTGGGGGCAGTGTACAGGTTAAACAAGGCCGTGCGGCAAATATTTCAGCATCCACCATTAGCGGAGATGTTCAGTTTGATGCGAATCGCGGTCTACTAGTTGCAAACAGCAACCGGATTGGCGGCAGCTTGCAGGCTTTTCAAAATACTGGGGGGCTTCGCATCAGAACCAACCGCATTAACGGCAATCTGCAATGTACAGGAAACCGACCCGCGCCCCTCGGCGGCGGCAATATTGTTCAGGGTAGCAAAGAAAATCAGTGCGCTCGACTGTAAGTCTTTGACACCAACTTTTTATAAAAATCGCCTGTTCTCAGCCTAGACTGAGAACAGGCAATTTTTATAAAAAATAATAAATACTGGTTATGAGCATCATAATTAGGCGCACTCAAATCAATCAGTTTGAATGTACCTAAATCGTTTAGAAAGTTAAATATCGGGACTCATAATTTATCGAACTGCACCTCGTAAGGCTGAAAACCTCTGTATCTTAGAAGTTGAACTGAAAGCTCAAACGCTTAATTCTGTGCTCGACTTGTGAACACTATCATCTAAAAAGTTATGAATGCACTAATGCATTCTTTAGTAGTGACGCCATGTAGAACTGAGATGTATCTTGATGCCCTACCCGCTTTGTTTCTCCACAATTTTCAAAGCCTTGAAACTCAAGATGACTGCCAAACTGTTCTGAAATGGTTTTAACGTCCTGGTTTATGATTAACTTCTCCACATTCACACGGCTATGGAGTCAGGCTCGCACTCAAATTCTAGTCTGGTATGCCATTTTGACGATGAGTTCCACAGTAGGAGCTATTCTTGCTATTCGCTACACCCTATTTTTAGAATTAGAAGATCGGATTGAAGCCTCATTGAGGCAAGAAATAGAAGAGTTTGAGCGTCTTAAAGCAGATCGCAATCTCGACAAAGGAAAACCGTTGGCTGAAGACATTGCCACGTTGTTCGATGTTTTTTTGTCGCACAACGTGCCAGGAGATGATGAGTTTTTTTTCACAGTCCTAGATCAACGTTTCTATGACGCTAGCTCTAGAGCGTTGCCTCAGATATTGCAACCTGACAGTCCACTGGTCAAACGCTGGGAACAAACAACTCAAAAAACCTTTGGTCAAGATATCACTTCTAATGGAACCGTGGTTTACCTAACTCATCCTGTCAGCATTAAGGGTCAGGTTAAGGGCTTGGTGGTCGTTGCCCATATTACAACTGGAGAACGCCAAGAGGTTAGTGATGTGATTATCGTGGTCACCCAAGTCATGCTAATGGTATTGGTGATTGCATCCATCCTGGCTTGGCTAACGGCAGGACGAATTTTAGAGCCGTTACAGTCCCTAACCAAAGCTGCACGCATTGTTAGCGAATCTGACTTAACTCAGCGTATTGCAGTTCAAGGGAGTGGTGAAGTTTCAGATCTGACCCATACCTTTAATGACATGATGGACCGCCTTGAGAAGGCTTTTACCAGTCAGCGTAAATTCACCAGCGATCTAGGGCATGAGCTGCGAACCCCCATCACAATTATTCGCGGACATCTTGAACTAATGGGCGATGACCCCCAGGAACAACATGAAACCTTAACCTTGGTCATAGACGAATTAGACCGTATGAGTGGTTTAGTGAATGACTTGATTTTACTTTCCAAAGCAGAGCAGCCTTCTTTTTTACGGTTAAAATCCATTGCTCTAGACAGTTTTACAACCGAACTCTATGCCAAGGTTCAGGCTCTTGCACCGAGACAATGGCAGCTAGATGCAGTTGCCCATGGACAAATCTGCTGCGATCCCTATCGTCTTACTCAAGCCGTAATAAACTTAGCGCACAACGCCACTCAGCATACAACCCCAGCAGATCGAATTAGCTTGGGTACGGTTATTGCTGATGGACAGGTAAGAATTTGGATTCAAGATACGGGAGAAGGAATTGCGCCAGAGGATCAGCATCGTATTTTCAAACGATTCACCCGTGCCCATCACAAATTGCGAACCTCTGACGGATCTGGCTTAGGCTTAGCTATCGTTGAGTCGATTGCCCAAGCTCACGGTGGCAACGTCCAACTCCAGAGCAGTTTGGGAACCGGATCGACCTTTACCCTCGTCTTACCCATATATGATCCTTTAAAAAAACAATAAATGCCTCACATCTTAATTGCTGAAGATGAAGCAAGGATTGCCGCTTTTTTAGAGAAAGGACTGCGATCCCATGGGTTTACAACCAGTGTAGCTAGCAATTCCGATGCAATACTGCAACTGGCTCAGTATGGCGAATGCGATCTGCTGCTTTTAGACCTGGGTCTTCCTGGCAAAGACGGTCTTGAAATTCTAGAAGAGCTGCGGGGGCAGGGCGTAAAGCTCCCCATCATTATTTTGAGCGCACGGGACAAGATTGAATCTAAACTTGCGGGGCTAGAGAATGGTGCTGATGACTATGTCACTAAGCCGTTTCAGTTTACAGAATTATTAGCTCGTGTGCGTTTACGTCTCAAAACGCAGCCAGAATCTCCCAATACAGATCCGAATCTGCTGGTTTCTGGCAGCATTACCCTAGATTTACGAACACGCAAAGTGTGTGTTGGATCTCAAGAAATTGAGCTTCCCACCCGTGAATTCATCCTCGCTGAAACGTTCTTGCGACACCCAGGCCAGGTGCTGAGTCGTGCCCAATTGCTAGACCGTGTTTGGGGCTATGACTATGATCCAGGCTCTAATGTAGTGGATGTCTATGTCGGTTACCTTCGCAAAAAAATGGGTAACAATTTAATTGAAACCGTCAGAGGCATGGGCTATCGTCTCCGAAGTTAAAAATTTCACTACCGGAGTATAAGGTCTCCTTTTAGCTTTATTTTGCTTAGGGTTGCCCATTAGCCTTTTGTTTCAGCTTAAAGGAGATCAGCGCAAAGCATCATGGCTAATCCCGATCGCGGGTTTTCATAAAGCGTTCCACATCGCGCTTATCCTGCTTTTCTTTCAAAGAATCGCGCTTGTCGTGGACCTTCTTGCCTCGTGCCAGGGCGATCGCCACCTTTACCCAGCCGCGCTTAAAGTACATCTTGAGGGGGATCACCGTTAGCCCCTTTTGCTCCGTTTGACCAATCAGCTTGCGAATTTCTTTGTCATGCAGCAGCAGCTTGCGGTTCCGCATCGGCTCATGGTTAAAAAACTGACTGACGGTATTTTGAGGCGAAATATGCACATTCAGCAAAAACGCCTCGCCACCGCGAATGCGGACAAACCCATCCTTTAGATTTACCTTGCCTGCACGCAGAGACTTCACTTCAGTCCCCGTTAGCTCAATACCCGCCTCGTAGACCTCCATGATCTCGTACTGGAAGCGGGCTTGGCGATTGTCTGTAATAATTTTTTGGGCATCACTCATAGGTCTATTTTAGCCTGCTGATGCCATAACTCTTAACCTAGACCGCTCCAAATGCATAAAAATGAACAAAGTTGAGCTGATAGCATAAAGACGAGCTATGTGAACAGTTTCTTTATCCTAAATACTGCGCTGAATGTCCACCATGCCCCTCTCTCGCAAGTCTTCTCCAGCCGCAGCCCATCCGTGGCTAAAACGCCTAGATGCGCTGATTGCGCTGGTGGCCTTGGCGAACTTTGGTTTAGTGCTGTTTGATGTCAGCTATATCCGATTTCGGGATTTATACTTTCGCTATTTGCCGCAGCTCACCCAGCGCTATGACTGGGTCAAAGGCATTGAACCCTACAGAGATACCGATCAATATCTAACAATAGTGGATCGGCTGCAAAAGTTGATTGCTCAGGAAGGACTCGCCAGCCCACAAGTCAGTCAAACGCTGCTCGATCTCAAGGATCGCAGCACCAGCATGATCCAAGAAGATCCGTTTCGGGTTGCCAATAAATCAGGGAATCTCGAAAAGCTCAAAAACCGAATGCGACAGCATATGGATCTGAAGTCTTCTAGAGAAGCATTTGGGGCTTTTTGGAGCCTCAAACACCTCAATGCGCAAAATTGGCAGACAGAGCTAGCCTATTTTAATAAAGACTTTCGGCCCTTAATGGCAGCAAACTACTATCGCCCTATTGATGAAAGCGGCGATTTTGTTGATCGCTTTTGGCTCATTGATATTGGCTTTGTCGGGCTGTTTGCAGCGGATCTGCTGGTGCGCGTGCTGTGGATTCGCCAGTGCCATCGCACAAGCTGGCGAGATGCGGTGCTGTGGCGCTGGTATGACCTGCTGCTGCTGGCTCCGGCTTGGCGCATCGTCAGAATTATTCCCGTTGCCATTCGTCTGCATCAGGCTAGGTTTATTAATCTGCAAAATATCCAAGATCAGGTCAATCGCAACCTTGCCGAAAATATTGCGGGGGAAGTGACAGAATTGGTCTTAATTCAGTCCTTTAGCGTGGTACAGGGGAGCATTAGGCAAGGTGCGCTGCGCCAGTGGCTTAAGGCTTCTTCAACAGTCAGCCCTACGATGGTCGATACCAATGGCGTGGATGAGCTGCAGGTTATCAGCCGTCGCTTGGTTGAGGTGGTTCAGGCCGTCTTGCCCAAGACCCAGCCAGATATTGAGGTGCTGGTGCGCCACGGGGTACAGCAGGCGATCGCCCAGATGCCCCTTTACAAAACCATTCAGGCATTTCCTGGCTTCAACGAGCTTGCCGACCAAATGTCCAAGCAGATTACGCACCAGGCATTGCAAATGCTCTCTGGAACGCTCAACAACGCCGTGACCGATGAAGTAACGCCAAAGTTGGTGCAGCAGTTAGGGCAGCATTTCTTAGCCAACCTGCAGGCAGAGCTAAATCAAAAGCAAACTCTCGGTGAAGTTGAGACGCTTTTGGCAGACTGGCTAGAGGAGCTGAAATTAACCGTGCTTCAAAGTTTTGAGGATCAAAGCCAGCAGCAAATAATTGAAGCAGCAGAGACCGCTCGCTGGCTGAGGGAAAACAGCCCTGTCGAAGTCTTACCCCGACGGCTGCCCTCTTAACGGCAGCCACGCCCTAAAGTTTGGTATAGTCGTTGAGTAGAAGAGAAATTTTTTCGCCTTCTATCACTGTTTATTGATTTCTTGAGAGTGGGTGCAGCCCACTTTTTTTATTGCCGTCTATCCCCATGACCCATCCCCTGATTCCCCAAATTTTGGAACTTGCCAATCCAGTTGCTCATCAGCTCAATCTAGAGATCGTTAATGCGGTCTTCCACACCAGTCAGCACCCGCCTATCTTGCGAATTGACGTTCGCAATTTGTCGGCCGATACGGGTCTTGAGGACTGTGCCACCATGAGCCGCGCCCTAGAGGAAGCGCTAGATGCAGCGGAACAGTCTATGCCGGATGCCTACGTGCTTGAGGTTTCTAGCCCTGGTCTTTCAGAATTCCTGAGCAGCGATCGCGAGTTCACAACCTTCCGAGGGTTTCCGGTGATCGTCACAGCCAGCGAGCCTCACCAAGGTCGCACCACCTGGGAGGGGAGCCTAGTGGGTCGAGATGAAGTCGCAGTTCGGCTCAATCAGAGGGGACGGGCAATCGCCATTCCAAGGGTGCTAGTCAGCCAAGTCCAGCTCCAGCAAAGCGAAGAATAGAGTCTAGCCGCGAACTTCAAACTTAAGTTTTTCAATTTAGTTTTTCACATCAACACAGCAGTAGGGAGAGTCACCGATGTCTATGGTTCGCTTGCCGGGTCTAGCCGAAATGATCAGCACCATTAGCCGGGAGCGGAATCTTCCACAGCACGCCGTTCAAGAAGCGCTGCAAGAGGCGCTGCTCAAGGGCTATGAGCGCTATCGCCGCACCCTCGAAATGGACAGCCAAGACCCCTTTGACGAGCATTACTTTGACAACTTTGACGTAGAGCTAGACACCGAAGACGAAGGGTTCAGAGTGCTGTCTACCAAGGCGATCGTAGAAGAAGTCGATAACAGCGATCATCAAATTGCCCTTATTGAAGTTCAAGAAGTAGCCCCAGAAGCGCAGTTGGGCGATACCGTTGTGCTTGATGTCACCCCAGAACAGGGCGAATTTGGTCGCATGGCTGCGATTCAAACCAAGCAGGTGCTGTCTCAAAAGCTTCGAGATCAGCAGCGTAAGCTGGTTCAAGAAGAGTATCAAGACCTTGAAAAAACGGTTTTGCAGGCGCGGGTGTTGCGATTTGAGCGACGTTCCGTCATCATGTCCGTCGCCAGCGGATTCGGTCAACCTGAAGTAGAGGCCGAACTACCCAAACGAGAGCAGCTCCCCAACGACAACTATCGCGCCAACGCGACCTTTAAAGTCTTTCTAAAGCGCGTCGTGGACGGTCCCCATCGTGGGCCGCAGCTCATCGTCTCTAGAGCCGATGCGGGATTAGTTGTCTACCTCTTTGCTAACGAAGTCCCAGAAATTGAAGACGAAGTAGTACGAATTATTGCCGTCGCCCGTGAAGCTAGCCCTCCCTCACGCCATGTGGGACCTCGCACCAAAATTGCCGTAGACACCCTAGAGCGAGACGTTGACCCCGTTGGAGCCTGTATTGGTGCCAGAGGCTCACGGATTCAGGCCGTGGTGAACGAGCTACGGGGCGAAAAAATTGATGTGATTCGCTGGTCGCCAGACCCATCTACCTATATTGCCAACGCCCTCAGCCCTGCTCGCGTCGATGAAGTTCGCCTCGTCGATACCGAAGACCGTCAGGTACATGTGCTTGTGCCGGAAGATCAGCTAAGCTTGGCGATCGGCAAAGAAGGCCAAAACGTGCGTCTAGCCGCTCGTTTAACGGGGTGGAAAATTGACATTAAAGATACTGCCAAATATGACTACGAAGCAGAATTGGCAAACTACGCACCTGTACCAGAAAACTTTGAATCTGACGAGACAGAACTGGAAGAATCTCCTGACGAAACAGAAACAGAAGTAGCAACATCAGCAGAACTTGAAAAAGAGGCAGAAGAAGACACAGAAGGTATGGAGTCGTAGCACACAACATAATTGTTGAGCCTACACTTTTAAAGTAAGCTCTTGTATTGCTGTCTTTAGCCCCTTAGCCTTCTTATTTGTTATGGAGCCAAACTACAGACGGTGTATTAGCTGCCGTATCACGGCTCCAAAGGCTCAATTTTTGCGGGTTGTAAGGGAGTCAAATGGCTGTATAACCCTCAATAAAGGGGCGGGTCGATCTGCCTACATCTGCCCAAACTCAGACTGCATCAGCCTAGCTCAAAAGAAAAAGCGCTTAGAGCGCGCCTTAAAATCTGCCATTGCACCAGAACTCTTAGCAGAACTTCTGAGCGGTTTGACAAAACACTCCGAAGGACAGAGTCCCCGTTAAGGCATTGGGGGACGTATTATAGGGATATGCAGACTAGATTGCAGATTAATGAGGGAGACAGTATATCGTTATCGCTTACAAGAAACTAATCAAAACTGCCTCTGCTGCAATGGGTCAGCAAGGGGGTTTTGCTTTCAGCAATCATTAAACCCAAAACCATAGAAGGCTGAACTATGTAACCAAACCACGACAACCTAAAGGAATAGAGCTGAATGAGTAGTAGCAAGGTCAGAATTTACGAACTTTCAAAAGAGCTGAATTTGGATAATAAAGAAATTTTAGCGGTCTGCGATCATTTGAGCATTTCTGTCAAAAGCCACAGCAGCACCATCACTGAAGATGAAGCTGAAAAAATCCGAGGTGCTGCACCTAAATTTCAAAATGGCGGCGGCGGCAACAGCACAGCGGTTCGCAGTCCAGCGCCAGAGCCTCAAGCACCCGTAAAGCCACTCGTAATTAAAGGAAAAGAGCCAGGCAAACAGCAAATTTTAGAAGTTCGTCGCCACAAACCGATTACTGCTAACGATCCAGACTCTACCTCTAGGATGAGCGCTGCGGCTCCTACTCCGCCAAAGCCTACCGTAATGTCTCTTCAGACACCAAAGCCTACTCGGCCTTCAGCTCCAGTCTCACTTCGGCAAGATAGCGCGGCTTCCCCTTCTGGTGAAACGAAGCCTGCTGCAAAATTAGAAGTAGTGGATGCGCCTCAGCCCGTAGGCAGCAGCCTCAACGGAGAAACACCGCGATCAGCAGAAGGAAGAGCCAGCAGTGCAGTGATTATGCCTAGCTTGGCCAGCCCTCCCCCTCGAGTAGAGGTGCAAAAGCCCGTCAGTAACGTCGTTAAACCCGTACTCAGGAGCGCTCAGCCTGCTGATGGACAGCCCAGGAGAGACGCGACGCAAAGCCGACCGTCTGCACCAGACTCGTCTGCGCGTCGGCTAAGAGATCCAGGCGATTTACACGGATCTGATGACATTTCTGATCGCTCTCCTACACCGATTCTTCTCAAAAAACCCAGTCAGCCTAGCCGACCCGTTCGCAATGGCCCGCCTGAGATTGTAGAGCATCGCAGAGAAGGTAAAGCACCTGGAGCGCCCGGAAGCGACGGCGTTGTTCCGGTGCTGCCTGGAGATGAAGACCTGAAGCTGCGACGGCCTACGGTCAGCCGACCCAAGCGGGGTAAGGCGGAAATAGAAGAAGAAGAAATGACCGAGCTTCTAAATAAGACTCCGAAGGCGGGGACAAAGCAGAAGCGACGCACGGTCGAAGAAGATGAAGATGATGATTTAGCCGATGGGGATCTCGCCAATCAGACCACTGTGGTTGATGTGAGTCAGTCGCTGGTGCGTCCGCCAAAGCAAAAGACCGCTAAGCAAACAAGACCTGCGCCTGCGGCGGCATCCCGTCCTGGACCTCAAAAAGGCGGCAGCAGCCGTCGTCAAAGTCGGGGTCGCGATCGCGCGGCACAAGCGCAAGAGCCAGAGAAGCCTACCGTCATTTCGCTTACCAATAACCCAACGGTTCAAGAGTTGGCAAATCTGCTGATGTTGCCAGATACGGACGTGATTAAAGTCCTGTTCTTGAAAGGGATTGCTGCCAACATCAACCAGACCTTAGACTTACCCACCGCAAGCATGGTGGCGGAGGAGCTAGGCGTAACGGTCGAAACGATTCAAGAAGAATCAGCAGCGCGTAAGGTCACTGAGATGATTGAGGTTGGCGACCTTGAAAGTCTTGTGCGTCGCCCGCCTGTTGTGACGATCATGGGTCACGTTGACCACGGTAAAACGACGTTACTTGACTCCATTCGTAAAACGAAGGTCGCTCAAGGTGAGGCTGGGGGCATTACCCAGCACATCGGCGCTTACCACGTTGACCTTGAGCACAATGATCAAATGCAGCAGGTCGTGTTCTTAGACACGCCTGGTCACGAAGCCTTTACCGCCATGCGGGCGCGGGGTGCGCGGGTGACGGACATCGCCATCTTGGTGGTTGCCGCTGATGACGGGGTGCGGCCTCAGACGATTGAGGCGATTAGCCACGCTCAGGCGGCAAAAGTGCCCATTATTGTTGCCATCAACAAAATGGACAAAGAGTCAGCTCAAGTAGATCGCGTGAAGCAAGAGCTAACGGAATTTGGCCTCGTTTCTGAAGAATGGGGTGGGGACACCATTATGGTGCCGGTAAGTGCCCTTAAGGGTGAAAACCTAGATACGCTTCTAGAGATGATTCTGCTGGTGTCTGAAGTCGAAGATCTTCAGGCTAACCCTGATCGTCCTGCCAGAGGTACGGTCATTGAAGCGAACTTGGATAAGGCAAGAGGCCCTGTTGCCACACTGCTGGTTCAAAACGGTACGCTTCGCGTGGGCGACATTATGGTGGTGGGTTCCGCCTTTGGTAAGGTGCGCGCCATGATTGATGATCGCGGCGATCGCGTGAGCGTGGCCTCTCCTTCCTTTGCGGTGGAGGTGCTGGGCCTTAACGATGTGCCAGCGGCTGGAGACGAGTTTGAAGTCTTTAGCGATGAGAAAGAGGCGCGCGCCGTGGCCTCAACGCGCTTCGATCTTCAGCGTCAGACTCGCCTACAGCAGGCCATGTCCTCTCGCCGGATTTCCTTAGGTGCGCTCTCTGATCAGGTGCGCGAGGGTGATCTAAAAGAACTCAACCTTATTCTGAAGGCTGACGTCCAGGGTTCTTTGGAAGCTATTCTGGCCTCTTTAGAGCAGCTTCCGCAAAACGAGGTGCAGGTGAGAGTGCTGTTTTCTGCCCCGGGTGAAGTGACAGAAACCGACGTGGATCTCGCTGCGGCAAGTAATGCGGTCATTATTGGCTTCAACACCAGCTTAGCCAGCGGATCTCGACAGGCGGCAGATAAAGCCAGCGTAGACATCCGAGAATACAACATCATCTATAAGCTCCTAGAAGACATTCAGGCTGCAATGGAAGGTCTGTTGGATCCGGAGCTGGTGGAAGAGCCGTTGGGTCAAACCGAGGTTAGAGCTGTCTTCCCCGTTGGTCGTGGAGCGGTTGCAGGCTGTTATGTGCAGTCGGGTAAACTGGTTCGCAACTGTCGGGTGCGGGTACGACGTGGAAATAACGTGGTCTTTGAAGGCATTCTAGATTCGCTCAAACGAATGAAGGATGACTCTAAAGAGGTTAACTTCGGCTATGAGTGCGGGGTTGGCATTGACAACTTCACGGAGTGGAAAGAGAGCGACATCATTGAGTCTTACCAACTGGTGACGAAACGCCGGACGTTATCTATGGTCTAAGCGTAGGCGATAGACATAAAAAAGCGGCTCCCAGGTTGGGGGTCGCTTTTTGTAGTGGGGCGTTCGATGAGCTGTACTAAAAGCTCAGGTAGAGAGTCTTCTTTAGGCAATTATCCTTGCAGCTTCTGTGGTCTAACTTTGGGGTCTGTCAAGCTGAAGTCATTGTTCTTGGGATCTTGTCTCTTGAAAGTTTGTTCATTCTAGATAACAGCCTTGGGAGACGTATTGCCGATTTGATCTGTATCAGCTTAAGTACACAGGAACATGAGGTGTTTTGATCAAGACTGAAAAATTAGGACGTCTTAGTGCGATCTCCCTAATCATTAAGCAGCTTCGCACTTAAGGGAGGGGGCCGACCGATACTAGAAGCAAAGTGATGACTCTGGCTTGTGGCTAATCATCGTGTGGGCAGTGGCAAATTCCAAATAGAGTTAGGGACAGAAATACAGAACGAGATACGTTAAGACAGATGGCATATAGATTCAGATAGCAAGGGGTTAGTCGGACTGAGTGCCTTACCCCCACTGCATTCCCATCACACTAGGACTTCCCGCGCTGCAATGCCTCACCCAACGCACTAATGAGATTTTCACGTGTTTTGGCGTGCTGCTGCTGCTCTTGCGCTAGGGCTTCAGCTAGTTCATCACGAGATTGAGCCAGTCTGGCTAACTCAAGGGTACTATACTGATGATCGCTCACAGAAGAGTCTGAGGAAATAGGGGCTACAACAGGACGAACTACAGCAAAACCCATTTGACAAAGCTGTTGCACTTCCGCCCGCAGATTGCGAATGGTGCGATCTGCGGTTTCAGCTTCTGTACGGCGCTGTTGGGCTTCTATTTCGTAGCGTCGCCGCCACTTAAGGGCATCTTCTAGAGCGCGATCTCGTTCTTGCCGCAGGGTCTCCACCATCTCAAAAGATGGTTGCCGCGTATCACTCATAGGAAAAACAGCTCATGGCAATCGTAAATAGCACGCTTAAACACTAAACAGGAACCGCAGACTGAACCGGAGTTTCCTGAAATCCTTGAGGATGAATGGCAGGGTTATTCAAAGAGCTAAACAGCCGATTGAGCGCATTGAGGTAAGCTTGCGCCGACGCGACAATAATGTCGGTATTAGCAGAATGTCCCGAATAAATGCGGTCTGCATGCTGAATCCGAATGGTTACTTCACCCATTGCATCAATGCCAGCCGTCACAGACTGCACCGAAAACTCAATCAACTGGTTAGGGATTTCTACCAGACGGTTAATGGCGCGATACACCGCATCGACAGGGCCAGTTCCCACCGCCGCATCAGTTAATTCCTGTCCGTCTGGGGTTCGCAGAGACACCGTTGCCGTAGGGCATTCATGATCGCCACAGGATACCTGCACGCGCTCAAGCTGATAGCCGTTGCCATACTGAGCCTGGGTTTCATCCTGAACAATTGCCTCTAGGTCGCGATCGGTGATTTCCTTTTTCTTATCCGCCAATTCTTTGAAACGAACGAATGCCTTATTGAGATCCTGCTCTGATAGCTCAAACCCCAGCTCTTTAAGGCGAGAGCGGAAGGCATTGCGACCGGAGAGTTTCCCTAGTACCAATTGGTTATCGCTTAACCCAATGGACTGAGCATCCATAATTTCGTAGGTGAGGCGATTCTTGAGGATGCCGTCTTGATGAATGCCGGACTCATGGGCAAAGGCATTAGAACCCACGATCGCCTTATTGGGCTGTACCAACATACTGGTCAAATTAGAAACTAGCCGCGAGGTTTTGTAAATCTGGCGCGTGTCGATATTGGTCAAGGGCGCTTCAGAGTCTGCTGCACGACCCACAAACGGATTGAAATACTGACGGCGGACGTGCATTGCCATGACCAATTCTTCGAGAGCCGCATTACCCGCGCGCTCACCGATACCGTTGATGGTGCATTCTAACTGACGAGCACCGTTTTTGACAGCTTCTAAGAAGTTGGCAACGGCTAAACCTAAGTCGTTATGACCATGCACCGAAATGACGGCCTGATCAATATTGGGTACGTTTTCTTTGATGCCGCGAATCAGGGTACCAAACTCGCCAGGGGTCATATATCCTACCGTGTCGGGGATGTTGACCGTAGTTGCTCCGGCGGCAATCACCCGCTCTAAAACGGCGTACAAAAACTCAGGGTCTGAGCGACCTGCATCTTCGGGCGAAAACTCGATGTCTGCCGTAAAGGATTTAGCGTAGGCCACCATCTCTTCGGCAATCGCCATCACTTCAGGTCGCGTTTTTTTGAGCTTGTACTGAAGGTGAATATCTGAGGTTGCCAAAAATGTATGAATCCGTCCATGAGCCGCAGGGCGCAGCGCATCCGCAGCAGCCTTAATATCTTGACGGGTGGCACGGGCAAGGCCGCAGATGATAGGGCCGTCTTCGGTTCCAATGGCTTCAGCAATTTTCTGCACGGCCTCGAAATCACCAGGGCTAGAAAAGGGAAACCCTGCCTCGATAATGTCTACACCCAGTCGAGCCAGTTGTCGGGCGATCGTCAGTTTTTCATCCACATTCAGAGTTGCGCCAGGGGATTGTTCACCATCCCGCAGCGTAGTGTCAAAAATAAGGATGCGATCGTTCTCTTGAGAAGCCTCAACCTGACTGGGCTGGATTGTCATGACGAGTGTTTCAAACCTCTTTGCTCAAAAATGGATAGAACGTGGTCGCTTGCAGAGAAGCGATACCTGACTGAAGTATCCTGCTAGACAGCGTTAACCTGTCGAGGGAATTAAAAGCCCCTTGCCTAATTCTAGAATATGCTCTGACCCCTCGCAGTGTCTTTCCATTCACCCAAAGTTTACGCCTGGATGGGTGAGTGGGACTTTGATAAATCTATGGCAGAAGGCTTGGCAGCAGCGCAAGCCCGCTGCCAAGCCGCAGGTCTATTACGAGTCTGATTTTTCAATCTCACTTCGCAGGCTATTAAGGTCAATGTATTGATCAGAAACGTTTCTCAGCTCACGGGCAATCATCCCTTCCGTTGAAACCACGGTGATGTGAGTATTTTTAGAGCGCAGCAGCTCGATCGCACGCTCAAAATCTCCATCTCCGCTAAATAAAACCACGCGATTATATTGTTCAACTGTATTAAACATATCAATCACAATCTCAATATCCAGATTAGCTTTTTGAGAATAACGACCCGAAGTATCGTCGTAATATTCTTTTAAAAACTTTGTCCGAACGGTATAGCCTAGACTAATTAAGGCATCTCTAAAACCGCGCTGGTCTTGGTGATCTTTAAGCCCCGTATACCAAAAGGCATTCACAAGCCGAATATGCTGCTCACGGGTAAAGTATTCTAGAATTTTTCTAGGGTCGAAAAACCAGCCATTTTTTTGCTGTGCATAAAACATATTGTTCCCATCCACAAAGATGGAAACATAATTAAATATATGATTCATAAAAATTGTTTTTAAGCGCTCAGATTAATAAAGAAAATAAAAAGTCAATTAAAATATAAGTAGACTTTTGAGAGGATGCCTGAGAAGTCGAGCTTAAACGCTGAAACCCTATTGTTCCGTCACGGGTTAACCTTTTCAGATATCCTCTGAGTGTGAAGTTCTCAGTTTAACAAGTTTAATCCAGATTTAACAGCAGAAGTCATCAGTACACGGTGTCGGATACCTCTCTACTATTGAATGGACAACGTAAGCATAGTGCTTGATGTCTGAAATTTTCAATAGTATGTCTACTTTAACCAAGCTGTACCAGGTGCAGAGTGGTTAAAGTAATTGAGCTGCATTGTG
>JANPLU010000033.1:0-76685 GCA_031422435.1 Acaryochloridaceae cyanobacterium VAR_48_metabat_390
TTTGAGGGTTGAGCGAAGCCGAAACCCGTTTTATAGATACCAATCTTTAGTTACTCAGCAAGGCTTCAACAAATTCGTAGCTAGAGAAGGGTCGCAGATCTTTAATGCCTTCGCCAGCGCCAATAAACCGAATGGGCAGACCCAACTGCTGCACCACGGCTAATGCAACGCCACCTTTTGCCGTGCCGTCTAGCTTTGTTAGCACAACGCCAGAAAGTTGAGCCGCTTCTGAGAACACCTGAGCCTGCCGCAGTCCGTTTTGACCTAGGGTTGCATCTAATACCAGCAATGACTCTATTTTGGCATGGGGCGCTTTTTTATCAATAATTTGGCGCACTTTCCGCAGTTCATCCATGAGGTTCTTTTTATTTTGGAGACGACCTGCGGTATCGACTAGCAGCAGCTCAGTATTGCGAGACTGGGCTGCGGCGATCGCATCAAACACTACTGCCGCCGGATCGGTATTTTGACCAGGGTTCGCAATCACCTCCACGTTGCTGCGCTCTGCCCAGACCTTGACCTGCTGTACGGCGGCAGCACGAAACGTATCGGCGGCGGCGACCAAACAGTTGAAACCAGATTCGGTAGCAACATGAGCAATTTTGCCAATGGTGGTGGTTTTACCTGCGCCGTTGATACCCGTCATGAGCCAAATATTGAGGGTGTCTTTTTCGGGGGCAAAGACGGGGCTGTAGTTTTTCTGAATGGGTGCATCCAGGATGTCTCGGAGGATGGTTTTAAGGTAAGAGATCGCCGCATCAGGGGGCAGGGTTTCTTGCCGCATCTTGGCCTGTAATGCCTCAATGATGTTGTCGGTGGCTTCTACCCCTACATCCGCTAGCAGCAGTAAAGACTCAAGCTCTGTCACCGCATCTTGGTTAAGCGGCCCTTGCCCAACAATAGCTTTAAGCTGGTTGACAAATCCTAGACGGGTTTTGCCTAAACCCTGACGCAGCTTTTGGAGCCAGTTAATTTCGTCAACAGAAATGTCTTCCGGTCGTCGGCCTTGAGATGCCAAGACTTCCGCAGACCACAAGAAGCCATCATCAAAGGCGATCGCCCCCTCGGCTTCAGATGAGTCGATTTCAGATGAGACAGAGGCTGGACCCGATGATTGCACAGACAATACGGGCGCAGCCGAAATAGGAGAAACCGTTTTAGGGCTGTTTGCGGTAGCCGCAGCCGCTGTCTCTGTTTCAATTGCCGTCGCCTTCAGGCGTTCTAAGCGGTCTTTGCGCTCCGCCTCAGCTCTCGCCCACGCAGGTAAAGCAGCAGCAGGGATGGGTTCAGAGACAGTCGCCACTTCTGCACTTGTAACAGCATTAGGTACTTCAGCAACCTCAGCTTCAGCCATAGGTTCGCTAACGTCGCTGAGTTTAGGGGGCTGCTCGACCTCTGACTCAACCGCTGAATTAACCTCTGAATCAATCTCTAAATCAACACTACGCTTCTCATCCACGCTAGACACAGAGGCTTCAGGCACGGCAACATCCGTAGGCTGCTGTCGCTCCTGAATATTTTGATAGGCCGCCTTCGCCCAAGCTAAATAGTCTTCCTGTACCGCGTCAGCTTCAGGTTCTGCTTCTTTCGCTTCAGAACCTGATTCACTCATGCGCTCGGTCTGCTCGACGGTTGGCTCCGAAGAGTCATCTGGTTGGGTATACTGTCGGCGAAACCAATTGAAGGCCATTGCTCTATCCTGAAGCGGTGATCGATTTGACTAAACCTCAATTATATAGAAAGCCCAAGGACAGACTACATTCAGCGGAGCCTTAGTTTTTGGCATCACCCAAGCGGCTTGCGCGCGGTAAAGTATTTGCTCAGAAAGTGGATCTCACAGGTAATCTCACTAAATCCGGCAGACTCTAGCCGCCTAGCTAAATCATCGCGCACATAGTCTTTGTAGTAAGGCTCATGGAAAGTAGCCGAAAAGCTGTCTATCATGGCAGACAATTCGGCAGAATCGTTGAGCTGAATGGAGTCGCAGATTATAAGGGTTCCCCCTGGTGCCAGTACCCGATAACAGTCATCAATCACATTTTGACGAGCTGTGGCAGGCAGTTCATGAAACAAAAATACGCTTGTGACCGCATCAAAGTAGCCCTCTTGATAGGGGAGTGTTTCTGCGTTGGCCTGGAGCAACTGCGGCAAATCACCTGGGTTTTGAGACAAAAGCTGATTGGCTTTGCGCAGGTAAGCAGCGGATAAATCTACGCCGCACAGCGCTGCATCGGGGAATGTGGCGCGCAACTGCCGAAGGGTTCGACCTGTGCCACAGGCAATGTCTAAAATTTTGGGCGATCGCATCCCTCCAGCCCCGTCATTACGACACAAATTGCGCTTGAGCAGTGGCAAAATCCGCCGCCGCATTGGGTCTGCCATGCCGCCAAACAGCAGCTCTACCTGAAGGTCGTAAAGCTGTGCCGAGGTATCGCTTAAGTAGCCGTCGGTTTGGTAGTGGAAATTTTGCAGATAATATTTGGGATAGCTGCTGGTATCAATTTCTTCTGCAAACTCTTGGTACCGATTTTCTTGGGTACGCTGCCATAGCTTTGGCAGATCTAGCCAGACGGCAGGATAGTAGCGCAACACTTCATCCCACGGCGTATCAAATAACAGCTCAACGGGATAAAGACTGGCTTGGGCATCATTCCAGTCCTGGTCTAAAAGTGATTCATACCGCTGTTTCAGGTATGAAAATGCTGCTGCATCAATGGAAGCACTAGCACGTCCTTTCGCTAATACATTTTGAGGAAACAGCGTGTCCCCAACGCGAGTTGCTGCATTTTTGTGGGCGATCGCCAACAGGTTTACACCCCACTTCAGCGTTTGGTAAGCCGTTTTGAGTGGGGGTTGGGTTGCGATCGCCGCAAAGTCAAAGGCTGTTTGCATAATCGAATAAGCAGTAAGAAACGGTTTGGCGAGTTTACATTTCTTATTATGCTAACGACCTTTTAGCGTTTTGGGACAGCCTGACCTTGAGAAAACCGACCGTCACAGCACATTTAATTAGCGTATCAGTCCGTCTTGATGTTGATGATACCGCCTCGGCTCGGTCGAGGGAGATCGCCCACGAGGGGAGTGGGTGCCTTGTCATCGGCTGACGGGATAGACTGACCTGCAAGGCCGTTGTCTAGGGTTGAGGTGGCGGAGGTGGGCAATAAAAGATTGTTGGTGTTGGCAAAGAAATCGGGCTGGGAGGGCGTGATAGGTCCGCCCAATATTGAAGAGGTCTTCGCCATCGCATTTGTTGGAGCTTGATCTGGGGCGGTCTTGGGTGTAGCCTGAGCGCTTGAAAGAGCGCATAACAGTAAGACTGAAAACCCAAAACCAGAAAAGATAGAATGACGCAGGTTCATGAGCCTTCCTCTGTATGGATCAATCACGGGTTTTAGATACTCTCTTAGCATTCCCCAATACCGATCAGTTGAAACACTAGCCTGCTGCTTATTGTCCTGCGATCGCCCCAGCCTCTCGTCCAATAGACAACATTACCTCGTCGATCTCCAAGCAATGCCGAGGATTCAGACCTAACTCCGCAAACTGACCCGAAATTTTTCTTCGAGGGCATCTCGCACCTTTTGATGAACAGGGTTTACCTCTTCATCGGTGAGGGTGCGGTCTTCGGCGCGGTAGATCAGCCGAAAGGCCAAGCTGCGCTGACCTAAGGGGACATGTTCGCCTCGGTATTCATCAAATAGCTCAATGGAGGACAGCAAACTGCCGTTAGGCGCAGAAGCTGCCTTTTGCATAATGCGCTCAATTTCTGAAACCGAGACCTCTGTCGCCACAAAAAAGGCTAAATCGCGATCTGTAGCAGGGAACATTGAGTAGGGCTTAAAGGCCGAATCAATGCGCTGCTGTCGCTCGATCGCCTCTAGTAAAGCGCCTAAATCTAGCTCGAATAAGTAGACATCTTCTGGCAGCTCTCGCTCTTGTCGCAGTTGGGGATGCAGTTGCCCAAAGCGTCCCAAACGTTCACCCTCAATCCAAAGTGATGCCGTGCGGCCTGGGTGTAAGCGAGGCTCTTGACGATCGGGCTGGTACTCAACCGCTAAACTTAGCCGATTAAATGTGCGATCCAGAATACCCTTGGCCTCAAACCAAGACAACATAGCGCCGTCAGTCTTAGCTTTTTGAAGCCATTTACCCTCAGCAGGCTTACCGCTGATTACCCCGCCTAGGGCATGGGCTTCCGCAAGTCCATCCTCTTCTTTCCAGAAAATGCGGCCGATTTCAAATCCATTAAGGGGGCCATTGCCCTGCTCTAGGTTGAACCCAAACGCCGTCAGCAGTCCGCTCAGCATTTCGGTACGCAACGCCGAAAACTCGGTCAGGAGTGGGTTAGAGACGACGACCTGCCGTGCGCTCCCTGCCTCGCTGGGCTTTGTCCAGGTATAGTGCATTAACTCCGTTAACCCACTGGCACGAAAGGCTTCTCGCACTCGGCGCAGCAGCACGTCATCTATCGCGAGATACCCTGGTTCTGTTTTCGCAGGCAAGGTTTCGCAGAATTGATCGTAGCCGTGGAGCCGCGCAATTTCTTCGATGAGGTCAATTTCGCGCTCAATGTCACGATTGCGGTGAGGTGGCACCTCAACAAGCCACACGTCTGCCTGGGCGGTGGGCGTTAGGCTAAAGCTTAAAGACTCTAACAGCGCCGTCACCTGCCCTGCCGTCAGCTCTTCAAGGGCTTCGTCTGTGCCATTGCCTTCTAATGGCCCTAGAATCTGGTTAACTCGTGCCAGTCGCAGTTCGATGGTGCGCTGAATGGGCGATCGCCCATCTACTTTCTGCTGAGCCACGACCTTTGCGCTTGCCAAGTCTTGCAGCAGCATTAGGGCATGATTACAGGCAATATCAAGCTGAGCTTCATTCACGCCCCGCTCATACCGCGTAGAGGCTTCTGTACGAAGTCCGCCCTGAGCGCGCGCTGAGCGGCGCACGGTAATAGGGCTAAATAGCGCAGCCTCTAGCACAATTGCCGTGGTGGTTTCGCGCACTTCTGTATCTTGCCCACCCATTACCCCTGCTAAGGCGACGGGCTGATCGTTGGCGGTAATGATTAGGCTTTGGGGAGTGAGCGATCGCCCTTGTCCATCCAGCGTCGTTAGGGTTTCGTCAGCTTGGGCAAAGCGTACCCCTAGGGTTATGGGGGTGCTGCCGTGGGTTAAAGTGGCGATTGCATCGGCATCAAAGGCATGGAGAGGCTGACCCCACTCCAGCAAAATGTAGTTGGTGATGTCTACCACATTATTAATGGGTCGAATCCCCGCGGCCTCCAGACAGCGCTGGAGCCAGTCGGGGGAAGGAGCAATCTTTACGCCTTCTAAGCGAGTTCCAATATAGGCAGTGCAGGCTTTTGACTCGGCAATGGTGACATCTAGATCGTTACTTTTAGCTGCAATCTTTAGATCAGGGATTTGTGGAAGATTCAGCGGTTTGCCTGTCAGTGCCGCCACTTCACGGGCAATGCCGACCATGCTCAGCGCATCGGCACGGTTTGCCGTCGAGGATAAATCCAAAATGGTGTCGTCTAGCGCCAGCAGCGGACGCACATCGTCGCCCACCTTCACTGACCTCGCTTCGGGGTCAAAAATATAGATGCCTTCAGATTCTTTGGTTAGCCCTAGCTCTGAAAGAGAGCAAATCATGCCAGCAGAGCCAATGCCGCGCAGCTTAGCAGGCTTAATTTTAAGATCAACCTTAGGTAAGTAAGTCCCTAGTGTCGCCACAGGCACCAATAGCCCCTCCGCTACATTAGGCGCACCGCAAACAATCGTTGAAGGCTCTTCCTGTCCAATATCTACAGAACAAACCCGCAGCTTATCGGCATTAGGGTGCTTTTCGCAGCTCAGCACCTTACCCACAACAACACCATCCGCCCAAGTTTGTCGGTCTTCAATATCTTCGACTTCAAAACCTGCCAAAGTCAGCCGTTCTGCTAGAACTTCAGGCGACCAGTCAAAGGCAACCAACGTTCGGAGCCAGTTTAGAGAAATTTTCATGCGTAGGAGTTGGGTTTAATAAATAAAATGTGGAAGGAACGGGCTTCTGGGATTTAAACGCTGGTAATCGCTTCAGGCTCAGCGGCGGTTTCAGAGCCTTCTAGGAATTCTTCAATGGAGCGATCGCGCAGACGGCAGCTATTATGGGCGGTAACAGCTTGGGCATGAAGGGACGCGGACCCCTGCCTCAAAGACCTCACCTCTAGCTCCAAAGACTCAATCCGATCCATAAGGTAGCGAATGGCCTGAGCTTCAGAGTCAGGTAAACGGGCATGGTCGAGGGGATTAACCTTCACCCCTTCGCGGTACACCACACGTCCCGGAATGCCAACCACGGTGCAGTCTGGCGGCACGGCTCGCAGGACAACCGAGTTAGCCCCAATGCGCACATTGCTGCCGATCTCGATATTGCCCAGCACTTTTGCACCTGTACCCACCACCACATTATTGCCTAGAGTCGGGTGACGCTTGCCGCATTCTTTCCCCGTTCCGCCTAAGGTAACACCCTGATAAATCAGGCAGTAGTCGCCAATGATGGCGGTCTCACCAATCACAACCCCCATGCCGTGGTCAATAAACACCGAGGAGCCAATCTGAGCGCCAGGATGAATTTCAATACCCGTCAAAAAACGGCTGGTGTTAGAAATTAGGCGCGGAACAAGCGGGATGCCACAGCGGTACAGCCAGTGGGCAAAGCGATGAAGCCACAGCGCCTGAAGGCCAGGGTAGCAAATCAGAACCTCTAACACATTTCGCGCGGCAGGATCTTTCTCAAAAATGATGTCGAAGTCGGCCTTGAGGGTCTTCAGCACTGGGAGTTCCCAATTTTCTCTAATTGCCATCTCCTATGGTACTGGGATGAGAAGCGTTTTGCAGAAGCATTGAAAGACCTCAACCTGTATTCCGCATTCCTGCTGCGATGCCGTTAATGGTGAGCAGTGCGCCGCGCAGTAGCTCAGCTTTACTGGTAGTGGGGCCAAAGGTCACGGCGTTATGATGCTCTCGCAGTCGCTTTAGCAGCAGCACCTGTAAAAAATTGAGGGGTACGATGGTGCCGTTGCGAAGCTGAACCGACCGCTGTAAAGCAACATCGCCATCTAATAACCGCTGATGACCCGTTATTTTGAGAATTAAATCTCGCGCCAAATAATATTCGGTAGAGATTTGCTCAAACAGCTCTTCAAATCGAGCCATGTCAGCGGGGTCGCTTAACTGCTCAACGTAGTGATGGGCAATCTGAAGATCAACCTTAGAGAGGGTCATCTCCACTTTTGACACCACCATCTTAAAGAATGGCCACTTGTAGTAAAAGTAGCGCAGCAGTGAAAGGTGATCGGTTTCGTTCGCGTCTAAAAAGTCTTTAAGGGCAGTACCCACGCCATACCAAGCGGGAAGCAAAAAGCGGCTTTGAGTCCAGCTAAACACCCAAGGAATGGCGCGTAAGCTTTCAATGCTCTTTTTCTGCTGGGGCTGGTTAGGGCGACGGGCTGAGCGAGAGCTGATCTGAAGCTGGCTAATTTCTTGGATAGGCGTAATTTGATGGAAAAAATCAACAAAGTCTTCTTGCCCGTACACGAGGGCGCGGTAATGTTCGCGTGATCGCACCGATAACTCCTCCATGATGTCGTGCCACGGCTCAATGTTGTCCATGGTGGAGTGGAGGAGGCTGGCCTGAATAACGGCGGTGGTGATGGTTTCTAGATTGTAGAGCGCCAACTCCGGTAGGGAGTATTTAGAGGCCAGCACTTCACCCTGCTCGGTGATTTTAATGCGGCCGTTCACGCTGTTTCCAGGCTGAGCCAAAATCGCTTCGTAGGCAGGGCCGCCGCCGCGCCCTACGGAACCACCGCGCCCATGAAAGATGCGCAGCGTTACGCCAAAGCGTTGCGCCGTGAGGTTAAGCACCTGCTGCGCTTTGTAAATCTCCCAGTTGCTGCTGAGAAATCCTGAGTCTTTGTTGCTGTCTGAGTAGCCCAGCATTACCTCTTGCAAAATGCAGGGAGTAGGTACTTCTGTCAGCTTATCGTGATTGCCTTGATCCGCGACGGCGGCAACAGAGCGCCCCCCAGAGGCTAGATAGCTCACGTAAAACGGCAGCTCAAAGAGCTGGGTCATAATGCCAGGGGCACGCCTCAGGTCATCTACTGTCTCAAACAGCGGTACTACTTCTAGCGTCCCTTTGCCTGTGACCGGATCGTACAGCCCTGCTTCTTTAGACAGCAGCAGCACCTCTAGGAGATCGCTGGCATCATGGCACATGCTGATGACGTAAGTGCGACAGATGTTAATGCCAAACTCTTCTTGCAAACGCCGAATCATCCGAAAGGTTTCGATGGTTTCTTTGGTGGGTTCTGAGAAGGGCAGTTCTGACGGGATCAAAGGCCGACGGGTTTGGAGTTCGGTCGCCAGCCACAACGTCCGCTCATCTTCAGAGAGGCTGTTATAGGGCTTGGGCAAAATTTCGAGGTAGGCCACAATTTCGGCGATCGCATCGGAGTGGCGATTGCTTTCTTGACGAATATCTAGCTCGACTAAATTGAACCCAAAAATCTCCACTTGACACAATAGGTTATCTAACTCTCGGCAGGTTAAGCCCGTCGCCTGAAGGTTTTCTTGAATGAGCTGCAGCTCGCTTAAAAACTCTTGTTCTGAAGCATAAAAATGAGGCTGTAGCCCAATAGTGGAGGGTGATTGGGTTGCAGGAGGTGCGCCCGTGTGGGGCGTAACGAGGGGGCTTTGGAATGTAACCTGCTGCTGGTTGCGATCGCTAGTATTTTTCAGCCGCTCCAAAATGTAGGTCAGCTTAAGGCGATAGGGTTCTTGCCGGAAGCGGATTGCCAACTGATTGTAGATATCTGGCATCAAGAGCTGATCTTGCTCTAGAGACTCCAGTAGGCTCGACTGTACGTCGCTCCAGTGCATGGAAAGGCTTAACAGTGTCACCAGCTTTTTGACGGATTCAATATACTTGTCAATGACCACATTGCGCTGATAGCAGGCAGTCTGCCAAGTGATATCTGGCGTGACGGAGGGGTTGCCATCTCGGTCTGCTCCCACCCAAGAGCCAAAGCGACAGAAGCTGTAGCTAGGCGGCTTCAGCTTCGGAAAATACTGCTGAATCGACTGAGTTAAGCGCCGATGGAGCTGCGGAATGGCATGAAACATGACCTCCTTAAAGTAGTGAAGGCTGTATTCCACCTCATCCATGACGGTGGGCTTAAACTGGTGCAGCTCGTCGGTTCGCCACCAGAACCGAATTTCTTCCATTAGCTCAATACGGAAGGCATCCACCTCCCAACTGGCGCGCACGTTGGCAGCAAGCCCTGCCTCTACGCTGTCGAGACGGCCTAAAATTTTGGCAATCCGTCGCTGCTTGTCTCGAATGGTTTGGCGCACAATTTCGGTGGGGTGCGCGGTAAAGACTAGCTTGACATCGAGAGCATTGATCAAGCGTTGAATTTGCTGGGGCGGGACGTTTAGCCCTTTGAGCTTAGGGAACAGCCATGAAAAAGTCCCCGCATTTTGACCGCCACTGGCTCCGTCATATAGACTGCTCTCCATCCGCTCCTTTTGACCACTGCGCGAGTCGGCAAAATGGATGGGGTTGGCACCACTGAGTGCTGTTTCGGGTCGGGGGGCAGAATTCAGCATTTCTGAACTGACCACTAACTGCCCAGGACTATGAGTCCGAATAATGCTGTCTTCTTGCTCGTAGTGCTGCTCAACGGTATTAATGAGTTGAAAGTACAGCGCAAAGGCGCGGGCAGCTCGTACTGCCTCCTCTAGCTCTAGCTTTTCAACCACCTTCAATACTTCGGTTTGAGGAATGGTTGGAGCCTGCCCTTCTGGCGAACACATCGCCCTCAACTGCTGAAGTAAATCCACCAGTTCTTGACCGCATTCCTCGCGCAGAACGGCTTCTAAAAGATCTTCAATGACCTTAATCCGGTGCTGGAGTAGCAAATCAATGCTGGCATGGGACAACAGGTCTGTATTGGCGCGATTTAGGGTAGAACTCATACGCAAAGATGCACTCAGCCCAGCAAGCTTACTCGATAATTCTAGGGGTATCCTCTGGATTTAGGAAGGATCCTGAGGAGATGTTTGGATTTTTCCTAGAGAAAGACCCGCAATGAATACGTTCAAAACCTAATGGCGTTGAACTGCGATAGTATCGTACTGCCTTGAGGGCACCACTATTCTGTACGCCCGAACACCTTCCTTTAAGATAGGTAGCTGTTCGCCCTGCAATAGGCTCTCGCTAAACTGCCCCAATGTGCCAAGTTGTTGCTCAATGTGCCGAATAATAATTAGCCCCATAAGGACGGGGAGCGTAACGAGACTAAGCGATCGCCCCAACCCCACACAACTTCTGGTATTCCCATTCTGATGTAGCGAAGATTTATGACTCATGACTTAGTGCCCACTGTTTTGCCCATGCTAAACGCGCGTCAACGGCTGTCTGCGTTGCGGCTTCACAATAGAGCCGCAGAACGGGTTCTGTACCGCTAAAGCGAATCAAAATCCAGCTCCCGTCTGCCAGCCGTACCTTAAAGCCGTCGGGGTTGGTCATTTCAGTCACGGCAATGCCCAAAATTTCTGTAAAAGGATGTTCCTTTAGTTCTTGGATCAGCTTTAGCTTGGTAGCATCGCTAGAAAGGGTGAGGTCAATGCGATCATAGGCGCTGTAAAAACCCGTGCGCTCCTGAAGGTTCTCATAAAGTTCGCTGAGGTCTTTGCCGCTGGTGGCGATCGCCTCCAATACATACAGCGCAGACAGCAGCCCATCTCGCTCTGGGATATGGGTGCCAAACCCAATCCCGCCAGACTCTTCACCGCCGAGCAACACGCTGCCCGTTTGCAGCATTCGATCTGCAATGTACTTATAGCCAATGGGGGTTTCAAAGACGGGCAAGTTAAACAACTGCGCTACTTTGGGCATCAGGTCAGAACCGCTGACGGTTTTTATAAATTCCCCCGTTAGGCCGCGATTGCCTGCGAGATGCTCCACCAAAATGGGAATGAGGATTTGTGAGCTGAGGAAATTGCCCTGACCGTCTACCGCCGCAATGCGATCGCCATCCCCATCAAATACAAACCCCACCGTTACGCCTTCTGCTTTACCAGAGACAGCGCGATCTCGGATGGTTTGCAATAGCTCCGGCATATATTTTGCCAGCGGCTCCGGTGCGGTTCCGCCAAAGAGCGTATCGTGGGCAGAGCGCAGCTCATGGACTGGGCAGCCTAAGACCTGCTCTAAGCCCGTTGCGGTTGCGCCATGCATGACATCTACATAAACGGTGATGCGATCGCTAGTAATGGCATCCTGAATCGCTTTTAAGTCAACCTTGGAGCGCAGAATTTCGCAGTAGTCAGGCCAAGGATTGAAGTACGTTAGGCTTCCTGGCGTTTCGGCTGGCACGATGGGCTTCCCTAGCCGCGCCTGAATTTCTTGGGTAATATTGGGCGCAACGGAACCCCCAAAGGCTCCTTTGACCTTAAGGCCAGAATAGGCCGCTGGGTTATGGCTGGCGGTAATGACCAGCCCCCCTAATGCCTGATACTGCTTCACTGCCCAGCTTACGGCAGGGGTGGGCACAAAGGTATCAGAGAGCATCACGTCAAACCCTGCGTGCTGCACCGCCATCGCGGTCGCCTCAGCAAACTCTGGAGACAGAAAGCGGCGATCATAGCCCACGATGATGAGATTGCTGCTGTTTATCTCGGCGCTGTAGGTTTGCTTAAGGACTTGGGCAGCGATGGGGGCAACTTGACCCAGGCGCTCAAAGGTAAAATCGGCTGCAATAATCCCCCGCCACCCATCTGTCCCAAATTCAATCGGCGCTGGGGTGAGTCGGATTGGGTATTGAGAGACCATAGGATGGATCCTTATCGTTGATAATCTGCTGAACTGAATGGGTTTTGAAACCGTGGGGCGGTGCGCTTCACAATGGTTTCATTTATATCATTCCTCTCGGCCTTAGTGGCGATCGCAAGGAACCGAACGGCGTTGTTTTATGATGGTTGACGAGCTGTCTAAAGAGGAAATAGCGTTGTGAGTTTAGCCCAAAGTGCGTCAGTGAAGCGAACTGCCGGAATTGCGCCCCACGGTGGGGTATTGGTCAACCGAATTGTCACCCCAGCGCAGCGCCAAGATTTTTTAGCCCAGGCTGATGCACTGCCCCGTGTTCGCTTAGACGAGCGATCGCTGTCAGATTTAGAACTCATTGCCATTGGTGGGTTCAGCCCTCTCGTAGGCTTTATGGCTCAAGACGACTATGAGCAGGTTGTCAACCACATGCAGCTTGCCAATGGATTGCCCTGGAGTATCCCCATTACGCTGTCGGTGGATGCGGCGATCGCCGAAACCCTAGACATTGGCTCCACCATTCGGCTCGATGACCCCACGGGCGCATTTATTGGCGTGCTGGAACTCACCCAAAAGTATACCTACGACAAAAACCATGAGGCGCTGAAGGTATACCTGACCAACGAAGACAAGCATCCCGGTGTAAAGGTTGTTTATGACCAGGGCGCCGTCAATTTAGCAGGTCCAATCTGGCTGATGGAACGTCGTCCCCATCCGTTCTTCCCTAAATATCAAATCGATCCGGCTGACTCACGGGCTTTATTTCAAGACAAGGGCTGGAAGACGATTGTGGGCTTCCAGACGCGAAACCCGATTCACCGCGCCCATGAGTATATTCAAAAATGTGCCCTAGAGATTGTGGATGGGCTGTTTTTGCACCCATTGGTGGGCGCAACCAAAAGCGACGACATCCCCGCTGACGTGCGGATGCGCTGCTATGAGGTGCTGCTGGAAAGATATTTCCCCCATGATCGCGTCACCCTTGCCATTAACCCTGCCGCGATGCGCTACGCAGGGCCGCGTGAGGCGATTTTCCATGCCTTGGTGCGCAAAAACTATGGCTGCACTCACTTTATTGTGGGGCGAGATCATGCTGGGGTGGGCGACTATTACGGCACCTATGACGCGCAGTACATTTTTGATGAGCTTGACCCTATCGCCTTGGGCATCACCCCCATGATGTTTGAACACGCATTTTACTGCAAAAAATCTTTGGGAATGGCGACGGCTAAAACCAGCTCTAGCCTGCCGGAAGAACGCATCCATCTGTCTGGCACAAAGGTACGGGAAATGTTGAGACGCGGTGAGCTACCGCCCCCTGAGTTCTCTCGTCCTGAAGTAGCCTCTATTTTGATTGATGCGATGAAGGGTGACGCGTAGTCGTTAAATCTCCCGGTCAATAACAACTTAAAAGCCCTGCTTAAACTACTGTAAGCAGGGCTTTTGAATTTCTAAAGGGAGATTAATCCGTTGACTGGAGAGCAGCAATACGAGAGACGAGAGCTGAGCTATTCCAATAGGCTCCGAAGCATCCAAGCATTTTTTTCGTGGAGCTGCATTCTCTGGGTTAAAAGGTCAGCCGTTGGCTCATCGTGAGCTTCATCCACCATCGGAAAAATCGAGCGCGCGGTACGCACCACTGCCTCCTGGCCTTCAACTAAGAGCTTAATCATTTCTTCCGCCTTGGGTACACCCGCCGTTTCCTTGATTGAGCTGAGTTTGGCGTATTCACTATAGGTGGCAGGAGCAGGGAACCCTAAAGACCGGATTCGCTCAGCGACCAAATCAACCGCCAATGCTAGTTCGGTGTACTGCGTCTCAAACATCAAATGAAGCGTACTAAACATTGGTCCTGTGACGTTCCAATGGAAATTGTGTGTTTGGAGATAAAGCGTGTAGGTATCGGCCAGCAGACGCGATAAACCTGCCGCAATCTCTTTGCGGGTTGCTTCGTCAATGCCTAGATTGATGCTCGGGGCTGCCATTTCATTCTCCAGTGTAGCTAGATCAAGGGTTTTAAGTGATGTTACGAAGTCACTTTGCTGAGAGATTAAGTCGTCGTACTGACCAGTCGCTCCGCCAATAAATCAGCCAGAAACTGATATTCATCAATTTTAGAGCCGTAGGATTACGATCTCTTAACCCTAAGCCGTTACACTCGCCATTGTAAATGAAGCTGCGCTTTGCTGTGCTGAGCGTGCAGATTGAGACACGCCTACTCTAGAGAAGGTTTTTGCGATGAACCGTCGGGATTTTCTGGTCTTTTTTGGTGCAGCGCTGGGCGGGGCGGCCCTGTCCGAGCGGTCTTTTCTGAATGAATCAATAGCTAAAGCTGCGCGCGCTCAGTTAGCCATCCCCTTTACGCCCGTTTTAGGGCCAATGCCGCTCGTTACCAGCGGCATTGCGCCACTTCAGCAGGTGGAGCGCTACCAGCAGTTTACGGTGGTGGATGATTTGGTGTTGCCCAAAGGGTATCGCTATCAGGTCATTGCCGCTTGGGGCGATCGCCTAGGCAATTCTCGGTTTGGCTACAACAACGACTATCTATCCTTCATCGAAACGGCACCCAACGAAGGGTACTTAGTCGTCAACTTTGAATACATTAGCGCCATTCCTTGGATCCAGAGCTACGAAGCGGTCATTGGTCAGGCGCTGCCGTTTAAGGCCGTAGAAGTTGCCATTAAAGCCGCTGGAGACAAGGGTATTGATGCCTTCAGCCTGACCGATGCAGACCCGCTCAAGGCGCAGATCCGCCAAATTGCTAAAGAGGCGCTCATCGACCAGGGGATTGGGGTGCTGTCCATTCGTAAAACCGCTGTGGGACAGTGGGAGCGCACCTACTCTAAAGCCGATCGCCGCATTACCGGAATTTCTGGACTCGAAGACCGTCGCTATTTGGCCTGCACAGGCCCTGCAAAAGAGGTCTTCCGTAGGGCACAGGGGCAGGGGTATGTGGATGGGCTGGGCGATCGCATTATCGGCACTATGGGGAACTGCGCGGGGGGCACGACCCCTTGGGGCACAGTACTCAGTGCCGAAGAAAATTTCCAGAATCAGGTGGTAGAGGCGGTCTATGCCGATGGAACCGCGTTTGCGCCCAGCAATCGGCGGTTTGTGGTCGATGCTGAAGAAATCTCTGGGCAGGGGAATGTGTTGGGACTTTCGGGCAACAAGTACGGCTGGATTGTAGAGGTAGACCCCGCTAACCCCCAAGACTACGGCACCAAGCATACGTGGCTAGGCCGCTATCGCCATGAGGCCGTTGGGGTACGGGCTGAAGCGGGTAAGCCCTTGGCGTTTTACTCCGGCTGCGATCGCCGAGGTGGGCACCTCTACAAATTTGTCAGCCGCGATTGGGTCATCAACCCCCAAGACAAACGCAATTCTCGCCTCCTTGAAGCAGGGATGCTTTACGCCGCGAAGTTTAACCCCGACGGCACAGGTCAGTGGATTGCGCTCAAGCCCGATACGCCCATTAACCCAACCCTGCCCAGCCAACTATTAGGCAATCTGCTGCCGCTGCCCAAACGTCCAGAGGGCGGTTATTTAGCCGCTAAAACTGATAAAGAAGTGCTGGCATTCAAACAGCAGTTCAAAACCCTGGCGGATCTGTACACAGGTAGCAGCTCTGTAGAGCAGCAGGGCGCAATTTTAATTGATGCCCACTACGCAGGGAATGCAGTTGGCGCAACGGCAACCGCCCGCCCTGAAGATACCGATGTTGCGCCAGACGGCTCGTTGTACATCGCTTTCACCTCGGGTACGCCGGGTAGCGACGGCAGCATAGACCCTCAAATTTTCAAAGGGCCTAAGGGCGAAACGCCCTACGAGTACGGCTTTATTATGCATTTAGTCGAAGACAAGGCAGACCCTGCCGCGCTGACCTTTCGCTGGTCAATGCTGGCAACAGGCGGGGAACCAGCCGAAGGCGGACTTGGCTTTGCCAACCCAGACAATCTGCTGTTTGACCAGAGTGGCAACATTTGGATGGTGACGGATATGTCTAGCGATAAGCTCAATAAAGCCATTCCAAACCGTCTTGAGGCAGATAAGCCCGTGAGTCAGTCAAATCTGCGGGGGCTGTACGGCAACAACGCTATTTGGGTTATCTCGATGCGGGGGGCAGACGCAGGGAAGGCGCACTTGTTTGGGATGGGGCCAATGGAGTGTGAAACGACAGGTCCCTTTTTGAGCGCCGACCAAAAAGCCTTATTTCTCGCCATTCAGCATCCGGGTGAGGTCAATGGTATTCGTCAGAATCAGGCATCTCAAAGCCGACCGTTTGCAATGAAAACCACGGATGGCAAAGATTTTGTCCAAACCCGACAGGTTCCGGTGGGTTCTAACTGGCCGAACCCAGGTACTGCCCAACCACCCCGTCCTGCAGTGGTTGTGGTGAGCCGCGTGGATGGACAGGCGATCGCCTAGTCAGGCAAAATAGAGCGCTGACACTTTGGGCAGATCGCGTGAATTAAAAGCTGGCAGTCGAGCAGGTGAAATCCCTCTTTCTCTGCCGTTTTAGAACCCACCTTGAGAATCGATTCGCTCTTAAATTCAATCGTCCGGTTGCACTTCACACAAATGAGGTGATGATGGTGATTAGGGTATGGCTGATTAATTTCATAGTGCTTATGGTCTTCCGCAAACTCAAGTTCGCGCAAGATTCCCATCCGCGCCATCAGCTTCACTGTACGGTAAATCGTAGACAGGCTAATCGGATCACCTTGCTCCTGGAGTTTGTTATAGAGATCCTCCGCGCTAAGGTGAGTTCCTTCCGTAAGATTTTGAAACACGTTAAGGATGATTTCTCTCTGCGGAGTGAGCCGCCATCCTTTTTCATTAAGTTCGGACTTCAGCGAGTTTGCCGTATACATCGCCCTGCTTCGCAATAAAGTTTGCTTATTGACAAGAGTACACTAATTCGTTGGACGTTTGCAACAAGACACTCTTATTGAGAATCAAAGGCTTTAGTGAACTCAAACGTTTGAATATCATGTTGCAGCGTTGCCAGCAATAAGGCTTTGTCTCATTTCATCCCAATGCTTAACAAAGCCGAAGACACTTAGGGTAGCTATTCTGCCCCAATCTGTGTGGCTTAACTCAATGTTTAGATAATTTTCCGGCAGTACGGTCAATCGTTGAGACCATTCAACAGCAGTAATACCAAGAGGTGCTTCTAGCCCTAGCCAGTAGTGTTCTGGGTGTAGATCGTGGGCTTCGGTGGGGCTAAGGCGATATAAGTCAAAGTGATATAGCGGAATACGGCCTTCAGGATATTCATGAAGCAGAGCAAAAGTCGGGCTAACAATGGCATCTGTGATGCCGAGTCCGGCTCCTAATCCTTGAATGAGCGTAGTTTTGCCTGCGCCCAAGTCTCCTTTCAAAAATAGGATGGTTCCAGCGGCAACCCAATGGCCTAACTGCTTGCCCAAGTTTAGCGTTTGTTCTAGGGTCAGAAGGCTTAAAGTCAAAAATGTGTCTGTATCATTTGCCATTGTGGTCTTTTAGGGATTTCTATCATAGTGTGATGGATAAACTGGCTTAATAAAACCTAAGGTGAACTGCAATCTCAAAAATGCTGCCGATAGCCTTAGAAAGAAAAAGTTTCCCGCATCTTGTTGTGTTAACTTTTTGGTTAACAAATTATGAAGATTGCAATTTTATCTCAAGACGTTTCGCTTTATTCAACCCGCCGACTTTTAGAGGCAGGGTTAAAACGTGGGCATGAGGTGCAGGTGATTGATTTTCTGCGCTGTGCTGTTACGCTTCAGACCCAAAGCCCTCAACTGTGGCACAAGGGTCAGCGCTGTCCACGATTTGATGCCGCTATTCCGCGTATTGGCCCTGGTAAGGCGATCTACGGCACGGCTGTGGTGCGGCAGCTAGAGGTAATGGGGGTTCCCGTGCTGAATTCAGCCAATGCGATCGCCTGTGCCAGAGATAAGCTGCACTGCTATCAGCAGCTTGCCAGCAAGGGTCTACCTATGCCAGCGACGGGCTTTACCTATGCCTGTAAAGACATTGAGACGGTGTTGTCTCGCATGAATTCAAAGGCGGTCGTCATCAAGCTTTTAAAGGGCAGTCACGGCATTGGAGTGGTGCTGGCAGAAACCCTACAAACCGCCCGCGCCCTGTTTGAAGCGTTTCGCGGGGTGGATGCTGACGTGCTGGTGCAGGAATGCATTGATGAAGCCCGTGGGGTAGATCTGCGCTGTTTTGTAATTGGCAACCAGGTGGCAGCGGCGATTCAGCGCAAAGGGCCACCTGGAGAATTTAGAGCCAACCTGCATCGGGGTGCGACGGCGCACCCTGTTGAACTGACTGAGCAAGAAAAGGCGATCGCCATTGCAGCAGCCCAGGCCATTGGTTTACAAATTGCAGGGGTCGATTTGCTGAGAACACAGCAGGGACCCTTAGCCATTGAAGTCAATGCTTCCCCCGGTTTAGAAGGCATTGAAAAGGCGACTCAAATTGACCTTGCGGCTCAGGTGATGATGTTTTTAGAGCAGTGGTTAACTGCTGCGAAAGGATTGCAGTCTTAACGTCACTGGGGTTTAAGCGGGTGCTTCGCCTAGGCGCTGAAGCGAAATCACCGCTGAAGCTGAGACTTGAGGATGTTCGTCTTTGCTCAGGTATTTGAGTGCCGGAACGGTTTTAGGCGAAGGTAGATTTCCCAATGCTTCGGCAAGACGCTGACGCACTAGCCAGTCTTCAGATTGGGTGAAGCGCAGGATATCTGTGACGGCATCAATGGCCTTAATTTCGCCAAGGGCGGCGATCGCAGCCTGCTGAATCACTACAGCCTCGCTGTCTAACGCTCTCACTAGGGTTTCACGGGCGCGAGGGTCTTTGAGGTTGCCTAAAGAAACTGCAGCGCTAAACTGCACCAGCCAATTGGTGTCTTCCATGAAGGCTCGTACCAACGGCTCAAAGGCACGCTGATCTGCCAAGTAGCCTAAGGCTCCTGCGGCGGCGGCTCGAATGCTGTAGTCGGTGTCGTCGAGCAGCTTGAGCAAAATGTCGTAACACTCTGGGGTTTGCTTAATGCCGAGGGCAAACACCGCCATTGAACGAATATCTAGGCTAGGGTCGTTTAATACTTTCTTGATCAGGGGCACCGCGTCGATGGGGGCTACATCTCGCAGCGCGACCAAGGCTAAACGGCGATCACGGGTACTGTCGCTGTCGAGCTGCTGCGAAATTTCTTGGAGCGTTGGATTCGCCATTTTTGTTACAAAAATTTACTATTTTTCTCAGTATAGTTCATGATTCTTAACGACGGCGCAAAAGCTTGCTCACCATCTTGCGTGAGAACCGGAAATGAATGTCGGATTTTTCCGCCCATTCTTGAAGCAGCCGATAGAAAAGCTGACGGTCTTCGGCTTGCAGTACCGCAACCTGGTCAGCGGTTTCGATGACGTAGGGGTAGCCATTACCGATAATAATTTCACCGCGCACATAGTCTAAAGCAGTGTTGATTAAGCTCGCCTCATGCATCCAGCGGGGAAACTCTAGGCGAACGGGTGGATTGTCGTTGGCTTTGAGGTAGGTAAAGGTAACGCGGGTGGCCTGCTCTTCGTACTCTGCCAAAATGCCCTGTCCCCACGCATCTCCAGGGCGATCGCACAAAAACAATGGCGTGCGATCGCCCCACTGCATTCCTGACGTTAAAAGCTGCGCGTCATTGAGGGTTGTGGTTTCGGGAAGGCTCTCTAGACACCGTAGGGTTTGGATGAGGTCACAGGCATGGGAGGTGTCGATATAGCCCACCAGCGGCACACGATACCGTTCGCTGGCGCGCAGTAAATGAACGTACTGCTGGGCATAAAAGGTGCGGCACTCAAAATCAAAGGCTTCGGCAAAGGTGGCAATGAGTGACCCGTCAAAAAAGACGAGGCAATCTTGGCATCTCGCGTGGTCTTCAATAAACTCAATGGCGCGTGTTACCTCCATCTCAAACCGGCGCATACTCACCTGTCGATCAAGGGAGCGCCCGTTGCGCGGCACCTGAAGTTCGGCAGGGGTCATGATGCTAAGGCGCACGTTTTTGTCGTAGATCCCCTCATCAGAATGGGCGTTCTCAAACCAGCCCACCTGCACCAGGGCAATGGGCGGCGCAACGTCTTTGGTGGGGAAAATCTGGGAGCCGTCCACCGCAAAGGTGATGATATTGGTGAGGCGATCGCGCACCCATTCCAAGCTTTCTTCACGGTTAGGCCACTTCAGCTTAGAGGGCACAATCCAGTTGGGATATTTGCCCAATGTCTCTAGAGGACGCGCTCCAGGATGGGCGTGATCTGACAAGATGTCGGCAATGTATGGGTCAGACTGCGCCGAGACTTTCCGCAGGGCGCGGCGATAGGCTTGATAGGTGGCGGATGCATCATGATAAAACTGCGAAAATTCTGACTGTTTTTGATCCAGAATCTGCAAAAGATCCGAAGGTTTTAAGGGCATTGCACAATACTGTTGTGAAGGGCTAGCCCAAATTGCTTAAGGTTATGAATTAAATAATCTACAGAATTGCTGAGAAGCCATGCATTTTGAATGCCCTCATCCCCTAGCCCCTTCTCCCTAGGGAGAAGGGGAATTAGATGTTGCTCCCTCTCCCTAGGGAGAGGGTTGGGGTGAGGGGAATGAGTGTCGGCTATCAAACCCATGATCCTTCGCAAATGTAGACTACACCCCTTAAAGTAGCGTGTCTTCAGCGGTTTTAGACTCAATAAACGCTTCTGCCTTTGCAAAAATCTTCTGCCGCCGTTCAGCATCCATCTTGTCCAGGGTCTTCACCATCATCGATAGGCGTGGATTGCGCTTCAGCATATCCTTTTTACGGTCTACAAAGCGCCAGTACAGTCCATCCCAGACCTCACACCAGTCACCCTTCGCATAATCACCCATTTTATTGAGATAGTTAGAACCCGACATGTAGGGCTTCGTCATCATCTGACCGCCATCGGCAAACTGTCCCATACCATAAACATTGGGCACCATCACCCAGTCAGCACTGTCTACAAACAGCTCCATGAACCACCGAAAGACCGCATCAGGATGCACTTCTGCCAACAGCATGGCGTTACTCATCACCATCAGGCGCTCGATGTGGTGCGCCCAGCCGCGCTCCTGTACGCGCCGGATCACCTGATCGACGGGATCTAAGCCCGTGGTGCCGTTGTACCAATCTGCCGTGAGCTGCCGCTGGTGATTCAAAACGTTTTGCTGGCGCTGAGTGGGGGCGATCGCATGGTAAACGCCCCGAATATACTCTCGCCATCCAATAATTTGCCGAATAAACCCTTCCAGGGAGTTGAGGGGAATCTCATGATTTGAGGCGTAGTCCAGCGCCGCCATAACCACCTCCTGAGGGGTCAGAATACCCAAATTGAGCATAGGCGAAATGACAGAATGAAAAACGAATGGCTCTTTGGTGGAAAGTGCGTCTTCGTACAGCCCAAAGTGAACAAAGCGCTCGGTCAGAAACTGATGGAGCCAAGCTAGAGCATCTTTGTGGGTAACGGGCAGCCAAAAGTTTGCGCTCTGACCCGGATGGTCTGGAAATTTAGCGTCTACTAGGGCACCAACCGCTTTAACATGTTGAGTCTGAGCAGGGTAAGTGATCTGCGGCACCTCAATTTTTTTAGGCAGGGGCTTACGATTTTGGTCGTCGTAGCTCCACTGTCCGCCCTCTGGTTCGCCTGCTTTATCCATTAAGATATCGAGCCGCCGTCGCTGAATCTTGTAGAAGTCGCCCATAAAGAGGCGCTTATAGCGACTGCGGTAGTCCTGAAACTGGTCATGGGTGGTCAGAAACAGGGGGCTATCGTAGGTGATGAGTTTGAGGCTGTGTGTGGCGCAGAAAGACTGGAGGCGATCGCGCATTCCGTGGTCTTCAAGCGTATAGGTGTGCAGTTCCGATGCGCCGTATTTTTGGACGGTGTGCCAAAGGTTTTCTTCGTAAGTGGGCAATCTCTCCTCAGCCATCAGCTCACAATACTCCACTGTCATACCCTTCTCGCGCAGGGCATCTCGATGATGGCGCATGGCGGCAAGAATCAGAATAAGCTTATGTTTGTGAAACTTGAAATGTGTACATAGGCTCTCATCTTCTGCCATAAACACAGGCATTTGCCGGAGCGGTAGCCTTCCATGATCTGGAAACAGCATATTGCCGAATAAAATAATCACTTCACCCACTCAAAGATGTGATCAATCGTAAGCTCGATTGCCGAGGCAAAAACTGAAACAGGCAGCAGCGCAATGGCTTCAGGTAATCAACGCGCTTGTACTCTCACTATAGCTTTACAAAAATAGAGACTGGCGTTGGAGACAGCATGTTGCTAGACCACATAGTCATGCATCATCGTGGCGTAATTTAAGTGTCTCTAAAAATTTCTCTGGGCTGATGAACTACCCATCACCCTTGTTACCCTATCACCAGCCCATCTTTGACGTGAATCGTGCGCTGCGTTTTAGCGGCAATGTCCGGCTCGTGGGTCACAATCACAATCGTAATGCCCTGACAGTTTAACTCCCCCAGCAGGCTCATTACCTCTTCTGAAGTTTCGGTATCTAAGGCTCCAGTAGGTTCATCAGCAAGGACAAGCGCCGGACGGTTGACAAGGGCACGGGCGATCGCCACGCGCTGCTGCTGGCCCCCAGAAAGCTGATTAGGGCGATTGAACAGCCGCTCCGTCAAGCCCACTCGCGTGAGAGCCTCCTCGGCACGGGCACGACGCTGGGGCTTAGGGATGCCTGCATAGACCATCGGCAGCATCACGTTATCTAGGGCAGTTGAGCGGTTGAGTAAATTAAACTGCTGAAACACAAAGCCAATGCGCTGATTACGGATGTAGGCCAACTCGTCATTATTGAGAGTGGTCAAACTGCGGCCTTCTAAGATGTAGTGTCCATCCGTAGGACGATCCAAGCAGCCCAAAATGTTCATCAAGGTTGATTTACCAGAGCCAGAGACACCCATAATGGCAACGTATTCACCTTCTTCAATGGCGAGGTCAATCCCTTTGAGAACGGGCACGTCTACCTCGCCTAGGCGATAGGTCTTGATGATGTCCTCCATCCAAATCATGTTTACCATGATGGCTAATCGCTCCGTAAGGCCGTAATGGGGTCCAATTGAGAGGCATTGCGAGCCGGAATCACCCCCGCGACTAAGCCCACGACTAAAGCCAAAGCTAGTCCCGCAAAGATAGACCATAGAGAAATTACAAAGGGAAATTTAAACGAGATTGAGGCTACAAACGCCAAACTGACTCCCATTGCCACGCCAATAGCACCACCCGCCAAAGACACCATGATGGCTTCTGCCAAAAACTGGCTTAAAACGGCGCTGTTGGTCGCCCCAATCGCCTTACGAATACCAATTTCGCGGGTGCGCTCTACTACCGAAACCAGCATGATATTGGCAATGCCGATGCCGCCCACGACCAAAGAGATTCCGGCGATCGCACTCACCAAAACCGTGAACAGCCCCACCACGCTGCTAAAGGTGTTGATAATATCAATCTGACTGCTGATGCGAAAGTCATCAGGATTCGGCGGAAAAATACCGTGGCGAATCCGCAGCACGTTTGTTACCTGAAACTGAGCGGCCTCAAGCTGAGACTGATCTGCCGCCTTAATCCAGAATCCGCTAATGGCGGTGCCATTGAGAGAAGCATTTCCCACAATTTGGGCTGACATGGTGGTGAGCGGTACATAGACGCGGTCATCCTGATCCTGTCCGCCGACAGAACCCTTGGGTTCCATCACCCCCACCACGCGATAGCGTCCAGCCTGAATCCGGACGCTTTTCCCAATGGGGGTTTCTCCCGCTGCAAACAAATCGTCTTTTACCTTGCTGCCCAGGATTGTGACAGGCTCAGCATTGTTGAGATCGTCCTGAGTAAAAAACTGCCCTTCTTTCGGCTTAATTTCTTTTACGTCAGAGTAGCTCAAATCCACACCCAAAATGGAGGTAGAGCTGTTTTGCTCTTCATAAACCACCTGTCCACCCCGCTGCAAAAAGGCCGTCACAGCCTCTGCTGCTGGAGACTGCTGGGCGATCGCCTGAGCATCTTCCCACGTCAAGGTGGTGGCAGACCCAGACCCTTGGCTAATGCCACCCGAACGCGCTGCGCCCGATATCACCAGCATAACGTTGGTCCCCAACGCCTGAATTTGCTGTTCGGTGCCTTTCTGTACACCCTGTCCTACAGACGTCACCATGATGACCGAGGCAATGCCAATGATGACCCCCAGCATGGTGAGGCTAGTGCGAAGGCGATTGCTCCAAAGAGCCTCCACGGCCATAGTCACAATTTCTAAAAATGAAATTTTAATGGTGCGAATGCGCTGGGTTTTCATTAAAGTCCACCGCCCCTTCGCCTACCGCCACCGCCGCCACCACTGTCTAACCCAGGAATTACTGAAGGGGTGCGAGAGACGGGACGTTCCCCTTGGGGAAAGTTGAGAAGAACGCGATCGCCAACCGATAATCCAGAAGTGACCACGGTTTTGCCTTCAACACTGACCCCTGTGACAATCGGCGTAAGACTAGAGCGATAACGATTGCTTTTACCGCTCCGCTCACGACCACCACTGCCAGCAAGATACACCCCAGTGCCCTCAGCCTGCCGCACAATTGCCACAGTGGGCACCACCAGCGCATTTTTAAGAGTGCCGATATTAAATTTGGTATTAACGTTCATGCCCGATCGCAGCAGGTTTTGCGGATCGACTACCGAGGTTTGAACCTGAAAGTTCGTGACGTTTTGATCAACCGTTGACTGGGTGGCAACCTGGGTCACAATGCCCTTAAAAAACTTGCCGGAATAGGCATCGGCCTCGATGGTGACAGGTAGCCCTACCTTTATTTTAGGAATGCTGGTTTCGGGTACTTTTACCACCACTTCATTATTGGAGGCGACGGACAAAATTGAAGAGGACGTTGCCGAAGAAATGGTGCTGCCAGAGGTGGTTGGCGTTACGAAGGAGCCAGGGTCAGCAAACTTACGGGTGACAGTGCCACTAAAAGGGGCGCGAATGACCGTATCGTTAATCTGCGTTTGGATGGTTTTGAGAGCGCCTTCGCTATTCAAAATCTGAGCGCGAGCGGCTTCAATATCTTCAGAACGCGCCCCTGCCGCCTGAAGACTGAGCGCCTGTTTAGCCTGCTCAACTTGAGCGCGGGCTGCGGCAATATCTTCAGGGCGAGAGCCAGATCGCTGCAGGCTAAACGCCTGCCGATTTTGCTCAACTTGGGCACGAGCCGTATCAAACGTTGCGCGGGAGGTATCCAAGTCTCTTAGGGCGATCGCCCCTGCGGTATAAAGCTGCTGATTTTGACGATAAGTCACTTCTGCCTGTCGCAGCGTCGCCTGGGCAGAACTAAGCTGCGCCTGGGATTGAGCCACATCTTGAAAACGATTGCCTGCCAAAAGCTTAGTTAAATTGGCTTGGGCAGAACTAAGCTGCGCCTTCGCCTGCGCCACCTCTTGAGGGCGATTGCCAGCCAGCAATTTATTCAAAGCCGCTTGCGAAGATGAGATCTGTGCCTGCGCCTGAACAAACTGTCCCTGAAAATTAGAGTCATCCATATAGGCCAGAATTTGGCCTTTCTCAACGCGATCGCCCTCTTTAACCAAAAGCTGTTTCAAAACGCCAGAATTTTTAGGGCTGACATTAACAGACTTATCAGGCTGTACGGTGCCGTTGGCCGTAATGGTAACGGGTAAATCTAACTTCTGTACAGTTGCCGCCTGAATTTTGCGACTGGCTTCTTGACGCTGAGCCGTCGAGATTTGGCTATAGACAACATAGCCTGCGATCGCCAATAGCCCTAGGCAGACAAATCCGATCACCCCTTTGGGAAGACGGGAAAGCTCAACCCCTTTAAGCTTAGTCCAGTGAAGTGCCAATCAAAATCCTCCAAACCCAATCTGTCGAAGGCATAGAATAAATCTCTTGCACGAATATGCCTCTTTCCCTTAGCCCCCGTGGGAGAAGGGTAACGCCTTTGGCGATAAGAAAGGAATGAGAGGAGTAGGATTAATGCCAGAGGTCTAATATATTGCCGAAGCGCTGCGGCTTCCTGTACTCAAATCATAGAAACAAAATATCGAATCAGCATGGATCAAAGTTCCTAGATAGGCGTAGTACTAAAGCTCTAATTGAGCGAGAAGACACTATCGATGGATTGTCATTGCTGAGAGATCGTAAATATAAATCCCGTTTGTATAGAACGAGTCTTGACTCAGGAGACTGAACAGATGACGATGCAACTGAATCAAAGATTTTTTAAGATCTGTCTTTCTATCTCTCCTCCACTTCAAATTTTTGTCTTATGAGCTTCACAGTAACTTGTGTCAGGCAGACAGCACCCTTCAATCATGAAAATTCTTCAAACTCAAACCCTCCGAGGACCCAACTACTGGAGCGCTCGCCACTCCAAACTCATTCTGGTGCGACTGGATTTAGAAGGGTTAGCCGATAAACCTTCAAGCGCCCTGTCTGGATTCTATGACGGGATTGCGGCAATATTACCCAGCCTTGAGGCACATATCTGCGCGCCAGGATGTCGCGGTGGCTTTCTGAGCCGCGTGCAGGAAGGCACCCTAATGGGACACATTTTCGAGCGCGTGGCGCTGGAACTTCAGACCTTAACCGATATGTCCGTGGGGTTTGGCTGCACCCGCGAGACCACAACACCAGGCATTTTCCATGTTGTCATTGAATATGAAGCTGAGACGGCGGGTCGCTATGCCACCAGAGCGGCACTCCGTCTGTGCCAAAGCATTGTAGATACAGGCACTTACTCTAAAGCCGAGCTAAGCAAAGATTTAGATGACTTGGCTCGGCGGCGCCGCCGAGCTACTTTGGGCGCAAGCACTGAGGCGTTGGTACGGGAAGCAGAAAATCGCAGCATTCCCTGGACACACTTAAAAAGTAGCGACCTATTTCAGTTGGGCTACGGCAAATATCAAAAACGGGTTCAGGCTGCACTAACCTCCCACAGCAGTGTCCTGGGAGTGGAGGTAGCCTGCCATAAGCAACAAACCAAAACGCTTTTAAAAAGTATGGGAGTACCCGTCCCATTAGGGATAGTGGTCTACGCCTTCAGAGATTTAGAAAAGGCGATTGACCAACTGGGCGGCTATCCCATTGTCATTAAGCCTTTAGATGGCAATCACGGTCGAGGCATTACTATCAATATCCAGTCTTGGAAACAGACCAAAATTGCCTATGATTGCGCCCGTGACATTTCTAATGGCGTGATTGTCGAACATTTCTATCAGGGGCGAGATCACCGAATTTTGGTGGTCAACCATAAAGTTGTCGCAGTGGCGGAGCGGGTACCTGCTCATGTGGTCGGTGATGGACATTCAACCATCGCACAGCTCGTTGAGCAAGAAAACCAAGATGACCGTCGGGGCGAGGGTCACGATAATGTACTGACCCATATAGAGCTGGATAATGCAACGGATGAAACGTTAAGAAGTCAAGGCCACACCCTCAATACTATTTTGCCGCCAGCCCAAATCTGCTACCTCCGAGCAACCGCCAATCTGAGTACAGGCGGGATCGCCATCGACCGCACAGACGAAATCCATCCAGAGACCGTGTGGCTAGCGGAACGCGTATCTCGCATTATTGACCTGGACGTAGCGGGCATTGATGTGATTACAACCGATATTACTAAGCCCCTCACCGAGGCGGATGGCGTAATTGTAGAAGTGAATGCAGCCCCAGGGTTGCGGATGCATATAGCGCCTAGTCAAGGAGTAGGACGCAACGTGGCGGCACCCATTATGGATATGCTGTTTCCACCTGGAACGCCAACACAAATCCCAATTGTGGCGGTGGCAGGTACGAATGGCAAAGCAGCGCCCACAACCCTCATCGCCCATATTTTTAGTCAGGTTTATAAAGAGGTAGGCTTTACAACCTCTGATGGAATTTATATCGGCGATCGCCCTCTTAAAACCATCAACCCTTCAACTTCTCAACACGCCCAGGTTATTCTGCAAGATCCAACCGTAGAGATTGCGGTTTTAGAAACAACGCAGGATGAGATTTTACAGTCAGGTCTAGCCTTTGAGCACTGTGATGTGGGCGTGGTTTTGAATGTAGCGGCAGATCAGTTGGGGTTAACGAACCTCAACATCATCAACCCACTCACCCGAGTAAATGCGGTCATCGCTGAGACGGTACACCCTAATGGCTACGCCGTACTCAATGCGGATGACCCACAGGTTGCAGCAATGGCTAGACAGGTGGGGGGAAAAGTCGCTTATTTTTCAATGAATTCAGAGAATCTGGTGGTGCGATCGCACATTCAGCGAGGAGGCATTGCCGCAGTCTACGAAAAGGGACACCTGTGCATCTTGCAAGAAGACTGGGTTTATCAGATTGAGCATGTTGCGCAAATCCCCAACGCATTGGGTGGCTGCACACCTTATCTTATTGCCAATGCCCTCGCAGCAAGCCTAACAGCCTTTGTTTTAGGGGTAAAAGTAGAGCAGATTCGGTCGGCACTGCGCAGCTACACCACCTCAGCTTGGCAAACCGTAGGGCAAACCACTTTATTCAACCTTAATTACTATGACTGCGAGCGAATTAAGCCGTATTTAGACCTCAAAGACGAAACGATTCCAACTCAAGGAGAACTAAAGCTCAGTCCGTCGCCTGTATTGATCCATTCCAATTCGCTGCCGCCTCTTGCTGCCTCTATGGAGCTTGAGAGCGCGTTGCGGCATACAAGCCAAACGCATGAAATCCCTCAGGAGCATTCGCTACACGAGAGGGTGCTAGCAGCAGTAGGTTCACATTCTGCAGCGGCTGTCTTAAACGGGAGTAGAGCGTTTGATACTCCAAGAATTGAGCCAAAACCGACTGAACCAGCCCATCACGTTCATCACAAGAAAAACACTCACGCTGAGCCATCACAGTCCAAAAAGGTCTTTGCTAAGTCCAAACCGCGCAGCTTTAAGGCATGGGTCGCCGAGGTTGTTTCCAACGTGGTGCAGAAGACTGTTAAAGAGGCTTTTAACTTAGGGGAAGTAGTGGGTACTACTGCGATCGCCGTTAGTCGCGTAGCGGCAGAGATGGCACTTGAGAAAAGCAAAGAACTAGCGAAAACCGTCTGGAAAAAATTCCAAACAGCGACTCAGCTAGTCGATTCAGCCACCCTCGACCCAGCACTTCAGGATGTTATGGTTCTGTGGGGCAAAGATGGGCGATTTGTAAACGAACTGTTCATCTTTCAACAAACCTATACAGGCGTCGACGTTTATCTCAAGAATGGTACCCCTGTTTATATAGATGGAAAGTTAAATTCCCGTATAGATGGTCGCTTCAGTTTTGCGTTAAGCCAGATTCCTGAGAATATCGCCAAGGTCAAAGAACATCCTCATTATCCGTAAGGAAAAATTGAGCTAATACTGCGATAGAGAATCCTAGATTTGTTGGCAAAACCTGCCTCCACAAAACCTGCCCCCACAAAACATTGTCTTTGTAGACTCAATTAAACTTGGGCTTTGCTTCAGCACAGTGATATTATGCAGCTCTTAGGATTATTTTATGCCTGAGGTAAAACCTCTCCTAGCGCAACAGTTTATGGCAATTTCAACCCAGTATCCAGTAATGGTTATTGGTGGAGCAGAAGACAAAGTCAACGGGTGCAGTATATTAACCGCTTTCTTTCAAAGTGCTGGTGGGGCGTTGGCGAAAATCGGCATCATCCCCTGCGCTTCGCAAGAACCCAGTGTCGTTGGTGATCGCTACTACCAGATCTTTGAGAACATGGGCGCTCAAAAAGTTCAGGTGCTTGATATTCGGCAGCCTCAAGAGTGTGATACAGAGGGCTGGCTCAATATCTTGGCAGACTGCACCGGTATTTTTGTCACCGGAGGCGATCAGGTGCGCCTATGTGACCTGATTGGCGGCAGCAAATTTATCGACTCTATTAAAACCAGGGTTAAGCTTGGCACTCTCGTATTGGCAGGCACCAGCGCGGGTGCTGCCATCATGGGTGAAAAGATGATTGCAGGCGGCAGCAGCGGAGAATCGCCCAACCAGCTATTGGTAGACCTGATGGACGGTTTAGGGATTTTTCCTGAACTGCTCGTCGATCAGCATTTTCATAATCGCAATCGCATGGCTCGACTGATGAGTGCGATCGCCGCCCATCCAGAAAAACTCGGCATGGGTATTGATGAAGATACCTGTGCCGCGTTTGAAAAAGATGGAACCTTTGAAGTGATTGGCAAAGGAACGATTACCATCATTGATCCCGGCAGTTTGACCCATACGAACCATCCTGAAGTTGCCGATCTCTCCCCCATCAGCCTGCATAACCTGACCGTACATGTGTTGAGCCAGGGCGATCGCTATCACTATCAACGCCGAAAGGTCTTGTCGCCCACTGAATCCTAGAGACTGAGCAACCCTCACGATTACCAGCATTGACGTCTGCCAATTCATGTCATGTAGCCATTAATACAGAACTAGGCATTCACTTTGAAATTAATTAAGGTTTAAACCTCAAGCTGCTCAAAGCAACGTTGGACTCTCTAGACCTCGGCTTTGTCTTAAGCATCCTGTGAAACTCGCAGAGACTATCTCTACCTTTATGAAAATTCTCCAAACCCAGACGCTCCGAGGCCCCAACTACTGGAGCATCCGCCGCTCAAAGCTCATTCTGGTGCGACTGGATTTAGAGGAGCTAGCCCATAGCCCTTCAGATACCCTGCCTAGTTTCTATGACGGCCTTGTGGCGGCGCTACCTAGCCTCGAAGAACACTTTTGTTCTCCAGGCTGTCGGGGTGGATTTTTAAGCCGGGTCAAGGAAGGCACCATGATGGGGCACATCCTGGAGCATGTGGCGCTGGAGCTTCAGACCTTAGCCGATATGCCCGTAGGGTTTGGTCGCACCCGCGAGACGGCAACGGATGGGGTCTACCAGGTTGTCATTGAGTATCAAAATGAGGAGGCAGGGCGCTACGCGGCAAGGGCGGCACTGCGACTTTGTCAGAGCATTGTAGAGACAGGCGCTTATCCCAAAGAAGAGCTGGAAAAAGATTTAGATGACCTGGCTCAGTTGCGGACTGAAGCGATCTTGGGCGCAAGCACTGAGGCGCTCGTGCGCGAAGCCGAAAATCGCGGCATTCCCTGGACGCATTTAGAAAGCTGTGACCTGTTTCAGTTTGGTTACGGAAAGCATCAAAAGCGGGTTCAGGCTGCACTCACCTCCAAGAGCAATATTCTGGGGGTAGAGCTGGCCTGTAATAAAGAAAATACGAAAAATATTTTGACCCAGTTTGGGGTTCCCGTCCCCTTGGGCAAGGTGATCTACGCATTTAGTGAGCTAGAAGAAACGATTGAGCAGCTAGGAGGCTATCCCGTTGTCATTAAGCCCTTGGATGGCAATCATGGTCGCGGCATTACCATTGATATCCAGTCTTGGGAAAATGCGGAAGTGGCTTACGACCGTGCCCGTGATGTCTCTAAAGGCGTGATTGTAGAACACTTCTACCAAGGGCGAGATCACCGAATTTTAGTCGTCAATCATAAGGTTGTTGCCGTTGCGGAGCGGGTACCTGCCCATGTAATCGGCAACGGAATCGCCACTATAAAAGAGCTAGTTGAGCAAGAAAACCAAGATGACCGTCGGGGCGAAGGTCACGACAATATGCTCACCCATATTGAGCTAGACGACGCTACGGACGAAATGATGCATCGTCAAGGGTTTACGCTAGACACCGTTTTGCCCCCAGGTCAAATCTGCTATTTACGGGCAACCGCCAATCTGAGTACGGGCGGGATCGCCATTGACCGCACGGACGAAATTCATCCAGAGACGGTTTGGGTTGCAGAACGCGTGTCTCGCATTATTGACCTGGACGTAGCAGGTATTGATGTCATTACAACCGACATTACCAAGACCCTCGCGGAAGCGGATGGCGTAATTGTGGAGGTGAATGCAGCACCCGGCTTACGGATGCATATTGCACCCAGTGAAGGAGTGGGACGAAACGTCGCAGCACCCATCCTCAATATGCTGTTTCCTCCTGGAAAACCCAATCGGGTTCCGATTGTGGCAATCACGGGAACCAATGGCAAAACTACTACCACTCGACTGATTGCCCACATCTTCAGTCAGGTGTATGAGTTTGTGGGCTTTACCACCACTGACGGTATCTACATCGGTCGTCACCTCGTCGAAAAGGGTGACACTACGGGGCCACAAAGCGCCCAGATCATTCTGCAAGACCCGACGGTAGACATTGCAATTTTAGAGACGGCACGGGGCGGCATTTTGCGATCGGGTCTTGCCTTTGCCCACTGCGATGTGGGGGTGGTCTTAAATGTGGCGGCGGATCACTTGGGCTTGGGCGATATCAACACGATTGACCAAATGGCAAAGGTCAAGGCAGTAATTGCAGAGGCGGTTCACCCCGATGGCTATGCCGTGCTGAATGCCGATGACGAGCGGGTTGCCGCAATGGCAGACTACGTGCCTGGAAAAATTGCCTATTTTTCGATGGATGCTGATAACCCGTTAGTGCGATCGCATGTTCAGCGCGGGGGCATTGCCGCAGTCCTCAAAGAGGGCTATCTGGCGATTTTGCAGCAGGACTGGGTTCACCGCATTGAAAAGGTCGAGCTGGTGCCCCTCACCCTGGGCGGACGCGCACCGTTTATGATTGCCAATGCTCTGGCGGCAAGTCTGGCAGCGTTTGTGCAGGGTGTGAAAGTTGAGCAAATTCGCGCCGCCCTTCGCAGTTTCCGGGCTTCGGCGGAGCAGACGCCGGGACGCATGAATTTATTTAACTTGGGTCACTATCATGCGCTGGTAGACTACGCCCACAACCCAGCCGGATACGCAGCGGTGGGCAGCTTTGTTAAAAACTGGTCTGGCCCTGCCATTGGCGTGGTTGGCGGCCCTGGCGATCGCCGTGATGAAGATTTGATTGAGTTAGGCACACTGTCGGCAGGCTTCTTTGAGCAGATTGTGGTGAAAGAAGATGACGACAATCGGGGTCGCCCTCGCGGCAACGCAGCGGAGCTGATTGTGCAAGGGATTCATACTGCCGCCACGGAAGATAACGTGCCAGTCCCACACACAGTTCAATTATCAGAAACAGAGGCGATCGCCTGGGCTTTAGATAACGCGCCCAAAGATGGTTTGGTGGTGATCTTTCCTGAAAGCGTGAGTCGGGCGATCGAGATTATCATGGCGCGTAACCCCATTTTGGATGATGCAGAAGCCGCCTTTTTCGCAGAATTGAAGACTGAGAAATGGCCTGCGTTTACACCCCAGTGTTCGCTCCCTTAAATGCTGGTCAATAATAAGGGTATTGGCGTTTGATACTGCAATACCCTGGCCTATAAGCCGAGGATTAATACTCAGTCCTCAGGAGATTGTTTGATGATTTTGAACCCATCCCGTTCCAGCGCCGGGTCTTCCTTTTCGACCACTTATGAAGATCAGACCCAAGTGATCGCCCACCAGCTCCTAGCAGAAACGACCGAAAAGCGATCGCTCTTTGCGAAGGTGCGAGATCAGTTCCGTTGGGATGACAAGCTCCTCAGCTGGACAATGGATAACCCCGCGTTGCGGGTGCAGCTTTTTCGCCTGATCGACTGTTTACCCTCGCTGACCACCAAAGCCGAAATTGCCCGTCACCTCCAAGAATACTTAAGCGATGGAGCGGTGGAACTCCCCCAAGCACTTAAAGGGCTGCTCAACTTTACCGCTGCCGACTCCATGCCAGGGCAGGTCGCGGCAACCACCCTTTCGACCGCCGTAGAAACCCTAGCGCGTAAATACATCTCTGGCGAAACCCTAAAACAGGCGCTCAAGAGCATCGGGCAGCTTCGCAGGCAGTCTATGAGCTTCACTATGGATCTCTTAGGGGAAGCCGTGGTGACAGAAACAGAAGCCCAAGCCTATCTCGATCAGTATTTAGCGCTAATGGCGCAGCTTACAGAAGCATCTAGGCAGTGGTCAGCCGTGCCCCAAGTGGATAGCGCCGATGGGGTAGATGTTGCCAAAGTGCAGGTTTCCGTCAAGCTTACGGCGTTTTATTCTCAGTTCGATCCGCTGGACGTTAAAGGTTCCCAGGCCAAGGTGAGTGATCGCATTCGCATCCTCCTGCGTAAAGCACGGGAAGTAGGCGCAGCGGTGCATTTTGACATGGAGCAGTATCGCTACAAAAATGCAACTCTAGAAACCCTGAAGCAGCTCTTGATGGAGGACGAATTTTGCGATCGCACCGACATCGGCATCACCCTGCAAGCCTACCTGCGAGATAGCCACCAAGATTTACAGGACTTAATCGCGTGGGCGAAACAGCGGGGCAAACCCATCACGGTAAGACTAATCAAAGGAGCCTATTGGGATCAAGAAACCATCATCGCGCGTCAGAACCATTGGTCTACGTCTGTCTATAATCACAAGTCTTCAACCGACGCTAACTTTGAGCGCATGACGCAGCGGCTTCTAGAAAACCATGAGGTGCTTCACGCCGCGATTGGTAGCCACAACGTCCGTTCTCAGGCGCACGCTATTGCGATCGCCACAGCCCTAAACATACCCAAGCGCCACATCGAGTTTCAAGTCCTCTACGGCATGGCAGACAACCTCGCCGCCGCCCTCGCCAAACGGGGACATCGGGTGCGAGTTTACTGTCCCTATGGACCGCTGATCCCAGGCATGTCTTACCTGATTCGGCGACTGCTGGAAAATACCGCCAACAGCTCTTTTCTAAAGCAAAGCGTGGGGGATCATCCCACGGAGGGGTTATTAGCAGTTCCCGTTTGGGGAGAAGGCGATGAAGACGGGAGCAGCAACCCACCCATGCCCATTGCCTCCGCCGCCGTAACCGTGACTCGAATCAATCCCTCGGCAGATACCGATTGGGCGATTGCCCAGTATCGTTCCGATGCGGCAACTGCGTTAGCCTCGGTAAAGCAGCAGCTAGGGCAATCTTATCTACCGCTGGTTAACGGCGAGCGGGTACAAGCCTTAAAAACCATTGAGTCCGTGAATCCCTCCAATCCGGCTGAGGTGGTGGGCACTATTGGACAGATGGATATCGGGCAGGCTGACCAGGCGATCGCCGCAGCCAAAGCGGCCTTTGTAACCTGGAAGCAAACCCCTGTCGCAGAACGCGCCGCCATTTTGCGTCGCGCCGCAGATTTACTCGAAGCGCGCCGCCATGAGCTGAACGCCTGGATGGTGTTTGAGGCAGGTAAACCGCTCCAACAGGCCGATGTAGAAGTCTCAGAAGCCGCAGATTTCTGTCGGTACTACGCCACAGAAATGGAGCGCCTAGACGCAGAAATTGTCTATGACGTAGCAGGGGAAAGCGATCGCTACTTCTATCGTCCCAAGGGCATTGTGCTGGTCATTTCGCCCTGGAATTTCCCTCTGGCAATTCCCACGGGCATGACCGTTGCTGCCTTGGTGACGGGCAACTGTGCGCTGCTTAAGCCTGCCGCTACAACCGCCGTCATTGCGGCAAAGCTGTGCGACATCTTAGTAGAGGCAGGTATCCCCAAAGGGGTGTTTCAGTACATTCCCTGCGGTGGCTCCACGGTGGGGACTCATCTAGTCAAACACTCCGACGTGCAGATGATTGTATTCACGGGTTCCCAGGAGGTCGGTTGCCAAATCTACGCCAATGCCGCCATTCTGCAACCAGGGCAAAAGCACCTGAAGCGCGTGGTGGCAGAAATGGGTGGCAAAAACGCCATCATCGTAGATGAAAGTGCGGATTTGGATCAGGCGGTGCAGGGAGTTGTGTATTCTGCCTTTGGCTACAGCGGTCAGAAGTGTTCTGCCTGCTCTCGTGTAGTGGTGCTAGCGCCCATTTACGATGCCTTTGTAGCGCGGCTGGTAGAAGCAACTCAATCCTTGAATGTCGGAGATGCCGCCGACCCAAGCACAAAGGTTGGCCCTGTAATTGACAGTGCGGCACAGCAGCGCATTCGTGAAACCATTGCCAAGGGCAAAACTGAAGCCAATCTCGCCCTAGAACTACCTTCCCCAGAACCAGGCTATTTTGTTGGCCCTGTGATTTTTACGGATGTAGATCCGCAGTCTACTCTTGCCCAAGAAGAAATCTTTGGCCCCGTGTTGGCAGTGATGAAAGCTGAGAATTTTGAGGAAGGATTGGCGATCGCCAACAATACAAACTACGCACTCACGGGCGGTCTATACTCTCGCACACCCTCCCACATTGAACAGGCCAAAGCAGAACTTGAGGTGGGCAATCTCTATATCAATCGCACTATTACGGGGGCGATCGTGGCAAGACAGCCCTTTGGGGGGTATAAGCTATCGGGGGTGGGTTCCAAAGCGGGTGGACCAGATTATTTGCTGCAATTTCTAGACCCGCGCACGGTGACAGAAAACATTCAGCGACAGGGGTTTGCGCCCATTGAAGGGATGGAGTAAAAGCCTACATGTTCAGATAAATGCCCCAACCTTCGCCTCAACATGCAGGTAAAGCGCGGAGCTTCCTGTCTAGACTCTCAACAGCATTTCACAATAGGTTTGGCGCATGACCTTATGGTTAACTCAACGCCAGTCACCCACCAATACGTAAGGTGCCCAATAAAAGGGATGGCGATAGTCTGGATCTTTCAAAAGTTTCAGTTGGGTTTGCCGTAATGCCTCAGCCTTTGTGATTCCAGACTGTGATAGTGCAGCATAAAAGGTCTCCATAAACAGGCTGCTCGACTCATCATCAATAGACCACAGCGTGGCAACTGTGCTGCGGGTGCCTGCCTGCACCGCAACGCCTGCTAACCCCAAGGATGCACGCTTATCCCCGGCAGCAGTTTCACAGGCGCTTAGAACGAGAAGGTCAATGGCTCTCCGAAACGGCTGCTGTCGCTTTTCAATGAGATCTTTAAGTTCGTAGAGGGTGATGGGCTTATCCCACGCCAAAATAAACGTCTGGTCTACGTTGGAACTAAATTGACCGTGGGTGGCAAAATGCAGCACCGTCGCCGTAGAACCTTCGACGGCATTGGCGATCGCTCGACTGGTGAACTGCTCATTGAGCAACACACTCCCTGGCAGCTTTTGCACAATGGCCTTAAGTTCGCCCGGCACAAAGGCCAGTGGTGGAAATCCACTCCGCTCCAGGGATAAACCCGCAACAAGACTTCGCGTGGGGGTTAAGGGTTTAGATTCTGGGGAAATGAGCTGAAGACTGGGGGCGATCGCCACTCCATAGCGCTCAACCAAAAACTGTTTGCCGTCATAGAGCGCTGCTAAAGGGACATTAATTAGCTCACTATCAGGCACAAAAACGAGGGTTTTAATCTTTTGCTGCTGGAGTAGAGCTTCGGTCGGCTCGACCAGCCACTGGTATAGCGCTTGCCCCAACTCCTTAGCTTCTGGTGCGGTGTAGGGCTTTTCTAGGGCAGTGCGGAACTGCGCCACAGCAGCTTCAACCTGTTTGCTCAACACAGGACGAGCCATCATCTGAATCGACCCATCCGGTAAGCTCAGCAGCGTGACAATGCGATCCTCTAGCACAATGGGATAGAGCAAAGCCGTTCCGGGCTGAATGAGCTGGGTGAGCGGACGGCGACGATCTTCAAGACAGGAGGATCGAAGAAAATAGGACAGCTCAGCGACTCGCAGGGACTCAATGGCCTGCTGTGCGGTTTTAATGGTTTCTACGGTAGCGGTTTGACCATTGCGGGGCTGGAGCAATAAATCCACATACTCTCGGTAAACTGGCTCCACCTGATCTCGAAATCCATACTGCAGGTCACTTCCTACAGAAACCAGATCTCGGCGCAACCTCTGAAGCAGATCGACGGCCTCACGGTAGAAGGTAAGCGCTGGCTCTGTTTTACCCTGGGCTTTGAGAATGCGGCCTAGCTGCCATTTCCAGCGATAGCAGCTTTCATCAGCATCGGCTTTCATGGCTAAATTCAGCGCTTCACGGGTAACGGCTTCGGCGTCAGCCCACTGTTGCGTGCTTTCGTAAAGCCGACCGAGATACCCAACGGCGAAAGACTCTAAGCGCAGGTTTTGGGTTTGACGTGCCTGCCCAATGGCCTGGTTTAACCCCTGGGCGATCGCCTGAGTAGAAGGTGCTTGCGTGGCAAAGCGAAGCGCAATCTGGCTCTCGGCGAGCTGAAGCCGCTGCCCTAGAGTTTGGTAGCTAGAAGGCTGCTGACTCAGGGACTGTGCGAGGGTGGAGGCTAAGGCTTGAGCATTTGACCACTGGCGTTGGGCGATTAAGATATGAAGGCGGTTGAGGTTTGCTTTGGTTTGGATTTCAGGGCGATCGCCATATTGCAGCACCTGCTGATAGGCATCTAGCGCTTCGGGGAGCTGCTGTTGAGCATAGGCTAAGTTGCCCTGCTGCATGAGCAGCGCCGCAGTCTGCTGATTGAGGTGATGGGTTTGGGCAACGGCCTGTGCTGCGGTTAAGGTTGCTTTGGCTCGGTCAAATTCACCGACTTGGGTAAACATTTGACCCAAGTTCAGCGCCATTGCTAAACGAAGGCTTACATCGGTTTGTTGGGCAATGAGCGGTTCAGATTGGGTGAGCGTACTGCGCGCCCTTGAAAAGTAGCCGAGGGATTGTTCTGCCTGTGCCTGGTTAATCAGGCTACCTGCGGTGCCTGCAAGATCGTTGAGCTGACGATAGACTTTTTCTGCTTTCTGCCAGCTTTCTAGGGCAGCGGTTGCTTTACCCTGAGAGAGCTGAAGGCTACCCTGGGTATTGAGCAGCCGCGCCAATACGGTATTTTTATGGGCTTGAGAATCAGGCGTAACAAGGGTTAGTCCTCGATTGAGTGCAGTTTGTGCGGCTTCATCTTGGCCTAGCTCTTGATAAGCCAGGGTGAGATAGTTGAGTGCCAATGCCTCTTGAATGGGCGACTTGTTTTGCTGTGATTGTTTTGCCGCCTGTTTCCATTGCTGGGCGGCGGCAGCAAAGTTGCCGTTTTGGTAGAGCGACAAGCCTTCCTGAATTTGAGGATTGGTTTGGGCGGTTACCCTACCTGTCTCATGCCAATCGATCCACAGCAGCAGTCCTATTAAAAATGCGCTGAAGGCAATTTTCCATTGTCGTGACCGATGTGGTGTCATAGCGGCTTAATGACTCACTGCTGCCACTAAAGGACGTTCGGTAGCGGGAGACACTCTTGTAAACTGACAAGGCTTGGTTTGTGGAGGATTCGCTGTATTTGCCGCTGCAACGAGACGCACCGCACCACTTGGCTCAAAAACCCATCCCTGCGCCTCGATAATGGGCGCGGTGGAGGGTGACGAACTTGAAGCGGATGAACCCAATAGAGCGGAATTGGGACTGCTTTTTGGTTGGCTGTTTAGCTGTAGCGGTAAACGTAAATCTTGCCAGACAGCGCTCCCTTGAGCTGGATCTGACGGGGTAGCAGGGAGTCCGCCTCGACCGGAGTAAATGAAGCTATCGCGATCGCCTCTACGGTCACCCAAACAGGCCGTTTCGATGATTTTGGTACCCAGTACCGTAGGCAGTGCGGCAAGATCGACCACCGGATTTGTAGAAACAATGTTGGTGTCAACGGTACCGTTTAGCCCAAATTCTGAGCGTGCGGTGATGTCGCTAGAATTTGGAAAGTTGGCTGTGTTGGGCGCAATACCAAATAGCCCTTGAGTTGTAATGCTGATATTGCCTCCATTGCCAAACACCGCATCGGTGCTAATGTTGCTGTCTTCGCTGGGTACAGCGGCGATTAGACCAGCCAAGATGTTGATGTTGCCGCCATTGCCCGTCGTGGTGCTAGAGGTTGAAATATTGCTTTGGTTGCGTAATACCAAGGCATCTTGTACTGCTAAGTTAATATTTCCGCCCATGCCAGTAGTAGACTTTGCACTAATAGATGCCTGGTTATCTAATAAAATAGACCGAGCAAAAATACTGATTTCACCAGCGCTGCCGTTCCTTCGGCTAGAGCTAAGAATTGAGGAATTGTCTAGAGATAAACTATCTGCATTAATTTGAATTCTTCCTGCGGAACCGGATGAAAATGATGACGTTGAAATAAAACTATTCTCTTTGAGAAAAATATTGTTAGATTGAATCGTAATGTTGCCTGCTTGACCAACATTATTTCCATCTCCAAACTGTGTGGATGCATCAATCTTGGATCTGGTTAAGCTTAATGTCTTCGCCTGAATCTTGATATCACCATTTGCTGAGGAACTGTAGGTAACAGATACTATCTCAGTATCCTTTAAGGCCAATAGATCTGAAGCAAAGATAGAGATAGAGCCAACTGTACTTCCAATGTCTATTGGCCCACCAATTTGTACTCGATCTAGCTGAATTTGTCGTCCATACAAGAAAACATCTGATAATCCGCCACCCAACTGTAATCCATTCGTAATCTCAATGTCTCTGAAGTTTTTTACGCCAGAAAAATCTAGCGCTAAGCTTTGATTGGTTCCTAAGTTAAGTAATCCAACTGTTTCGCCTGCGGCAGCACTTCCAATTTCTAATCGACCATTGAAAGCAAATAAGCCTGCAGGGATAGAAAACGGATCTGAGGGATCTGTTAAGACCCCTTTTAATTTTACGTCTCCCCCCACGAGTGCAAGGGTTTGCCCTTCTTCGACAAAAAGTCCAGAACCAGGCTGGTCAAATTCACCCACAATGGGGCCAGGATTTGCACCAAACTGTAGGCCAATAGGAACGCCAAGGGTCAGCAAAGTAGGGACTGGTTGAGCATTATTTGCACTAAATTGATAGCCAATCGAAAAATTAATGCTTTCAGCCGTACTTGCTACAAAAGAACCGCTTAAATTTAAACTTGCACCAGGGCCAAAAATAATACCGCTAGGATTGATTAAAAATAGATTGACAGGATGACCAAAACTATCACCCACCTGAAGCGTTCCGTTAATCAAAGAGGGGTTATTGCCCGTTATTCGAGCAATGATATTAAAAATATTGACATTGGCAGGGATTTGAAATGTCGCCGTCCATCCTTGCTCTACAGAGAAATTCAAAAAACTGTGGAGCAAGTTATGATCGATAGGTCGCCCTCCAGAAATGTTATAGATTTGTTGAGCAGTATCGATTTGAACCTGGCTTCCTGCGGTTTGATCTATTTGGATACCTGCAAAACAGGGTTTAATCGTTATAAAATTAGTCAGAAGCGTGCCCATTAACGCAGCACGGAAGAGATAGCGTTTCTCTAAAATCTTCATAATTTATCAAGATAGTCCTTGTAAATATTCTAGCGTTTATTTTTAGCCTAAAAGGTTTTGAATAATAGGCTTTTTAAGCCTGCCTATATCATTGTCCGACTGGAATACAGGCAATACAGTCCCAGCGCTTGTACCTGCGATTGTAAACCCAGTAGCCTGTTCCACCCCCAAGAGGAGTACAAACGCCACAGTCATTACTGCTCAGTGCTGAAACAAGCGGAAGTAGCTGATTTTCCAGTGCTTGATATTGTATTTCTACAGCTTTAATCGTATCCAAAACAATCTGTAGCTGTGTCTGAACTTCTTGAGACGTACTCAGACCTCCATCTAAGAGAGGGTTTAATAGATCAGAGGCTTTTGCGTAGTCTCCAAAGGCAAGATATACCTGTGCTTCATCAAAGGCAGAAGGATTAGATTTGAATTGATCTTCTGCATGCTGAAGTGCTTCATTGACGCTGGAGTGACGATCTAACATGGTGTTTTCCTGAACAACAACAGGTTTAACGAGAATTCAAACGATTGGTTAAATGCTGAATTTTATTCGATGTGTATATATTTTTTAGGGTGAATCACGTTTGTTCCGCAACTCTTTATAAAAATTCACGTTCTGTTGTCCAGCGCCATCCAGGCCATTGCTCAGTCGGTAAAGGCAGCGCCTCCCCCGTAGCGGTATTTTGCATCAGCATCCCAAAGGCTCCAGCCCCTAAGCCTGCTTGAGGCCACATGCGATAGAAAGGTAGATCTGTTAGATGTGATTGATAATTCGTCAGATGTTGGACGGGTCGCGCTTTAAACTGCGGAAACTTTCGCAATAGCCACTGCCCTACCTGCTCATTTTCTTCTGGTGCAAAGGTGCAGGTGGTATAGACTAAATGCCCTCCTGGAGCCACTAACTGCGCCGCATTCGCTAAAATCCGCTTCTGCCGCTGGGCATTTTGCTTAATCGTCATGGGATGGAAACACCCCTCAGCCTTACTGCCTTTCGCTAATAGCGACTGTCCAGAACAAGGGGCGTCTACCACCACTAAGTCTGCCGTAGATGGTAGCCGCAGCGCTAAATGACTAGGGTCTGTACTGAGGACGATCGCCGGATTCACCCCGCACCGCTTCAAATTTCCAATCAGCATCCCCACCCGTTTCCCGATGGTTTCATTACAGATGAGCTGATCGGGCTGGTGCGATCGCCACATAAAAATACTCTTTCCTCCAGGTGCCGCACATACATCGATCGCCACCCTAGGATGGGTGGGCAGCGCCATCAAAACCGAAGCCGCAAACACCGAAGAAAAATCGAGGCAGTAATAATGCCCAGCTTCGTGGAGTGGATGGGCACCAGGGGTAGACCCAACCGCTAGGCGATCGACAAACTCCGGCTGCCAGGGAAGCGGCGGCTCTACCGCAAACGGCATCACATCAGGGCGCGGTTTCAGCCATAGAATACAGGATGGGTAAGGCTGTGGATCGGTGAGCGTTTGGACAAATGTATTTTGGTCTACGGCATCATTAAATAGTTTTTGGCTCAATTTAATGAGCAGTTGAGACGCAGGTGCCATTGAACCCCTAAGACCTAAAAAAATGATGTGTAGGAAAAGCTATTTTGATTGACCTTGAGCGCTTGCCGCGTCCTTTGTTGGCTTTTGGGGTGCCGCTACTGTTTTTTGCGATCGCCCTTTGCATAATGCCCATCGCCGAAGTGCTTCAGTTTGACCCCGATGAAGGCATTGAGCTAGCAAAGGTTACGCTCTATCGCCAAGGCTATACCCTATACGACCAAATTTGGAATGACCAGCCACCCCTCCTCACGATTTTGTTAGCGCAGTGGCTTGGGTTCTGGGGGCATAGTATCATAGCGGCGCGGCTGCTAATTCTGAGCTTTGCAGCGCTGTTGGTTGGAGCCTTTTACAGCACACTGCGGCTAACCGTTCGGCAACCCTATGCTTTGGCTGGCACCTTCGGGTTATGTCTGACGTTTGGCTTTTTGCAGTTGAGCGTGTCCGTTATGCGGGGCTTACCCGCCTTAGCCTTGGCGATGTTGGCTGTGTACTGGTTATGTCTGGGGATGTCTGGAGAGCCGTCGGGAGGGCAGACAGAACAATCTTTATGGCAAAGATCATGGCGATGCGGTTGGATTATGGCTTCAGGGGTGTGTTTTGGGCTATCGCTGCAAATTAAGTTTGTCACCCTGCTGCTGGCTCCCGCGTGCTTAGGGCAACTTTTTAATCAAGGTACAACAAAAGGTGATCGCCCCGCTATTTTAGTAACGCTTTGGAGCATCTTCTGTGGGTTATCTTTTTTGGTCACCGGGCTGCTCACAGATGCCTTTCACCCCAGTCAACTGCTCGAGACTCATCTCAACGCTGCCACCCAAACCACCCTCCAGCAAGAACCGAGTTGGCTGAGGCTTTTGATGTTTTTGGCAGAGGATTTGGACTATTCAATATTGGCGGCAATCGGAGTCTGGCTGCTGCTGCGTCGCAATCTGTCACGCCACAATCCGGCCTTTCCTCTGTATTGGCTGCTCACCGCACTTGCTATTCTGAGTTTTCATCAGCCCCTTTGGGATCACTATTCTCTCTTTGTTGCGATTCCTGTCGTCTGGCTCGCAACTTATACCCTGGCTTATATCGCTCAGGTGTGGCCTTCCAAAAAACGTTGGAAACGCCCCATTTTTCGCAAAATATTGGCGGCTCTGGTAATCTTTGCGATCGCCCTCATCCCCGTTAAGCTAGGCGTCAACGTTGTGATCAATCAACAGCTTACCCAAGCCTCTCACCAACAGTTTCTTGTCATTGCAGCGCTCCTGAAGTACCAAGCTCAAACCCGCTGGCTCTTTACTGACCTCCCGATCGCGTCTTTTTATGCCAACCTCAAAGTTCCACCAGAGCTAGCGGTTTTTTCCACCAAACGGATCGAATCCGGTAGCCTCAGCAATGATAAACTCTTAACCCTATTACAAACTTATCAGCCCGAACAGGTCTTGCTGGGACGCTATCCAAACATTCAGGCTGCTTTGCAGCCCTACCTGGCCGCTCACTATGTGAGACAGTACAAGCAAGCGCAAATCTCGCTGTACGTCATAAGGTCGCTGATAGAAACGCAATCTCCCATTATTCCTGCCATTTCCGCAACTCACTTTAGCAATTCCACATTCAAACAGCCTTAAGCACTACTGAGTTAGGATCGTGGATTAAATAACTTATACAGAAGCGATACACATTGCACTGCCCTCATCCCCTAACCCCTTCTCCCTAAGGAGAAGGGGAACCAGATTCTTGCTCCCCTCTCCCTAGGGAGAGGGGCTGGGGGTGAGGGCAGTGCAATAAGGTTATTTAATCCATGATCCTTAGAGCCGAAACAGTCGCCTATGATAATCTGATCAGCAACAGATTAATGGCAGCGACCAACGAACTCAAGCGCAGTGGTTCACTCTTTTTGATGAAACGGCTATTTATTTACCAGAGCCGATATCTTGATCTGCTCGGTCTGATGGGTCTGATCGCGATCACCCTTGCCATCACGACTTTCTATATTTCTCAGGAGCAATATTTTTACTTCTGGGACTATACTCACTACTCAGACCGCGTCAGTCAATGGGTGGCAAAGCTCTACGAATCACCGTTTAAAGCGCTAGAAAACTTTGTCGATTATTTGGGCGATGACTATACTCAAATTCCGTCAATACCGCTGATGCCTTTTGCGCTGGTGTTTGGAAACTCGCGCCTCGTCTTTATTTTGAGCCTTGCCTTAGTCTATGTGGTTTCCTTTTGCTTAACGATGGGGACGATCGCCACTCAAGTCATTGCCGCTAACGCAAGATCTGTGTTTTGGTTAGCGGCCTACTTATCTATCCTAATGCCTGCGACTTGGTCATCCATTCTCCGAGGCTACCCCGATTTGGGGGGCGCTTCCTTGATGAGTCTAGCGATTCTTTTCTACTGGAAAGAGCCTCAGCTTAAGACGCGTAACCGAATGATTCAACTTGCACTGATTCTGGCGATCGCCGTGTGGTTCCGTCGTCCCTTTGCCTACAGCGTACGGGCCTTTTTTGCGACGCTATTGGTTGAGGCCATCCTAAACTATCTCGTGTATCGCAGACAGAAACCCAAGGCTGCACTCAATGCTTTTACAGCAAGTTGCATTAAGCTCTTCAAAACTGGTGGCTGGTTTCTGATCTTTTCGCCCGTTTTAGTCTTTAAAGTTTTGTTCGTTGACTATCGCACCCTCTATGCGTCCTACGAACTCAGCGTCCTAGAAGGTCTGCAATACTATGTCAGTGAGTTTGGTGGGTTGATCTGTACGTTAGCCTTACTGGGCTATGGCGCTGGGTTGTGGGTACAGAATACTCGATATCGAGAGCACAGATTTTTATTAATCTGGGGTGGCCTTTCTATCACGCAGTGGATTTTTCTGGCAAAACAAAATGGCGCTCACTACACCATCCACTTCAGCCCATTTATTATTGTCGGCCTTGTTTTGTTTGCGTTCTCTGTAAGACGCATTTTGAGCACTAATTCTAGGCTATGGTTTCCTCTTCTCTTTGCAGGCGTGGGGCTAACCTCGTTTAACCTACTGTCTGGACTCACAAGTTTTGGACTCAGAACCTATTCGTTTAGATCTTTATTTGCCGTTGCAAAGCCTCCCTTATATCGAACCGACTATCAGGAATTTGCGCATTTAATCAGCTTTTTGCGAAAGATTACGTCCGGACAGCCTTTAGACAAGAAAAATATTTATGTTGCAGCTTCCTCGCAAACTTTGACGAGCGATGCGATTCTGGCAGGCGATCGCCAGCTTTACCCTAAAAGCCAGCTCACGGTCTTAAGAACTTCAAATATTGACTCCCGCGATGTATATCCCCTTAATGCGCTCATGAAAGCCCACTTTGTGGTGGTTGCCGTACCAGTGCAGTATCACATCAAGCCAGACGAGCAGAAAGTTGTCCGAGTGGTGGTGGATACTTTCCAACAGAATCAGCTTTTTTCTAGAGACTTTCAGCCATTTTCCAATGAGTTTACTCTAGAAAATGGCGTACAGGTCAGAGTCTATCAGCGGATTCGCGCAACGCCCCTTTCTACCGTCATTGCAATGCTTCAGGCCATGCAAGTCAAAGTTGATCGTCAGCCCGGTCGTGAACCATATTGGCTTACGCTTCAGTCAGAGGAGCCTATCAACATTGAAAAAGACATTGTTCGTACCGTTCAGATTAGAGATATCCCTCTTCGGAGCCTTGAACCCTCTTCTTTTTTGTATTTCGGCTCCCTCTCACCCTCCATCGCCCTGAATGCAACGCTCAACACTTCCCGATGTCCAGTCTCTGGCGAATTTTCTCTAAGAGTTTCGGCTCTCAATGTTCAAGGTCAGGTACTCACCACTCAAATCTGGTCAAATTCTAAAGGAAATGAGATCAATGTCCGCTTCAAAGATTTACCCCCGCAGGCATCTTACTTACGCTTAGACCTTCAGTTTCTCAATCCTACCTCAGCACGGCAGACTGACCCAGACTGCTCCATTTCGGTCAATAACATGGTGGTCTCAAAGGTAAAGTGATCCAAGGGTATAGGATTTAGGCGATCGCCACCAGATTTGTCTTATTGCAAACCTCACGGAAGCTAGCTCAAACCGTCAGACCACTGTATTGACCCACACCGCTCTCAACCTGTAAAGTTGCAGACTGAGAGCGTGAGAGGCAAAACTCTTGTTTAGCATTGAATACAATCTAAGGGGCGCTGAGCGCTCTGAAGGTGTAGGGTTGTTTCTATTAAGGTCTAAATTGATCTCGTGCAAAGCCGTTCCCTGATGGATCTTGTTCCCGAAAGCCCTACAGATTTTGTCGAACTTTCGATTGTGATGCCTTGTCTTAACGAGTCAGAAACGCTCTCCATCTGTATTACAAAGGCTCAGTGGTATATTCAGCAGCAGCATTTAGCCGCAGAGATCATCATTGCCGACAACGGCAGCACCGATGGTTCCCAGGCGATCGCCACAGGTTTTGGTGTGAAAGTGATTGAGGTAAGTGATCGTGGTTATGGCAGTGCACTTCGGGCAGGGATCGCCGCCGCCAAGGGACAGTACATCATCATGGGCGACGCAGACAATAGCTATGACTTTACCCAGCTTTCTCCCTTTATTGACCAGTTACGGGCAGGCTATGACCTTGTAATGGGCAATCGATTTCGGGGTGGCATTCAGCCCGGTGCGATGCCGCCGCTCCATCGCTATTTAGGGAACCCTGTGTTGACCTGGATTGGTCGACTCTTTTTTGCAAGTCCCTGCCAAGATTTTCACTGTGGGCTGCGGGGCTTTCGGAAGGACGCGATTGAAGCCTTGGGTTTACGCACGACAGGCATGGAATTTGCTAGTGAGATGGTGGTCAAGGCCACACTTTACCGTCTCAAAATTGCTGAAGTCTCCACCACATTGTCCCCTGATGGTCGTAGCCGCCCACCCCATCTAAGATCATGGCGAGATGGATGGCGACACCTGCGTTTTTTACTGCTGTACAGTCCCCGATGGCTATTTCTATACCCTGGATTGCTCTTAATGCTGGTGGGGTTTGTGAGTACACTTTTCCTGCTGTCTGGGCCAAAGGTGCATACTTTGCTGTACTCATCCACGGCGATGCTAATTGGGTTTCAGATTGCGCTATTCTCAATCTTTACTAAAGCCTTTGGCATGAACGAAGGTCTATTGCCAACTGATCGGCGGTTTCAGAAGCTGTTGCGATATCTCAATTTAGAAGTAGGCTTAATAGTGGGAGCAATTCTAATTCTTATGGGTTTTGGCGGAACGGTCTACGCTTTTAGTAGGTGGCAGAGTCAGCTTTTTGGAGCCTTAGACCCTGCTGAAACGATGCGAGTTGTCATTCCTTCCGTAACCTGTTTTGCGCTTGGGTTCCAGGTTGTGTTTTCTAGCTTTTTTCTGAGCGTGCTGAACTTAAAGACTAAATAAGCGTTCCAAATCAGTTTATTTACTCATGGTAGGGTGAAAGAGCATCGTGATAGATAAAAATCTATTAAAACAGTTTCTACATGATTATCCATTTCAGCCCGCCACTGCCGTTTGGAGAGCTTCAGAGATTGCCCATGTCCTTCAATACCCATTCCCCGCGGGGTATGGCCTTGATTTAGGGTGTGGTGACGGTCGGCTGACCAACATTATATTTGAACAAGTGGGTCGTCGAGATACGGTTGGAATTGACCTTGACCCCAGCGAAACGGCTTTAGCAGAAAAGTTAAAGCTCTATCGACACATTCACGTCGCGCCTGCCGATCAAATTCCAGAGGCAGATAACACCTTTGATTGGGTATTTTCAAATTCAGTCCTAGAACATATCCCAAATCTTGATGAGGTTCTTCGAGAGGTTTCTCGGGTACTCAAGCCAGGGGGGCATTTTTTACTCACGGTGCCAGGTCAAAATTTTCATTCCTGTTTGCGAGGTCCGTTGTGGCCTTGGTCTGATCGCAAAGCCTATCTAGATGAAGTGGATGCTCGATTTGCCTGTCTGCGCTACTGGAGTCCCGATGAATGGTCGGCACATCTTCAGCTCCATAGCCTAGAAATCCAGCGGTCTACGTTTTACCAAACACCCGCTGAAGCACAGCGGTGGGAAACGATCGCCCGCTTTACCTCTGGCATTCTTTACGGTCTCATTGGCCGTCGGAAACAGCCGATCGAAATTCAGCGATCGCTCGGCGTCAGAAAACCTAGTGCGAAAATGCCTTGGGTTTTGGCCAGTATTCTAAGTCAGGTACTAGCGCTAGGGTTAGACAGTAAAAAATCTGACTCAGACGAAGCTTTGATGGGTGGGCTCATGCTGCTCATTCAAAAACGTACATCGTCGTAGGGTCTCCCCCGGGCGTACTCAAAGAATAAGATTTCAGAGAACAAGTGAATGCAGGCTACCTGTCAACTGTGCGAGTGTAAAGACTACCGCGAAGTCTTTACCAAGAAGGGCTACGCTCATCTTCAATGTAATCACTGCCGCAGTATATATGTCTTTCCCAGGCCTAGTGATGCTGAACTGATTGCATTTTATCGACAAGATGTAGAGCATCTCTCAACATCCTGTTGGCAAGATTCCCATCGACATGCATGGGATTTATGGAGACAGACCTTAAAGATGGCAAAAACTAAGGCCGGAACTGGAAAACTGCTAGACATTGGCTGCGGCACGGGTGAATTTATACGGTTTGCACAGCAGGAAGGCTGGGAAGATGTAGAAGGTATTGAGGTTGTGCCTGAGGTCGCAGCGATCGCCGCTCAAAATACAGGCGCAAAAATATACGCCACAGACTTTTGGAGCGCTCCCCTCAACCCTGGCAACTACTCGGTTATTGCCATTTGGGACGTGATTGAGCATCTCAGAGATGTTAGAACTAACCTCAGCCGCATGTATGATTTGCTAAAGCCAGGGGGCGTTTTGATTATTGGAACCGTTAACCGTGATGGGTTCTCAATTAAAACCCTGCGGCACCATGCCCGAACCTTTGGTCCTCCCGAACATCTCACCTTTTTTACCCGACAGGGGACTCGTCTGGCGTTAACAGCTCAAAAATTCAGAAGTATTAACCAGTGGTCTTCGTTTATATACCTGCAAGAATGGACTCGTTTTCTGCCCAAAAGCAAACATCCATCCAGCAATAAAATTAAGAGTAGTCATCTCAAGTTAACAGAGACAGTCCTGTTTTTATTTTTTGTTAAGCTGGTAAACATTATCCTCAGATTCACGAACCTCGGCGATGAGCTTGTTATCGTTGCACAAAAATAATATACAGAACTAATGATCAGAGTGATTGCGGGCTAAATGCAGATTACTGACTTTCTATCAAAACATCAAAAGAAGCTCATTCAATTTCTTAAATTTTTATTCTTTGGTGCATTTGGATATTGTTTTTCTATATCTCTTCTGATTGGTTTTAAGGAGTTTCTACAGATTCATTATCTTATTGCTTGGCTTTTGGCTTGGGTTCTCACAAATTTTTTCACATTTTTCTTTAATAATAAATATACCTTTAAGAGTGTTGATGAAACAAACCTATGGTTAAAGCTCCTAAAGTACTATGTTGTCAACCTTTCTAGCTTTTTAATCACCTTAGTCTTAATGTACATTTTGGTTGAGCTATTCAAGATATACTATCTGACGGCAACGATTGGAATCTCCCTGGTTCTTCTGGGCTACAACTTCATGATTCATAGAATCTGGAGTTTTAAATAGTATCTTCTAAAAAATGAAAATAGCAATCATCACTGAAGCATTTTTTCCCAATATCGGTGGTATGGAGGTCAGCTTTTTGGAGCTGGGTCGTGCCCTCGTCAAGCTAGGGCATGAAGTCGAGGTCTACACGCTTTGGCTGAATCAAGGCGATCCCCCAGAAGACAGCATCGGTTCTATTAAAATTCATCGAATCACTAAGGCATTTCGGTACTTTGAAAGTATTTGGGGATTGCGTAATTATCCAGATGTACTTCGATTTACAATTGATTTAATCAAATTGAATCAATTATTGAATCAATTTGATTTTATTGTCTTCAATCTTTGGCCAGTTGTTCCAGCGCTTGTATTGCCGCGCTTTGTAAAATCTAAACTGGCTGTTTACTGGTGTGAAATATACGACAAACCTTTCTGGCGAGTTATTTATAAATTAATCATCCGTTTTGGTCCAAAGCTCCACTGCGGCGTTAATCAAAACATTTGCGATTTTCTCCAGCACAACTATCAGATTCCTGAAAAGCGCCTTAAAGTGCTGATTAGTGGTGTCTACTCCAGTCTGTATGGAAGCGATCACTCAACAAAACGCAATCGCTCCATTTTATTCTTCGGTCGATTAGCCCCGCATAAAGACCCTGAAGCCGTCATCAAAGCCTTTTTAGTGCGACAGCTCCATCAGAAAGGTTACGAACTCAACGTGGTGGGCGGTGGCCCCCTGTATGAGTCGCTGCTCAGTCAGTATCAGCACCAACGCGGCATCAAAATTCACGGTGTAGTTGATGAAGATCGCAAAATCGAGTTTCTACAACGCGCCAGCTTACTGGTCTTACCTTCCAAACGGGAAGGTTTTCCGAGAGTTTGTGCGGAAGCCACAGCGGCAGGCACCCCTATTCTGACGGTTCTATATCCCTCCAACGGAACGGTTAATATTGTGACTCAGTATGGGATTGGCTGGCTTTCTAACCCAAACCAGTCTGAGTTTGCCGAAAAAATTGAGCGCTACGGAAATATGGAATATGAAGAATGGGAATTAGTCTCTTCACGCTGTCAAAAGATAGCTAAAACAAAATTTGATTGGAATATTGTTGTCCAAGAATTTTTGGCCCCAGATTTTTTAGAGCCTGCAAGGACTGAGCCAGCATGAGCAAACTTTTTATCAGCAAACCTTGGAAGCAACTTCTGCCTCCAGTTATTTTCAACCAAAAAGAGCAGTGGGTTCGGCTCAAAGTTATGATTAACCAAATTATTCAGCAACTTGCACCGCCCATCTTGCTGGATATTGCCGAAGCTGCTTCAGGCTTTACGCAAAAAAAAAGCCGCACCCATCCTGTTCTAGCTCAGGTTGACTATAACCCTTCTACCCAGCAACTAGAAGTCTACTGGAATCCCAAAATGGCTCAGTCTCTAGAGACCTGGGGAGAGGGGACAACTTGGTCTGAGCTTGAGTATTTCATGGTCAACTGCCATGGTAAAGTCCTTGATATTGCCTGCGGGACGGGCAAAACCATTGAAATCCTCTCCCGACATCACAATATTGAAGTCTATGGCTGCGACATTTCTGATTTTCTGATTCAAAAGGCGATTGATCGAGGTATTGAACCGCATCTGCTAAAGGTGTGTGATGCAACTGCAACGGACTACAGCGACAACTTTTTTGACTATGCCTACTCTATTGGTTCCCTAGAACATTTTACGGAAGATGGCATCCTCAATTTTTTACAAGAGTCGCAGCGAATTACAAAATATGCGTCCTTCCATATGGTGCCCATCTCTCGTTTAGAGCAGCAGGAAGGGTGGCTTAATAAATTTCAGAGTTATTACAACAACTCCACAGACTGGTGGCTGACAAAATTTAGAGCATCCTACGATACCGTCATTGTTCTTGATTCTTCCTGGCAGGATAGAGTCTCTATCGGGAAATGGTTTGTCTGCATCAAAGACTTTAGCCTCCGAACAACCGATATCTAGCGTTTTAATTACACGTGAGTTCGGCGGAAAAGGTAGGCTGATACCTTAAGCTCAAAGTATTAACATTTAGCGTGAGTTTGACACTAAGAAATAGCTTGGGGTAGTGCAGTTAGCCCTTTATCATTGAGGTCTAACGCAGGCTCCTTAGGATGATAGAAATAGGCGATCGCTCCTGCCAATAGATTCACCAAAAAGTTGAACCAAATTGAACCGACTGCGATGGCGTTAAGAGTCAACCTGCCCAATATTTTTGAGTTAGGCATTGACCGATTCAATAAATGGCTCGCTTATGCAGCAGGATCTTTCCTAAGCCGTTAGAGCAAAAATGCTCGCAGATCAAACTGCGATCACTACATCTCTAGATGCAGTCAGGATCTTCCCCCAATTCTCGCAGTCGAGCGGCTAAACGTTCCGCACGTTGAGCCTCTACCTCAGCACGTTGAGCTTCTACCTCAGCGCGTTGCTGTGCGGCCTCTTCCGGTAACGGCACTAATGCACCACTCTTGTCATAAAACCGCAGCCAGGTTAGCGTCTCTCGGTCAATGGTACCTGTCCAAGTCCCTAACCATAGCCCCAGGGTTTTACACCACAGCCAGCCCCGCTCATCAGGGCTAATAGTCTGATAGGTGTCGCCACGATGCCAACCCTGTAAAGATTCTGCATCAAAGGGGTTGTAGACAAAATAATCTTGGGTCTTAAACACGCGGTCATAGAGCTGTTTTTTGAGTCCTAAATCTACCTTGGCAGTACTTGGAGACATCAACTCAATAATGACATCAGGGTAGCGACCTTCTTCTTCCCAAACCACCCAGCCTTGGCGAGAGCGAGTCCCTTCAACATCCAGCACCACAAAAAAGTCTGGCCCTCTAAAATCTTGATTTTTGGCCTGGGTGCTGCTGTAGTAAACAAACATATTGCCGCCGACGTAATAGTCGGTTTGTTCAGCGCGGTACTGCTGATAAGAGCGAATCAGCACATTCATCGCCACGCGGTGTTGGTTGGTTTCCAAGGGTATTCCGTCGTCAAAAATTAAGTCCGTGGGCGGCTGTGGCGGAGTCCAATCTTCTGCTTCGGGGGTGGTCTGAGGTGGAAGAGTATTGACCATAAAGCTGCCAGCAAAAAGGGCTGTAATTTTATTCTATCGCTACAGCAAAAAGGGCGTTTAGATCAAACTGCCAAAACTGCTACTGTCGCTAGCTTGCAGCGTTAATTATCCAAACCGTCCTGCAACGTAATCTCTGGTACTGGGCTGCTCTGCTTCTAAGAAGATTTGGGAGGTCGCGCCGAACTCAACAAGCTGACCAATGCGATGCTCATCGGTGCTAAAAAATGCGGTGTACTCAGAAACCCGTGAGGCTTGCTGCATGTTGTGGGTCACGATCACAATCGTCACTTTATTTTTTAGCTCATGAAGTAGCGCCTCAATTTTCATGGTGGCGATCGGGTCAAGAGCAGAGCAAGGTTCATCCATCAGCAACACTTTAGGGTTGACTGCTAGGGCACGGGCAATGCAAAGGCGCTGCTGCTGTCCACCTGAAAGATCTAGCCCTGATTGGTTGAGATTATCTTTTACCTCATCCCAGAGCGCCGCGCTGCGGAGGGCAGACTCAACTGCGTCGTCTAAAAAAGATCGGCTGGGGCGACTGACGGTTTTGATGCCGTAGGCCACGTTGTCGTAGATGCTCATGGCAAAGGGATTGGGCTGCTGGAAAATCATGCCAACCTGACGGCGGAGCTGGTTAAGATTGGTACCCTTTGCATAAATATTTTTGCCCAGCAGCTCCACTCTGCCCTGAATGCGGAGATCGCTCTCCATTTCGCCAATGCGATTGAGGGTTTTAAGAAATGTGGATTTACCGCACCCAGAAGGGCCGATAATGGCGGTGACGTGTTTTTCGTAAATGTTTATGTACACGCCCTCGACCGCCTTATGACGACCATAAAAACAGCTTAAGTCCTGGACGTGCATAACCGGAATGGGTGACGGCTCCCCTTCATTAGGAGCTGTACTAGTTGGTGTTAAAGGGTTGGAGGGAAGAGGGCTTGAAGAAGAGAACATAAGAATTAGCGGGTTGTCTGACGGTTACGTGTGACCCACCGAGCCAAGAGATTGGTGAACACTACAATGCCCACTAACATGACAGCGGCAGCCCAGGCTAAGTTATTTTGATCGACAAAGGGCGAACTTGCATAGTTGTAAATCAGCACGGATAGAGACGCGCTAGGACCCAGCAATCCTTCTAGCCAGTTTTGGCTGAAGAGTGCGGTAAAAATGAGCGGTGCGGTTTCGCCTGCAGCCCGTGCGATCGCCAGCAAACTACTGGTCAAAATACCAGGAAACGCCCGTGCCAGCACAATGCGAAGGGTGGTGCGCCCATAGCCAGCGCCTAATGCGGCAGAGGCTAAGCGCTGGGCATTGGGCACCAGCTTGAGCGATTCTTCCGTGGCTAGGGTGACAATGGGCAACATAATGACCGAGAGCGCAAACCCACCCGCCAGTGCCGAAAATCCCTTGAGGGGCAGCACCAGAACTCCGTAGGCAAACACCCCCACTACAATAGAGGGCGCGGCGCTGAGAATTGTAACCAGCATTCGCACGGCGTTAGCGAAGGTTGAGTTTTTGCCAAATTCCGAGAGATAAATCGCGGTTAAGATGCCCAAGGGCAGGCTTAGACCTGCGGCGATCGCCACCATCACCCCAGTCCCAATAATGGCATTGGCAAACCCACTGGGGACATCTTTCATACCTGCGGGGGCGGGTAGCTGGGTAAAGACATCTGCCGTAAGGTGAGGCACTCCTTTACTCAAAATCGCCCCCAGCATCGCCAATAGCGGAATCAGCGCCAGCGCACTCAGCGCAAATGCCGTGACGCTCATGGCGACATTAAATAGCTTTTTTGAAGGGGGCAGCGGCGCGAACAGGTCAGACACAGAAACAATCCTAGGCGTAAGTCAACTAAGCATTTCGGGTTAAAGTGCGAACTAAAACCGCTGCGATCGCATTGACCGCCAGCGTCACCAAAAACAGCATGAGCGCAAGGTACATGAGTGCGCCAATATGGAGCGGGTCAGAGGCTTCTCCAAACTGATTGGCAAGCAAGGCCGGAATAGAGTTACCAGGGTTGAGTAAGGAGGTACTAATCTCATTGACGTTGCCAATTACCATCGTGACCGCCATCGTTTCGCCCAATGCCCGACCCAGGGCAAGACTTGCAGCTCCAAAAATGCCCGAGGCGGCGGCGGGTAGGGTAATAAACATAATGCTCTCCCATTGGGTTGCGCCGAGGGCAAAGGCACCATTGCGAAGATCTTGGGAGATGGCGAGAAACACTTCCCGACTGATGGCGGCGATTGTCGGCACTATCATGATGGCTAAAACCACCCCTGCCATCAACATGCTGGGGCCAAAAGGCTGAGTGTTAAAGATGGGAATCCACTTAAAATGGCTGTATAGAAATTGTTGAAATGGCTCTAAGGCCGGAATTAAAATAAACCGTCCCCATAACCCCACAATCACGCTAGGTATGGCGGCAATTAGCTCAACCAAAAATGCAATGGGCGTTTGCAGCCCTTCTGGCAAGACTTTCTCGCTGGTGATAATAGCAACGGCAACGCCGATGGGGAGTGCGAGGAAAAGGGCGATCGCAGAGCTAACCAAGGTGCCGTAAATGTAGGGAAGTGCCCCAAATAGGGATTGGTCAATGTTCCATTCTTGCGTCCATAGAAAGGCAAGGCCAAACTTGGCGATCGCAGGGCGTGCGTCCTTAAAAATCAGCACGCACATCCAAAATGGGATGGATGCGGTGAGCAGTGCCGCCAAAAACGAAATGCCCCGAAATCCACCATCCCCAAATTGGCTCACCCAGGACTCCGTAGGCACTGGAGAGCGTTGAGGCAGGTTAGACTGAGTAGGCTCCAAGGCTTCTGTCATTTGAGTTAAGCGGCTTCTGAAAAAATATAACGCACGGTAGGGACGCAATACATTGCGTCCCTACCGATAGGCTTGGCTAAAAATCAGTTTTTACTGAGCTTTAACGCTTGCTTCAAGTTGCTGAAGCACTCTTTGAATCACAGGCTCAGGAACAACTCCGTAATCCAGGGTAGGGTTGATCTTCTGTCCATCGCTCAGCACCCACTTAATCCACTGCTTAACCGCAGGCAGCTTATCAGCTTCGTATGTTTTGTAGACCAACATCCAAGTCATGCCCACAATAGGATAGCCCGATGCTGGATTTCCTTCAAAAACCCGAAAATTAGCCGGAAACTTGATGTTGGCTAACGCTTCGTTAGTCGTTTGAAGCGAAGGCGTTACAAATTCACCTTTTTTGTTCTGAACAGCAGCAAAGGTCATGTTATTTTGCTTCGCTGAAGCCAGCTCCACATACCCCATAGAATTGGGGGTTTGTAGAACGGTAGCGGCAACGCCTGCATTACCTTTACCGGTCAAAGGGTTAGCAGCCCACTTGGGTGCAGTGCTAACGCCGATTTTTCCACGAAAGAAGGAGCTTGCGGCGCTGACGGCATTGGTAAACACAAACGTTGTACCACTACCATCTGCACGAACCACTAATTTAATAGCCTGATCCGGCAGGTTTACGCCAGGGTTTGTTTTAGCAATGGCTGGGTCATTCCACTTTGTGATTTTTCCACCGAAGATTTCGCCAACAGCGGCCTGAGTGAGCTTTAAGCCAGCAGGAACCCCAGGGGCATTATAGGCAACGGTTACAGCACCAGCCGCTGTAGGCACCAGCAAGGTACCGCGATTCCGATCAACCTTTTCCATCTGTTCATCGGTCATGGCAGAATCACTTGCGCCAAAGTCAACCGAACCCGCTTGAAATTGCTTTACACCACCGCCACTGCCGATTGCCTGATAGTTGACAGTAGTATCGGGATTTTTGCTCTTGAACTCACGAACATAGCGCTCATACAGCGGAGCAGGAAAGGTCGCTCCAGCGCCATTGAGGGTTACAGCTTGGGCGATCGCCGCAAACAAAGGAGTAACCGAGACTGCAAGTGTTACAACAGAAACAGTAAAAGCACGACGTGCAGTTATGGCGTTAAGACCCATTACGTTCTCCAATCTAAAGATAGTCAAAATGCTTGTTTAGATACCCCACAATATTCATATAGAAAAATGGTTAACCTTAGATAAAGAAAACAATAAATTCAGTTTAAGATTAGGTTTATTTTCAGTATTTTTAAACTTTAGAATTTAGCTTAGAGATATCATTCACCAGGGTGCTGTGACAAACTAAAATCTTGGTATGGTTGTTTTTTATAGAAGCTTAATTACTACTAAAGGTCTGTGCCGAGTAGTCAGTCTTAAAGAAATATAGGGTGCTATAAAGTATCAAGACAGCGATTCAGTTAAATATTTTTTCGTTATTTTCTTGCTTGAAACTATGGCTCGTACGCTGTCTCTTCCAAAATTCTTAACGTTCAAAAACATCAGCTTTCCGCCTGCGCTTCGTCCCTTCATGAAGCCGATGTTGCTGGCTTCTATTGGTATTCATGCGTTTGTTTTGCTCGTGCCACTTCCAGAGCCACCACCCAAGGTCGTTGCACCCAAACCCAAGACCGTTAAAGTGAGTGCGCTGCCAACCCTCAAGATGCCTAAGCGGGTTATTAAGCGCTCAATTATCAGAAAATCAGCCTTGGCAGTCATTCCCCCCAAGGGATTAGTGGTGCGTGGCTTAGTCAAAAAAACCGAAGCCCCAGCACCTGGAGAAAGATCGCCCCGCGACGTGCCGCCTCAGAAACCCTTATTAACGGCAGACAAACAGGGTTCTAGCAGCAGCAGTGACCCTATGAGCGATTTCCCTAACTTCCCCAATGCGATCCCTGGCTGTTCCGGACTTCCCTCTTGCTTTGATACCCAAAAGCCCTTAAGTGACGTGACTCAGTTTTTTGAAAAGCAGTTACCCCTCAAAAAGTTTTCTATTAAGCCAACTATTACGGAAGCCAGTCGAAAGGTTTATCAAATTGAGAAGCAGGGTACTAGTCAGTATCTAAATGTTTTAGTGGACGGCAGCACTACCGTTTATGTCCTTGCACCCAATCCGTTAGCACTCGCAGATTTAAAAAATGCCGTCCAGGTTCCAGAAGATTTCACAAAGAGTATCTTAGGTCAACTTCCAACCGCCAGTAACGGAAATGAAGCTAGCGTTACGCCTGATCAACTGACGACCCCTACAGCGATCTTCACAGACTTAGGCGGTGAAGATCCCCAAGGGTTTGAAACCAACCCCACGGCAAATTCTGAAATTGATAGCCTTAAGCTGGTGGCAGACCAAACCCCTGACCAGCTTTTTTCAAGCTATTTCAGCTCCAGCCTAGAGCAGCTCGACTACAAAGCGACGCCCATTGCCGCAGGTTATGGGGGCGGGCTACTGTACGAAATCAAAAAAGGAACGGCTAAACCTTTTTATCTCAATCTGGTTCCCACAAAATCTGGGAGTGGAACCGTCGTGGCGGTGTGGCTGAGCAATCCATCTTGAGCCTTATCCATTTTTCTTCCTGCACTTTCATGCAGAATGGATAGGCACCTCTTCTTCCATTGGCATGACTCAATCTCCGCCAGCCCAATCAACAGCCAATATTGATGACACTTCATTGCGGTGTTGCATTGCTGCTCGTATTGCTGAAACGCCTCAGCAGCGGGTTACGTTTTCAACCTTCATGGAGTGGGTATTGTACGAGCCAAAGCTAGGCTACTATACAGCTCAGCGCCAAAAAATTGGAGCGGGAGGAGATTTTGTAACGTCTCCTCATTTGGGCGCAGACTTTGGTGAACTGCTGGCAGAGCAGTTTCTAGATTTATGGGTTTCTTTAGAGCGCCCTAGTGTTTTTCAGGTTGTTGAAATGGGGGCAGGTCAGGGGCTGATTGCCGCTGATGTGCTGGGCTATTTGTGCGATCGCAGCACACCAACTTCCCACCTATCCTCTAACCCAGACTACGCCGCCTTCTGGGATGCCTTGGAATACATCATCATTGAGAAAGCGTCTGTTTTAATTGCTGAGCAGCAGCATAAACTCAAAGCCTTCGCAGCAGACCATACAGTCACCTGGAAAACTTGGGCAGACATCCCCAGCCAGAGCATTACAGGCTGCTTTTTTTCTAACGAGCTAGTGGATGCATTTCCAGTGCATCGTATTAAAATCCAGGCGGGGCGGTTACAAGAAGTTTTTGTGACAGCAGACGTTATGGGCGCTGCTTCAGATCGAATCCAATTTGCAGAGGTTGTTGCCGAGCCTTCCACACCCGCACTTCAGCAGTACCTAGTAGACCTGAACATGGACATAGCCGCCTACCCTGATGGCTACCGCAGCGAAATCAACTTAGCCGCCTTAGATTGGCTCACCACCGTTTCTCAAAAGCTTTGCCACGGCTACGTTTTAACTATTGACTATGGCTACACTGCCGCCCAATACTACAGCCCTCAGCGCCGTCAAGGTACGCTCCAGTGCTACTACCAACAGGCACACCACGAAGACCCTTATTGGGCAGTGGGGCAGCAAGATATCACCGCCCACGTTAATTTCACGGCGTTAGAACAGCAGGGTAAGACGCTGGGGCTTCAGACTATTTCCTATGTGCAGCAGGGGCTATTTTTGATGGCGCTAGGTTTGGGCGATCGCCTTAACCTCAACGCAGCTTCAGCCGCCAACTTCATGGACATCCTGCGACAACGAGAAGCACTCCATGCGCTCATCAATCCGTTAGGCTTAGGCGGCTTTGGCGTTTTACTTCAGGGCACAGCCAAAACCCCCAGCCTTGAAGAATATCCCTTTAGCGGCATGGGCACCTTGACCCCTTAAAACTTAGGCTGCGTCTAGCCACTCAGACTCTGGCGATAAATCTTGCCAAGCTTCCGTCACAATTTCACTAAGCCATTGGCGCGTCATCTGGTCTAACTCAGGGTCATCTGCCAAAACGAGGCGAGTCAAATCATTTAAAGATTGCCCTTCGGCATAGGCACTACTCACCAACCCTGCGATCGTTGCAGCAATCAGCTCTTCTGTAATTGGGCTTTGGCTACCGCTGCGGGTCTCCAAAGCGCTAGGATGATTCATTATTCCCCCTGATGTAAAAAGTTTGCGTCACATTTCTTAGAACTGCACTCGGCATCTTAACCTATTTTTAACGCTTCCCCTTCGGCGCGAGCAAAATGCAAGAAATCTTTTACACTGAAGTCCCCACACCTGATACCCATCGCGTCAAAACTTGGCTCCAGAAAAACTTTCAGCCAGTGCTGGGCACAAAAGTTAATACAGCAGAAGGCTGCTGTGTAAAGCATTTGCCAGAAGCAGAGTGGTCTATTTTTGTTTGGTCTGTACAGCGTACCACCTACCTCAAAGTATTTCGATGGAGCAAGTCGTTTCCTCGTAACGAATCAACATTTCTTAAAAAACTTCAGCAAGATTTAGCCAAAGCGTTTCCGATCCGGTATCCAGCACCGCCTCAAATCGATCTCACCCAAACCTCCATCTTTGAGGGCTTAGCCCAGCAATACCCCCTAACCGTTAAATACTTTCAGCAGATGCCCAAAGGCGAAGCTGATCTCAAGCGAGTCTACTGGTGGGAGCAGCGCTGGCGCGATAATGTACATTCACCTCAGCAGCCTCGTCAGGTGATCTTTCAAGGCGATGCTGCCAATGCCGATGACCTGCCCACCTATGACCTGATCTATTTAGGCGGTGCCCTTGGGGTGATTCATGCGGCAGTCATGGCGAAGTTGGGCTATCGCGTACTGCTCATAGAGCGACTCCCCTTTGGACGGATGCATCGAGAATGGAATATCTCGCGGGCAGAATTTCAAAACTTAATTGATTTAGGTTTATTTACCGCCGCTGAGTTTGAAGACTTAATTGCCCGCGAATATGTCGATGGCTTTCATAAGTTTTTTGATGCCAATAACCCACCCCAGGCCAAGGCCGCAATTCTCCATACGCCGACAGTGCTGAACATTGCTGTCAATTCAGCCAAGCTTTTGCAGGTCTGCGGCGAAAAACTCTGCAGAGCGGGTGGCGAAATCTGGGACTACACCGAATTTACTCGAGCCGACATCCAGCCCCACCGAGTGAAAGTGCAGAGTACCTACCTTCCGGATCAAACACTCAAAGAGGCCACCGGAAAAATCTTAATCGACGCAATGGGCACGGCCTCTCCCATCGCTTGGCAGCTGAACGGCGGACGTACCTTTGATAGCGTCTGTCCAACGGTTGGTGCCGTTGTTTCTGGCGTTGACCCAGCCGTATGGAATTCATCTTTTGGGGATGTTCTCAACAGCCACGGCGATATTTCGCGGGGGCGACAGCTCATTTGGGAGCTTTTTCCTGGCCCTGGCAACGAACTGACCTTTTATCTGTTTCACTACCACCAAGTGCATCCTGACAATCCAGGCTCACTGCTGGAAATGTACGAAGATTTTTTCGCCATCTTGCCAGAGTATCGCCGCTGCGATCTCGACAAACTCACTTGGCTTAAGCCGACCTTTGGCTATATCCCCGGTCACTTCAGCGCCAATGACCGCGATCGCACCGTAGCCTATGACCGCTTAGTGGCGATTGGAGATGCCGCCTCCATGCAGTCACCGCTGGTGTTTACAGGCTTTGGGTCAATTGTACGAAACCTACCGCGTTTGACGGACTTACTCGATACTGCGCTTAGAAATAACCTCGTAAAGGCGCAAGACCTTAATCAAATCCGCGCCTATCAGAGCAACATTGCCGTCACCTGGCTATTTTCGCGGGGCATGATGGTGCCCACAGGTCGGCAGATTCCGCCCCAGCGCGTCAATTCCATGCTGAATACCTTTTTTGGCATTTTGGCAGGGGAAACCCCAGAAATGGCGGATGGGTTTGTGAAAGATCGCTTTGGCTGGCTACCTTTCAACCGCATGGCAATCAAAGCAGCCTGGACTAATCCGGCACTGCTGTACTGGATTTGGGACTTAGTAGGGCCAATGGATATGCTGCGATGGCTCCAAAGCTACTGGAGCTTTACGATGGCAGCGTTTGTGAATGCCTTGCTCCAAAGCTGGTTTCCGACTTTTGTGCGACGGCTTCAGCCTTACCTAGAGCCGCGCTATCCGAGGGTGTGGCTGTGGCTGTTGGCAATCAGCTATAGCGTAACGTACTCGATGGGGAAAGCACGAATCGAGCGATCGCTCCCTGTGCTTCCCAAATCCTCACCTGTGCCAGTCAAAGTGTTGTAACGCAGTAAGAGTACGCTTATTTCAAAACTTTGACTGGACATTGACCAAAGTCAAACGCTTAAGGCAGATCCAGCGTGGTTTTTTACAAAAGATCCGCGAAGTCATCTTTTTCCTTAATAGTCTCAATTTCAACAAAGGCGCAGGGGTAGGGAATAAACAGCGTTCTTTTTTCATTCCAAACGCCGCCTTTTTCAGCAACCACCTGCATAATGCCCTCAACGTCACCATTTCCAACATGGATGGTGATGCAAGCTGAGGCAGCTTCTTGATCTCCTTTTTTAAAGGTTGGGCTATAAAACGTGACTTTTCGACCCTTTGCCATGTAACGAATGCTCCCTGTTAAAGCCGTTCAGTATTTATTTTTGTAAAACCTTTAGTGCGTCATTTAGACAGAAGCGTGAGGTGGTAGTCCTGAATGGCTTTGACATCCAATGGGTCAGACTGTAAGGCTTTGATGGCGGCAGCGGTAGCCTTTGCCCCTGCAATGGTGGTCACAATCGGAACTTTATAGGTCAACGCCGATCGCCGAATCAGGCGACCGTCTGCCTGCGCTTCTTCCCCAGAAGGGGTATTGAGAATAAGCTGGATTTGACTATTTTTAATGCCATCCAAAACATGGGGGCGACCTTCATGGAGCTTGAATACCAGCGCCACGTCTAAGCCTGCGTCTTGCAATACTTTGCGGGTGCCCGTGGTGGCGATCGCCTTAAACCCCATCGCAATCAAGTCTCTGACCACCGGAATAATCGCGTGCTTATCGCGGTCATTCATGGTCACAAACACGGTGCCTGATAGAGGAATCTTTTGGTTGGCTGAGAGCTGCGCCTTTGCATAGGCACGACCAAAATCTTGGTCAATTCCCATCGCTTCGCCCGTAGAGCGCATTTCAGGTCCCAGAATCGTGTCAGTTCCAGGGAACTTCTCAAAGGGTAAAACGGCTTCTTTGACAGAAATATGGCTGGGGATTTTCTCTTCTGTGATGCCCAGATCCGCTAAGGTTTTGCCAGACATCAATCGCGCCGCAATTTTTGCTAGGGGGCTTCCAATGGCCTTAGACACAAAGGGCACGGTGCGCGAGGCGCGAGGATTTGCCTCAATGATAAAAACCTGTTCGCCCTGCACGGCAAACTGAATATTCATCAGGCCAATCACCTTCAGGGCTTTGGCAAGCTGAATCGTCCAGGTGCGGATTTGGTCAAGAACAGGGGCACTGAGGGACAGGCTAGGCAGGGTGCAGGCCGAGTCGCCAGAGTGGATGCCTGCCTGTTCAATATGCTCCATGATGCCGCCAATAACGACGGCTCCAGTGTGGTCGGCGATCGCATCCACGTCCACTTCAATGGCGTTCTCTAAAAACTTGTCGATTAGAATCGGGTGATCTGGCTCGATTTGGACAGCGTAGGTCATGTAGCGCTCTAGCTCCGCGTCGGAGTAGACGATCTCCATCGCGCGACCGCCCAACACGTAGCTGGGGCGAACCACCACAGGGTACTGAATGCGCTGTGCCACCGCTAAAGATTCCTCAAAGTTGCGGGCAATGCCGTTGGCAGGCTGCTTAATATCTAGCTCCCGCAGAATTTTCTCAAACCGCTCGCGGTCTTCTGCCGCATCAATTGAGTCGGGTGAAGTGCCCCAAATGGGCGCTTTTGCGTCAGAGAGGGGTACGGCTAGCTTGAGCGGCGTTTGACCGCCAAACTGAATAATGATGCCCTCTGGGTTTTCAGCTTCTATAACGTTAAGGACGTCTTCTTTAGTGAGCGGCTCAAAGTACAGGCGATCGCTGGTGTCGTAGTCAGTCGAAACCGTCTCAGGGTTGGAGTTGACCATGATGGTTTCAAAGCCATCTTCGCTGAGGGCATAGGCGGCGTGACAGCAGCAGTAGTCGAACTCAATTCCTTGTCCAATACGGTTAGGGCCAGAGCCTAGAATCATCACCTTCCGGCGGGTGGAAGGCAGCACCTCGGTTTCAGTTTCGTAGGTGGAGTAGTAGTAAGGCGTTAGTGCCTCAAATTCTGCCGCGCAGGTATCGACGGTTTTGTAGGCGGGGATTACGCCCAGAGACTTACGATAGGCGCGCACGTCGTCTTCGGGTGTGTGGGTGGCGTAGGCAATTTGGCGATCGCTAAAGCCTTGGCGCTTAATCGCCCACAGGATGTCGTAGTCTAGTGCCGAAAGCTGAGACTGCTTCAAAAAATTCTCGGTTTCGAGCAGCTCCTGCATCTCGTTTAAAAACCACGGATCAATTCCAGTAATTTCATAAATTTCGCTGACGCTCAGGCCAGACTGCATGGCGTGGCGCAGGGTATAGATCCGGTCAGGGCTTGGGGTTCGCAGCCCAGCGCGAATTTGATCGAGAGTGGGGAGTGTTTCGTCGCGATCGCAGCCCCAGCCAAAGCGTCCATTTTCCATCGAGCGTAGCGCCTTCTGGAATGATTCCTGAAACGTTCGTCCAATCGCCATAGCCTCGCCCACAGACTTCATTTGGGTGGTCAAGGTCGGTTCTGAACCTGGGAATTTCTCAAAGGCAAAGCGGGGAATTTTGGTAACGACGTAATCAATGGTCGGCTCAAAGCTGGCGGGGGTTTTCTTGGTAATGTCGTTGGGGATCTCGTTGAGGGTGTAGCCGACCGCAAGCTTTGCGGCAATTTTGGCGATCGCAAAACCCGTCGCTTTAGACGCAAGTGCAGAAGACCTTGACACCCGTGGGTTCATCTCAATCACAATCATGTCGCCCGTCACAGGGTTCACGGCAAACTGAATGTTAGAGCCACCCGTCTCTACCCCAATTTCACGGATGATTTTAATTGAAGCATCTCGCAGACGCTGATATTCTTTGTCGGTCAGGGTTTGGGCTGGGGCAACGGTAATGGAGTCGCCCGTATGAACCCCCATCGGGTCAATGTTTTCGATAGAGCAGATAATTACCACGTTATCCGCCAGATCTCGCATTACCTCTAGCTCATACTCTTTCCAGCCGATCAGGGATTTCTCGACTAGGATTTGGGAGACAGGGCTTGCGTCTAGGCCAGACTGGGCAATTAACTCAAATTCCTCTTGGTTATAGGCAATACCGCCCCCAGTGCCGCCCAAGGTAAAACCAGGCCGAATAATAAGCGGGTAAGTGCCAATCTGCTGAGCAATCTCCCGCGCCTCTTGAAAGGTTTCGGCTAACCCCGATGGGCACATCGGTACGCCAATGCGCTCCATTGCTTCTTTAAAGAGCTTGCGATCTTCCGCCATTTCGATCGCCGGAAGTTTTGCGCCAATTAGCTCCACACCATAGCGCTCTAAAACCCCTGTTTTAGCCAGCGTCACCGCCAAATTCAGCGCCGTTTGCCCCCCCATCGTGGGCAGTAGGGCATCGGGACGTTCTTTGGCAATAATTTTCTCGACAATTTCCGGCGTTAGCGGCTCAATATAGGTGCGATCCGCCGTCTCTGGATCCGTCATGATGGTGGCTGGGTTAGAGTTCACCAGCACCACTTCATAGCCTTCATCTCGCAGCGCTTTACAGGCTTGGGTTCCAGAATAATCAAACTCACAACCCTGACCAATCACAATGGGACCAGAGCCAATCAGCAAAATTTTGTGGAGATCGTTACGACGGGGCATAGGCTCGCACAGAATAGGTTCAGCAGAGGGCAAGGAAACGCAGGAGGGTTCGCCAATTGAACGAACTAAAGGCACACAAACACTCCAGAGCATTGAACCAATACCCATCTGGATTATAGGGTTGGATTCGCTGCGCTGGAGAAATTTTCAGGCATCCTCTGCGCCCTCATTAGATTACTACAAAAGCTTAGCGGCAAAAGTTTGTAGCTAACGGCTTGCGCTATGCGCTTAATGCTACAAAGATCGGCTTAAAAAAGTTGGACCTAGATTTTGCTCAACGGTATAAGGACATTCTGCTGGGAAAATCGCTGTTGATATCTGCCTTTCTTTCGCCGCATCCCGACGAGCACGTCGATAGTATTTCGCCACCCATTCAGAATCTTGTAAAAATCGCTGCAAGCTCGGCGTATCTTCTAAACAGTCTTGGATCTTGTCCCGACAGTGAGAGAGCGTAGCATTCCAGCTTTGAGTTCTCTTTTCGGGTTGATACTGGCACTTCAGTAAATGCATCAGCAGCACCTGTAGATAACTGCCGAGTTCCCTTTGTTCACTGCGACCCAAAGTTTCTAATTCCTCGACCAAATTTTCAACGTCTAACCCTGCCCAATAACCTTGGCGCAGATGTTCAGCCTGCTGCTGTGTCCATTGCAGAAAATCCTGATCACAAAGTGTTGCCTTAGTCATTCAGCATTACTCCCCTGCACGGAACACCATTAGGTTAGGTCAATGTTAGGTCTATCCCAATATTACTTTGAGATTCAGTAGATCTGCTGAGTCGCATAATCTGATTGCATTGGTCTAGGATCATAGGCAAGCACTCATCTGATTCGACATGGTTGCCAGCCCACAGACAAACTTTCTTGAGCCAAAGGCTTACCTTGAAGCGGAGAAAGATAGCCCAGCAAAGCACGAATATCGCCAAGGTTACGCCTATGCAATGGCTGGAGCCAGCAACACCCATGTTCTTATTGCTGGCAATTTTTTTTCACTCCTGAGAAGCCATATTCGGGGCGGCGATTGTCGAGCCTACATATCGGATACGAAAGTTCACATAGAAGAGAGCAGTGCCTACTACTATCCAGACGTTACTGTAAGCTGTGACCCCCGCGATCGCAGCTTTATGAATTTTCTGCGCTATCCAAGCCTTATTGTCGAGGTTTTATCTAACACCACAGAAGCTTTTGACCGAGGCGATAAATTTGCTGATCACCGTAAGTTAGAGTCTTTGCAAGAGTATGTGCTGGTGAGTCAAACCCTCATGCGCGTTGAGTGTTTTCGCCGTAATACTGATGGACAATGGGTGTTATGCACCTTTGAGGCACAAGACCAAGTGCATCTAGCGAGTCTAGGCTTTTCTTGCTCTGTTGCAGCAGTCTATGAAGACGTTGATTTTACAGTGGTAACGCAACAAGTATCGGTTTGATAACGGTTAGCCCGTCCCTCTAAACAAGCCCTGAGGCTTCACCAGCAGTACCAAAACCATAACCACAAGCGCTACAGCTACCTTATATTCTGTCGGAATCCAGTAGGTGCTGACCTCTTGGGCAATGCCGATAATAAAGGCACCTACAATCGCGCCATAGGGGTTGCCAATGCCGCCCAAAATAATAGAGGCAAACATCGGCATAATCAAAAACCAGCCCATGTTAGGCCGTGCTGCCTGAATTAACGCGTACAGCCCACCTGAGAGTGCCGTTAGCCCCCCCGCAATAATCCAAGTCCACAGCACAACCCGCTGCACGTCAATGCCGGAGACGCTGGCAAGGTCTAGGTCATCGGCAACGGCGCGCATGGCTTTGCCAATTTTGGTATTTTGCAGCAGCAGATGTAACCCCAAGACTGCTAACAATGCCAGTCCAATCACCACCAGTCTGTAATAGGGGATTTTTAACCCCACAATATCGAGCGCTGTCTGGACGGGCAGGTCATAGCTTTGGTTGCCGCCGCCCCAAATAAAAATAATGCCGTTGCGCAGAAACAGCGCTAACCCAATCGAAATAATAATCAGCGTAGTCGAGTTCGCGCGACGGCTGCGCATCGGCTTCCAGATCAAATACTCGCTAAGCAGAAAACCTGCAATGGTGATAGTGCTGCCTAGGGCGATCGCCACCCATATTCTCAGCTCTGTATTGCCAATCACAGCATCTAAAATCTGCGTGTCAAACAGCAGCGCCATATAGGCACCCAGGGTCAGAAAATCTCCGTGGGCAAAGTTAGGAAGGCGTAAGATGCCGTTGGTGAGCGTTAGCCCCACCGCAGCTAAGGCAATAATGGAGCCAACGGCAATGCCGTTGACAAAAAGCTGGGCGAGTTCTAAATCCATTCCAAGGTATCCGGCGGCAGGGTTCAGGCGTTTAACTTTATCAATTTACCAGGGTTTTGCGGCATTCTTTATCCTCCTTTTCTCCAAAGCAATAGCCCAGCCACGGTTATGAAATGTGACTGGGCTATTAAGTGAGGTATTGAATTAAAGAAGCTGAGGCGCTTGGTCTACGCGATCGCCGCCATGGTCACATCGCTCGTATTCAGAATCCCCTGAAGCTCTTCAGAGTCAACGGTTTCCTTTTCTACCAGCATGTCAGCAATTTTGTCGAGAACCAGCTTGTTTTTGACCAAAACATCCTTGGCTCGACGGTAGGCTTGATCCACCAGATTTCGAACTTCGTCATCAATCGCAGCAGCAGTCTCATCAGAGAAATCCCGCTCTGCCATGATGTCGCGCCCCATAAAGGGGTTGCCCTGCTGACGACCGAGGGCAACAGGGCCTAGGCGATCGCTCATGCCAAACCGCGTCACCATCTGACGGGCAACTCGCGCCACCTGCTGAAGGTCATTGGAAGCCCCTGTGGTCACTTCATCTTCGCCAAAGATAATCTCTTCAGCGATTCTGCCGCCCAAGGCAACCGCCATTTGGTTTTGCAGATAAGAGCGGCTGTAAAGGCCAGACTCCATTTGGTCTTCACTGGGGGTAAACCAAGTTAGACCGCCTGCACGACCGCGAGGAATAATGCTAATTTTTTGAACCGGATCGTAGTCAGGCATCAGCGCACCTACTAAAGCATGACCTGCTTCGTGATAGGCCACCAAAACCTTACGCTTTTCGCTCATGACGCGATCTTTCTTCTCAGGTCCTGCCAACACGCGGTCGATCGCGTCGTTGACTTCATCCATAGAAATTTCGGTCAGGTTGCGACGAGCCGCAAGAATCGCAGACTCGTTGAGCAGATTAGATAAATCTGCACCCGTGAACCCTGGAGTACGGCGGGCAATCTTTTCAAGATCCACGTCCTTGCTCAAGGTCTTACCGCGAGAGTGAACGTTCAGAATTTCGAGACGACCCTTGTAGTCTGGACGATCTACCACCACTTGACGGTCAAAACGACCGGGACGCAGCAGTGCGGAATCCAACACATCAGGACGGTTTGTAGCCGCAATGATGATAATGCCCGTATTGCCTTCAAACCCGTCCATTTCAGTCAAGAGCTGGTTGAGGGTTTGTTCGCGCTCATCGTTACCGCCACCAAGACCTGCACCCCGCTGACGGCCTACCGCGTCAATTTCATCAATAAAGACGATGCAGGGCGCATTGGCCTTAGCCTGCTCAAACAAATCACGAACGCGGGATGCACCCACACCCACAAACATTTCAACAAACTCAGACCCAGAGATAGAGAAGAACGGAACACCCGCTTCCCCTGCGACAGCCTTTGCCAGCAAGGTTTTGCCTGTACCAGGAGGGCCGACCAGCAGAACGCCCTTCGGAATTTTGGCCCCCACAGCCGTGAAGCGATCTGCATTTTTTAAGAAGTCAACGACTTCGCTCAGTTCCAGCTTGGCTTGCTCAATCCCTGCCACATCGTTAAACGTAATCTGGGTTTGAGGCTCCATCTGGACGCGTGCTTTAGACTTGCCAAAGTTCATGGCCTGGTTTCCAGGACCACTTTGAGCGCGACGGAATAGAACAAACAGACCCACCAGTAGTGCGATAGGCACTAAGAATGTACTCGCTGCTCTGACCCAAAAGCCTTCATCCGTTGGCGGCATCACATTAATATCAACCTTATTTTCGGTCAAGATATCAATGAGCTGAGGGTCAGGGGGAAGATTAACCTGTACCCGAGTACCGTCTGCCGTGATGACTTGGGCTTGGCTGCGATCTGCGCTCAAGCCGATCTTTTCAATCTTGCGATTTTCAACTGCCTCAATGAGCTGACTGTAGCGCCAGGTTTCTTTTGCTACAGGCTGTTTGTCTAAGAAAGAGGTCGCCAAAGCCAAGACCACAATCCCTAAAAGGACGTATAGTCCTGCATTTCTCCACCGCTTATTATTCACGAGATCTCATTCCTCCTGGCTGAATGGGGGCCGGATGTAACTTTATTGCTTTTATTAACTAATGTTAACTTATCTCAGAAAGATGCTGCACTGCAATGGGTGCAAAAAGTTTCTGAAGTACGAGGGCGACTAGTTGGTGCGAATCATGCTGCCTTCGGGGTTGATCAGGCGCAGCAGCTTTTGCTTGATCTGAGTATCAAAGACGCTCCACTTCAGTTTGGCGTACTCAGAGTTTTCGTTTAGACCCGATAAAAAGCCCATCGGAATCTCAAAACCGCCCGCCAGCGATCGCCCCCCGCCAAAGAATCGACCCTGGGCGTCTTGCCCAAAGGCTTCTTTAATAAACTCATCGGGGTCGAGGGTAATTTTAGTGGTTCGCAGAGAGCCAACCACCAGCTCTAGTTCCTCATCCTCATCATGGGCAATGCCGTAGACCACCGCCGTATGGACGTTATCTTCGGTGATTAAAAAATCTGCCGCTTGGGGAATGGCATCACGGTCGTCGTAGCGCAAAAAGCCTACCCCAGCAATGCTGACATTGTTTTGGATGGAGCGGTTCTTGAGCGATCGCTCAATTACATCCATCACCTGTTTAGAGCGGGTAGACTGCAATACCGTATTCAGCGTTTGCGCGTCATAAAACCGACTCAGGTAAGCCGCCGCCAAAAAGTCTTCTTCTTGAGCCTGTCGAAGACCGTTGGTGTCAGACCGAAGCCCATGCATGAGTGCCGTGGCGCACTTGACATGCTCGCTGGTTCCGTTGTCGAGATGCAGCAGCCCAGCCTGAAGATACTGGGTCAGAATCGTTGCCGTCGCGCGAGTGTGGGTACGAATATCCAAAAATTCGGCGTGCAGGTCATCCTGAGAGCTGTGATGGTCAATCACCACCAGAATGGGGAGTTTTGCCTGCTGTACTAAGGGCATGAGTTGACTGGTCGTGCCCTGGTTATCAATCAGCACGCAGCCTTTATAAACAGACCAGTCTTTTGCCTTTGCGGTGGGGCAATTCCAACGCTGCACCGGAAGTCCGGTCAGCTTTACGAGGGCAATATTTTCTTGGTGGCTCAGGGTACCGCCGTAGACAATATCGGACTGAATTTCAAAGCGCTCTGCAATCAGTCGATAGGCCCAGGCCGATGCCAACGCATCGGGGTCAGGGAAGTCTTGCAAAATCACAAGATGCCGCTCGCCTCGGTGCTTGTCAAGGACGCGGATTAGTGCGTCTCCACGGGCATCCGCAATGCGCTGAGTTGGGCTAGACAACCCCAGGCGAGACTGGATTTTTTCACCGTCTCCCAGCAAGATTTCTGTGGGGTGTAATGCCAGGGAAGGCTCAACATCAGCAGTGGACAAAGAACTCTGCACCATAGGACGCTCAGGAGTATTCAGAAATTAAAAGGTTAATGATTGAGTCTTGACGCCGATCCACTTTCACACTCTCTTCATCATAGGGTGCCACAGGGATAGAGTGGTCTTACTCTGAGGGATGATTTATTTCTATGGGATATTCACACTTAATATCCCATTTCACATTCATAGGCCAATCATGTATTTGCGCCACTCTTGATGACCGCCATTCTGCACCTGTTTATTCACTTCAAAGTACAGGCTACTAAACGGTCGTCTTGGGTTTTGGTGCAGGGGCATTCGCGCTTCTTGGGGGGTGCGATTGCCTTTTTTGACGTTGCACTTCACACAGGCGGCAACAATATTCTCCCAACTGTCGCCCCCGCCCCGTGACTTGGGCATGACGTGATCTAGGGTTAAGTCATCGCCGCTGTAGCTGCAATATTGGCAAGAATGTCCATCACGGTTCAATATATTGCGGCGCGTGAGGGAAATTTCTTTGTGGGGTAAGTGGATGAACTGGCGCAGGCGAATCACGGTCGGCAGTGGGAAGTTTGCGTACACATACTTCCCATTATGCTCAACCTGCTCAGCTTTCTCTTTTATCAACAAAACAATGGCACGTCGCCAGCTTGTAATGTTCAAAGGCTCGTAGGAAGCGTTTAAAACCAGAACTTTGCCCATAAATGCTTGACAAAGACATTTTTAAAGATGTTAGCACAGCTCTCTTAGGCAGCAGAGTTTGCGCCAGCTTTACCATTGCCACTCTAAATTGCCAGCTTTGAATTGCCAGCTTTAGATTTCGCCCAAAAACTGCAACCGATTACGGTTGGTTCGGTAAATACGCCTTAAGGTTTCTGCTGTAGAGCGCCACTATATAGAAGAGAGTGCAGGCGATAGACCAATTCAGTTTGGAGCGCCGACTAAATTTTGGATCAAGGAGCGAAATAACGTCTTATGGCAAAAGTGGTTGGAATTGACTTGGGGACAACAAATTCCTGCGTTGCGGTCATGGAAGGGGGCAAACCTACGGTCATCGCAAATGCCGAAGGGTTTCGCACAACGCCTTCGGTGGTGGCCTTTGCAAAAAATGGCGATCGCCTAGTCGGTCAAATTGCCAAGCGCCAGTCCGTCATGAACCCCGAAAACACCTTTTACTCGGTGAAGCGCTTTATTGGTCGCCGTGTGGATGAAGTCGGCACTGAAATGACCGAAGTGTCTTACAAAGTTTTAAACACAGGCGGCAACGTCAAAATTGATTGCCCAGCCGCAGGCAAGCAGTTCTCTCCTGAAGAAATTTCGTCTCAGGTGCTGCGGAAGCTCGTTGATGACGCCAGTAAGTATTTGGGCGAAAAAGTAACCCAGGCGGTCATCACGGTTCCAGCATACTTTAATGACTCTCAGCGTCAAGCTACTAAAGACGCGGGCAAAATCGCAGGCATTGAGGTTCTGCGAATCATCAACGAGCCGACCGCTGCATCTCTGGCCTATGGCCTAGACCGCAAGAGCAACGAAACCATCTTGGTCTTTGACTTGGGGGGTGGTACCTTTGACGTCTCCATTTTAGAAGTGGGCGACGGCGTGTTTGAGGTGATGTCTACCTCTGGTGACGGTCACTTGGGTGGCGATGACTTTGACAAAAAAATTGTAGACTTCCTCGCCTCTGACTTCCAAAAAAGCACTGGAATTGACCTGCGCAAAGATCGTCAGGCTTTACAGCGCCTCACCGAAGCCGCAGAAAAGGCCAAGATTGAGCTATCTAGCGTCACCCAGGCCGAAATTAACCTGCCCTTCATCACGGCCACTCAAGATGGCCCTCAGCATTTAGACACAACCCTAACCCGCGCCAAGTTTGAAGAGCTTTGCGCTGACCTCATTGATCGCTGCCGCATCCCCGTTGAGAATGCGGTACGGGATGCCAAAATCGACAAAAATGCCCTTGATGAAATCGTGCTGGTGGGCGGTTCTACCCGAATCCCTGCGGTGCAGGAGCTGGTGCGTAAGGTCTTGGGCAAAGCTCCTAACCAAACCGTCAACCCTGATGAAGTGGTCGCCGTGGGTGCTGCCATTCAGGCGGGTGTTCTGGCTGGCGAAGTCAAGGACATTCTATTGCTCGACGTAACGCCGCTATCTCTGGGTGTAGAAACCTTGGGTGGTGTGATGACGAAGCTCATTACCCGCAATACCACCATCCCCACCAAAAAGTCGGAAACCTTCTCGACTGCCGTGGATGGTCAGACCAACGTGGAAATCCACGTCCTTCAGGGCGAACGCGAATTGGCGAACGACAACAAGAGCTTAGGAACCTTCCGTTTGGATGGTATTCCTCCCTCTCAGCGTGGCGTACCTCAGATCGAAGTTACCTTTGACATTGATGCCAACGGCATCCTTAATGTCACCGCCAAGGACAAGGGCAGCGGCAAGGAGCAGTCTATCAATATCACTGGAGCTTCTACGCTTTCTGATGATGAAGTGAACCGCATGGTTAAAGATGCTGAGGTGAATGCCGACGCTGACCGTGAGCGCAAAGAAAAGGTGGAGGTCAAAAACCAAGCCGATACGCTGGTCTACCAAGCCAACAAACAGGTGGCTGAGTTTGCCGATAAGGTTCCTGCGGCGGACAAAGAGAAGATCGAAGGTTTGATCAAGTCTCTCGAAGAGGCGATCGCCGCCGACAACTCTGAGCAAATGAAGACCCTCACGAGTGAACTTCAGCAGGCGCTCTATGCGATCGGCACCAGCATGTATCAGCAGGCGGGTGAAGGCGCCCCTGATGCTTCTACAGGTGCAGGCTCTGATGCTTCTGCGGGCGGCAGCACTGGTTCTGAAGATGATGTGATTGACGCTGAATTTTCAGAAAGCAAGTAACCACCCATTCAGAAAGGCTAGCGCCTGTTAGCCTTTCTGATTGCCATGACAATTGCTCCTTCAGATTTCCCCCCTATTGCACTCTTTCCGCAGGGGGGATTTTTTATTGGACGAAAAGTAGAGAGATCGCACTCTATTTGGCTATGGTGGCGATCGCCTTTGCAAACGCTCCACGACTGATTGAGCGATCACACATCAGAAAAACTGTTTTTCCAAGAAAATTATCCCTCTTCAAACCAATCCGACTGCCTGGCTCGCTGCGCATCACGTTCATAAGATTCTGACAAACTTCTAAGAGTGACTGCAAAACGCTGATATCCAGCATTTTCGACTTGTTCGGCTTTCTGTCGATATTGCTCAGCAAGCTCCAACTCAGGTTTTCCTGTGGGATCAACAAAACGAGCACCGAGCGAGTTATAAATTCCTGTGTGGAATCCATCTCGCATATCTTCTGCATCTCTTGCATTCAGTGCATCGGCTACGGTCTGATTAATCCACAATCCATTTGTGTCAGGTGGACAATGAATAAGAACCTGGCCTATATGGATGAATGCAACCTCTAAATGTCCAGATTCCATACAAATTTCTTTCACTCTGTAAAGCCAAGTTGAGAAATGAAAGTCGTTGAGACTGCCATCTTCTTGCATTCCAGGGAGAGTACGCCACTCGTCAAGTAACTGATAGGCATTTGTTGCAATTGCCTGTGTCTTCTCGGATGGATTATTAGTAGCGATATTAGAATTCTTCGAGCGATAAATCAAGCGAATCAATTTACAGAAAAACTCTGGATCGTTGGCGAGGCGATTTTCTAGTGATTTTGGGGTGGCTTCGTAATGACCATCTAGAAAAGGCAAATAAGCCCACTCCACACGAAAAAGATCATCTGGATTTACTTCTGGGGTCTCCTGAAGCATCTTGATGAGTTCTACGACGTGATATGGATCCATTGAACTTGATGGCTCTGATGAAGATAATGCATCAATCAAGGCTTTAACACAGAGGTCTAAATTGATTGGCTGTTTATCGGAACGCATTCTCTCTAAACAGTTGATTGCGGCGTTAGGTCTTTTATGCTCAATTAGCTTTTCAATGGCAATATCTAAAGCGTTATCTGCTTGATAGGGGTTTACATTGATTTTTAGCCAATAGTCGCCCTGTAAATTTGCTAGCCACTTTTCGACACGATCCCACGTTTCAATAGCAAATGGTAGATATCTGAGAAACTGACTGAAATGTCCATCAGCCCATCCTGACTTGTCTAGTTCATCAGCCCAAGACCAGCCATTAGTATAGTAACGACTCCAGATATATCCTTTTATAAAAGACGAGAGTTTATGATTTTCTGTCTCTAAATATTTAGGTATCAAAACTCTGTCAATCTCTTCATTTGCGATACGTCCAAGAAAGTGTCCCACTTGACCCAGCACTGATTCGGCAGCCTCAGCAAATTGAATAACTGATTCGATTCCGCCTAATTTTAATATTTCCTCGACAGCTTTTTGACGGCGTTCATTAAGCTTTTTTTGTTGCTCTTCCCAATGGCCTTTTTCTTCATAAAGATCAAAGTCTCTGTTAGAGAATAAATGCTGATAGAGGTAAAAAGGGGTTGTTGGAGCTAATTTGTTGGCAACTGTCTCAATAGAAGAAAGTAACTCATCACTCAACACCCATACAGCATCAGAAAATCGTCTATGCTTGGTTGTGAGTTTTTTGAGCCTATCCCAAAGATGTAACCGTTTGTCTTCAGAAAAGCCTGAAATGGCATCAGACGATAAGACTTCAATCAGTTTGTCAAATGAGGGCTTTGGAAGGTTATTGAAATGGTTAATAAGTTCACTGAGCTTGGTTAAATCATAATTTGCCATTGATACAGCAAGTTCAGAATAAAACGGCGTTGTTGCATAAGTGGAATCTAGGACAGAAATCCCCCTTTATTGAGGTTGGATTAAGCAGCAACTGGAACACTGACAGGCTTACCCAATTGAATCATCCGGTTCAGCATCGCGCATTGACACAATAATTCTGT
>JANPLU010000034.1:0-40733 GCA_031422435.1 Acaryochloridaceae cyanobacterium VAR_48_metabat_390
AGAAGGGGCTAGGGGATGAGGGCGTGCAAGGTGTAAAGTCTTTTACCCATTCTGTAAGTTATTGAATTCACGATCCTAACCAGAGGAACCCTAATCGTTGCGACAACGCTTTAGGATTACTTAAGGAGTTTTGATTGTCCGTGCAGCCGAATCTGGCACGGTCAGTAATAACAGTTGCCCCACAGAATCTTCACCGCCAAACTGTCTGACCTTTAGGCCAGTTTGAGTCGTCACAAGCCAAGTGTTTGGCCCCAGTATATTGGCCATATTGAAGATCCCACTAGATTCCCAAGACCCCTTCGCCTCGGCAACGGGTCTCCCATTGAAGTCTGTTTGAACCATCTCCGCAATCGGTTTCAAGGCTTTTGTGCTCAGGTTGTATTGCCAGATGCGGCCATTTCTTCGACCGCGAAACTCACTGGTAATATCCTCTTGAATCATCAAGGAGCGATCGCTTACGCCCAAGTTATCAGGACTGAGAATGGGGTCGCCAGCATCCCCTTCCAACAGGACTTGTAGAGAATTTACCTTGGTTGGATCAGTGGAATCTAACACCATTTTGTGGATTCTTCCCTTAGCGTCAAAAGGCTTCTGTGTAACGGGGTCCAGAAAGGAAGCCCGACCTGTTGAAGCAAAGTATAGGGTCTTAGGATTTTTGACATCATGGTCAATATCTTCAGCTCGGCTAAAGATCATCGCCTCCTTAGCATCTACGGCAGTGCGTAAGGTCTCTGCCGTTCTGTTTTCAACTTGTGTAATCGGAATAAAGCGCCCGGTCACAGTATCGCCTTTCCCGAAATCTGCGGGGGTTTTGGCAATATCTCCCTTAAAGACGTATAGCTTACCCCGACCCGCATAAAGTTCCGTCTCATTATTAGCGATATACATATAGACCCGACCTGGTGCGTCATCTTCGGTCGATACTAAGACAATTTTGTTATATCCTGGCACTGCCAGCGTTGTTTCGTGAGAGAAACGCCCTACCCAGGGAAGCTTATACTTTTGGTTTGTTCTCCCATTGATGGCCAAGGAGATGCCACCAAACTTGCCATCGGTCGATTCTTCATTGGTCAAAAAGGTCGGAGCACTGAACCCATCCCGTCGAGTTGCTAGAGTGGCGGCGCAGAAACGCTTGTACCCTTCTGTTCCATTAATCGGGTACTCCCCTTTGAGAACATTAAGGTTCGCCTTGTCGATCATGAGTTTCGAGACACGGGCATCGGTTAAGTTGTTGGGAGAAGCCAACTCATGATTCATAAACACAGTAAAGGAACCATTACCGTTGTCAAAAGACCCTAATCCATCGGGAATAGCGGCCATCTGATAACCAATGCCAACGCTGTCCCCTGTCGTGAGGATAGGTTTAATCTGAACCCCAGCTTGCAAGGCTTTCAATTGGGAGCGCTTCGATGTAATGAAGCCTTCTTCTGCCTTAGCAAGCTGTGAATTGACTGCGGTGAACGTTACTATGGAAAAAGCAAGGAGCAGGACGTTGGTCATTAAAGTTGAACGTTTCATAGTCTGAAGTAAGGTTAGAAAAGCTTGTCAGACCAATAATCAGCCTTAAACCTTAAGGTGATATAAAGCTTGCGTTAACAACAGATCAACTTCAGCCCATTTTAATTGAAGTTCAGGTATCTCCCCTATGGGTCTCCCAATTGTGGCCATTGTTGGCCGTCCAAATGTCGGCAAATCTACTCTCGTGAATCGCTTAACGGGCATGATGGATGCCATTGTTCATGATGAACCCGGCGTAACCCGCGATCGCACCTACCGCCCTGCCTACTGGTGCGATCGCGAGTTTATGGTGGTGGATACAGGCGGCTTAGTCTTTGATGATGAAACTGAGTTTTTGCCGATGATTCGGCAGCAGGTGATGACGGCACTTGCTGAAGCCAGCGTTGCCATTATGGTGGTAGACGGCAGAGAAGGGCAGATGGACGCAGATGAAGAAATTGCTCAGTGGCTGCGGCAGCAGAAAGTCCCTGTTTTATTGGCGGTCAATAAATGCGAATCGCCTCAGTTGGGTCTGTCCCAGGCGGCTCAGTTTTGGAACCTCGGTTTAGGCGAACCCTTCGCGCTGTCGGGCATCCACGGCAACGGCACGGGTGAGCTGCTAGACAAAATGCTCACCCACCTACCAGAAAAAGGTGTAGAGCCTGAGGTAGAAGAAATTAAGGTCGCCATTATTGGTCGCCCCAACGTGGGTAAATCTAGCCTTCTTAATGCCTTCGTTGGCGAAGAGCGCTCCATTGTTAGCCCTATTTCTGGCACCACGCGAGACACCATTGACATGGTGGTGGAGCGGGATGGTAAAACCTATCGCCTCATCGACACCGCTGGCATTCGCCGCAAAAAGAATGTGGAGTACGGCCCTGAGTTTTTCGGGATCAATCGCGCCTTCAAGGCCATTCGTCGCTGTGACGTGGTGCTGTTTGTGGTGGATGCGGTGGATGGCATTACCGAGCAAGAGCTGAAGCTGGCGGGGCGTATTATCGAAGAGGGTCGCGCCTGTATTTTGGTCATCAATAAATGGGATGCCATTGAAAAAGACAACGACACCATTTATGAGTACGAAAAGCTGATCCGCGATCGCCTGAATTTCATGGACTGGGCGCAGATCATTTTTGTGAGTGCCGTCACGGGTCAGCGCGTTGCCAACATTTTGGCCTTAGTGGATGCCACCAATGAGCAGTATCAGCGCCGCGTTAGCACGTCTGTGGTCAATGAGGTGATTGAAGAGGCGTTGAGCTGGCACACGCCCCCTACCACCCGCCAAGGCAAGCAGGGCAAAATTTATTACGGTACCCAGGTCAGCACCAAACCGCCGACCTTTGCGCTGTTTGTCAACAACCCTGCGGTCTTCAAAGACAACTACCGTCGCTACGTTGAGCGTCAGTTTCGTGAAGTGTTGGGCTTTGCAGGGACGCCCCTTAAAATATTTTGGCGTGGTAAAAAGGTAAGAGAAGCCGAACGGGGAGGCAGCCCGAATCGTGCTACTCGCGTTTAGTGTGTAAGACTGGGTCATTTTAGCTTTACGCAGGTCGGGGTTATGGTCTCTAAGAAAGCTAATGGGCACACAAACGCTAACCCTGAGGAAGACAAAGATTTACCGGAAACATCGCCCGAAAAGTCTTGTAAGCGGTTTCCGATTGTGGGGATTGGGGCATCAGCAGGGGGGCTAGAAGCCTTTACTCAGCTCCTCGAAAATTTGCCGACCGATACGGGCATGGCTTTTGTGCTGATCCAGCACCTAGACCCCACGCGCCACAGCCTGCTGACAGAACTTTTGAACCGAAAGACTTCCCTGCCTGTCACGGAGGTGCGGGACGGCATGGTGGTTGAGCCAAACCAGGTTTATGTGATTCCGCCAAATACGATGATGGTGCTGGATCAAGACACGCTCACCTTAGATTCTCGCCAAAAGACCCCCGGACGATTCTTGCCGGTCGATGCCTTTTTTCATTCCCTCGCTGGGCGCGGTAATCAGGCGATCGCCATAGTCCTGTCTGGCACAGATGGGGATGGCGCGCTGGGGCTGACGGCAGTAAAGGTTGCCGGAGGCATTACCTTTGCCCAAGACGTAGACTCCTCTCAATTTGACGGGATGCCCCATAGTGCCGCTGCGACGGGCTGTGTAGATTTTGTGCTGCCCCCCAAGGCGATCGCCGCAGAGCTAGGGCGCATTAGCAAGCACCCCTATATTGCAAACTTAGCAACCAAACCTGAAGCGGGGCTTCAAATACAGGCTCTTCCCCAAATCTTTGCCATTCTGCGAACTGCCAAAGGGTTTGACTTCACGGGCTATAAGCCCGCAACCCTCAATCGCCGCATTATGCGACGGATGGCGCTCCAAAACCTTAAAACCCTAGAGAACTATCTCCCGTTCCTTCAGATGAACCCCGCTGAAGTGGATGCGCTGTGTCAAGATCTTTTAATCAACGTCACGGGCTTTTTTAGAGATCCAGAAGTTTTTGAGGCCCTTGAGGCCAAAATCTTCCCCAGAATTGTGCAGGGAAAATCAGCCGAAATCCCCATTCGGATCTGGGTAGCAGGGTGTTCTACGGGGGAAGAAGTTTACTCTATTGCAATTTGTCTGCTGGAGTATTTGGATACGCTCAAAATTACCTTGCCCATTCAGATTTTTGCAACCGACATCAGCGAGGCCATGATTGAGCAGGCTCGTAAAGGCGCCTATAAACAAGGCCTGATGGCAAGCATCTCTCCAGAACGGCTCAGACAATTTTTTGTAAAAGTTAGAGGCGGCTACCAAATTACAAAGTCTGTGCGAGAGCTTTGCGTTTTTGCCAAGCAAAACTTAAACAGCGACCCGCCCTTTTCTCAGCTCGACCTCATTAGCTGCCGCAATGTGCTGATTTACCTAGGCGCAGCCCTTCAGAAACGCTTGATCCCCATTTTTAACTACGCCCTTAACCCCACGGGGTTTTTAGTCTTGGGTGCCGCAGAGACAGTGGGCGAGTTTTCGACCCTATTTGACCAAGTAGATCGAAAATATAAAATTTATAGCCGTAAGGTCGGAGCGGTACCGCTAAAGTTTGACTTTAGAACGCGAGCGCCATTTTTAGAAAAAGTGAACCCCATTATTTTGCCGCCCGAAGAGAGTCAAAACGATCTCAATTTACACAAAGAAGCAGATCGCATTATTTTGAGCCGCTATGCTCCCGTCGGGGTCATCATCAACGACGAGATGGAGATACTCCAATTTAGAGGGCAGACGGGCATCTACTTAGAGCCAGCTTCAGGTAGAGCCAGCTTTAACCTTTTAAAAATGGCGCGCGAAGGGCTGATGTTAGAGCTTCGCAATGCCATCTATGAGGCGAGAAAAACCAGCGCTCCAATTCGTAAAACGGGCTTACAGCTCAAAAAGCAGACTCAACTCGTGACGATTGAGGTCATTCCGCTCAAAACATTGGGGAGCGAAAAAGTAAATTTTTTGGTTTTATTTGAAGACGAGCGTTCCTCAGACCCGTCCTTAAATATGTTGCCTCCTAGTAGAATTCGGAGTGTTTCTAAGGCAAGAAAAGCTGAAATTGAGCAAGAAAATCTCCGCCTAAAGCAGGAGCTAGAAGTCACTCAAGCGTATTTGCAGTCCATTATTGAAGAGCAAGATTCGGTCAATCAGTCGCTTCAGGTTGCCAATGAAGAAATTTTGTCGAGCAATGAGGAGCTACAAAGCACCAACGAGGAGCTTGAAACCACCCAAGAAGAGCTTCAGGCCACTAACGAAGAACTCAACACCATCAATGAAGAACTCCGCAGCCGAAATTTAGAGCTAATCCAGACCAACAACGATCTCCAAAATCTGCTTAGCAGCATCAACATCCCTATTTTGATGCTCGATGGCGAGCTGAGAGTCCGGCGCTTTACGCCGCAGGCAGAGGAAATTTTTAACCTGATTGATACAGATCTAGGACGGCGCTTTAGTGATATTCAGAGCAATCTTTCTATCCCCAACCTGGTTGGCTTAATCGAAACGGTCATCAATACCCTCACCACCACAGAGCAAGAAGTGCAGGATCTAACGGGACATTGGTATAGTCTCCGCATTCGTCCCTATCGCACCATAGACAACCGGATTGATGGGGTTGTCATTGGGGTCATTGAGATTGACGCGCTTAAGCGTAGCGCCGTCCAGCTCGAAGCAGCTCGGGATTATGCCCACGCCATTGTAGAGACGGTACGACAGCCGCTGCTAGTCTTAAATGAAGAGTTTCGGGTGCTGTTAGCAAATCGGTTTTTTTACGAAACCTTTGGGCTGACCCCCGCCCAGGTAGAGCAGCAGTCTATTTTTGAGATTGAGAACGGGGAGTGGGATATTTTAACGCTGCGATCGCAGCTTACGGCCCTTCTAACCGACAACACTGATTTTGAGAGTTTTGAGGTTAACGAAATTGCTAATCCTAATAAACCCCGTATTTTATCTCTGAGCGCCCGCCAAATTCAGCAGGATAACACTCAGAGAAATATTTTATTGGTCATTGAAGATATAACGACAATTCGGCAGACAAGTGAGCAAATTCAAAACTCTTTGAAAGAAAAAGATATTCTACTCAAAGAAATTCATCATCGGGTCAAAAACAACCTTCAAATTGTGTCTAGTCTTCTGAGCCTACAAAGCAATAGAAGCACCGACCTACAGTCCTATGCTATACTACAGAGTAGTCAGAACCGCGTCATTGCAATGGCGCTGATTCATGAGTCTCTGTATCAGTCTGCAAAACTCGTGAATCTAGACTTTGCAGAATACGCTAGAACTCTAATTGATAACTTATTCAATTGCTACGCGGTTGAGCGAGACAAAATACATTTTCAAGTCGATTTACAGCCCAATATTATCGTCGACTTTGACAGAGCAGTGCTTTGTGGCTTGATTATTAATGAGCTTGTCGCCAATGCTCTCAAGCATGGCTTCTCTGAAGGTCAGCAGGGCGAGGTTTTTGTCACATTAGAAATTAACCCAGATCGTATAATTGAGCTAACGATCACAAATAATGGGCAGCCGCTGCCCGAGGACTTCAACATAGATAACATTCATACAATGGGGTTGAATTTAGTCATTTCTCTTGTTGATCAGCTGCATGGTGCGCTCTCTGTCGGTCGTAACGGCACCACAAGCTTCAAAGTTATCTTTTCGCCAGAACACTCGTTACCAGAGCCATCTTAAAATTTAATCTGGCTTTTTGACCCTTCAGTTAAAAAATAATGTTACGGCATTCTTGTATGGGGGGCTTACAGTCAAATGACCAATATTTTAATTGTCGAAGACGAAAAAATTGTTGCCTGGGACATTAAAGAATCCCTAGAAAAATTAGGGCATCGGGTTTTTGACGGGGTCACCACTGCGTCAGAGGCAGTTCTTACGGCTTCTGTCGTCAGACCAGATCTGGTTTTAATGGACATTCAGCTCCAGGGCGAGATGAGTGGAATTTCAGCAGCAGAAGAAATTTATAGACTTTACAACATCCCAGTCGTTTATCTAACGGCCTACGCAGACGCGTCAACCCTTGCCCAGGCTGCCCGAACGAACCCCTTTGGCTACATTGTTAAGCCCTTTCAAAACAAGCAGCTCTACACCACCATTGAAATTGCGCTCCAGCGGCATCAGCTAGAGCAGTCTGTAAGGCAGCAGCAGACCTGGCTGTCTAACACATTAACCAGCATTGGAGATGCTGCCATTGCCACCGATCTCAGTGGCGCTGTGACCTTTATGAATCCGATGGCGGAGCATCTGACGGGCTGGCGGCAGCAAGACGCGTTGGGTCTAGAGATTAACCAGGTTATTCCCCTCATTTATGACATAAACCGAGAACCTATCGAAAACCCAGGTCTACAGGTCATGCGGCTGGGCTATGCTCTTAACCTACCCGATGGCTGTTTGCTGCGAGCCAAAGATGGCACAGAGCGGCTGATTAGTGATTCGGCTGCCCCCATTACCAATCAGAATGGGGAAATTGTGGGCAGCATTATGATTTTCCAAGACAAAACCGACTGCCAAGATGCCCAAACGCAGTTACTAAAGCGTGTCCAAGAGCTTCAGTCATTTCAGTGGTCTTTGGTGTCTAAGCTTCAGGTCAAGACGGCGGAACACCAACAGGCGATCGCCTGTATTGAAATTTTGAACCGGATGATTGCTCAATCTCGCCAGGCCGCGAGTGAAAGTGAGATTTTGGACATCGTTCTGCAAGAACTAGGAGAAATCTTAGAAGCAGACTACTGCTGGGCGGGGCTGCATAACGAAAAATCTGCAACCTCAGCCATTGTGAGTGAGTATATTAGCCTTAACCAACAAGATGTCTATCCCTCTGCGCTGGGAGCTGAAGTAGATTTACAGCTTTACCCCAATTTTTATCGCCATCTTTTTAAAGAAGAAAGTTGGATTAATCCAGATACCGTCGTACTTCCACAGCCCTATCAATTTCACTGCAGCTTAGCGCAGCAGTACTTGATTTGCCCCATTGTGGCATTCCCTCAAAATTCTTACCTCGGCGAAGCGCGAGTGGTAGGAGAGGTAGGAATTATAGCCACCGGAAAGCCCCACTGGACAGTAGCTCAAGTTAAGTTAATTTCTCGCATTGTGAGCTATGGTGTACAGCTCTTTCGTAAGCCAAACTATTCTAATCAAGACGTGATTAAGGCCATAGAGCGGTTGACAAATCTGCGAAATGATTTTATGAGTTCTGTCTCAGAAGAACTGCTCAATCCCTTGCTCAATATAAAAGAGGCTACGGAGATGCTTCGCAGACATCTTCAAATTCTAAAAGAGAACCCCACCCACGCCGATGCCTATCAAGAACAGTTTATTCATCAATACTTAGAAATTTTTCAAGAAGAATGGCAGAAAGAATTTGATTTCGTCCATGATTTATTGAATTTCAAGTTTCTGTATGAATTTCAGGATGAAGGCACAGCGTAAAAACGCAGCTTGTTTCTTATCTCTAACTGTACTAACTAAATATTGGGCTGAACAACCGCCGTTAAAATGATTTGTCCAGCCCAAGGTTCAGCCATAGAGCTTTTAGAAATCCGAATTTTATAGTCTCCCGTACGGGTTAGGGTTTTGTTGAAGATGACCCCTCCATTCCCAACGGGTTGACCATCGCGGGTACCGTCAGGGGAACTAATCTCAGCCCTTGCGGCGCTAGGGCTACTTAAGACCAGCACCATTAATTGACCCTGCTTTGCTGAAATTAAAAAATTTGCCTCCGTGCAGCTAGCGGGGAGCGGATAGTTCATCGAAGATGCGTATCCATTGGGTGGAATTGTGATCCGTTGAGGCGTGGTTAGGCATTGCATTGTTGGGTCTGCTGAAGGTTTAGCCTGAGCCGTCACCGAGGGCGCTCCCAAGGCTGCCAGAGAGACGCTACATCCGGCTAAGATGCTCAGAGAAAGCCATTCTAAAGGTTTCTTCAGCATTATCATTGCTCCTTTTTTAACGATGGTCGCGGTAGGTCGTCAGCGTAAAGCCCTGATCTGCAAACGCATGTTTCACTCGATTACTCAGCAGTGCCGCTAGTTCCTGCTCGCCTGCACCTCGTGGGCCATTGGGGGGTTCTCCGAGCAGGGCGATCGCTGGGTGGGCATAAATCTCAATATACTGCGCCTGAATTTGCGGAATTAGCCCCACTAGGTACGCTTCTGTCATGCCGCCGCTTTTGAGAAGGCCATAAACTCTTTGCGTGTAGCCAATGCCAGCCTGTCGCAATCGACGCTCCCCTAGCCGCCGAAGCTGGCTAAAGATCCACCATCCGGTCGCCTTATCAAGCCAGTGGGTTGGGTCTAGCTTCAGCGTAAAGTCTAATTCTTCAAAGGGCAGCCGCATCATTTTGATGCCAAACGCTGGGGCAAGCTCAATCAAAATGCCCAGCACAACCGGATGGGCATGGAGATGGAGATGTCCATCCACGTGGGATAGTTTGAGACCCGACTGCTGAAATTTCTCAAGCTGCGCGCGAATTTCGAGTCGCAGTTCCCGCCGTGCGGCGGCACTAAACTGATACTTTAGCCCTGCTTTAGCCGCACTGTTGGGGAAGTTACCCTGTGCATCTACCAGGTGCGGGATCTGGGCTGCGGGGAGTACGGCACGACCACAGACCAACACCAGATGTAGCCCTACGCCCAAGGTGGGGTGCTGGTGGGCAAGGGCGATCGCCGCCTCTGCCGCTGCGCCCGTGACCATCAGGCTGGTGCTGGTTAAGACACCCTCTGTATGGGCTTTAATGATGGCCTGATTTACCCCCGTCGAAAAGCCAAAATCATCCCCATTCACAATGGCAAACCGTTGGGGTGCCGAATGCTCAGAACCCATTTTCTCTAAACTCGCCTCTGAGGTTGACTTCAAAATGGAACGTCCTGTAAATAAATTATTCAGGCTTAAAGACCAAGGCCGGATCCAGCGAAATCACCTTTTGAATGGCAAAGATAGCGGAACCAGAACACATTACCAGCGTGAGGCCAAAAACTGCCGCCCCGCTGGCAGGCGTAACCAAAATTTGAATCGCTTGGGTTTGTAGCGTCCATGCCCCCAGTATCATGCTCAGCCCCATTCCAGGGATATAGCCCAACAGCGCCATCCACAGCGCCTGCTCCAAGATAATGCGGTACAGAAAGGCTTTCGATGCGCCCATGGCCTTTAGCGTGGCATACTCGCTCAGGTGACGCACCACAGAGGTGTACAACACCTGGCTGACAATGACCGTCCCTACGGCGATCGCCACCACTGCCCCCATCCCTAAAATAAACGTCACGCCCGTATTGTTGAGCCAATAGGTTTGAGTGAGCTGCGAGAGTTCCGCTTGGGTGTAAACCAACGTTTCTGGTAAAGCTGCCCTGAGCCGTTGCCTGAGCTGCTCAATATTTTGGCCTGACTGCGCCCGTACCAGCACCGCCGTAATGTTGTCTGTGCCCACAAGCCTGAGCGGGTCGCCCGTAGGTTTTGCTATAGGCTGAGCATCCGCCTTTACAAAGGCCGCCCCATTCTTAAGGGAGGTCAACAAAAACGGATCGGACACCATCGAGCGTAGCCCAGACGTAACCCCCACAACTTTGACCTGCTGCCCTCCAATTTTTGCCGTGTCTCCAATTTTTTCAATATTAAGAAATTTAAGGTCAGAACCGTTTAAAAAGGCAGTGTAGGGCTGCTGTAGGTCTTGAGTTTGACCTTTCAAAAGCTGACCAAGGGCAAAAAACTGAGAGTTTGTCTCAATGCCAATGACGGTTACAGGGGCGATCGGCTGGGTAGACTGCTGCCACACCACGCTCTGATAAATAAACCCCTCGGCATGGCCTACCCCTGCAACCTTTTTGGCTTCAGTAAGTCGTTTGTACGGAATGGGGAGTGTGAGATCAAGCTGCTGAAGCTTAGAAGACACGATCCAGATGTTAGCTTTAGTGCGATCAATTATGATGCTGGTGGATCGGGTAAACCCAAAAAATAGGCCAATCTGCACCGTCACTAAGCTCACGGAGAAGACAATTCCAGCCTGAGCAATCACAAAGGGGATTAAGTCATGGAAAAGCGTTTTGCGGGCAATAGAAACCATAAGTGCTGGAACATAGAAAACGGTAAAGCCTGCGGGGACGATTTACGTTGGCTAACGACTATAAAAGGTATCGCTCGTCAGTCGTTCTATAGTCTACCTTCAAGGGAGAGGTGAGCAAAAATACAGCGGTTTGGTCAATAGGGCTTTGGTATGGTAGCCTGCTTACCAAAATTGCTGCATAACCTATCAAAGAGACTAGATACAGAGGATCATGGGTTTGAACTCATTTTATAGCTAAAAATCTGTCCATTAAGTCTATAAAATTTAAATATATTTCTGATTAAATGATAAGTCTCTTTCTTTTTTCTAGCTTAGTTTCTATTGCCTACTATCTGTATGCGACTTACGTCAGCATCTTTTGCTTTAGGCAGCCTCAGCAAGAAGAGACAGGCTATTATTGTCCCCCCGTTTCTATTCTCAAACCCCTTTGTGGGCTTGATATAGGTGCTTACGAAAAGCTTTCGTCCTTCTGTCAGCAGGTATACCCAACCTATCAAATTATTTTTGGCGTGCGGGATGCTGCTGATCCGGCGATCGCCATTGTCAAGCGAATTATCAAGAATTTTCCGCATATTGATATTCAGCTTGTCGTAGACGACCGCATTATTGGCAACAACCTGAAGGTCAGCAATCTGGCCAATATTGCTCCCTATGCTCGCTATGAGTTGCTGCTGATTTCTGACAGCGATATTAAGGTTGGCTCAGACTATTTACAGCGAATTGTGCAGCCGATGCAAAATGACCAGGTTGGCTTAGTGACCTGTCTATATCGCTCTCAGGCAACCCACCTGATTGCCGCCTTTGAGGCACTGTCCATTTCGACAGATTTTCACCCCAGCGTTTTGGTGGCTCGGCAGTTGGGCTGGATGAAGTTTGCAATGGGTTCCAGTATTCTGATGCGGCGTAGGATCCTGAAAACGATGGGCGGCTTTACGGCGATCGCCGATTATCTAGCAGATGACTTTATGCTGGGGAACCTCACGGCAAAGTTAGGGTTCCAGGTCACGCTATCAGACTATGTAGTAGACCATACCCTCGAAACTTCAACCTTTATGGGTTTAGTCGAGCATCAAACGCGATGGAATCGCTGTACTCGCGCTTCTAATTTCTCAGGCTATCTGGGACTGTTTTTCTCCCACGGTGTGGCGTTGAGTCTGATAGTTGTGATTTTGACGCAAGGCGCAGTGGAGGGATGGGGAGTCTTTGGACTAATCTTAACAACTCGACTCTTGATGGCCTGGGCAGTTGGGGTCAGGTGCCTAAAAGATCCCATTGCCACAAAGCTGCTCTGGCTTGTGCCCCTGCGCGATCTCTTGAGCTTTGGGCTTTGGGTTTATGGACTGATGGGCGATCGCATTGTCTGGAGAGGGAAAGAGTTCCGGCTTTTGCGAGGCGGCAAACTAGAGCAGCAATTTCAGAGTTCTAGCTCTATTATTGAGGTCGAGGTAGAGCCTTCTCAAGTGTCGTAAGGTATAGAACTTTACACAGCTAAGAACTTCTGAATGACCGCATGACTAAGTTCACTGGTGGGGCCAGAGGCAACAATTCCCCCCTTTTGCATGGCGTAGTACCAGTCTGCCTGTCTTGCAAAGTGCAGATGCTGCTCTACTAAAAGCACCGAGATTCCTGTGGTTTTAATAATGCGCCGCACGGCAGACTCAATTTCTAAAATAATCGAAGGCTGAATGCCCTCGGTTGGCTCGTCCAGCACCAGCAGCTTGGGTTTGCCCATAAGGGCACGGGCGATCGCCAACTGCTGCTGCTGCCCTCCGCTCAGGTCGCCCCCCATCCGCGAGAGCATGGTCTTGAGGACAGGGAACAGCTCAAAAATTTCTTCAGGAATTTCTTGCTTGTTGCCTGAGCCGTTGGGCAAAGCCTCCATGCCCAGCAGTAAGTTTTCTTTGATCGTCAGACGAGGGATAACCTCTCGCCCCTGAGGGACGTAGCCAATGCCCATTTTGGCGCGCTGGTAGGTGGGTTTACGGGTAATGTTTTCGCCCCTAAACTGAATAGTGCCAGAACGGGGGTTAAGCACCCCCATAATGCTTTTGAGTAGCGTCGTTTTGCCCACGCCGTTGCGTCCAATTAGGCAAACCATTTTGCCAGAGGCAACGCCCATATCTACATTTCGTAAAATGTGGCTCTCTCCGTAGTAGACATTTAGGTTAGAAATATCCAGCATCGGCTGAGAGCCTGTATCAGGATACTGCGTGGCGACGGCTCCAGAGGCTTGACTCATAGCAATTTCCTACTTAATAAAGTTCCTAAAAAGCTTCTATAAGATCGTGAATTTAATAACTTAAAGAATTGGAGTAGAAGTTATACACCTTGTACGCCCTCATCCCCTAGCCCCTTCTCCCTAGGGAGAAGGGGAACCAGATTTTGCTCCCTCTCCCCAGGGAGAGGGGTAAAAGTTGAGGTTATTTAATCCATCATCCTATTCAACATGTTCAGTTTCTTCGGTGCCCAGATACACCTCAATCACCTTCGGGTCGTTCTGGATTTCGTCCATGGTGCCCTCACATAGCACCGTACCCTGATGCAGCACCGTCACTTTACGGGCAATCTGGCGCACAAACTCCATGTCGTGCTCAATCACCATAATGGAGTGGTTTTCGGCGAGGGCTAAGAGCAGGCTCCCCACGTTTTCGGTTTCTTCATCCGTTAGGCCAGCGACGGGTTCGTCTACCAGCAGCAGGTCAGGCGACTGCGCCACTAGCATTCCAATCTCTAGGCGCTGTTTTTCGCCGTGAGACAAAAGCTCTGCCCGAATATCAGCTTTGGGTACTAACCCAATGGTTTCTAGTAGTCCCCCAATGGTGCGACGTTCACCCGCAGCGGGTCGTCCCAGTAAAGAGGCAAACACGTTTTTGCTGGCGGCACAGGACAGTTCCAGGTTCTCGCGCGGGGTGAGCTTTTGGTACACGCGCGGGGTCTGGAATTTTCGACCAATCCCCATTCGCGCAATTTGATGCTCTGCATACGGTCTCAGGTTTTTACCTTTGAAGGTGACTTGCCCTGTTGTGGGCTTTGTTTTACCCGTAATCACGTCCATAAACGTGGTTTTGCCTGCGCCATTGGGACCAATCACCACCCGTAGCTCTCCGGCATTCATGCTGAAGTTGAGGTTGTTGATGGCCTTAAATCCGTCAAAGCTGACGGTTAAATTCTCAATTTCTAGGATTTTTTCGCTCATGCTGCACTTCTAAATCTTCTTCAAGACTGGGGTAGGTAGAGAGTTTGGGAGGTAAACCAAGGCGCGATCGCAGCCACAGCACGTTCTCGGCACTCAATAAGCCCAAGAACCCGCTCGGCAATACAGTAACGACTAGCAAAAAGAGTGCCCCCTGAAAAAATAGCCAGAATTCTGGATACTGCTCACTCAGCAGTGTTTTGGCAAAGTTAACAATCAGCGCACCAAGCGCAGCGCCCACTAGCGTTGCCCGACCGCCCACCGCCACCCAAATCACCATTTCAATGGAGAAGGCAATATCCATCGACTTGGGCGTAATAATGCCGGACTGCACGGTATAGAGCGCCCCAGCAATGCCTGCCAAACCTGCCGACACGGCAAAAACAAACACCTTATACCAGGTGGGGTCGTAGCCTGAAAACCGGACGCGCGGCTCATCATCCCGAATGGCGACCAGCAGTCTTCCCAATCGCCCGCTCGTGAGCCAGCGGCAAAAGGCATAGCCCAGCGCCAGAAACACGACGCTTAAGACAAAAAAGACGGTCTGGTTTCTGGGGTCACTGACCAACGCCCCAAAAAATTGTGCGGTATCGGTCTTAAGGCCGTTGGTGCCGTTAATTAGCTTTTGCTGACCATTGAAGAAGTTGAAGAATACAATCAATGCCGCCTGGGTCAAAATCGAGAAGTACACCCCTCGGATGCGGTTGCGGAACACCAGATAGCCCAAGATTGCCGCGACAACGGTTGGAATGATAAAGATCGCCGCGACGGTAAACGGCAGCGAATAAAAGGGCTGCCAGAACAAAGGCAGTTCCGTCACGCCGTAAAGGTTAAAAAAATCAGGGATTTGCCCTGATGGAAGCTGTAGCTGAAGGTGCATCGCAAGGGCGTAGCCGCCCAGTGCAAAAAAGATGCCGTGGCCTAAGCTCAGCATTCCGGTGTAGCCCCAGATCAGGTCGATACCAAGGGCGGCGATCGCCAGTGCTACAAAGCGCCCCAACTGGTTAACGCGAGAGCCTTGCCCCATCAAATTGAGTAAGGCCGGAGCCAGAAAAATAAAGGCGAGGGCTAGGGCTGCCACCGTCATAATTTCGGGTAGCAGAGACTTGCGCCTGCGTGGCGTTATATCTGGCTGAACTTGTGATTTGGTTTCGATCGCAGTCATGGGTATCTTCTAAGCCTCCACCGTGCGACCCTTTTGGGGAAATAACCCCGCAGGTCGAAACTGTAAAAACACAACAATGAGCGCAAACACCACCACTTTTGCCATGCTTGCTGTTGCAAAAAACTCGACTACCGAAGTCATAAAGGGACTGCCCAAAAATAGCGACCCAAAGGCATTAGAACCAATTACATAGCTCAGGATGCCGATGGCACCCGCCGCCATAATGCTGCCCACCAGTTTGCCAACCCCGCCAATCACTACCACCATAAAGGTATCGACAATGTAGGCTTGGCCTGTATTGGAGCTAACCGAACCCAGCAGCGCCACCGCCACGCCAGCCACCCCAGCAAGCCCAGAGCCGATCGCAAAGGTAATGGCATCTACCTTTTGGGTAGGGATACCCAAGCAGGCGCTCATGCCTCGGTTTTGAGTAACCGAGCGGATGCGCAGACCCCAGACCGTTTTATTGAGGAACCAGTAAATGCCCAATAAGCAAATAATGGTCAGCGCAATGATAAACAAACGGGTATAAGGGAGGGTGGAGGTGCCTAGCGATAGACCGCCCCGCAACCATTTAGGAGCCGTTACGTCAACCCCCTGAGTGCCAAACCAAGGCTTTGTGACGGCGAGCTTGAAGGCATCGCCCGTAACTTTAGACGCGAAGAAGGCGATTGCCGCCGAGAGTGGCAGCAATAGACTAATCGCCCAGAACTGAATGCGCTCATAGTCGGCACGGCGGGAAATGATGGCGATCGCGCCAAAAAATAGGGCGCAAAATAGCCCCACCCCAATCACAAACTGACCGCTCACGCTGCGGATAAACTGCTGCAAAATTAAGCTTACGCCCCAAGTTGCCAGTAAAGTTTCTAGTGGCCTGCCGTAGAGAAAGCGAATAACCGTGCGCTCTAGCAAGACCCCCACTAGGGCAGTCACAATAAATGCCGCGATCAGCGCAAACAGAATGTAAAAGTCAGACCAAGGTGAACCCAAGCCCTTGAAGACGTTTTGAACCACAAACGTAGTGTAGGCACCCAACATAATCAGCTCACCGTGAGCCATGTTAATCACGCCCATTAGCCCAAACACAATGGCTAATCCTAAGGCTGCTAGTAGTAAAACGGCACCAATACTAATGCCGTTAAACAGACCCTCCAGCAAATTTGCCAGCAATTGCCTTCTCCCTTATTTGGTCAGCACAATATAATCCAATGATTCTGAATCTTGAGCCACAAAAAAGCTGTAGCCCAAGATTCAAAATAGAATTTATCTATGAGATTTTGTACTTGCCGCCCTTCTTAGGATCTGACCAGTCGCAGCCAAAACCCTTGGTATCTGTCACAAATTGGTTCCAAGGCAGAGGCTTAACAGCGGCCTTAGATTCATAGGCAATCTTAAAGAGTCCATCCTCGCCCACTTCCCCAATCCGCACAAATTTGGAAAGGTGATGGCTGTTTTCCATGGTGATTTTGCCCTGAGGTGCCTCAAAGGTTTGACCCAAAGCCGCCGCGCGAACCTTGTCTAGGTCATCAGCCGTTTTAGCCTTTTCTACCGACTGTTTCCAGAGATAGACCGCATTGTAGGCGCACTCCATCGGGTCATTGACGACGCGCTCTGCCCCGTACTTTTTCTTAAAGGCCTCGACAAACTTGACGCTGGCTGGGGTTGTGACGGTTTGGAAATAGTTCCAAGCCGCAAAATGCCCCTTGAGGTATTCCACCCCAATCGCCTTTACTTCTTCTTCGGCAATACTTACAGACATGGAAGGATACTTGTCTGGCCCCATCCCTGCACCCTGAAGCTGCTTAAAGAACGCCACGTTGCTGTCGCCATTGAGGGAGTTGTAAATCACCCCACCATCGGGCATTGCAGCTTTGAGCTTAGAAATGATGGCAGTTACTTCCGTACCGCCCAGGGGAATGTAGTCTTCACCCACAACCTTGCCGCCTTTTGCCGCCAACTGCGCTTTGATAATGGTGTTGGCAGTACGAGGGAACACATAGTCTGAACCAATCAAGAAGAAAGGCTTGCCTTTATATTTTTCGAGCAGCCAATCGACGGAAGGCTCAATTTGCTGGTTGGGTGCAGCTCCGGTATAGAACACGTTTTTAGAGCATTCTTGACCTTCATACTGAACGGGGTACCAGAGCATATGGTTTTTCGACTCAAAGACGGGCAGCACGGCTTTGCGGCTTGCCGAAGTCCAGCAGCCAAAGACCGTGACGACCTTATCTTGGTCGATCAATTTTTTGGCTTTTTCGGCAAAGGTCGGCCAATCAGAGTTGCCGTCTTCTTTAACTGCCACAATCTGCTTGCCTAAGACACCCCCTGCGGCATTAATTTCTGCGATCGCCATTTCTTCAGCATCAACCACACTCTTTTCACTGATCGCCATAGTGCCGCTCAGAGAGTGTAAAATCCCTACTTTGATGCCGTCACCAGCAGCAACGGGAGAAGCGGAAGCACTGGGTGAACTCGCTGAATCGTCGCTGGGTGAACCACCACAAGATTTAATGAGAAGGCTTCCTGCCACGGCGGAACCCATGAGCAAAAAGTCGCGTCTTTTGAAAGGTCGAGTCATCTGAATGCACTCCTCGGATAAGTTCAAGAAAAGTTTGTTAAAAACATTCGTAGGATTGAGAGGTGTCCCCGCTACACCGGAGCGATCTTACGGACTTATTCTGGGATATAAATGTAAAACTCGATACAAAATCAGAGCAAGTCTTAACCTTGCAATAAAACGTTTTTATTTTTGAGGGGCGGATTCCAGAGACGCACCAAGGGCTACTGTTGCTCAACGGGTAAATACTGAACCACAAACGCCACAACCTCATTTAGTCCGTCTTGATGTTTGAGGTTGGTAAACACAAACGGCTTGATGCCACGCTGTGTCTGCGTATCTCGACTCATAATGTCCAAGTCAGCTCCGACGTAAGGTGCAAGATCGATTTTGTTGATAACCAGCAGATCTGACTTGGTGATGCCAGGACCACCCTTGCGCGGAATTTTGTCGCCCCCTGCCACGTCAATTACATAGATGGTGACATCAACCAGCTCAGGGCTAAAGGTTGCAGCTAAGTTATCGCCGCCGCTTTCGACGAACACAATGTCCAGAGTAGGAAAGCGCATTTCTAAGGTTTCGATTGCCGCCACATTAATAGACGCATCTTCACGGATGGCAGTATGGGGGCACCCGCCCGTCTCAACGCCAACGATCCGCTCAATGGGCAAGGCCTGCGATCGCACCAAAAACTGAGCATCTTCTTGGGTATAAATATCATTGGTGACAACGGCAATTTCGTAGCGATCGCGCAGGGTTTTACAGAGCGCATCTACTAAAGCCGTTTTGCCGGAACCCACAGGACCCGCGACCCCAACTCTGAGCGGACTCATAGGATTATCTCAATACGGGGCAATACGGAACAACTGTCTTCGCACATCAGTCCACTCTGTACTATCGTAAGTCCTGATAGGTCTAGTCTAGAACCTTGAGTTAGTGAGGCGTGTCTAATGAAATTTTATCCTTGGGTGTCTATTCCGGTCGTAACCGTAGTAGCAGTAGCATCGACTCATCTCCCCAGCATTGCGGCTGTCCCCGATATGGAGAAAAAGGTTGAACGGGCAGTAGAAGTCTTTGAAGAAATTATGACGGATAAAGGCAGTCGCATTCCTAAAAAGCTTTTAGAGCAAAGCCAAGGCATTGCCATTATTCCAGGTGTTGTACGGGCAGGCTTCTTTCTAGGCGGAACCCGTGGCTCAGGCGTGATGGTGGTGCGCGATCCGGGAGGTTCCTGGAGCAACCCAGCGTTTGTAAGCCTGACTGCCGGAAGCATTGGGCTACAGATTGGTGCAAAATCTAGCGATATTGTGCTGGTTTTTAAAAGCAGAGAGGCGGTCAATCAGTTTATGACGGGTTCTTTTAAGCTCGGTGCCAGCGTTTCTGGTACAGCAGGTCCCATTGAGTCTTCTCCGGTCAATCCGGCTCGTGGCTTTAAAGATTCACCCATTTATACCTATGCTCGCAGTAGCGGTTTGTTTGGGGGGCTTTCTCTCGAAGGTACAGAGTTATCCTTTGACCTAGACCGGAATCAAAAGTTTTATGGCAAAAAGCTAACGCCCCGCCAAATCTTCAACGATCCGTTCTTAAATGCGCCGCCGGTGGCTGAATCTCTCAAAGATACCCTGGAGCAGGCTGAATCTGGTGTGTTGCGGCGATTCTAAACAGAAAAGGATCTCATTTCCTGTGCATCATAAAGAATGATTTTTTACTTTTAAGACGGTCTGCTCATGACTCGCCAGCGTGAAAAATCTTGCTCCATTTGCAACCAGGCAGGTCAGGTTCTATTCCGCTGCCAGTATGAGAAGCGCAAAGAGTGGTGCTTTATTTGCCAAAACTGCTGGCAAAAAGTAAGTCGAGATAACCCCTTCTATGTATATGGCGGCACTTGGAAAGCACGAAAATGAGTTTGTTTTAGGTCGATAAAGCTTTTACCACAAACGCTAATACCACTACTGTAATAACCGATAGCGCAATAAGTGCCGTAAGCAACCCGCCAAACAACAGCCATAAAAACCGCTGATCTGCCCTACGGCTTTGGGTTGGCTCTTGAAGGTGTGCTTCCAGAAGCGTCACGTTCTTGGTGTTTGCCTTCCAGCCCATGTCAAAGAGATCTCCCAAAATGGGCACTGCACCCACAAGGGCGTCGATCGCAATATTAAAAACCATCCGCAGCAGAATTGTTTTGGGCAGGTTAAACTGCACAACCTGCCACAAAATATAGATTGAAATTCCTAGCCCCACCACATCGCCACCGACCGGAAGTAGCCCCACTAGGGACTCTAAGCCCACGCGCCATTTGGTGCCAGGAATACTGAAGGCACGATCCCATAGGTCGCTTACGGCTCTAAGTCGCGCCAGTTTGAGTAACTGCGCTTCGTGAGGCGTCGACGAATTGATGGTCAGTTTTGACATTGCAATCTGTTCCTTATTTAAAACCTGGCATTCGATACGGTATGAGATGACCGATCTCTCAACTAATTTCTTCAACGATGGGGCATTCTCGTCAGTACAGATAGAACCTGTGAGGGATTATGTATTCTGAGTGAAGCCACATTTTGCTGCCGGAAGGAGGGCAGCTCCCTTTTTCTATACGCACGCCAATTTTTAGATTTGAATGCAGTAAAAGATAAGCCTTTGAAGCTGTAGTTGTCTTACTTTCTCAATTATTTAATAAATCAACTGATATGCATAGGATATACGCTAAAATTCTCAAAGCTGTACTAAGGAAAGTTCCATGAATAAAGGTGAATTAATTGACGCGATCGCAGAAAAGGCAAATGTGACCAAAAAGGAAACGGATGCGGTTTTAAGTGCTGCCATTGAGGCGATCGTTGAAGCGGTCGCTAGTGGCGAAAAAGTGACACTAGTGGGCTTTGGTAGCTTTGAAAAACGCGATCGTGCTCAAAGAGAAGGGCGAAACCCCAAGACGGGCGAGACTATGACCATTGCGGCGACAAGTGTACCAGGCTTTAGTGCAGGTAAACTTTTTAAGGAGAAAGTGGCCAATCATTCTTGAGTCAAGCCTAATGCAATCATAGATTATATTACCGAGGCAAATTTAGTGCGGCGATCGCCCTGCACTCAAAATGTGCCGCACAACATTAGTCTCTATTGCAAAAGACCTACGGCATTAAAAGCCTCCATCACAACAACATAAGGACAGGATATTCTTCGAGATGACGACTAAAACTCAAATGCAGCCTCTGACCGGAAAAGCACTGCTGCAAAAACTCAAGGAAATTCCACAGCTCTCTCGTAGCGCAAAGGCTCGTGAATGTGGCTACGTTAGCCTTGTAAAAAATGGAAATGCCCGTGTTAACATCAGTGCATTTCTGAATGCTATTCTTGAGGCCAGAGGCGTTTCCCTAGATTCTGAAAGCGAAAAAGATGGTCGCGGTCGAGAGGCGACCTATCGGGTAAGTATTCATAAAAACGGGACGATTGTGATTGGAGCCAGCTACACCGAAAAGATGGGCTTAAAAGTGGGTGATGAGTTTGAAATTAGACTGGGCTATAAGCACATCCACTTAGTGCAAGTCGGCGAAGACGATAAGAAGGGCTAAACGGCTTTTGTTGAGGGCGGGGCAGTCGTGGCTTCTTTAGCATTGCATTGAGGCTGATAGCCGTTTACCACACGCCCCGCCCCTCGCACCTGGGCATAGTAGTTACGGCTCACTGGCTCACGACGATCAGTAAGGGAATCAATCCCAATCCCATTGCGACCCTGGTCTTTTCCAGAGCTATGGATATAAGCGCCATCTCCTAGGTAAAGGGCAACATGGGTTGCCTTGACGGGCGTTCCAAAAAAGATCAGATCGCCCGCTTCTAGGGTTTCTACTAAGTTTTCAGGGTGATTTCCTCTATTCTCAACGCGCTGCACAAAGGCTTCTTGCTGATAGGCATCGCGGGGCAGCCAAATGCCATGAGTCGAAAATGCATGCTGCACTAACCCAGAACAGTCGTAGTTTGGGGCAACAGTACCGCCCCAAAGATAGAAATTGGGTTGGGTCATGGCTGCTTGAGCAAAGGCGATCGCCAAGGGAATCCGCGTCTGAATTTCTGATAGAGAGAGGCTGAGCGGACAATAACCTGAAGACGAAGGCTGAAGAAAAGCTAAATCTGAAGCTTTTATCCAGCCAGGGTAATCATCTTCACAAAGAATGACGGGTAGTGCAGCAATTGCCGCATTTAAAACGCTTAGAGAGTCAAACCGAAGCTTTCTGCCAGTTTGAGCCTGGGTTGCAAGAGATTGAAGTGCAGGTGAATCGTATAGGTTCAGATGCTGCGTTACCTCATAGACAATCTCCCGCATTGAAGTATTGGTGAGCTGTACCTGAAGTGCTTCAAATGCAACCATAGAAGCTCTAAATCCTTTTTTCTGCCACTGCTTGGCATCATAACAGGGAGAAAGTTACTTTCATCCTCAAGCATTCTATAAAAAACCCCTTCTAGAAGGGGTTTTTTATAGAATGCTCAACCGAGACTAACTAGCGAGATAGTGGCGCACATCTAACTGTCGTCGTCTGAGATGATCGAGTGCCTGCCGTTCTAGCTGCCGAACACGCTCTCGACTCAAACTAAGCTGCTCGCCAACCTTTGCCAGCGAGAGTTCTTTCCCATTTTGGAGACCAAAGCGTAGGGATAACACCTCTCGCTGCTGAGGTGGCAGTTCCCCCAAAAGCTGATTGACATCTTCTCGTAGTGCCTCACCTGCGGTAAATTCCTCAGGCGACTGTCCTTCGTCTTCTAGCAGATCTCGAAGCTCTGTGTCTTGGTTATCGCCCACGCGTAAATCAAGCGAAACAGGCTGACGCGCAATCATCAAAAACTCACGCACTTGGATTGGCTCTAGCTCTAGTTCCTTAGCAATTTCGACAGGGGTGGCGCTGCGACCCAGTTGCTGAGACAGCTCACGCTGTGCTTTTTTGATTTTGTTGAGTTTCTCGGTGATGTGGATGGGGAGCCGAATGGTGCGAGCCTGCTGGGCGATCGCCCGTGTAATAGCCTGGCGAATCCACCAGTAGGCATAGGTTGAAAACTTATAGCCACGGGTCGGGTCAAATTTTTCGACCCCTCGCTCTAAACCCAGCGTCCCTTCTTGAATCAGGTCTAATAGCTCTAGATTACGCTTTTGATACTTTTTGGCAACCGCCACTACGAGGCGAAGATTTGCCTCAATCATTTTCTGCTTAGCCCGTTTGCCCTGCTTTAAAGCGGCCTCTAGCTCTGGCTCACCTAGCTCAGCCTTCTGTGCCCACTCCGCCAAGGTTGGGTCATGGCCTAACGATTGGGTGAGCGATGCCTGAACGTCTAAGATCGTCATCATTTGCTGCACCTGTTTCCCAAAAATAATTTCTTGCTCATGGGTTAACAGCGGCACGCGACCAATCTCATGAAGATAAGTGCGAACCATATCTCGCCCTGCTGGAGCGGGAGTCGAGGCTCTTTTATCAGTCACTTTTGCCATAGATTCTAAGTATCCCCCTCAATTTAGGATGGGATTGTGATGAATAAAAATTGTCCCTGTCTCTAAAGACACGTTTTAGACGGCACAGCTAGTGCGCTAAGCGAAGTCAGTATGAGTTCATAAAACCATAATAAGCGATCCTTTCAACAACGCAAAGTTAGGATAAGTGTAAATTCCCGTACACAGTCTTTAGTAAGAACCCATAAGCTGAGCATGAGCGTTTAATAGGCTCAGCATCAAATTTACCCAGGTATCTCATAAAGATTTGAAAGATTGCTGACAGTGATTGACAGATTGAGTTAGACCCAATATCTCCCCAAAGCTTGTTCGACGGTATTTAGACAAAAAATGTTTCAAGATCAAACAGGTTGAGGTTGACCAATAGTATACTTAACCTCTCTAAGAAACACCTGAATCAAAAGATAGATATTTGTGTCGCTTCTCTTTCAAGATTTATGATGCCGAATGTTTGTGTGTGACCAACTTCTTAGAAGCAAGACTAGAGAAACAGTCTGAAAGATGGGATGAGCGATACTTTCAGCTCACCAGGGACACCTTAGAGACCGCAAAGACCATCATTGTGACCGCTGAAACGGTTGTCATTCTTTCACCAGTCCTAAAAAAGCTAGCCGTTAGGCTCATGGAGGGGCAAGGTTGAGCCTGATGTTAAACTACATCCTGTAATTTTAAGGAAAGTTACCCCGAAATCTATCTCGCTCATTTATTGAAAATGCTAAAAAGCTTTGGTGTGTATATTCTCTAGCCTTTCATGATTCTGCAATGGCATTGACGACTTATTGATTTAAGCTTGTACCTATGTCTGCTCATTACCCGACCCGTCTTCAAGAGATTGTCCATCTTCTCAAGAGCATTGATCTATTTATAGGCATCAGCCATAGGGATTTAGGCTTTTTGGCTCAGTGTGCTGCGTTTTATCCCTATCGCGCAGGCGAAATTATTTTCAATTATGGAGAGGTTGGTTCTACCCTCTATATTGTGGTGAGTGGGGCTGTGAATATTTACCTGCCCGGGGAAGACTCCCGCCGGATTTCTCTCAAGGATATTTCACGGGGGGAGTATTTTGGGGAACTGGCTCTGTTTGATAACCAGCCCCGCAGCGCCAGCGCCCTCGCTACCACCGAGGTTGAGGTTTTGGAACTCACTCAAGCAACGTTACTGTACTACGTAGAGCGACATCCCCATGTGGCGATCGCCCTTTTGCAAACGCTCTCAAACCGACTGCGAGCCACCGACATGCTTCTTTCCCAGCGTGCTTCTAAAAACGTCGAATTAGAGTACAGCAGCACGCTAACTTGGCGAGATCGCATTGCCGATCAGGTCGCAGAACTCAACGGGAGCTGGATGTTTATCGTGTTTTTGCTGGGCACTACCCTAGGCTGGATGCTCTTAAACTCTAGCCGGGTACTTGAGTCTCCCTTTGACCCTTACCCCTACGTGTTTTTTAATCTGCTGCTTGCAGTGCTGGTGGCACTGCAAGGTCCATTGATTGTGATGAGCCAGAATCGGCAGGCGCTCAAAGATCGCACCCACGCCAAAATTGACTATGAAATCAACCTCAAAAACGAGGTAAATATTGAGACACTGCTGCGAGAACTGGGCGAATTTCGGATGGATGCTCATCAAAAACTGAGCCGTCTAGAAGCATCAAACGCTGAAAAAATAGAGCCTTGAAAATCCTAAGAACCTGTGGCGAAGGATAAAAGTGACGACTGGGTTTTATGGTCAGCACCTTTTTTTAGTCTTTAACCCAACGTTTCAGGGCAATAGCCTAAACCCTCAATAAACTGCTGGCGGAAAGACTCTATCTCTGAGCGATCCGGTTGACCGTGAACAATAACTGCAACTTTATAATGCTGCATCACTTCAATGGGAGAACATCCATTCTCTAAATCGCATAATACGTGCCGTAGCCGAGGCGTTGGAGTGTAGACAACCCCTAACTCCTCCAAAAAAGCCCGTAGATTACCCTGACAGTAGGTAGACCAGTAAGGGCAGACGATCCGAACAACCCATCCATCAAGCTGGTGAAGCACGGTCACAAACTGAACTGGTTCTGTGCTAACGCGCTTGAGATGTTCAATGACGCGGAGGACTAAACTGGCGTTGCCGAGATAGTATAGGTAGTCCATGGGCGGTGCCTTTTGAGACTGACGTAGAAATGCCTAATGGCTGGCTAGAGGCGTTACAACGCAGAGTGTTAGGGTCAGGTTTGTCAAAACTAGATGATGGCGGAACCCAAGCCTATACTTAGGATACTTACAGTGTATGGCTGACTTGCTGAGCCGCTCTAACGCACAGTCAATTAGTGCAGAATGTGTTTGTTACTGTACGCGTTGCCTGTTTCTAACGATTGAGGGTCTTAACTGAAGAGAGATCCTCCTTGAGGAGAAAGGATGCTCAGTCATAGCTTCAATTATAGAATTGAATGCGACTTATTTTAATCTCTGAAATGCTGATTTCTGGGCGCTTGTTTCCAAACTTTCTTAATGTAATGCGGTATTCTTAGCGATTTTATTCTTGACGCGATATGCTCAATTTGTCTTCGTCTCTTTCCTCAAACCTTAGCGCCGATGAATCGTTAACATCCTACGACTATCATTTGCCAGAGGCGCTCATTGCTCAAGTGCCGATGGTTCCGCGCGACTGCGCCCGTTTGCTGGTTGTGGCAAAAGATTCCTCCAGTCACTGCATTTTTAGAGATCTCCCTCAGCTTTTGAAAGCCGGAGATTTACTCGTCCTCAACAATACCCGCGTCATTCCGGCGCGACTAATGGGACGTAAGGTCAACCCAAATTTTCCAGATGTGCCTCCCCTTGCTGTAGAGGTATTTTTACTGGAGCCGAGAGGGGAGTACTGGCTGGCACTCGTAAAGCCGGGACGGCGGCTGAAGCCAGGGGCATTAATTGAGTTTGGGGCAGACGAGGGTTCTCTACTGCGCGCACAGGTGATTGAAACCGATGAAGCCACCCGTGGGCGACTCCTGAAGTTTGAAGTGCTGAAGGCAGACTTAGACTTTGAGACAGTGCTACAGAGGCTGGGAGAGATGCCGCTGCCGCCCTACATTGTGTCACGACAGTCGCAGCCGGAGCAGTACCAAACTGTATTTGCTGAAGCCCCAGGTTCAGTGGCGGCACCTACGGCTGGGCTACACTTTACGCCAGAGCTTTTAAAGACTCTGGAGGCTCAAGGCATTCGTCAGGCATTTGTGACGCTTCACGTTGGCATTGGTACGTTTCGACCCGTGGAGGCTGAGCGCATTACGGATCACGCCATGCACGCGGAATGGGTAGAGCTACCGGAAGAGACCGTGCGGCTCATTCAGGAAACAAAGACGGCTGGAGGCCGTGTCATTGCCGTGGGGACAACGGCAGTACGATCGCTAGAAGGCATCGCCACTCAAGAAGGCACGCTTCAGGCTCACTGCGGCAAGGTGAATCTTTTTATTTACCCTGGCTATCGCTGGAAGGTGATAGACGGAATGATTACGAATTTCCACTTGCCGAAGTCTAGCTTATTAATGTTGGTAAGCGCTTTGGTGGGACGATCGCGGCTTATGGCGCTGTATGAAGAAGCGATCGCCCAGCAGTATCGGTTTTATTCCTTTGGTGACGCAATGCTCATTTTGCCAGGAGCAAAGATGGAGCAGACACAAGATTGAGAAAAGCTTTGTTTTTAATGGATTTGGGCGATCGCCAACTCAGCCATTTCAGCCACCTGCCCCACCTCATCTTTGCTCAAGTGTTCTGCCAAAGCCTTTGCCTCAGACCCACCCAAGTTGCCAAGCGCCTGCGCGACACGGTAGCGAATTTGCCAGTCTTCATGGGTTGTAAAGGGTCGCAGTAGCTCCACAGCCTCAGGATTTTTAAGCTCACCTAGAGACCCAATCGCGGCTCCCTGCACCAGTGCTTCTGGCGAAGACAGTGCATCTTTGAGCAGATCAAATGCGCGGGGGTCGCCGAGTTCTCCTAAGGTTGCAATAATGCTCATTTGCAACAGCCAGTCCGTTGTCTGTTTATAGCAGCTTTCGAGATCGGGATATGCTTCCGTAAGCTGAAGGGCACCAATTGCATCGGCTGCTGCTGCCTTCACGTCCATTTCAGAATCTGTGTAGAGGCGATTCAGTAGGATAGTCAAAGACTGCTCCAGATCTTCATGCCCTAAAGAACTCATTTGGCTCACTGCCGCGTAGCGAACCCGCGCATTGCCGTCGCCAATGGCCTGCTTAAGCAGTTCAAAGGCTGTAGAAGAAGGAAGCGTCCGCAGTTGATTCACTGCCGAGAGGCGATCGCCTAAATCTTCTGACTGCAACGCTTGACCTATGCTTTCAGGAGTGATGCTCATAGGGTCTGAAACCGAAACGCTAAAGAAATATCATTCATGATCCTACGTTATTGTGAGTCTGGGATCTCAAACCGCTAGGAATCAAAACATTTAGATGTTTCAATACCGACGCAAATATTCAAAGTCCCGTTTAGGCAGGGCTTTAGGGCTGGCGCTCCTCCTCTTCCTGCTCTACACAACCCTAACCTCTGCTCAAACGCCATCCCTTGCTCAAGTTCACCCGCTACCCCAGACCCTAGCCCAATGGAAAGCAGCCCAAAATGCTCAGGGAGACTACTTTGATCAGGTTAAACCCACGCAGCCTGGGTTTTTAATCTGGAGTCATTTCCCTATTCAGGTCTACATTGCACCACCCTCTGATGGCGTGTTGATTAAACCAGAAATTTGGCATCGGGCAGTTCTGGATGCGGTCAAAGACTGGCAGCCCTACCTACCCTTGAGCTTCACAACCTCACCATCGAAGGCCGACATCACGTTTTCAGCTACCCCACCCCAGCAGCGTAGCGGCGCACGGGTTCGCTCTGCCGAGACGCGGTTTGAACTGTATGTAAACCCCAGCAGTAACACCCTTGCCCATCGCGTCAGTATCTACATCCGCCCCAGTCAGACCGCTCAATATATTAGTGCCGCCGCCCGTCATGAGCTAGGTCACGGACTAGGAATCTGGGGCCATAGCCAAAACCCAACCGATGTGATGTACTTCGCCCAAGTGCGCCAACCGCCCGTCATTTCAGTACGAGATATCAACACCCTTAAGCGAATCTATCAGCAGCCGACCCAGTTGGGCTGGCCTATCCGGAACGATAAACGGAGCAAAAATCCGTAATATCAATCTATGCGTTAACAAAAGTCTTAAAAATCAGGATTTTTGGTGGGGTTGAGACGTTCCCATAAACTCTTCTGATGTGGCGTGGCCATTTTGATTAATGCCATCTTGCTGCACTACTTTTAAGCCTGTTAGTAACAAAATCTTAAGGTCTAATCCCAATGTCCAGTGGTCGATATACCAAACGTCGAAGTCAAATTTTTCTTCCCAACTAATGGCATTACGCCCATTCACCTGAGCCAGTCCGGTAATTCCAGGCTTTACTTCATGGCGACGGGCTTGCTGGGGGGTGTAGCGGTCTAAGTATTGCACTAGCAGGGGTCGTGGCCCTACAAAACTCATTTCCCCTTTTAGAATATTCAAGAGTTGAGGCAACTCATCTAAGCTAGTTTTCCTTAAAAATAGACCAAAGGGGGTCAGACGATGGGCATCAGGCAAGAGGTTTCCGTCGGTATCACGGGCGTTGGTCATGGTACGGAATTTATAAAACCGAAAGATTTTGCCCCCTTGTCCAGGGCGGGGCTGTGTAAAAATGACAGGGCTACCTAATGCCCTACGGATTGCGATCGCCACGGTCAAAATGACGGGCAGAAGCAACAATAAAATCACCCCTGCAAGCACCCGATCAGCAACGCTTTTGATGAATCTTTGGATATTCTGATGCGATCGTCTTTTTCCCATTCTCAGAATCCCCTGATGTATATTTATGAGCTGCAAAATTTTCTAACTATGGGTTTTTAAGCTCCATCCCACATTATGACCCTTCGCGAGAATAGATTACAGTCTGCACTTTTAATTATTATTTTCATAAATCAAAAATACTTTAAGTTAGTAGGTGATGATAAAAATACGCCTAATGCAATTTAATCATTAATAAAAATAGTTCCAGTTAGTCCGTTTAATAAATAAGTTCAGATTCCAGTTCAAAAATTAAATATCACATTTATTTCATTGCTTACACATCAACAAAGTTAGTTTAATAGGAATTCAAGCTTCTCATTAAGTATCAATAAATCACTGAATGTTTCGCTCTATTTTGAGCCACAAAATCTTGCATGAATTGCAAAGAGAGATCAGCTACGCTACTATGAGCCATAGACACAAAGAACAATTGCAATAGACATGCTTAAGGAATCCACCCAGCGTTCTATCGATAACCCAACATCAAACCAATACTACCTTTTGGGTGTCAATAAGGAAGTTGTTGAGTGGGATATTTATTCACGGCATACAAACCCTGATCAGCTGTGGACAGACTATCCAGGCAAGATTTTGCAAACGGTAGAGCAGAGTCTCTCAGATAAAGGCCTTACTTTTTACCTGACCAGAGAAGAATTAGATGACTTACCCTCTTATGGTAAAAATGTTGTTGTCATCATTGCAGCAGACGAATGGTGTCGGATTCCAAAATACGCTCATCGTGTTTTAGCAGTCTTTAAGAGCTATGGAATTAAACCCTTTTTAGGCTGCAATCCTATTCTAGAACCGTCTTACATCAATTTTGCGAGTTTGATTCAGTTCCTTAGAATTTGGACGGCCTGTTTACCTAGACTGATAAACTACGGTGTCAAAGTTTTAAAGAGCCTAGGCTTAGGTCGTCTAGAAATACCTAAAGTTTACACTATCCCTTTAGGGTATTATAACCAAATTGATGTGCCACAACGCAAGCTTCATGAGCGAGAATATGATATTTTTTTTGCAGGCAGTATTACTGATTCTACCTATCCTCCGACATTAATCAAACAGTTTATTGTGAGCTTATTAACGCCTCCAAAGATTCAGTCTCGTCAAAGAATGATTTCTTTTATTCGTCAATTTCAAGATAAGTTTCCAAACTTTAAGATCAAACTATCAGTGACATCTGGCTTCTATGCCATGACTGAAGGAGATATCAAAACCTATGCTGAGCAGCTCATGGATAGTAAAATTTGTCTGATCCCCAGGGGAACATCCTATGAAACCTATCGTTTTTTTGAAGCTATCCGATTTGGATGCATCCCCATTTTTGAGGCGCTTCCACCCCACTGGTTCTATGATGACTCTCTCGGCATAAAGGTCAAAAACTGGAATAGTCTTCCTACGGTTTTGAAAGAATTATTAAGTAATCCAGATTTAATGGAATCAAAGCATCAGAGAGCATTGTGGTGGTGGGATCAGAAATGCTCTGAAGCTGCTGTAGGCCAATATATAGTTAGTCAGCTAAAAGGAATTGCGTCTATGTGAAACTTGGAGAATTTTTATGAATTTAGGCTCATCAGCATTATGCAAGTTGATATTCTCAATTTAAGTACTTTTCGTTACAGAAAACTAATCTCGAATTTTGGATGTGATATTTATCATCACCCCAGCTATATTTTAGCGGAATCTGATCGAGAGAATGCACCAGCTGAAGCAATTTTAGTTTCAGAAGGGGTTAAGTATTTTTTGATGCCTTATCTTTTGAGAGCTTGCCCAGAACATGTTTGTGCACTTGTACCAGAAAATCCGCTGCAAGATGTAGTTTCACCCTATGGCTACTCTGGAATCTTGCTAAGTCCCGAAGCTCAGAGCGATCCTTTATTTCTACAAAACTCTCTCAAGTTAGTGACTGAAGCATTTCAATCTAGGGATATTTGCTCCGCATTTATCCGTCTTCATCCAATCCTCAATGCTGATATTCCAAAAACTTTAGACAATACCATTGTTTATCCTGGTGGAATGACAGTTTCTATTAATTTACAATTATCTGAGGCTGAGCAATGGCAGCAAATACAGTCTTCCCGCCGTACAAAAATTAACCGTTCTAGGCGACAAGGGTTTAGCATAATAGTTGTGCCATTCTCTCAAGAGCACATCTCGATCTTTATGGATATCTATGAAGATACAATGGATCGGCTAAATGCAAAGAGGTTCTACTATTTTAATCAAAATTATTATCAATCTTTAGTTGACTTGTCACCCCATATATTCATCTGTCTAATTTATGATGAAGACCAGCCAATCTGTGGCGGTATTTTTACAGAATATGGTGGCATTGTTCAATATCATTTAGGAGGAACCAAAACAGATTTTTTGCCGTTATCTCCCACTAATCTTATGTTTGACGAAGTGCGTTTGTGGGCAAAAGCACGAGGCAATACAACTTTTCACCTTGGTGGGGGCTTGGGCAGCCAGAAAGATAGTCTATTTGACTTTAAGGCTAGCTTTTCAAAACAGTGGCATCATTTTTCTACCCTAAGATTGATTACCCACCCTGAGAAATATCAATGCCTAGTAGAAGCTAGAGCAAAGCAGCTCAATATTCACCCTGAGCAACTTCTGAACAATCCTTTCTTCCCAGCCTACCGAGCGCTAGAGGTGAGTTAAGTTCTACAATTCAACAGATTTAAAGCTTAGATGTATTCGCCGCTGAACGCCCACGACCAAAATGCAACAGCCTATTTTACTCTCTTCCCCCCACATGGGCGATCAAGAGCTTATTTTCGTTAAGGAAGCCTTTGAGACGAACTGGATTGCACCCGTTGGGCCTCATGTGGATGCTTTTGAACAAGAATTTTGTGACGTGGTGGGTACACATCACGCAGCAGCAGTCACCTCGGGAACTGCTGCGCTACATCTGGCGCTGCATCTGGTGGGCGTTGAGAGTGGGGATGAGGTTTTTTGTTCAACCTTAACCTTTGTCGCCACGGCGAATCCGATTCTTTACCTGGGTGCTAAGCCCGTTTTTATTGATAGCGATCGCACTACCTGGAATATGGATCCGTCGCTGCTTTCGCAGGCGTTAGAGCAGCGAGCTACCCAGGGTAAACTCCCGAAAGCCGTTATTTTAGTGCATCTATACGGACAAAGTGCTGATATCGACCCTATTCAGGCTGCCTGCGATCGCCATAACGTCTCGCTCATCGAAGATGCGGCGGAAGCCTTAGGCGCAACCTACAAAGGCAAAGCCCCTGGCACCTTTGGCAAAATCGGCATTTATTCCTTTAACGGCAATAAAATTATCACCACATCTGGCGGCGGCATGTTGGTGACAGAAGATCGGGCGATCGCAGACAAGGCTCGGTTTCTCGCCACCCAAGCTCGCGACTCAGCGCCCCATTACCAACATTCTGAAATGGGCTATAACTACCGTCTGAGCAATGTTTTAGCAGGGATTGGTCGAGGGCAGCTTCAGGTTTTAGCCGAGCGGGTTGCTGCCCGTCGCCACAATTTTGAAGTTTACCGTCAAGCCCTAGAAGCCCTGCCTGGAGTCGAGTTCATGCCAGAGGCGTCATTTGGTCAGGCAACGCGCTGGTTGAGCTGCCTGACGATTAACCCGCAGTTTAGCGGTACTGATCGTGAGCAGTTGCGACTTGCCCTTGCAGCAGAAAACATTGAGTCTCGCCCCGTCTGGAAGCCGCTTCACCTTCAGCCAGTCTTTCACGATTGTGAAGCCATTGGCGGAGCTGTGGCAGAAGACTTATTTACCCACGGACTGTGTTTGCCTTCAGGGTCTAGCTTGACGCGCGATGATCTAGAGCGCGTCATTCAAGCGATCCAGCGGTGTTTTCAAAATGCTTCAGCCCTATAGTGCTTGCCCTTGGATGGGCACATTTAACGGAGATGTTTTAAAGTCGCTTCGCGTGGGCAAACTATACGAAACATCTAGTCCGCCTTGAGGGAATCATGAATACACCCTTTGAGCTTTCTTTAGAGCAGCAGTTTAACGTATGTGCTTTCTCCGAACAAGTGAAGGACTTGTCAAGAGAACAGGCTCAAGATTTTTTGGTTGATTTATATCGCCAAATGATGATTAAAGAGACGATGTATAAAGGCTTTCTGATTCAGCAGCTTGGCATTAGCCCCTGAAATTTTAACTAGAACGCTTTACTGGCTCCACACCTTTTCTAAAACCTGGATGGGCGCAATATCGGTAACCTTGCCTGTGGGCGATCGCATGACCGTAACGCGCTCATCCTTGGGCAAAACTAGCTCTGGGTTTGTAGAACCAAAGAGCGCAAAAAGGTAGGTGCCAATGGCAACGGCTAAATGCATTGCGTCTGCATCGGTGCTGATCATGAGGTTGGCTCCAGCTACCATTGCTGCAAACTTACCTAAATCTTCTGGTGTACTTACTTTTAGCCCAGAAGAACCCTCAACAACGGCCCTAAACCAATCGCGATCGCGCGGGGAGTGAACCAGCACGATGGGTAGGTCTGGCTGACGCTCTTGCAGCCCCTTAATGAGCGATCGCCAGCTAGACGGCGAATAAATACTGCCAATCTCCTTTGCTTCGTGGTCAGCATTAGAGCCGCCATGAATCAAAATATAGCCTTGGGAAAGATCCAGCCCTAGCCGCTTTTGCTCTACCTCAGACCACTCAATGTCCTTTCGGGGGACGTTAATTGAAATGGGTGGGCAGCTTTGGGGTGTATCAATTCCTGTTAGCAGGTCGTGGTACATGTGCGCTGCATACTGGTTCACCTTGAGTGGCACAGGGTCGGTCAAAAACAGTGAGCCTGCCTGCCCCGCAAAACCAACCCGTTTGGGTACGCCCACCAGCCATAGAAATAAGCCCCCGAGACGGCTCTTATCTAGGGTAATTAAAGCATCATACTCACGCTCACGAATCCAGCCAATCAGGTTGCCCCAGTCTGCTGGGCCAGTTCGACCTGAGAAGCTGTAGGTCAAAATCTGTTTCACAACCCGACTAATGCGGTAAGCTTCCTTTGCGCGAGGTTCCACCACCACATCAATCTGAGCTTGAGGATACTGCTGCTGTAGACTTTCCAGCATTGGAAAGCAGAGAAGCTGGTCGCCAATTCCGCCGGGGATCAGGGCTAGTAAGCGAGTCATTCTTAAATAGGTATCTAAAACGTGGGCTAGAAAAACGCTGTGAAGGAAAGATTACCGCCATCTATTGTAATAGATGACCTAGATTCAGCGCTTCAGCTACATTGTACGGGCTGAGTTCTCACTATCTTACTTTGAAGCTTGAAGGTTTCTCGGTCTACTACGATGCACCCTGGTATTCTAGAGGCTAAATAATGCGCGCTAGATGACGCAAAGCAGGTTTTTTAATGCATCTTTTGATTCCGGCAGCAGGCATGGGCAAACGGATGGGGAGCGATCGCAATAAGCTGCGATTAACTCTCCTAGAAAAACCGATTTTGGCTTGGACGTTACTGGCTGCTGAGTCTGCTGCTTCAATTCACTGGATTGGCCTGGTGGGTCAGCCGACGGATTGGCCTTTATGGCAATCGCTCTTGCAAGACCTAGGCTTGTCTAAGCCTGTGGTGCTGATTGTGGGCGGCACCACGCGGCAGGAGTCGGTTTATAACGGGCTACAGGCATTGCCCTCAGAGGCAAAGCATGTGCTAATTCATGATGGTGCCCGTGCTTTAGCAACGCCAGATTTATTGAATCGCTGTGCAGCGGCGTTAGAGACCTACTTAGGGTTTGTGGCGGCGGTTCCGGTCAAAGACACCATTAAGGTCGTGGATGCCCAGCAGCAGATCTGCTCAACCCCAGATCGCGCTCAGCTTTGGGCCGCCCAAACACCCCAAGGGTTTGATGTAGCGCAGCTCAAAGCTTGTCATAGGGAAGGTCGCCGTCAGGGTTGGGAGGTCACAGACGATGCGGCGCTGTTTGAACGGTTTAATTTACCAGTCCATATTGTGACGGGGGAAGAGACAAACCTCAAGATTACGACTCCGGTAGACTTGGCGATCGCAGAACTTATTCTGCGCCAGCGGCTAGAGATTGCATCAGAAATTTTGTAGGGGTGATATCGCTCACATCCATGCAATAGAGTTTCAAAAATTCTCTTCCATAATTTCAACTCGGTAACTTTTTGTAGGGTTAAATAATTAGTCTGGTAAAGATTGGAGGAAACACGGATGTTGCGTCATTTAGAAAGACTACTTCAGCTCAAATAAAGGCTGCGAGACATAGCCTCGGTCGCCATATAGTTTACCCATCAGTTCTTTTGCCGTCTTCAGGGACAGGCTTACGGTCGTCCACATTCGCTACCGTTGAGGCAAAGACCAATCTCTTCCCTTGGTTGTCAATCATCAAAATTCAAAGTTGATTCGTATAGAAAGTCTATGCTGTATCACGGAGCCGAAAGCACTAGGCTACCGTCTGACTTTATTCCATTGATAGTAGAAGGTGTAAATCGCCATTTCTGCTGATATTGACTCAGAAAATTTTGGCCTAAAATGCCGTCTACGCCCAGTAATTTTAAGATTGGTGATGACACAATGATTGCCTCAAGCTTTTTTTGTTCATGCTGCTGCAGTTTGACCGAGGCAAGCAGCGATCTTTCAGCTGGCTCTAGGCCACAGAACCCTAAAATTTGCGCGGGCTGACGATTACTCAGGTTTAGGCGTTGGGCGATCGCCCCTGAAATAAAAGTGCTATCAGCTCCGGTATCCAAGAGAACCGTAAAAGGGCCTTGACCGTTAAGGGTCAGCTTCGCCAGAAAAACGCCAAGCTTTTTCTGAAGCGCAATTGCAGCAGTAGCAGATGTGGCTGGCAAAATAGAAGGTGGCGCAAGGTTAAGCGTTTTTGATTTGGGGTTAACGTTTAGGTCAAATTGTTGCAGTATATCCATCCCCATGACGCCAGCTAGTCCATCGGGGACGGCGGCAGTTTCAAAGTGCAGGCCACTCACACCCCGAATTTCGACCGACCCTAGGGTAAGCAGCGGCAGCTCATAGAGTGTAGCTTCCATCGAGGTACATTCTTTCCCTGCCACCGCAGAGGCAAGGCGATCGCCTGGAACAACGCGACCGGGGAGCTTAAGCGTCGTCACCAGATCGGCAGATAGTAGGGTTGTAGAAGCGCCTGTATCAATCAAAAACGGCTTTGTCAGTTTGTCTACCATCACAGGGGTTGTATAGACCTGACTTCTCTCCAGCATCTTAAGGGGAACCGTTGCAGTTCCCTTAACGCGTGGGACAGGAATGCCTAAACCCTGAAGCTGCACAACGGCACGACTCCCAGCATTAGGATTGGGCACTGCCCAAACATTATCTATCGCCCAAATGCTGCTTACGGCTAGCGGCACACATAGCCCAAAAAAATTACGCAGAGCAATGGTTACGTCACGCTTTGATATCTTCACGCTGAAATAAACCCCAAAAGCCTCATCTTATGACCATTAATCGGTATAACTTCTCCCGTTCAGTCTTGGCATAACCCGATGCTGGGGTCAGTACAACCCTACCTCAAAGGTTCATTTGAACCCAATCGCCAAATTTTTGTAAAGTTACCCTGTTGAAAACCAATAGAAGGCATTTACCATGCATGAGTGAAGGCTTCTTTTGAAGAATTCGACCACTTTAGGGTTCAATAAGCTTACGTTATTTCATTAAAAAGCTTGTTTAGAACATTTTTGCGTCGTGCCTCGGCTAACTTTAAAGATGGGAAGCTCTAAAATTTTTGAGTTTTACCCTTCAAGACGGTTATTTAGCAATCGTTTTTTACATATCCCCTTGCCACCTTTAGGTCATCAACATAATGAGTAGAACCGAACTGCCCCCACAACAGGGCCTGTACGATCCGCAGTTCGAGCATGATGCGTGCGGTGTCGGCTTTATTGTTCATATGAAAGGGCAAAAGTCCCACAGTATTATTGAGCAGGCGCTAACCATTCTAGAAAACCTCGAACACCGAGGAGCCTGCGGCTGTGAAACCAACACGGGCGATGGCGCAGGCATTTTGATGCAGATGCCCCACAAGTTTTTGCAAAAAGTAGCTGCCGCCGAGGGCATTACGCTGCCAGCAGCCGGCCAGTATGGCGTAGGCATGATCTACGGTTCCCCTGACCCAGCGGCGCGGGCAGCAGGGCGTAAAATTTTTGAGTCGATTGCAGCAGCAGAAGGTCAACAGGTGTTGGGCTGGCGCGATGTGCCCACCGATCACTCCATGATTGGCAACACGGCTAAATCCAGCGAGCCGTTTATGCAGCAGGTGTTTATTGGGCGATCGCCCGATCTCACCGATGACCTCGCCTTTGAGCGCAAGCTGTTTGTGCTGCGTAAGCTAGCGCATAACCCCATTCGGGCGGCGCAGATCGATCCCTACTGGTATATGTCTAGCCTTTCGTGCCGGACGATGGTGTATAAGGGAATGCTGATGACTGCACAGGTGGGGCAATACTACCCTGAGCTACATGACCCTGATATGGAAAGCGCCCTAGGGCTAGTGCATTCGCGCTTTAGCACCAATACCTTCCCCAGTTGGGAGCGATCGCACCCCTACCGCTACATTGCCCACAACGGCGAAATCAACACCCTACGCGGCAACATCAACTGGATGATTGCGCGACAGTCTTTGTTTGAGTCTGATTTGTTTGGAAACGACATCCAGAAAATTCAGCCTGCGATTAACGTAGACGGCAGTGATTCGACTATCTTTGACAACACGCTGGAATTGCTGACCTTGGCAGGGCGATCGCTTCCCCACGCCATCATGATGATGATCCCCGAACCGTGGACAGCGCACGAGTCGATGAGCGATGAGAAAAAGGCGTTTTACGAGTATCACTCCTGCCTGATGGAGCCGTGGGACGGCCCTGCGTCCATCGCCTTTACCGACGGCACCATGATGGGGGCTGTGTTAGACCGCAACGGACTGCGCCCTTCGCGATACTACGTCACCAAAGACGATCTGGTCATTATGGCCTCTGAAGCGGGTGTGTTGCCCATTGAGCCAGAGCGCATTGCCCGTAAAGGCCGTCTAGAGCCAGGACGGATGTTTTTGGTGGACATGGAAGAAGGCCGCATTGTGGCAGATGACGAAATTAAGCACAAAATCGCCACCGAGCAGCCCTACTGCGAGTGGATTAACCAGCACATGGTGGAGCTGGCAACGGTCAAAGATGCCCCTGGGGGAGAAGCAACCGAATCTCAGACCCTGATTCAGCGTCAAATGGCTTTTGGCTATACCTTTGAAGAACTGCGGCTACTGCTAACGCCGATGGCGCGAGATGGCGTAGAAGCCACAGGCGCAATGGGTTCTGATACGCCCTTAGCGGTACTGTCAGATCGTCCTAAGCTGCTCTACGACTACTTTCAGCAGCTCTTTGCCCAGGTCACAAACCCGCCTATCGACTCCATTCGAGAAGAAATTATTACCTCAGCCGAAACCACCATCGGCTCCGAGCGGAACCTACTAAAGCCAGAACCCGAAAGCTGTCATCTCATTGAGCTAAAAAGCCCCATTTTAAGCAATGAAGATCTGGCGAAGCTCAAGCACATTGATGAAAGCGGATTCAAATCCATTACCCTGCCTATTCTGTTTAACCCGAAAGAAGGGGTGCAGGGACTAGAGCAGGCAATAGCAGCGGTCTGCACCCAAGCCGACCGCGCCATCAACGACGGCATTAACATCATTATTTTGAGTGATCGCGGGGTTAACCCAAGCCAAGCCGCCATTCCCGCACTATTGGCAGTCGCAGGGCTACACCACCACCTGATCCGCGAAGGGACTCGCACCCGCATAGGTTTAGTGCTGGAATCTGGCGAACCCCGTGAAGTTCATCATCATGCCCTCTTAATTGGTTACGGCTGTGGGGCGATCAACCCCTACCTCGCCTTTGAGACGATGGAAGACATGATTCGTCAGGGCTTGCTGGTTAACGTCGATCCAAAGACGGCCTGCAAAAACTACATTAAGGCCGCTACTAAGGGCGTGACCAAGGTGGCCTCTAAGATCGGCATTTCTACCATCCAGAGCTATCGCGGCGCACAGATTTTTGAAGCGGTGGGGCTTAATAGCGCCGTCGTCGCGCAATACTTTACCCGCACGGCCTCTCGCATTGAGGGTGTAGATTTAGCCGTGATTGCCCAAGAGGCGATCGCCCGTCATACCCACGCCTTCCCCGATCGTCCCTCCAAGGGACACACCCTTGAAGTAGGCGGCGAATACCAGTGGCGCAAAGAGGGCGAGGCGCATTTGTTCAGTCCCCAAACCATCCACTCGCTTCAGCAGGCGGTGCAGGAAGACAGCTACGAAAAATATAAGCAGTATGCAGATTTGGTGAATGAGCAAAACCAAAGCCATTTCACCCTGCGCGGCCTGCTGGAATTTAAGGCTCAAACGCCGATCTCTATTGAGGAAGTCGAGTCTATTGATTCGATTATGACGCGCTTTAAGACCGGAGCCATGAGCTATGGTTCGATTTCTAAAGAAGCCCATGAGGCACTGGCGATCGCCATGAATCGCGTCGATGGCAAGTCCAACACAGGCGAAGGTGGTGAAGACCCTGAGCGCTATACCTGGACGAACGAGCAGGGCGATTCTAAAAATAGCGCCATTAAACAGGTGGCTTCGGGTCGATTTGGGGTGACAAGTCTCTACCTCTCCCAAGCGAGAGAAATTCAAATCAAGATGGCACAGGGTGCCAAACCTGGTGAAGGCGGTCAGCTCCCTGGCAAAAAGGTCTACCCGTGGATTGCCAAAGTGCGCCACTCTACCCCAGGCGTAGGGCTAATTTCTCCACCCCCCCACCACGATATTTACTCCATTGAAGATCTGGCGGAACTCATCCACGATCTTAAAAACGCCAACCGGAAAGCCCGCATTAGCGTGAAGTTAGTATCTGAAGTGGGGGTCGGCACCATCGCTGCGGGGGTTTCCAAAGCCCATGCAGATGTAGTGCTAATCTCTGGCTTTGATGGCGGGACGGGCGCATCACCCCAAACTTCGATTAAACACGCAGGCCTACCCTGGGAATTGGGACTTGCCGAAACCCATCAAACTTTAGTCCTCAACAACCTCCGTAGCCGGATTGTGGTGGAGACCGATGGGCAAATGAAGACGGGTCGGGACGTGGCGATCGCCGCCCTCCTGGGTGCCGAGGAATTTGGGTTTGCTACCGCACCTCTTGTCACCTTGGGGTGCATTATGATGCGAGTCTGCCACCTGAACACCTGCCCCGTCGGCGTTGCCACCCAAGACCCGCTTCTGCGCCGTAACTTTACAGGCGACCCAGCCCACGTCGCTAACTTCATGCGCTTTATTGCCCAAGAAGTGCGGGAAATCATGGCAAGCCTCGGGTTCCGTACCCTAACCGAAATGGTCGGTCGCACCGAAATCCTGGAAGCAAAAAAAGCCGTCGATCACTGGAAGGCAAAAG
>JANPLU010000035.1:0-8235 GCA_031422435.1 Acaryochloridaceae cyanobacterium VAR_48_metabat_390
CCAAATTGCACGCAGCATCGGCATTACCTACGAAGAATGCGTTCGTTTGTTTAAGCAGTTGCATGACGTGGTGTCCTACCGCCGAGGTGGCAAGATTACCATCTTGAATTGGGAAGGGCTGGAGGCGATCGCCACGGGTAAGGTCACCCCATGCTCTGGGGAAAAGAGCGGTCGATACCAAACTTGTTGATTGGGAGAGTTTTGCTTCAGTGTCTGGTTTGAGGGTCGGCGTGATTGAGTTCATGTATGTAAGAACGCAAGATTTTCTGATGCTTGCAGCGAATGGGGCGTATGGGCAGGCATGTAAACAAATACGCCTGGTTCTAACGTCACTTCGCGACCGTCCAGGGTGAGGATGCCTCGTCCTTCAATGACGGTCACGGTTACATTGCGAGGGGCGGTGTGTTCAGCGATGTGAGTGCCTGCGCTTAAGCACACCAGACTAAATTGCCCTTGCTCGTCTTTAACCAGGGATGTTCTCGAAACGCCGGATTTGGTGTAGTTTGCTTGGTCGTGGAGCTGAAGGCTTAATGGAGCGGATTGAGTATGCGTTGTCATTTGAGTTTCCTTGATTAAATCTGTGAATTAAAGGCGTGTTGCACACAGAACGATGTAGCCCAAGTCTTGTCGATATTCTTGGAAGGCTTGGCGCATCCCTAACACTCGTTTTCTCAGGTCAGGCTGGGTCAGGATATTCCCAAAAATCCGCACGGTATTCACCAGCCCTTCATCCTGAATCATTCGACCAATATTCAGCAGTCCTAGAGGGCCAGTTTGGTGTTGTTGAACGGCTAAGCCCGCCGCTGTACAAGCTGCAATCCAGTTCGCTTCGGATAACGGCGTAGAGTTGGCTCGAATGGTTTTCGTTAAGCGCTGATGAATCTCTTCTTCGTGGGCTTGCGCCAAGAGTTCGTGGAATAGAAATTTGCCACCTGGTTTGAGGCGATCGCGCACTCCGCTCAAAATCTTGGCCTTCCCCACGGGAGATTGCATGGTCAGAATGGCTTCTGCCAAAACATAGTCAAAGGTGTCTGGAATGGTGTCCAGATGGAAAATATCGCCTTCAATGAGGGTGATCTGTCCTGATAATCCGGCGGCCTCCACTTGAACACGGGCGCGCTGAACGCTTTCAGGATTTTTCTCTACCCCGACGACGTTAACGCCAAACCGTTGGGCTAGGGCGATCGCACTTTCGCCAAAGCTGGAGGCCAGTTCCAGAACGGTGTCGCCAGGTTTAAAGTCAGCCCACTGGAATAACTGCTCGGTGGCGAGTTTCCCGCCTGGTCGCAAAATCTTTTTGCCCGCTGCGGCTAAGACCTGATGCCCTGTTGCAGTTTGGACGTTGAGCGAAGTGTTGGTCATGGTCTTGACCTTCCTGCTTGAGACTGTACTGGTTCCAGTGTCTCAATCATTTTGCTATTGGACTATGAGCTAGCTCATAGTCCGGTGGTACTGCTCGATTGCGCAAGCATGAATCTAAAGCGGTTGATCGCTACTTCGGCATAAAAATTCGCTTACAGGGTAGCTTGTGGTAGCGTCGATACTTGAGAGACTTTCATAGTTACTCATAGCTGCTTGACCTGCCATCAGGGGTAACGTAGGCAATTAAACGAGTCTGAGGGTTGTCGTATCGACCAATGTGAACGTATAGAGTGCTGTCGTCGAAAAGCTGTATAAATGCGATGTAAGACGAAAGGATGACGGCCTGACGAACAAGCTATATACAGCAACCATTGCAGATTTGAGCATTATTATGAATGCCCCCAATAGTGCCCTTTAGAATGTGTCACTGGCCTAATTAGGCTTGTGGAAAAAATGCCAGCTTTGACAAGAATTCCATCAGTTCACGCCTAAGTGAGTTGCGATCGCGTCTACTTTCCGGTTTAGAGCAGACAACCGTGTAGTTACATCCATCCTTTCTTGGTTCGCGCTGGATGTGGTTGCTGCCATCTGTCGAACGACTTGATCCGTTGTATCAGCTAACCTGTCTATTTTTTGGGTAAGCTGCTTTACGTCCTGCCCAAAGGTTTCTAGAAAGCGGTTGTTGGACTCAACCAATTGCTCAATACGAGTTAAGCGTTCATTGCTGGCTGCGATCGCTGAGCTATTAGCTGCTATGGCCTCATTATTTGCCTGAATTGCAGTCGCTACGGTCGAAGCAAATCTGTCTAGGGTTTCATCTGTCCATCGTTCTGTCATATTTCACTATCCTTCATCCGTTCACGCTGTGCAGCTTCAGTGATGACGCGGCTTAGACATAATGCTTTTTGGGAAAGCGATCGCACAACTTCATCTATCTCAACTGGCAGGTTTATGCCAATAGCCTTATTAGACAATGAGCCATTGACTTCGCCCTGCGACTGAAACTGCTGGGCTTTGAATTCAGGGGTAATGACTGGGTTTGGATTGCCTTTGGGCATATTTTTCTTGGCGTAGACTGTCTATAGTTTACTGGGGAAATCATTAGTTAACCAGGATAACCAAAGCATCGATACAGAAAGAGAGCACCCAATCTCTGGGAAGAATCAGCGCTCTCTTTCTATAACTCTCACTTTAAAAGTGGCTTAATCGTGTCGTACAGAACTGTTTAGGGACTAAATCAAACGGTTTCACGATCTCCAGAGATCACGCAGTACAACAATTAAATCCATCAAAATAAGGACGAGCTTTAAAATGAGAATTGCCCTCACTCCCAGCATCCAGATGGATACAGCAAAAGACATTAGTAAGGGGACTGGTGAAGTTGCTATTCTAGCCCTGCAAATATCTCCAATTCTCACAAATCCGGTTTTTCGCAGCACGATTTTTTGCTCCAATACTGAATGATCAGAGTTTCTGCTGAGTTTTTAGTTTGTAGGCCGATACCGGAAACCGTTTTCCGATTTTCTAAAAACCGGTTTCCTAATCGTCCGCTTCTAAGTCTTGGACTTCTTTCAAGATGTCTCGAATTGCATCGTCTTCTAAAGATTGTTTTGCATCTTTCACCATTCCTACAAGGCTTTTAGCTATGCCTCGCTCATTAGGATCAATGCCTTGTTTTTTCAATAATCCCTTAATTAGTTTCAGGTAGGAATTGCGCTTCTTTGTATTAAGAGGCTTTTCTTCATTCTCTTCATGAAACAAAAACTTAGGCTTTTCGCCAAGTTCAAGTGCTATTTCCCTTAAATCTTTCAAAGTCGCGGTCTCGAAAGTTAACGGAATCGAAGCCAGAGCGTTGAATCGTTCGGCCTGAGTTACTGGTTTTGTTTCTGCCTGAAACACTTTGAAGTGATATTGTTCCTTGGTCATTCGACCTTTGAAATATTCCGTCCAATTCGGCGTGACGCGACTATCGATAACACATTGTCCGACCGGATCGTCCTTTTCCGTGTCTATAAGGAGAGCCTTTGCTCTGTCGTAAAGTTTGTTGTTAATTAATTCTTGGACAACCTGTGCACCATGAGGAGGAGATTCTATCAGCTCTGGCGTCGGTTCAATTTCTAACCACAATAATGCCGCCTCAGTAACATTTAATCGGTACAACTTATTGTATAAAGGCCATTGAATTGTCATTAGTTTGCTCCCTTCAGTTCATCTAAATAATCCGCCCACTGCTGCATCATCTTGTGGCGTTCCTCAAGGTGTTTTGTCCGGTTGTATGCCCTACCAAGCGGGTCTTTAACTACATGGGCTAACTGCTGTTCTATTAGTTCCGGTCGCACTCCCAGAACCTCATCCAAAATCGTCCGAGCCATCGCCCTGAAGCCATGACCAGACATTTCTTCTTTGTCGATGTCGAGCGCCTGTAAGGCAGCAAGAACGGCATTTTCGCTCATGGGGCGTAATGGCGATCGCCCACTGGTGAAAACTCATTCACGATGTCCGGGAGAGGTTGGATTTCTCTAAGAATGGCGATCTCCTACCCTGAAAAGGGTAGAAAAATTAACTTAAGTGGCATTATAAAAAAAATTAAAAACCCGCTGCTAGAGCGGGTTAGGTTGACATCATTAAAATGTCATTGGACTATCTAATAGTGGAGCTGACGGGAGTCGAACCCGTGTCCGCCCTAGTTATTAGCTCCCCATTCGTTCACAGGCTTAGCTCTTAAACCCTAAGAGCAAGGATCGTCAATTATCCCAGACGATAGGATTCTCTAGTATTGTCTTAGCTAACGATCTAAGTAGAGATAAATCGTTAGAGCAATCCGTTGGGGGTTAAATCTTTAATCTTTAACGGAGTCAAATTAAAGATGCTCAAAAACCGGAAAGGTTTTTAGGCAGTAGCTAGTACTGTCTTACGAGCGAAAGGAACGATGTTGTTCGCATTTACGTTTTGTTTGAGTCATTGATTTACGAGAGGTAACTCACTCTCGGCCTGAATCACGAGGCTACGTTCACTAAAACGTCGAAGCCGGGACAGCCCCATGTGTTTCTATCAACTATTATAGTACGCCAGACATACCGGATGACAGGATTGACAAATCTACCGCAGTTTTATAGATAGTGCTGTCATCGGTCGGCATGTTGACTAAGACAATATTGTTAAGACCTGCTGGTGCTGCTTCGCCTGTAGCATCAAGGTTTGGCGCTGAGTTTCCGTCAGAGTTGGGCTAGATTGATAGGCTTTCGTCCACTGCTCCACCATGATCGAAACGTCTTCTGGGAAATGGGCTAAGCTCCATCCTGGGCAGTCAATTTCTTCCATCAGGCGCTGCACTTTAGGGTCATAGCTAATGCCAAAGCAGCGACAACCTTCCGCCGCCGCCATAATGAGGCCGTGTAGCCGCATGGCAATGACCATTTCTACCCCTTGAAAAATGCCCTTGAGCTGACGTGGATCGGTGAGCTGAACTAGGTGGCTAACTTTGGGGAGTTGAGCATGGAGGGTTTGGGCAACCTCTAAATCTTGGCTTTTCTGAAACGGAATGAACACGATATAGGCGTTCGTCTGCGCGTGAAAAATTTCTAGCGCTTGAGCAATTTTACTAAGCCGTTCGGGTGTCAGCAGCGGATGGGAGCGCAGCACAACCGCAATGCGGGGCGTGGGCAACCCTGTTTGGGCACTCATCAGCGCGGCCTCCAATGCCCAAACGGGGTCGGGGGCAACCGTTGCGGTTTGTCGCCAGCGATGCACCCAATCAGCAGAACCCGAATCTCTAACGCTAATGGCAAAACAGCCTTGAAACGCCTGTTTTGCAATCCACTGGGTTTGAGGGCGCTGAAGGGGACCAATGCCTTGCGCCCAGGCGATCGTTTTCAAGCCCAAGAGCCGCGCCGTTATCATTAGGCCGCAGTAATACCAAGGGCTAAGGGCGCTGGTACTGTCTTGGATGAGACTGCCCCCACCCCAAATGAAGGCTTGAGAATTACGTAGAAGGTTGAACACTGCGAAAAGATTATTGCGATCGCACACCATCACCCCATGCAGCTCTTGCGTATCGGCAGGGTTGCCAGACAGCACCACAGGCGAACAACCTTTAGGCAAAAACTGAAGCAGCGTCGCCAGCAGCGCCTCATCGCCCCCATTGCCGTAGCCGTAATATCCGCACAGAACGACCTGCATACCGTTTTCACTCGCGCAACCTCAATGCACTATACAGCGTCTGCTGCTGCATCAGACTGCTGCCAACACTGCGATCGCACTTCCCAGCCGTGCATTTTCTCTTTCTCACCCAAAATAGGGCGCTCTAAGCCATCGACAAGATGAGCTGGCTTGAGCGGTAGCCTAGATTCGAGGGTTGTATCCGCAGGCTGACCGCAGGCTTCATAGCAGCGCACAATCCACTCTTCTGGGGAGTCTTCAGATTGTTTGAGTGCCATCAAAATGAGGTTGTCGGCAAAGTTAGAAAGAAAACTATGCGCTGCGATCTTTTTGCCAGATTCATAATTTGGGTGGGCTAAAGTTTGCGCAATTAAAGGGCGGTTGAGTTCGTAGCCCTTTTGGTGGGTTTTGGCCTGTTGCCAACTGCCAGTGTGGGGATAGAGGGCATAGGTGAAGGCGTGTAGGCCGCGATCGCACTCTTCATCAGGCCAAGTTGGGCTTCTCAATAGCGTTAGCCGTAAGCAGTTAGGCTGGGCATCATAGCCGTACTTGCAGTCATTGAGCAGGCTAACGCCGTAGGGTTCTTCGCCCGATTGGGTCAGGTCAGCCCAGTGGAGTGCGGGAACTTCCCATTTTGCTTTTTGATTCTCTGTCAGGGGCTGCGGATTAGGGAGTGTAGGCCGCTCAATGGCTCCACAGGGCGTTTCGTAGGTGGCATGGTCTGCCGAAACGCTGAGAGGAAAGGCAGCTTTGACAAGGACGTGGGTTTCTTGCCAATCAACCTGAGTCTCAATGTTAAGAACAGGCGAATGCAGCGCCAAACGGTAAGTGTGAATGAAGGTCGAATTGCGCCAGCGTCTCTTTACTTCGATACATTGCTCAACTTTGCCGTTAATGAGATCGGGGATGGCGATGGACTGAATCTCAGCCGATTCCAAGAGATGTTGGGCATAGTTAGGATCAATGTTCCAAGCATCCCAATACTGACCCTGATCTTGAAAAAACTGAAGCGTATTCCCTTGACCTGCTAACACGCTTCTTTGGGCTGAATAATCCCAGACTGAGGCTATGTTTCCTGTGTTCTCACAAATTTCGACACGTAGATGTCCGTTGTCTAAGACCCATCCTTTGGGCAGAGCAGTGGCTGTCGGTAAAACAGTCGGGATATACCAAAGTACGCGGTAGCCAATAGAGGGGACGCCGTTTACCCAAATGCTAAGGGTCTGGCTTTGGGAATTGTACTGGGTTTGCAAAAGACCTCCAGCGCTGTCTAAAACGATGCCATTGCTGGGGGCTTGCCAGTAAACTACGTCAGATCGCTTCCAGTTGAGAGAGTTATAAACTACGATCGCAATTGCATCGGGTGCGGGTGGCTCTGGCAGGTGGATTTGAGCAGCGATCGCCCCCAGCGCCTTCTCTCTCAAGTCCAGTGCCGTCTCTTGCGCCAGCTCCCATTCCTGATTCGCATCCATAAATACTTCTGGAATGGCAGATCCAGGCAGGATATCGTGAAACTGGTTGAACAAAACTTTTTTCCAGGCGGTTTCGAGTTCGACTTTAGGATAGGGGGCGTTTGTGGTGAGGGTGGCGATCGCCGAGAACATCTCCGCCTCGGTCAGCAAATGCTCGCAGCGGCGGTTGTAGCGCTTTTGATCGGCGTGGGAGGTGTAGCAGCCGCGATGAAATTCTAGGTACAGTTCGTCTGTCCAAACGGGCACATCCTCAAGAGTATCTTCAACCTGCTGACAGAACGCCGTCATGGTGCTGGATTTGAGCTGCGGAAATAAAGGCGACTGCTGCCACTTGCGCGCTACCTCCAGCATGTCTCGCGTCGGGCCACCGCCGTGATCGCCTACGCCAGGAAGCCAAAAGCTTTCTTTCAGGCTGGTTTTAGCCTCCCAGTCTTTGGCATAGCTGCTCATTTTACTCGGATCGATGGATTCCCCAATGGGTGGGGTCATGATGCTAAAAATGCGGGTGCCGTCAGGGGCTTGCCACCAAAACGCCTCATGAGGGAACTGAGTAGTATCGTTCCAGCGCAGCTTTTGGGTCAGAAAGTAGTCCACGCCGCCCTGCTTCAAGATTTGGGGTAACTGGGCGCAAAAGCCAAAGCTATCAGGTAGCCATGCCACGCGGCTAATGTGTCCAAAGCGTTGCTGGGTGTAGCGCTGCCCATAAAGCACCTGCCGCATTAAAGATTCACCGCTAATTAAATTTAGCTCTGGTTCTATCCACATCCCTGCCGCAATTTCCCAGCGACCTTCCGCAACGCGCTGCTGGATTTGCTCAAATAGGGCAGGTCGATGCTGCTCAATCCACTCGTAGAGAGCAGGGGTTGAATGGCAAAAGTTCAGTTCGTCAAAGTTTTTCTGGAGATTTAGTGCAGATTGAAACGTGCGTTCGGCAGCTTCCCAGGTTTCTGCCACAGGCCACAGCCAAGCAAGGTCTAAGTGGGCGTGACCAATCCAGTTGATTTGCCGCTGTTTCATCCATTGCGCGAAGGGGGTGAGTTGATGACGCAGGTGTTGGAGGCTTTGATGAAAGGCGATCGCATCCGCAGTCTTTTCCCACGAAATACTCGTGACAGCAGCGGCTAGCGTCTCTAAATCATCTGGGCGAAAGGCGATCGCGTAAGTTTGTAGCGCCGCCAGTTCATCCGCGACCATGCCTGGATCAATGAGATCGCCCGTCGAGGGTTCACAGAGGAACTGCGAT
>JANPLU010000036.1:0-58510 GCA_031422435.1 Acaryochloridaceae cyanobacterium VAR_48_metabat_390
GTAGCTAGCATAGGCTGCTGGCACTTCGTAAGGGAATTTTTCCACCATGGAAGCTTCTAGGATGCCGATGGTATCAAGCAGCGCGTTCTTCTGAGCCACAAGCTGTTCACCATCTTTGGCTTCGGCAGTGGCCTTTAGATCTGCTAACCCTGCCGCAATTTTTTCAGCTATTTCTGTAGCCTGCTGTCGCCGTGACTCTGGTACGCTGGCAACAATTTCATCTTTATGACGGCCTAGAATTGTCGCCGCCTTTGTCACATCACCATTAATGGCAGACCATCGCCTTGCTCGTACCTGAGGGGCAATGTCCTCAAGGCTGCTCTGGACTTGGCGAATAGAATCGTTGTCAAAGGGTAAGGCAAGGCGCAGCAGCGATCGCGGGTCAGTCACAGCATTACCAGGCGGTAATGTTGCAACCAAACTAATCGCATGGGCTGGCAAACACGGCACAAAGCAAAGTCCAATAACCAGACAGGCATAAGTGCTAAACCGCGCGGCTTGGCGACTGAATTCGTTCAAAAGACTAATCATGGTGTAAGGCAATTCTCTTGTTAGCGTTTGCAGTGTGCATTGAGCGCCCCAGCAGGACTTGTCACCACTCAATTCCACTCTAAACCATCGAGTTACCCAGACCACCACTAATCCTTAGCGCTGCAACATAGCCGTGCTTAGATCTTGTGCTACCACAGCCTTAATCGGAATTCCTGATAAAGAAATCGCTCTAACCTCAGGAATAAATCCAAGGCAGCTTCGAGAAGATCTGGCAAACTGCTCAGGGCTACCGCTGACAAAAAATTGAGTGTAAGGGTTAAGCTGGCTGCTTTTAAGATTGAGCAGCTCTAGCTCTTGAGCCGCCGCTGACGCCATGTGTAGGGCGGGGTCTACCAATGTGATATGGGTGGGCAATAGCGTCTGAATAACGGGAGCTAGGTGCGGGTAGTGCGTACAGCCATAAACCAGGGTATCAATACCTGCTTCAACCAGAGGCTGGAGACGATTCCAGACAGTGTTTCGCGTCTGAGGATGGGCGATATGATTGGCCTCGATGAGAGGCACAAACTCAGGACAGGCCACCTGAAAGACCTCAACCTCTGGGTTAATCTCTAAAATGGCCTTGTGATAGCAGTTACTGGTGACGGTCGCTGGTGTGGCAATAATGCCAATGCGCCTGCCTTGCTTTACGGCTGCTTTTGCGCCAGGTAAAATAACGCCCAAAATAGGGATATTAAATTCGTGGCGCACGACATCTAAAGCCAGCGCTGAACTGGTGTTACAGGCCATGATTGCCATTTTGACAGGCTGCTGAACCATCCAGCCTAAAATCTGACGGCCCAAGCTCTGGATTTCGTGGGGAGGGCGATCGCCGTAGGGCACATGAGCCGTATCGCCAAAGTATAGAAATGACTCGTGGGGTAGCTTTTCTTGAAGTGCTTTTAAGACAGTTAAGCCGCCCACGCCGCTATCAAAAACGCCAATGGGCAAGTTTTGAGACGAAGAAACTGACTGAAGATTTAAGGGATAAACGGGTCTAACGCTAGGCTCACGGCGGCTTGGCACAGCTAATAGGTTCCTACACACTCACACTGAGTACGTATTATTGCTGATCTCTTTCCAAAAGTCTTCTTTCCTCTGGTGAAATTTTAGATTTTTGTGCGTCTTCACATGATCAACACATCGTCCACTTGGAAACCTTAGCTTTTGGGGAAGACTGAAATTCAATAACTCTTGCCACTAAGAAAGATTCACTATTACAAATAGTGCTAAGAACTTAGGACAATGTAGTTGCCCCGAAACGCTAAATCGGCAGTCCCTAAAGTAATTCGGCAGACAAGATAGTCAGAGCCTAATCTTCATGGTCTTCATAGGGATCGTCTAGCTGGGCTGCAGGTGGTCCAAAGGCAGTGTAGACCGCCACACCCGTCACCGCCACAAAGACGAGACCGAGGCTAATGCTAAGAACTGTTGCGGGGTCAGATAGAGACATATTTTTGAATTGACGCTTCCCTATATAATATTACGGAAAGTTAAAAAACTTCTGTTGTTGCTCCAGTATTAACAGGTGACGTATGGCAAAGCAGACCTGGCTTGGTAATGTCCTCAGGCCCTTGAATTCGGAATATGGCAAAGTAGTACCAGGGTGGGGAACTACTCCGGTTATGGCTGTCTTTATGGCGCTATTCTTAGTTTTTCTCCTGATTATTCTGCAAATCTTCAATTCTGAGCTGATTCTGGATGGTGTTGACGTTGATTGGGCACGTCTCACCAACTAAAGCATCCCCCTGACCTAGGGCCATATCGTAAGATTGCGGATTTCAAAAAACTACACTGAACCAAAGCCCGGTCCTTTCCGGGCTTTTTTGTACGCGTGGACTGCTTAAGCTCAATAGATGAGGCATCTTACGGCAAGATGAGAGAACCTAGATCAAAGCACCCCAAGAAAGCTTACAGAGACAGGGGCGATAGGAGTAATGCTAAAAACTCCGCTAAAAGCCTTACTGCTGCATTTCGACTGCTGCTGCCATTACACCTCAGAGGAAAACGATGAATATTTTTGGGATTGGCTTACCTGAAATGGCCGTCATTTTGGTCATTGCGCTTTTAGTTTTTGGCCCTAAGAAGCTGCCAGAGATTGGTCGCAGTTTGGGCAAAGCACTCAAAAGCTTTCAAGATGCGTCTAAAGAATTTGAATCTGAGCTAAAGCGCGGCGCGGCTGAGCTAGAGAAGATCGACGAAACCCCTATGGAAGCACGTCTTGAGCCGTCTGAGCCAGCTCAACTGGTGCAAATAGAAGAGGTGACACCTCAAAAGGATGAAATCCTGCATTTTCCTGAGAATTAGGCTATGAGGCTAGCCTAATTCCGATTAAACTATGTAAAGTCAATTGCTACTTCAAAAAGATTGACCCACGAAATTGCATTTTGTTACTAGAGCTTGAGCTGCTTAAATTATGGACATCGCACGGTACTTAGCTAATTATAAAAAACTGAGCGTTGGAAGCCCAGAGTACAACGATTTCATGAGCAAGCTAGAGTCATTAGGAATAGTCGGAATCCCGCTGCCCACACAAAAAATGCCTAGGTTTACCCCCAAAAACTATACCGCTCAATTTGTTGAAGAACGACATGAGGAGCTAGGAGAAGACGTTCTGAAGGCGTACTTGGCGATCGCCATTCAGAACCTAATCCTCAATCGTAAAGTTGAACAGCCCCAGTTTGAAGTGGTCGAGGGTTCCATCGTTGAGGAATACCTCAAAACCCTCGAAAGTGAGTTTGACCCTATTGACGATAAAACCTTAAGAAAGCTCTATATTGAACTAACCAGAAAACCTAGAAAATCCAATGACAACGAAGAAGACGATATTTCTACCTCAGCATCTTTGAGCAAGTAGAAATACCGTCTTGTAGAATTCACCCTAAAGTTGTAGGTGATTGGTCGCTAATTTCAGCGACCAATTCCCACATACAAAAATCCAGCCTGCTCTAGCTGGGCTTTATCAAGGAAATTACGCGCATCTATCATCACCGGATGCTCCATGCGCTGGGCTAACATTACGTAGTCAAGGGACAGAAACTGCGACCATTCTGTCACCAAAACAAGCGCATCACAGCCATCCGCCAGATGGCCTGCATCCATCTCTACAATGAGATTCGATAAGCCTTGTCCCACGCCATTTTGAGCGACCAGCGGGTCGTAGGCTTTCACCCTTGCCCCTAGTCTGGTGAGCTGCTCCACCAAGGTAAGCGCTGGCGCATCTCGCATGTCGTCTGTGTCGGGCTTGAAGGTTAAACCCAGTAACCCAATGGTTTTGCCCTTCAGCACCTTCAGCGTTTTCTGAAGTTTTTCAATCACTACCATCCGCTGATGCTCATTGACGCTAACCGCTGCCTTCAGCAACTCAGCCGTATACCCATAATCCGAAGCGGTATGAATTAATGCCGAAACGTCTTTCGGGAAGCAAGACCCTCCCCAGCCAATGCCCGCATTTAAAAACTTAGTGCCGATGCGAGAATCTAAGCCGATGCCTTTGGCAACTTCGACGACATTTGCCCCCACGCGATCGCAGATATTGGCAACCTCATTAATAAAGCTAATCTTGGTTGCCAAAAATGCATTAGAGGCATACTTCACCATTTCTGCTGAGCTGAGGTCTGTTACCACAACGGGGACAGGCGGAAGCGCCTGATCCTCAGCATACTTGCGCTCTACAATAGGTGCATAAAGCATCTGCATCATTTCAACGGCTCTAGATGCGTTGCTGCCGAGCACAATTCGGTCTGGGTTAAACGTATCGTAAACCGCCGAACCCTCCCGCAAAAATTCAGGGTTGCTCACTACGTCAAAATGAGCATCAGTTGCTGCCATAGACTGCTCTATAACGCCGTCTAAAACCAACATTCGCACCCAGTCGCCAGAGCCGATTGGCACCGTTGACTTATTTACAATCACCTTATAGTCAGAAGTAAGATGATTACCGATGCCACGAGCAACCGCCTCTACATAGCGGGTGTCGCTTTCTCCATTAGGCAGTGCAGGAGTGCCGACTGCAATAAATAAGATCTCACCGTGGGCAACCCCTGTCGCCAAATCCGTCGTAAATTGAATCGTCTGATTTTGAATAGCGGCCTGTAAAACCTCAGGTAGTCCTGGCTCATAAATGGGAGACTGCCCCTGCTGCATCAGCTTAACTTTCTCTTCGTTATTGTCTACACAAATAACAGAATGACCAATATGAGCCAAAGACGCACCCGTCACTAAGCCGACATATCCCGTTCCAATTACACATACTTTCATATCAATAAACCTTAGGTTAAAAAGGAGTCAAATTTAGCTTTAGCAAAATGACCAAGAATAATAGTCCAAAAGACCAATTTTTATACTTCGGCGATTGGTATAGCTAACGGAAGGCGTTGTTAGGCTTCCTTCATGCGAGTCCGAAAATCACTAATGGTACGCTCTAACCCTTCCGTGAGTGGGATGGTAGGCTGCCAGCCAAGGTGCTCTTTTGCAAAGGAGATATCCGGCTGTCGGCGGCGAGGATCGTCTTGGGGCAAGGGCTTGAACTGAATGTCTGAGCCAGATTGAACCATCGACTGAATTTTTTGAGCCAACTGCAAGACCGTATATTCTTCAGGATTCCCCAAATTGATGGGGCCAATTGCGTCACCATTCATCAAGCGAATCAAGCCTTCTACGAGGTCAGACACATAGCAAAAACTGCGGGTCTGAGATCCATCCCCATAAATGGTTACAGGTTCTCCCTTCAGTGCCTGCACCACAAAATTGCTGACTACGCGACCGTCGTTTTCTAGCATTCGAGGACCGTAGGTGTTAAAAATCCGAGCCACGCGAATGTCTACGTTATTTTGACGGTGATAGTCAAAGGCAAGGGTTTCAGCGACACGTTTGCCTTCGTCATAGCAGCTTCGTGGCCCAATTGGGTTGACGTTGCCACGATAGCTTTCGGACTGGGGATGAACCTCAGGATCTCCGTACACTTCAGAGGTGGAGGTGAGGAGAAACCGAGCCTTGATGCGCTTAGCTAACCCAAGCATGTTCATAGTGCCCATCACATTAGTCTTGATGGTTTTAACGGGATTGTACTGGTAATGTACGGGAGAAGCAGGACAGGCCAAGTGGTAAATCTGATCGACTTCTAGACGAATCGGCTCTGTCACATCATGGCGGATTAGCTCGAATTTTGGCGAATCAAACCAGCTCAGTAAATTATCCTTCTGCCCCGTAAAGAAATTATCGAGACAAATTACCTCATTACCCGATTTCATGAGCCGATCAATTAGATGGGATCCAATAAATCCAGCGCCACCGGTAACTAGAATTCTCATTGTTAATAGATATGGGTAGGGTGAATGAGCTTTGATTTAAGTCGCAATGCTGTTAAGAGCCTTGACTTTGTGAAAACTTTTTAGATAGGCCATGGCGCAACCATAAATCAAAAAAACTTTTTTTTACAGTATGCATTGCTTCATTGTTCACGGGTAGGTCAGAAAAATTATTTGACCAGCTCTGCATTCACTTCATTCAGGGGGCGGCGCTTTAGCTCAACCGATTCTGCGCGAGGCAGTAGGTTGAAAATGTCTCGAAGGACATCATCAAATTCATTAAACGTTCCTTTTCCGAGAATCTCTAGCTTTTTTTTGCCAGCGGCATCAAATAAAAGCGTCTGGGGAACCCTACCTTTGTAGTAGAACCCAGGTTCTTGTGGGGTGTAGCTCACCTGAGCAGGAATAGAATCGACGTTGACTGGGATAAAATCAATAACTTTGCCGTAGTAAGCCTGAAGTTGAGAAACAACGTTAGAAAATTGTTTACAGTCTTTGCTGTCTTCAATGTAAAACGTTAGTAGCGTGGGGCGTTCTCCACTAAAGGATTGCGTGAGAGTGACGCGGGGTGGGACCAAAGACCCATTACCTGCGTACAGGGCAAAAATGTTGCCATCAAAGTGATCGTCCTCTATGCTTGCGTGGGCAATACTGGGCGATGTAAAGCTCAAGGATATCCAAACAATTAAGGTGGCGGTAGCGGTCAAAGCGAAAAAATGAGAAAATATTCTTCTAGGTTGGAAATGCTGAATGTTGATAAGTTTATGCGCTATCGCTGAGAAATACTGAAAGAAACAAGTCAGCATAGGTTTAATTTAATGGCATAAAAATACTTCAAAATGGATTCTTTAGGATAAAACTTAGCCTCTAAATTTTCAATCCATTAATGAATACTTGGATTTCCTTAATGTGTTGAAATTAAAATGATAGAAGCTAAATAATATTTAAAGACGTAGCTGTAAGGCTTTGAAGCTTTATCATCTTATCAAAGATAAGCAGTTAAAGATAAGTTAAGGAGAGGATGTTCTACATCTATGAACGAGACTTCTATATCAGTAGTCGCAGAAAAGGAATGATTATCGTTGGGACGCAGCTTCAAATGCTTCTGTTGCCTGAAGGGTTTCAGGTACGTCAAAAAGCTGTTCGGCGATCGCCACTGAAACCGTAAACGTATTGAGTCCTTGGGCTGCCAGCATAGATATATCTTCAGTGCGGCGAATGCTTGCCACCAGAAGACGGAGGCTGCTGTTAACGCCAGTCAGCGATCGCTGCATCATGGCTAAGTCCTCACAGCCATTACGTCCAGAATCGTGGATTCTCCCTAAATAGGGTGCGGCATACTCGGCACCAACCGCCGCCGCAATAATGACCTGCGGCACGGCATAAAGGCCCGTCATAGTAACACGCACCCCTGCTCGAATCAGCTGCACCGCCGCCGCTGTTCCAATTTTAGTTACCGGAACCTTTACAACCACACGCGGATCAATCTCTGCTAAGCGATGACCGATCAACACGTATCGCTCCACCGATCCACCCCAAGTCTGAAGCTGAATTTCCTGCGCGCCATAATCCAGCGCCCGCTTTGCCAGCGTTTTTAACGACTCTATCTGGCAGGGTACTTTCGCGCTTTCTAACAGCAGCGGATTGGTCGTGATGCCATAGAACATGCCAAAAGGCAGCCACTCCTTCCACTGGCGATCATCCGCACAATCTAACATCAGCCGTAGATTGGGAGTGGCGCTGCGTTGGATATGGGCTGGGAACGCCTGAATGACAGTATCCATCAAAATTAATTGTCGTTGAGATGTATAACCGCGCCAGAAGCTGGGAACACTAATAAAACTGCCCGCGTCTCTATCAATCTTAAGGGTTTTATGGCATCGCTACGTTCAGCCATCCGTAGTTTTACGGAGTCGCCCCAACACACTAACTAAAAGGGCAAGAGAGATTTTGCAAAAAGTCAACCGTTTTTACACTCAAAAATCATAAATTTTTGTGAACTTATTTTCTGTTGGGGTAACTGCGCTCCAAAAAGCTTTCTGGTCAAAGACCTTAGATATGAAGACCAACTTAAACTGATCGATTATTGGGTTGAAACATCACTATTTGCATCAAAAAATTATCGATATTGAAGTGCTACTCCGCATTAAAGGATCAACAATACTCTTTTTCATACCCTGGATTTCCGTGATTTTCCGGATGCCTTGTTCGCTACATGCTTCGTACGCTTATAAAAGATTAATTCTGTAAAAATAAGCCTCTTTAACGGGAGAGCTAAGCAGGTTATCAGTGCTAAGCCAGACTTGTTGACCTCTTTTGTGGATACAGCCCTTTAAAAAAATGTTAGCAACCTCTCCCTCTGAGCTAAAAAGCGAAAGTCTTGAGCTGCTGCAAGCTTACCAACAGCACCCCACCACTGAGAGACGCAATCAGTTGGTTCAAATGAATTTGGGGCTGGTGCGCAAAGAAGCCCACCGCTGGGTAAATCAGTGTACTGAAAGCTTTGATGATTTGCTCCAGGTTGGCTGCATTGGACTCATTCGTGCCATTGAACGCTTTGAGCCAGGAAAGGGACACGCCTTTAGTTCTTTTGCGGTGCCTTACATCCGAGGCGAAATTCAGCATTATCTGCGAGACAAGTGCCCTCAGGTGAGAATTCCGAGACGGTGGCAAGAGCTACAGCGACAGGCCGTTATGCTCAATAAAGAAATGCGGACTCAGCTCAACCGCACCCCAGATGATGCTGAAATGGCAGAGGCGCTGGGCGTGTCTGAAGCAGAATGGCAGGAAGTCAAGCTGTCTGTCTGTAACCGCTCCATTCTTAGTCTTGATGCACCGCTGCACAATCACGATGAGAATGATTCAGGTTCTCTCGTAGACCTTTTGCCAGATCGGCAATATCGTAGCTTTCAACTGGCTCAAGAAGATCAAATTCGGCTCCAATATGCCCTCACGAAGCTTGAAAAGCGCACCAGCGAAGTATTGGAATTTGTCTTTTTCCACGACCTGACTCAAAAAGAAACCGCCGAGCTAATGGGCATTAGTGCAGTGACAGTATCGCGACAAGTTAAAAAGGGGCTGACGGCACTTCAGTCTATGCTGGTCAGCCCCAAGCATGAAGATGAGATTTCTGAACCTGTAGCCGCTATTCATCGTTAGATAAGCCACTATTTTCACCCAGGATGAAATCCGCACATTTACTAGGGTTGGTGTGGCACGCTTAAAATGACTAAAAGCGGTAGAGCCATAGCAGGACTGAAAACACGGGTGGATATTTATCAACTTGCCTTACGCTCCTTGATGTTCTCTGGTCTTAAGGCCGATCCAGAAGCCGTACATCGTCAGTTTATGGGCGTTTGCGATCGCCTCGATCAAAACTGCGATCGCCTTTGGGGACGTTGGGCGCTTCAGCAAATTTATAGTCGTCTCGGCTGGTCTGATGATCGCTTGGCTCAGACGCTGTGGGGCTTAGAATTCCCAAACCCGATTGGTCTAGCCGCGGGGTTTGATAAAGATGGCATAGGCAGTAACGTATGGCCTGCCTTTGGTTTCGGCTTTGCAGAACTAGGCACCGTGACTGCCCACGCGCAGCCTGGGAACCCTCAGCCGCGATTGTTTCGTTTACCTGCCGATCAGGCCGCCATTAACCGGATGGGTTTTAATAACGGTGGCGCGGCTCAGATGGCTCGTGTCCTTGCTGCTTCGCAGGGGCGCAGTGCAGCCCTTCAAGCAACAGGTCTCCCAAAAATTCCGATTGGGGTCAATTTAGGCAAATCAAAAATTACGCCGCTAGACGCTGCAGTTGAGGACTACTGCGAGAGTTTTCAGCAACTCTCTACCTTGGGTGATTATGGGGTGGTTAACGTCAGTTCGCCCAACACGCCAGGGCTGCGATCGCTCCAGTCCGTTGAGCAGCTCGCGCCCATTTTGAGCGCTCTTCAGCGAGCCAACGTGCAAAATAAGCCCATCTTGGTCAAAATCGCCCCTGATTTAGCATGGGAAGATATTACTGACATCGTTGAGCTAGTCCAGCGCTACAAACTCGCTGGGGTGATTGCCACAAACACCACCATTTGCCGTGACGGGCTAAAGACAGCGCAAATTTTAGCCACGGGGCACCCCCCCGAGCAAGAAGCAGGGGGACTCAGCGGCGCACCTCTGCGCAGTCGCTCTACCGAAGTGATTCGATTTATTTGGGAATCGACCCAGGGTACCGTGCCCATTATTGGCGTGGGCGGCGTGTTTACAGCCCAAGATGCTTGGGAAAAACTGGCGGCAGGTTCTAGCCTGGTGCAGGTCTATACCGGATGGACCTATGAAGGCCCTTGGATGGTGCGCCGTATTTTGGAAGGGTTAGGCGTGGCACTGACGCACCACGGGCTACGTCAAATTAAAGAGGTTATCGGTACGGGTTTACCCTATCGCGCATCTTAAATAAATCTCTTACCATAAGTTAAGAACTGTAACGTCTTTATCAGACCAAGGCATCTGTGAAATGGGCAAAGTAAGCTGGCAAAAGCCTTGGGTTATTGCGCTTGTTGGCGTAGGTGTCATCGGTCTTGGGGCGGGTACTTTTGCATTGGTGAAAGGAAATAGCGCCTCCATTGACCTGGATAAATATACGGTTGCGGTCAAGGCAGAACCGTTTACCCTACGGATTGCCGCCACTGGAAGCATTACCCCTGTCCAGAGTGTAAACTTGAGTCCTAAAACTGCTGGAGTGCTAAAACAACTGCTGGTAGAACAGGGCGATCGCGTGGCGCAGGGGCAGATCATTGCCTACATGGATCAGGCCGATCTCAAAGGACAGCTCCTGCAGGCGCAGGCAAGTGTCGCGCAGGCGCAAGCGAACTTAGACAAACTGCGCAACGGCAGCAGACCAGAAGAAATTGCTCAGTCTCAAGCGCGTCTAAACCAGTCCCAGCAGCAGCTTTTAGCACTTCAAAATGGCAGTCGCACCCAAGATATTGACCAAGCCGTCGCCCAAGTTGTGGCAGCACAAGCCCGTGTTAACTTAGCCCAGTCTAAATTAAGGCAGTATTCTCAACTTAAGAATGCTGGAGCCGTAAGCCTAGAGCGTTTTAATGAGGTGAGTGCCGATGCTCAAACGACCGTGGCTGACTTAGCCGTTGCGCAGCAAAAGCTGAATTTGCTGAGGACTGGTTCTCGAAGTGAAGAGATCGGACGTGCCCAGGCGAATGTCTCTGAAACCCGTGCAGGGTATACTTTAGCCCTAAAAGGTAGCCGCGCTGAAGATATTCGTCAGGCAGAAGCGCAGGTAGACTCGGCGGTGGGTCAGCTTCAGGTGGTTCAGTCGCGGCTGGCAGATACCGTCATTCGTGCGCCGTTTGCAGGCATTGTGACGCAGAAATATGCGACGGTGGGTGCATTTGTTACGCCGACTACCTCAGCTTCTAGCACCTCTTCTGCCACCTCTACTTCCATTGTGGCCGTAGCGCAAAATCTTGAAATTTTAGCGAAGATTGCAGAAGTCGATATTGGTCAAATTCGCATCGGTCAACCCGTCGAAATTAATGTAGATGCCTACCCAGATCAGGTGTTTCAAGGTCGGGTTCGATTGGTTTCGCCTGAGGCAGTAGTGGATCAAAATGTGACGACGTTTCAGGTGCGAGTCTCTATTTTGACGGGGCAAAAGCAGTTGCTTTCTGGCATGAATTCTGATTTAACCTTTTTAGGAAAGAAAGTGGCAAATGCCCTCGTAATTCCGACAGTGGCGATCGCCACTCAAAAGGGCGAGACAGGGGTTTACCTCCCCGACACGGAAAATAAGCCTAAGTTTCAGCCTATTACGATTGGGGCATCAGTCAAAACGCAAACCCAAGTGTTGGAGGGTCTAACGTCTGGACAACGGGTCTTTATTGACTATCCTAAAGGGCTAGAGCCAAAGCAGCCTGAGGAAGACAAAAACTAATGAAGTCATGCATAAGCTTGGTATTGAGACCCGACTAGAACTGCTCACAAGGCTAACGCTTCATTCTCCCTGGGGAAACTCATCCCAAAGGCTCGTCGTTTGACGAAGGCTGCTGAAATCGCCATTCCCCAAAATAAGATGATCCAAGAGCGGAATATTAAGCAGTTGTGCGCCAGAGAGTAGTTGACGCGTAAGGGCAATATCTTCAGGGCTAGGGTCTGTCTGACCGGAGGGATGGTTATGCGCCACAATCACCCGCGTTGCGCCTTGACGAATCACTTCTCTAAAAATATCGCGGGGGTGAGCAATGGTTTCGGTAGCGGTGCCGATGCTGATAACTTGAGTGCCAAGGAGCCGATGTTTAATATCTAGCAGCAGGACGGCAAAGCGCTCTTGGGTTTGCCACATCAGCTGGTTAGCAAGTAGAGCAGCGGCAGCTTCTGGGTTTTCAATGAGGGTGGGGGCATCGGGAAGAGTGCTAAAGGCACGTTTCCCCAGCTCAATCGCTGCAACAATGGCGGTCGCCTTCGCAGGGCCAATACCAGGAATTTCCATGAGTTCCGAGACGTGGATATTGCGTAGAACGTTGAGGGGGTTGCGCTGATGTTGACCAAGCTGCTGCAATAAGTATTGGCCTAGCCCCACGGCAGACAGTTTGCCAGGGCCTTGCCCAGTGCCCAGCAAAATGGCAATCAGTTCGGCCTCAGTGAGAGTATGAGACCCTTGGTTCATGAGGCGTTCACGGGGGCGATCGCCCAGAGGTAGGTCAGCAACGCGCAGAGTATAGGACATGGATGTATGGGCAAGGGTTCTACATTCAGATTTCCCAGAAATAGCCTAAGCGCGATCTATGGACACGAAAACCATAGTGATGAGCAACCGACCTTAGCAAACCCCAGATCCCGCTACAAAACTTCTACAATGCCTCGATAGCCATCCACACGTACTTTTTGCCCATTTTTGAGACGTTGGGTTGCCTGGGAAATATCCATCACGGCCGGAATGCCGTATTCGCGGGCAATAATGGCTCCGTGGGAGAGTCTACCGCCCACTTCTGCCACAATGCCACCCACCTGAGCTAACACAGGCGACCAGCCAGCATCGGTGTAGGGTACCACCAAGATAGTTTGGCGAGAGAGCGAGGTTGGGATCTGACGGAGCGATCGCAGCACCTGCACCGTCCCTTCTACAATGCCAGGGCTAGCGCCAATCCCGTACAGAGATCCGGCGGCAGGGGTAGGATTTTGCAGAACGCTGAGGGGCGGGGGCATTCCATATACGACCGTAGGCACTCCCGTAAGTTCCTGAGCAAGTTCAAACTCGCGGCTTCGCGCCACAACCTGTTGAGATAGCCTTGTCTTGAGCGTAGGAGAGGGCTGTGTGACCCACTCACGAAGTTCACTAAGGGTGAGAAAAAAAATATCGCCTGTCTGCTGAAGCAGCCCTTGAGAGAGCGCATCTTGTTCTAAGGCCAGCAACGCATAGCGCAACTCTGCCAACAAACGGCTGTAGACTTCGGCAACCTGACCTTTCAGGGTTAACCGCTTTTGTACAATTCGAGTGACTAAACCTTGGCGCTTTGCTAGCGCTGGTGCTGGCGTAGACCCAAGATTTTGCAAGAGTAGCCAGACGGGCTGCGGATCTTCTTTCCAGGTTGGGATAGAAATGTCAGTGGCAACATCGCTCAAGTAACCATACTGCGCTAAGAACGCTTCCATCTCAGGTTGAAGAGATTCAGCATTGAGGGTGGATGAGTGATGCGAGGCAAGATTATGGAGTGATCGCAGTGCTGCCATCTCCGGCAACACAGACGTATCGAGGGCAGCATCTTCAACCCGCCAGAGCTTTTGCCGCACCGCAGCGCTGATGGGTGCCAAAATGCTAAAAAATGTGGCGCTATGCAAGGCCGAAAGCAGTGCGTCAATCCGCTCTAGGATGGCTGTGGGGCTTGACAAAGAAGGCTGTGTAGCAATCTCCAATAGCGGGGAAAAGGCCGTGCGGTTTTGTTGGCGAAAGGCACTGGGCAATGTCCATTCTTGAAGCAGCAGCTTTGTTAGCCCTGGTAAGGTTTTAAGCATTGCCACAGGCGAAGGGCGACCCATTGGGGCACCCCGCGTCAAAAATTCTAGACTTTCAGCCGGTAGACCCATCCGACGAAAGAGCTGACCGAGCAGCGTTACATTAAAGTAGGCGTGACCGTAGTGCAGTGTTGCAAGCTCCTGCACCTTAAACGGATCAGAGCGTCCACCTAAAATAGATTTAAATAAATCTGCCCAAACGCTGCAGGTCAGCGGCTGGTTGATAGACCAGGTGAGAGGCCGAATTACCCCAGGAATTACCTCCGCCGCAATGCGACGAGTCCAGATGGGCAGTAGCGTGGTAATAGTTCGCGTTTGAAGCACCCAGAGCGTTGTGCCGTCGTAGGTCCACTCCATGTCTTGAGGAACGCCGTGGTACCGTGCTTCTAGATCTCGAACCAGGACTGCAACCCGCTCAATAATCTCTGCCGGAATCTGGCCTGCTTCTCCCGTAATCACCCCTTTAAACACCCCATTGGCAGCCGTGCCTAGCGCTGGGATTGTGACTAAATACCGCTCTGGCGTAACGTGACCTGACACAACATTGGTGGCAAGCCCTAGCAACCCTTCGATCGCTACCGCCTCCCCATCCCCAGAAGATGGGTCACGGCTAAAGGCCACGCCCGAATATTGCCCCTGGATTTGGCGCTGCACAATCACTGCCATTCCCCCTTCCGCAACGCCTCGACTTTGACGATACTGAGCGGCGACGGGGTCATCGTAGCAGTCTTGGCACTGGGCGATCGCCCGTCTTAACCCTTCCCTTGAGGTCACGTCTAACACCGTTTGGTACTGCCCCGCCGCTGAAGCCTGATTGGAGTCTTCTCCCATAGCAGAAGACCGCACCACCCAAGGCTGCTCCACGCTCGGATGGATGGCCTTAATTAACGGCTCTGCGTCATCGCCTGGGGGCAATACCCACCCCTCTGGTACTGAGAAGCCCCAGCGGATAAGCTGTGCTAAGGTTGCGGCCTTTTGACCCACTTTCTCTGCAAGTAAAGGCTGATTTAAAGACACCAAACCGCTAGTTCCTCCCAAAAGCTCAAATGCACCCTGACTTTCTGTATTGGCCTGTCCCGCCGGAAGCGCTAGGTCTTCGGGGCGTTGAGTGTAGACCCAAGCCAACAGAGCAGAGAGGGCGATCGCCATCAGAGTCTCAGCTAAGTCCTGCCGCAGCAGCGCAATCACAATGGGCAATAACATCAACGCCAGCCAGCGAATTTTCCGTCGCTCTGGCACCACCGCTGTCATGCCCCCACTCACCAAAAACATGCTCAGCGCCACTCGCCAGTCGTAGACCGTCACGCCCCACACGACATTGGTGGTACCGACCCCACGCCCAAGCCAAAAGCGACCCGCCACTAGCGCCACCAGTGCCGCCAGTTCTAATGTCGGATTGGGTGGCAGCAGCGCCCGCACCCCCAATACGCATCCAATTCCTTTCGCCGCCTCTGCCAACACCGAACATACGCCTACACCAGTCCCACCGTGGTAGAACGCCGCAGATACGCCAATGTTGCCTGTGCCCAAATCCTTGAGATTTTGGCCTGTCAGACCGCGCACAATCCAAGCCGTAATTGGCATTCCCCCAATGAGTGGACAGCCTACCACCAGAAACAGAATGCCCCACCCATCGTTAATAGATATCAAGGCTAAGACTCTCCCCGTTGCCATGCAGTAATAGGCGAAATGCGTGGGGGCCAGAGAAGCTTTAGGTCAGACGCATTAAACGGATCTTGAACCACAGCAGCCGACCCTTCCCCCTGCCAAGACTTTGCCCAGATGCTGCCCTGGACAAGGGCAGAAGATTTAACGATGGAGGTGGGCGCAACTAGGGCAAGGTAAAGCGGGGCACTGCTTTCTCCCTTAAGGCTAACTGCATGGGCAGGTTCGGCGGGAGCCTGTGGGGGGTAAACGTAAAGCTGAGTTCGCATAGAGGATGGCGTACCTTCTTGCTCAATTGCAGGAGTGGCTTCCTTCCCTGGTTCTTTATTCCCTGCTAAAGTTACTGGCCCGTGGGCATAGATGATGAGCGTTGAGCCAGAAGCCAGTCGAATTCTGCCGCCCCCTGTGAGGGTCAGGCCACCGTCTAGATTCAGCACTACTGTTTCTGACCCAGTTCCTACCGTCAAAACGGATGAGGAATTTGTGAGGTTAATGGACTGCCCATTCTTGGCCTGTATGCGATAGGTCAAAATGCTGTTGCTTGAATTAGTTGAGCCTGGTTGACTGGGATTGGGTAAGGTTTTAGTTTGATCTCCCAGAGCTGAAATGATTGAGATCTTAGGCAGTAGCATGGATGATGAATCATTGCCCTCAGGAGATAGCTCAGGAAAATTGATCGCCGAAATTGTTTGATAGGCGTAGGGATTTTGGATCCGGCTTTGAAGCTGCTGGACGGGCTGAGTGGAGGCAGCATCGCCTGAACAAGTAGAGTCGCGCACATAGGTCAGAATCTGTGCTGTATCGGATGCACTTGCCGTTTGGTTCTGCTTAATCCAAAGTCCAGGCAAATCGCCTAATCCTGGATTGCGAGTGACGTTGAAGTTGACCTTGAGCTGAGCCGTCGCGGTGCGGATCGCATCATCTGGATTGATTCGCCCTTGCACGATCAGGGTTCCGGTGCCGAGCGTCGGGTTAGCGACATCGGGCTGATACTGATAGCTCACTAACCGAAACTGTCCATCTGCTGGGTCGGCAGTAGCGTTACTCCACTGCTGGGTAGCGTAGGACTGAATGAGAGCGATGGGTTGATTGGGGTCGGTACTGCAAGGGTTTAGCGCGACGTTGGGCAAGTTAGACCAGGAAGCAGCACTGCCACAGGAGAAGCTGAGCGCGCTATCAGAACAGGCCGTTGCTAAAGGTTTGTAGCGATTAAAGAGTGCTTGAAACTGGGTAACGCCGTGTTCCGCAACCGCCACACTGCGCGCATTGGCTTTCTGGGCGATCGCCGAAATCCGATTTTGGCTGGAGCGCTCAATCATCATGATGCCCAGCAAAATAGTGATGACCCCCACGCCCAAAACAACGGGTAAAACAAACCCTTTCTCTGAAGAAGTTGCAGTCATTAAAGCGCGTGTTGAGTTGCGAAAATGCATCGCTGCCATAACCTCTTGGGAATGCCGCTGAGCCTTACCATATCAAGTTGGCTTTAGCCCTGTCTATGGCAGTCGCTCCCGCTACGTCCTAGCTATAGTAGGGCAAAACCTCATCCCAGTTCGGCCTTTCGCCTTTGTGCCAAGCGTGCCATCCTAACGTCAGTAAAGCGTTGGCAAGCAGTTGTGGGTCAATGGCATTCTCCATCTGAATCACCTGATCAATCCCTGAAGTAGATGACACTAGATGATTCCACGCTTGCTCAGGTAAAAGCTGATCGGCAGCAACCACATTCACCAAAACTTCGGCCGCCTGGATCTGATAAATTGCGCCATAGACATTACCCTGCTGACCCGCCTGACTGACGGCAACCGTCCAGGTTTTGGCGTTAAGCGGCTCGGCAGCAACCCATGCGGCGATCGCCAGATTTGAAAAGCCAAACAAAGGTAGGCGAAGCTGCTGCGCCAAGGTACGCGCGGTTACAACCCCAATGCGGATTCCGGTAAAGCTGCCAGGGCCTTTAAGTACGGCAATCCAGGCGAGATCTGTCCACCGCTGGGGCACCATAAAATCTTGGAGCAGCGGATGCAGTTGGGTCGAGATCGCTCGCTCTAGAAACCAAGACTGGTAGCGATTAGACCCTGACGGCTGACCCAGCGCCAGGGTTAAAGCGGCAGTGGTGGTATCTAGCCCAAGGCCATAGAAATGCTCAACGGAATCAAGATTTAACGTCATTACACTGCACAAATATGCTTAAAGCGCCGTCTTTTAGACAACAAAGATCAATCCATTTTTACCGAGAATAGGAATATTGCCCTAAAAATGTTCAATAACCGCTCAAAAAAAGCCTGTTTGGCACATTCGAGTCACATTTTCCAAAATAGCGCATCGTCCACTAAGATTTATGTAGAGTCTGAGAATATGTAACTTTACACTTATACCTGTTCTATGGATTTCAGGTAAATCTATGAGCTGCAGTGTGTTCAAAGCGTTTTGAGCCATGTTAGTTAAGTTCTGCTTCTCCATTTCTAAAAGATCGTTATTTTCTAACCCAAGCCTTCATGGTCGAGCTTAATTAAGGACCAATAGATCTGTATGGATCCTTCTCCTGAGTACTCATCAGAGCTAGTATTCGAGACTGATAGCAGTCTACAGCTTCTATTGTTTATTGATAAACGCTCTAGCTCCAAAGAGCAGTTCCGCCAAGTTCAAGATTATCTAGAAACGCTGCGCGCCACCTGTGCCTTTGAGCTTCAGATTATTGACATTGAAGATCAGCCGTATTTAGCCGAGTATTTTAAGCTGGTTATTACGCCAGCGCTGATTAAAGTTTTGCCCGAGCCACGCCACATTCTGGCAGGCAACAATCTAGTGGCGCAACTAAAAGAATGCTGGCCCAACTGGCAAAGCTCCATAGTAGCGGCGGCGTCAGAAGTACGGCTACTCCCTACTTCACAGAATGCGTTAGCCCAGTCTGTGAAGGCCATGAAGCTATCCGATGAAATTTTTCAGCTTCGCCAAGAGAATGAAGCGCTCCAAGAGCAAGGGATGTTCAAAGATCGCATCATTGCAATGTTGGCGCACGATCTGCGGAATCCACTCACGGCAGCGGCGATCGCCTTAGAAACCCTCGAAGGGCAATGGTCTACTTCCCCCCACAAGGTTGTGTTGCCCCCAGAAACTATGACGCGGCTGGCACACCATGCGCGATCGCAGATGCAGGTTATTGAGCGCATGATCACCAATTTGTTAGATGCCTCACGGGGCAAAAGTTCCAAACTCAAGATTCATCCCCGCAAACTCGATCTAGGTGCCCTGTGTCCTCTCATTGTGGAAGATATTCAGTCTAAAGCAGAAGCTAAAGCGCAGCATCTAAAAATGGATGTACCCCCAGATTTACCTTACGTCCATGCTGACAGCGATTATATTCGTCAAGTCTTTATTAACCTGCTCGATAACGCGATTAAATACACCCCAGAAGGGGGGATGATTAAGCTCTGCATTCTGCACCGAACCACTCAGAAAGTGCAGGTCAGCATTGTAGATGATGGTCCAGGAATACCCCTGGGTAAGCAAAAGGCTATCTTTCATGAAACCTTTCGGCTAGAGCGTGATGAGTTAAAAGAGGGATACGGGATTGGGTTAGCGCTGTGTCAACGCATCATCCGCGCCCACTATGGTCAAATTTGGGTAGACTCCACCCCCGACGAGGGCAGCAGCTTTAATTTTACCCTCCCGGTCTATCGTGCCTGATCGCGCGATTGCAGTCCTGTTCCAGCCTTCTGGATTGTTCTTTGGGACTGAGTTCTAGCAATTTAGTCATAAAAGTTTATAGGTTGAGGATCTCGATGGGTTCACAACCGTAGTAGTCTGAGAGCAATTGCCCCGTTTGCAAAATCATTCTAGGGATAAAGTTTATGGTTCAGCGTGGTTCTAAAGTTAAAATCCTTCGCTCAGATTCTTACTGGTACAACGAGGTCGGTACGGTTGCATCTGTAGATCAGAGCGGCATCAAGTATCCGGTCATCGTTCGCTTTGAAAAAGTGAACTACAGCGGCTTCAGCGGCAGCGCTAGCGGCGTAAACACCAACAACTTTGGTCTCCATGAGGTCAAGGAAGTCGAAGCGCCCAAGGCTAAAGCTTAGCATCAGATGTTTGTTTGATTTAGAAGACGGCTCAAGGATATTTATGATCCTTGAGCTGTTTTTTATTAGGCTTGATTCAAAAGAAATCAGTAAAAACGGTGAGGAGTGCGGCAATGCCAGCTACTTTAGCGATCGCCTGTGCGGGTTCCTGCCGATTAATAAACAGAACAGCCTTCAGACCCTTGCACTTCAGCTTAAACATAAATGAATGAATCTCATGAACTGCACAGCAGTACGCAGCACCCGTCACCTCGCTATTCTCTGGGACAGCTCATTCTGTATTTTTTGAAGTTGGGCAGTTGGGGTTTTGGCGGTCCAGTTGCCCTAATTGGCTATATGCACCGTGACCTCGTTGAAGAACACCATTGGATTACGGAAGCCGAATATCAAGAAGGGCTAGCGTTAGCGCAACTGGCACCAGGGCCATTAGCCGCTCAGTTAGCGATCTACCTGGGCTATGTTCATTACCGAACTGTGGGCGCTACATTGGTTGGGCTGGCTTTTGTGTTGCCGTCTTTTGTCATGGTGGTCGCTTTGGGCTGGGCTTATGTCCGTTATGGCGGCTTAACCTGGATGCAGTCTGTGTTTTATGCCGTGGGAGCCAGCGTGATTGGGATTATTGCCCTCAGCTCCTACAAGCTTACGCAAAAAACCTTGGGCAAAGACTGGCTGCTCTGGCTGATTTATTTGGTTGTTGTGGCTGTTACCGTCATTACGGAGGCTGAACAAATTGTACTGGTGTTGGCGGCGGGTGTTTTAGTGTGGCTGGTGAAATCACCCCCCAAACAGTGGTTTCAACACAACAGGCTATCGAGTTTTGTGGGGGTTCCGCTTCTGCCGCTGGTGGGGTTAGCGCAAGCGGCAAACCCTAACGTTTTATGGAATATCTTTACCTTCTTTGGGACCGCTGGAGCTTTTGTGTTTGGCAGTGGCCTAGCGATTGTGCCGTTCCTTTACGGTGGGGTTGTCAAAGGGTACCAATGGCTTAATCCGCAGCAGTTTTTAGATGCGGTTGCAGTTGCAATGATTACGCCAGGGCCTGTGGTCATCACGACTGGGTTTATTGGCTATCTGGTGGCAGGGTTGCCTGGGGCGGTGGTGGCGGCGATCGCCACGTTTCTCCCTTGCTATCTCATTACGGTCTTGTGTGCCCCGTACTTCCATAAATATGGCAAACTTCCTGGCATTGCGGCTTTTGTAAATGGGGTTACGGTGGCGGCTGTGGGTGCCATTACAGGGTCTGTCATTGTTTTGGGGCGACGGTCATTGGTGGATATACCGACCGTGGCGATCGCCTTAATCACGCTAGCCCTACTGTGGAAATTTGGCAAAAAGTTACCAGAGCCTTTGGTAGTTTTAGTGGCTGCGATCGTGGGGTTGATTGTGTACCCTCTCACCCATCAATCCTAGAATAGATAGAACTCCATACGAAATAAAAAAGAGATATTGCCGTGCCCGAACTGCCCGAAGTTGAGACGGTTCGCCTTGGACTCAATGAGGCGACCTGCGGGATGGTGATCGGCTAAACAGAATTCAGTCAAATGGATTGACGATTCTGAGGGTGGTGTTGATGCGTTGACCGTGATGCATGTCTTCTGAGTAAACGATGGAACAGTTATGCAGTAGGGCTGTTGCTAGAACGAGGCTGTCCCAATAGGAATAGCCGTATTTCTGCTTCACTTCCATTGCCTGCACAACATTGGCAGATTCAATGGGCAGAATTGGAAAGCTATTGATGAGCGAAGAGATAATGGCAACGGCATCTGTTTCAGATGTGAATTTTTTTCGCGTGAGGACGTGGAATAGCTCACCCAGAACTTGAGTGCTGATTTGAATCGATTGAGGATGGGTTCTCAGAATTTCCTCGACGCGCTGATATTTTTCTAAGGGATCTTTGCTGTAGAGATAGACCCAAAGGTTTGTATCCAACAAGACCTTATCGGTCATAGAGTTCATCTCGATTAAACGTGTAGTCTGTTGGGATTTTAAATGAATACTGCTGAACGGTCTCTAAAAACGCTTCAACTTTAGTTAGGGCGGCGGACGCTTCATCTATGCTTGGGCGATCTTCAGGCTCAAGGATAATAATTTGAAGGGTTTTTCCTTCTAAGTCAGAACTGAGTTGTCTATTTGGAATTAAGGTACCGTTAGAACAGGTGGCTTGTAGGGTGATAGACATAGTTTGTTTGCCTCAACACTAGGCTTAAGATCTTAGTGGCATAAGACTTAGGTGTGAGTCTAGTCTAATCCTTAAGCGTTTTTCTAGGCCAGTGGTTGGCTTTTTATCTCAAGGCTATTATTTCACTTGAATACGCTTGAGTCGAGTTAGGATGCGATCCCACAGATGATTATTGAGGTAAAACAGGTTGAACCGACGCTGCCGCTGGTCATTGTTACTTTGCCGCCAACTCAAGATATGCCAGATTACAGGGAACTTTTAGTAAGCTACAGCAGAATGACGAAAACTTATCGAGATCTTGGGGCTATGGTTATTGATGAAAAGCAGGTTGAACCTCTATTTTATCAACAATTAGATGCGCTCAAAATCTAGAGGAAAGCTTTGATTATAAGTACTACCCACTTCTCTTGAGTGTTACCTACTTCTCTCAAGGAAATTAGTATGTAAATTAATATTTTAGGAAATAACTTCAAGAGTAATTATTTTATTGGATTCTTCTTTGCCCAAGATGCTATGGCACGCTCTAACTCATCAAAATGACCATCTACTCCACGAATCCAGTGCTTATATTCATCACTTGGTAGGCAGGAAGCTGCGTAAATAAATGCACGACGAATCCATGTAGTCATTTCATGAAGATTTTGTTTCCGTTGACGAAACCAAAAGTCTTGCTTACTTCGCCCCATGGCTAGCATAATTTCTCGCCTTGAGAAGTCATCAAGTGCATCGTTATAAAGTTTGATGTACTGACTTTCTGAATTCCACTCTGCACTTAGTGTAAACGGTCTTAAAATATACATTCTAGAGTACTCTAAGTGTGAAGCAGTCGAGTCACTATCTTTATAAACATTGATCAGCAATTCACCAATCTCAGCCCTCTGCTCAGGAGGCAAAGAATTAAGCCTAAGAAGATAATTTATTGTTTCACGTACTACTGGAACAAATTTATTAAAATTATCGAATATAAGATCAATAACTTCTTCAGCACCAATTTGTCCGAGCCTTACTAACAAGAATTTGAGTAAAGAAAGGTCTGGTTCTTCCTCCTCAATTTGTTCACGTAGTATGCCTTCAAGATTTAGTCCATCGATTGCTTGACGATTTTCCGGAGACAGAGTCTCATATTCAATTGCCTCATATGTATCTTCAACTCCCATTTCACTAAGTAGATCGTAAAAGCGTTCTGATAAAGTCTCAAGCTCCCTTCTTTCATTTTCCTTAAGATAAATTGATCGAAAGACATTAATGGAGACAATTTTTGTCTTATTTTGCTGAAGAGTCAGCCCATGGTTTTCAATCAAGGAACGTGCTATGAGAGTCAGGTATTTATAGGCTTCAGCTTCAGACTTACAAAAAATTCGGAAGTCATCAGAGTAGCGAACATATTTTGCATCCTCTGAAAGTAGAATCTGATCAATATCAGAAATTGTTACTTCTGCGATTAAACGTGAAGCTGCTGAGCCAACAGGAATGCCATAAGAATAAGAACCTGCCCAATGAGCAATTAAGTCTTTCAAAGCTTTTGCATGCATATGGCCAATGCCCAATGCACTATCCAAAGCATTATCAATACGGTGCGTATATAGGCGTGGGAAAAAATCTGCAATATCAGCAATTACGACATGTGATACCTGATTTGATTCACAAAAATTGTGTAAAGCCTGCTGAAAACTTCGATAAGTATATTTATCTGAAAACATTCGTCCTTCAGCATCTGGAGCAAATCGGTACGAATGAACAATTTCTTCAGATACGGGAATCCTTGCTGCTTCTAGTTTTTCGCCGACTTCTCGTATAAGTGCTGTAAATACTAAAAAATCGAGTGGATCAAGCTGCGTAGAAATTCTAAACCCAAAACGATGCTTTGGAACTAGACAGCGCCTAAATGACCGGATTTTCCAATCTAAGATATCAGTGCTTTGAATCGAAGCTTTGACTTTGTCCCAGTCATCTGCAATCGCACGAAATTCGAAAATCTCAGGAAAGATATCTGTATCTCCCCATGACATAACGTGCTGCAAAGCCCAATCTAGAGATACATTTGTAAGTGTTAATGGCATTATTTTGAATAACTTAATTTTTTAAATAAATTTTCAATCTAAAATCAGAAATAAATTAGTGCCCAAACGCGTAAAGTTTTGCTAGGTTAAATTATTAAGCTTATCTGACTGATTTGCAATAGTCCCAAATGAAAAAATAAATCAACACTTGTTATTCTTCTTGATTATTTTATTCTCCGTTCAGATAATATTTTGGTTATTACGATTTTGCCCCCAGCTCTCTGTAAAATAAATTGCTCAGATGTTCACGAGGGCTAATTCTACTCAAGGTTCTGGACAATGTGTAATCGTCGCCCTATCCCTAGCTCACCCCAAAAAACGTAGACCGCTGAAGTTATTGAGAGAGAGGCTGAAGAGAGTGATCGCCTGGGTAGGGGTAAGGCGATCCTTGGGGTGGGCTTTAAGACTGCGGTGATCTAGCTGAGATCATAGAGTTAATTGTGTATCCACTTACCTATGCATCGTGACTGAAGTAGATGGAGGTAGGATTCTAATTAGAATGGATAAAACTGCATACGAAATGAAAAAGAGATATTGCCGTGCCCGAACTGCCTGAAGTTGAGACGGTTCGCCTTGGACTCAACGAGGCAACCTGTGGGATGGCGATCGCAGATATTGAAGTATTGCTAACACGCACGATAGCCTATCCCTCAGTCGAACGGTTTCAGCAGGGGCTGCCAGGCGCACAGATTTCGACTTGGACTAGGCGCGGTAAGTATTTGCTGGCGCATCTAGTGCGACCTGGCTCAAATGCCGCTCAGCCAGCAGGGTGGTTGGGGGTACATCTACGAATGACGGGTCAGCTTTTGTGGTTAGTAGACGCTGTACCGCTGTCTAAACACACGCGTGTGCAGCTAAGGTTTGAGCAGCAGCAAGCGCTCAGGTTTGTAGACCAGCGCACCTTTGGGCAAATGTGGTGGATTCCCCCGCCAGAAGATCCCAATGTGATTATGGCTGGGATGGGGGCTTTAGGTGCAGAGCCATTGTCTGAGGCATTTACGTCTGCTTATTTAGCGACGGTGGTGAAAGGACGCGATCGCCCTATCAAAAATGCCCTTCTCGACCAAACCCTGATTGCAGGGCTAGGCAATATTTACGTGGATGAGTCTCTGTTTTTAGGCGGTATCCATCCGACCCGACCCTGCCGCAGCCTGACTGCTGAAGAAATTGAGCGGCTGCATGGGGCGATTGTCTCGGTGATTCAAAAGGCATTGAGTGAAGGCGGCACAACCTTTAGCGATTTCCGGCAGGTAACGGGCACTAACGGCAACTACGGCAGCGTTGCCTGGGTGTACCGCCGTGCTGGGGAACCGTGTCGTGTGTGCGCCACACCCATTGAAAAAATTCGCATGGCGGGAAGATCCTGTCATTTTTGTCCTAACTGTCAGCCGCAGTGTTAGTGTCGGCTGGTGACGCTTTGCAGAACAGAGTGAAGTCGTTACGCTTGTAGATACAGCTCCTCAGCAGCTTTGCCAAGATGACTATCACCGCAGCCAAGCCCATTTCTGTTATTCCCTCATCCGCTTTAGCGCTAACCATCGGCGACCCAGCCGGAATTGGCCCAGAAGTTGTGCTGAAAGCGCTGGCGAATGAGTCTGATGGTATTACGGTTTTTGGCGATCGCCACACCCTTCTCCAAACCTATCGTCAAATCGAGCAATCTCAGGGCACAGCCTACGTTCAAAAACATCTTGCCCATCCCGATATGCTGAGCGTAATTCAGCCGGAGAAAAGCTTTGGAGATTGGCACTCAGGTTCTCCCTCAGCTCACACAGGTGCCGCTAGCTTTGCCTATTTAGAAATGGCGATCGCCCAAACCCTAGCCGGAACCTACGCTGGCATCGCGACCGGCCCTATCGCAAAATCGGCGTGGAAAGCAGCGGGGCATCTCTACCCAGGTCAAACCGAGCTATTAGCCGAAAAAGCTGGGGTTAGTCGGTTTGGCATGATGTTTGTGGCAACGTCGCCTTTTACTCAATGGCAGTTGCGCGCCCTGCTTGCCACCACCCACATTCCCCTCGTTCAGGTGTCTTCTGCACTCACGCCTGAATTAATGACGCTCAAGCTAGATTTGCTCATTGAAACGCTTCGGGATTTATTTGGAATTGATACACCAACCATTGCGATCGCCGGACTCAACCCCCACAGCGGGGAACAAGGGCAGCTTGGCACTGAAGAAGTGGACTGGATGGTGCCTTGGCTAGAGCAAATGCGCCAGCATTACCCACAGGCCACCCTAGAGGGGCTGATTCCACCCGACACCCTGTGGGTTAGACCCGGACAGGCATGGTTTGGGCAAACGCCCTTGCAAGACCGCCCACCCCACGATGCCTATCTGGCGCTGTATCACGACCAAGGACTCATTCCCGTTAAGCTTATGGCCTTTGACCGCGCGGTGAATACTACTATTGGCCTACCGTTTATCCGCACTTCCCCAGACCACGGCACCGCCTTTGATATTGCAGGGAAAGGGATTGCCGACGCGACGAGCATGAAAGCGGCGATCGCTTTAGCCCAATCTCTAACCACCACGGCATCCTGCCCAACCAGCCCCGCCACAACCCCTTAAAGTTGCCGCCCTTAAAACCGTGAGCATTAAAACGCATTTTGACCTAATCACCGCCGCGATTAAGGAAACTGCTTAAATGAATAAATCCTCTACCCAACTTGTTCGCAAGCCCATCCACCATTAGGAAAACAATATTATGACGCGATCAATTCCCACCCTAAGCTTGCCTCCCATAGGCGGTAAAATTTTGGTCAGCGGCGGCATTTTGCTGCTGACAGCCCTATTTTTTCGGCCTTTTGCCATCGTTAATGCAGGAGAACGCGGGGTTGTGATGCGCTTAGGTCGGGTGCAGAATGAGGTACTTGATGAAGGGTTTCATTTTGTTGTGCCCTTTGTAACCTCAGTCAAAAATATGAGTGTCAGGGTACAGCGCAGCGATATCAAGGCGCAAGCAGCCTCTAAAGATCTTCAGGATGTCACGACGGAACTGGCGCTGAACTGGCATGTTGACCCCACTAAGGTCAATACGGTCTTTCAGCGTATTGGCGATGAAACTGAAATTTTGCAGCGCATTATTAACCCAGCCGTTTCTGAAGTGCTAAAGGCCGCAACGGCTAAAAAGAATGTCGAAGAAATTTTGACCAAGCGCACAGAACTTAAGAATGAAATCGATCAGGCGCTCAAAACTCGGCTCACCCCCTATGGACTGGCAGTGGATGATGTATCGCTGGTAGATTTTTTGTTTTCGCCAGAGTTTAATAAGGCGATCGAGGCCAAGCAGGTGGCTGAGCAGCAGGCCAAGCAGGCTGAGTTTGTAGCGCTTAAAGCAACAAAAGATGCCGAGGCTGAGGTAAACCGTGCCAAAGGGCAAGCAGAAGCTCAGCGGCTGCAGCGCTCTACCTTGACCCCTGATCTGCTGCAAAAGCAGGCCATCGAAAAATGGGATGGGAAGTTTCCGACTTACATGGGGGGCAATGGCCCACTGCCCTTTATTAATGTGACCCCAGGGGGTAGTGCGAAGTAGGTTCTGTCGCTATGTGCTGTAGGGACTTAAGGTATTTTTGCCCCTACAGAATAATGGCTAGGCCACTCGCTTAAATTCCAGCAGTCGGGAAAAGTAAAACTGTGTAGCGGTGAATTCAGAACGCTCTATGGCCCATCCGAGGGCATTAAACGTTTTTACAATTTCTCTTTCGCTGTGCAGATAGGCACGAGTGGCTTTACTCGGCCCAGGGAAAAAGTCCCCAATCTTTTTAAGCAGCGTATAGATCACCGTTTTAGGGGCAAAGCTTAAAATCAACCGATCCGTTGCCAAAGAACTCAGGTGCTCAATCATCTGAGCCGCTTTTTCTTGAGGGTAGTGAATTAGCACATCTAGACAAATGACCGTATGATACTGACCCGATAGACCTTCAAGATCCTGCACAGTAAAGGTCGGGTTGTCTGAATTGCCAAACTGAGCTACTGCAAGCGCCTGGGCTTCTTCTACCATTTTGTCTGAGATGTCGCTGGCATCGACCTGTGCGCCCATTGCGGCGAGGGGGATACTGAGGCTACCCACACCACAGCCTGCATCACAAATGCTTAGCCCTTGAGCATTACCGTCTTTTTTGAGCCAATACAAAACCGCATCCACCGTTTGCTGATGGCCATTACGGATATCAAGCTGAACTTTATTGACTTCGCCATCGCCATAAATGCGCCGCCAACGGTCAAAGCCTACAGAATTGAAGTAGGAGCGAACAATGGTCTTATCGTCTGTAGTTGTCATAGGAAACAAAGGTGCTGTCGGCAGTGCTTAAAAGAATGGAGAAAATTGAGGCTAACCCTTGCTGATTGTAGTCATGGATGCGATCGCAATCCAAGCCTGATCGCTTAACTTGAGCGCGACGTACCCCCAGACTCGCTATACTGAATCAGGCTTGTGATTAGTTTAGAGCGACATTGCGAGTGCAAGCTAGGAGCGCTTCATGAATCAAATCCCGTCTCAACCTTTCCCTGTGCGTTGGCAGACCCTCAAGCCATGGCTCACCACTATTGCCGTGATTTGGCTACTGGGATTTGTAGGGCTGGGCTGGTTGGTTAAGTCATTTTTGTTTCTAATCGGCTTTTTTACCATTGCCCCAATTGTGGCGTTTTTTGGGCTGCAGTGGTGGCTCACTCGTAATTTAGTGCAGGGCAACTGCCCCGTATGCCAAGAAGGGTTAACGGCTCTAAAACAGTCTCAGATCAATTGCCCCAACTGTGGTGAAAATGTTCGGGCGGGCGATCACGCATTTGAAAGAACCTCCACCCCAGGCACCATTGACGTACAGGCCGTTGAGGTCATGTCTCAATCCGTTGATGACGACTAGTAGTCTAGACTCAATCGCTTCGACTTCGCTCCGCCATGCAGTTTAAAGCAACTCACACTGGGCATGATGCTGCAACAGATGGTCGCAGAGCACCAAGGCTACCATCGCTTCCACCATGGGCACTGCCCGAGGCAGCACACAGGGGTCATGACGACCCTTCGCGGCTAGTACCGTTTCTGCTCCGGCTTGATTAACCGTATTTTGAGCTTTACCAATGGTGGCGGTGGGCTTAAAAGCCACCCTCAAAATGATATTTTCACCGTTAGAAATGCCGCCCTGGATTCCGCCAGAACGATTTGTGACCGTACGGATGCGCCCTGCTTCATCAGTATAAAACTCGTCATTGTGTTCTTTGCCTGTTAAAAGCGTCCCCCCAAAGCCTGAGCCAATTTCAAACCCTTTGCTGGCAGGTAAAGACATCACCCCTTTGGCAAGGTCGGCTTCGAGCTTATCAAACACGGGCGAACCCCAACCCATTGGCACATTCCGCGCCACGCACTCCACCACGCCACCAATAGAATCTGCGTCCTGGCGGGTAGCATCAATCAACGCAATCATTTTCTCGGCATACGCCGGATCGGGACAGCGCACCATGTTACTTTCAACTTGGGCTAGGGTGACGGTATCGGGGGCTATGGGCGCTTCTAAGTCTTTAATGCGGCGCACATAGCCAATCACTTCAACGCCAGCCACTTGGTGAAGAATTTTTTTGGCGATCGCCCCTGCTGCTACCCGCCCAATGGTTTCGCGTGCGGAAGATCGTCCGCCCCCCTGCCAGTTGCGAATGCCGTACTTGGCATCATAGGTGGCATCCGCGTGGGACGGGCGATACACCGTCGCCATCTCGTCATAATCTTGAGGCCGCGTATTTTTATTGCGCACTAAAATAGCGATGGGCGTACCGAGGGTTTTGCCTTGAAATACCCCAGACAAAATTTCGCAGGTGTCAGACTCATCCCGTGGCGTGGTCACTCGACTTTGGCCTGGGCGGCGGCGGTCTAACTCAAACTGAATATCTGCTTCGGAGATCTCAAGCTGGGGTGGGCATCCATCAATCACAACCCCAACGCCACCCCCGTGGGATTCCCCAAAGGTTGTAATCCGAAACAAATGCCCAAATGTATTGCCCATAAAGCCTTGAAAAACCTGTCGATTGCACCCACAGAGAACGCGCTCTGCTGTTCCACTATCGCATACCCTATAGCCCTTCAGGCAGTAGAGACTTTTCTCCGTGAATCGTCTTAAAACCGCTGGCGTCTACCCTACCTGCTTTTTTAGAGGCGGCTTCAATAATTTCTGTTCTCTTTGCGCTATGACCCGTTCAACCTGCTGGGGAGAGAGGTGCGTTAACTCAAAAAGCCAATTTTTTAGGCTTTCTTGATCTGGCTCTGTCGCTGAGGCACGCCAGTCCGTATTGGGGTCTATGGGGTCAGTCATGCAAAATTTTGTCCCACGCGACAATAAAAGGTGATACTTTCTCTATCTTGCCCAGGATTTGCCGATTGCCACCCATGCCTAACTACATTGATTTGTGGGTGCCGCTAGCGATGCTTGGACTGATTATTGCAGCGGCACTCTACTTCAGCTCTATCCGTCATTAATTTATGTTTACTCAATGTATCTATTCGCAAAAGCGCTGCTGCTTGCAAGAGAGAAAAATTATCTCTCGGTTAAAGCAGCATCTTTTTTGGCAAGATAGATCCGTTCAATTTCAGCTGCCGCCAATGGTTTTGAGAATAAGTACCCCTGACCAAATTCACACCCCAGCTGTTTGAGAGTCTCAAGTTGCTGCACTGTTTCTACGCCTTCGGCAATGACAAATAGGCCAAGCTGTTTACTAAGCGCAATGATAGTATCTACAACATGATAATCCCGACTTTCAAGTTGAATCTGATTCACGAAAGAGCGATCAACCTTAAGATTATTGACCGGAAAACGGTGTAGATAACCGAGAGATGAATAGCCTGTACCAAAGTCGTCAATACTGATCTGAATATGCCGAGCTCGCAATGCCTGGGTTAGGGTAAGCGTCATCTCAGCATTTTCCATAATGGCGCTTTCAGTAATCTCTAGCTTTAGGTAAGCCGGATCAATTGCCGTTTCTGCCAACACGCGATCAATATCTGCGAGTAGCGTTGGCGAAGAAAATTGCCGCACCGAAAGGTTGACACTCATGCTGAGTTTTGTCCAACCCTGCTGCCGCCAGAGTTGTAGCTGCTGACAGGCTTGTTTTAAGATCAGCATTCCTACAGGCACAATCAACCCCGTTGTCTCCATAGAAGGGATAAATTCTGCTGGCGAAACCATGCCCCGTACAGGGTGTTGCCAACGAACCAAGGCTTCAAATCCAGAAAGTTCTTGCGTTTGAAGATCTATGATGGGCTGGTAGTGAAGAATAAACTCCTGTTGCGCGAGCGCTCGCTGTAAATCGTTCTCTAGCGTCAATCTGCTCAACATCGAGAGATGCATTTGGTGATCAAAGATTTGATAGCTGCCCTTGCCTCGCAGCTTTGCCTGATACATGGCGGTATCTGCATCCTGCAGCAGTTCTTCAGGCTTGCGCTTTTCATCCTTGACCAAAGCGACTCCAATACTGGCACTCATAAAAATCTCACAGTTCTCAACTAGAAAAGCGTTGTCAAAGCTCCGTAAAATAGTTTGGATATATCCTTCGAGGGTAGCGATGTCCTTAATCTGATGCAGCAGAAAACAAAACTCATCTCCACTGATGCGGGCTAAAACATCCCCAGGCAAAAGCAGCTGCTGTAGCCGTTGGGCAATGGCAATCAGCAGTTGATTCCCCACTGCATGTCCAAAGGCTCCATTCACGAGCTTAAACTGGTCACAATCTAAGTAAACCAGGGCAAAAGAGGATTGATTAACCTGAAAGGCCTCTGACAGTTTCTGAAGCAAAAATGTATGACTGGGTAGCTGAGTCATCGCATCTTGTAAAATCATGGTCTGTAACTGAGCCGTTCGCTGCTGCACCAGTGCTTCGAGTTGAGTGCTGAAGGTCGCTATTTGCTGATATTGATGACGGATACGCAGCATTGAACGCACTCTTGCGTTTAGCTCTAATCGATTGATAGGCTTACTCATAAAGTCATCTGCCCCAGCGCTTAAGCATAGAGCCAGATCTTTTTTGGCTGTTAGGGCGGTCAAAACAATAATTGGCACTGCTTCCCATTGAGGGATGGCTTTAATGCGCTGACACACTTCCATCCCGTCCATCCCTGGCATCATGACATCTAGCAAAATGAGATCGGGCGCAAATGTATCGAGCGCATTGATCGCCTCCTGCCCATCAGCCGCATAGTGTAACTGATAGCCTTGATCGCTCAAAAAAGCCTCAATAACGTCAAAATTATCGGGTTCATCGTCAATAATTAAAACGGAGGGGGTTTCCATAAAAAAGAGATAAGTGGGTCGGTCAAGCAGAAATCGAAATCCGTTTAGGGGTTGAGGACACATTCAAGCGGCATCACAGACGGTAGATATGTCCTTGCTTTTCATCTCTATATTTTCTTCAGGATTCCCCATTAATCTCGCTTTAGCGCTGACTCAAGTTCAAAAACTCCTGAATTTTTGTTACTAGGTCTTTGAGCTTAATCGGTTTACTGAGGTAATCGTTGGCTCCCGCTGCCAGACATCGCTCTCGATCGCCCGTCATGGCTAAGGCGGTGAGGGCAATGATAGGAACGTCCACTAGGTCAGGATTGCAGCGGATCTGAAGCGTTGCCTCTAGGCCGTCCATCTCCGGCATCTGGACGTCCATCAAGATTAAATCAGGGGGGTCAGCTTGGGCCAATGCGATCGCCTGTTTTCCATTTTTTGCCACCACTATGTGATATCCCTTTGCCTCTAGATAGCTTGTCATTGTTGCAATATTGGCTTCATTGTCTTCAGCTAGCAAAATTACTGGAGCATTAGCTACCGATGGCGGACTCAATCTGTGGCTAGATTTAAGCTGATTTATAGATTTAGGATTGAAAGCCACAGCACAAAGCGTCTCGGCGCAGGGCACATCAATTGTGAAACAGCTACCGCTTCCCAATTGACTGGTTAAATGGACTTGTCCCCCATGCAGTTCGACAATGCGTTTGACGAGGACAAGTCCTAGCCCTGTACCCTGATATTGACGGTTAAGGGCGCTATCAATTTGAATAAAGGGCTGAAATAGTTTATTAATATGCTCTGGCGCAATGCCAATGCCCGTGTCGGTTATGGCAATACGAAGGAAGCTGGACTGAACGTGATTGACCTCTAACGTAATGTGTCCATTGTCAGGCGTAAACTTGACCGCGTTGCTCAGTAGGTTGATTAAGACCTGACGCATCCGTCGCTCATCTACGCATAAGTCAGGCAGATGTAGCGGTAAGTGAGTGGTGATCTGAATCTTTTTTTGTAAAGCCTGCTGCTTGATAAATGCCAAGCTCGATTTGCACAGCTTCACGGCAGAAACGGGCGTAAAGTCTAGATCAATGTGACCCGATTCGATTTTGGCAACGTCGAGAATGTCGTTAATTAATGCCAATAGGTGCGTGCCGCTGTGGTTGATCGTGGTTAAGGCTTTGATTTGCCGATCATTGACGCTGCCAAAGATTTGTTCTGTCAGCCCCTCTGTCATGCCCAAAATCGCATTGAGCGGTGTGCGAAGCTCATGGCTCATGTTGGCTAGAAATTCGTCCTTAAGACGGGTGGCGCGGGCAAGTTCTTCATTAGACACCGCTAGCTGCTGGTTTCGTTCTGTGAGCTGTCGCTGCGCCTGCTGACGTTCTATCAGCTCTTGCTGTAACTTTTCAAATAGATTGGCTTGCTGAACCGCGATCGCCAACTGATTGGCAAGCTGCTGGGTGAGATCAATTTCATTCTGCTGCCAATGACGGGGACCACTGCACTGATGGATACACAGTAAACCCCAAAGGTCATCTCCACAGAGCAACGGCACCACCAAATTAGCGCGCACATTAATCTTCGCTAAGACATCCGTATGACATTGATCTAATTGAAAAATGTCCGGCATCGCTGCATATCGCCCCTGAAGATAAAGAGGAGCATATTTTTTGCCAAAGCAATGGTCATAAACCTGAATCCCCATTACAGAAGAGATCCCTTCAATGAATGACTCAGCGACAAATTCACCATCGTCATAGTTAGACTCAGCATAAAACTGGAAGACACCCACTCGGTCAGCTTTCATCAACTGGCGAATTTCCTGGCAGGCGGTGTCAAAAATCGTTTGAAGATCTAAAGATTGACGAATCCGCTGCGTAATTTCCCGCAGGAGCTTTTCTTGTTCCGCCCTTTGGCGAATAATAAATTCGGCCTGTTTTTGATCGCTAATGTCTTGATAGGTTCCGAGAATACCGACCAGTCCCCCCTTAAAATCAAGTAGGGGAAGTTTATTGGTTTCTAACCAAATTTGCTTCCCGTCTACCTGAATCTGCATTTCTAAAGTCTTCAGTTTTGCTTCGTTGGACGTCATGACTTGCTGGTCGTCTGCGCGATAAGCATCAGCTTCTGTATTGCCCCAAGGCATCTCATAGTCTGTTTTTCCAATCAGCTCTTCGACAGACGCAAAACCTGTATCTTTTAAAAAATGACGATTGCAGCCTAAATAGACCGAATTACGATCTTTCCAAAATACAGAGATGGGAGAGGTGTCGAGTACCGTTTGGATAAACTGCTGGGACTCTAGCACTTTATATTCCATCTGTTTGCGCCCCGTAATGTCTGTAAAGGTGCCGATGTAGCCCAACGCATTGCCATCTGCATCTATTTCTGGCGTTACTTGAGCATAAAACCATCGGATACTGCCGTCTTGAAGCTGATGCCGACCCTCAAAATAAGCTGTTTCTGGCTGTCCTAGGTGTAGTTGAGCCTCTTGTTGAGTGATATATATCATCAGACTTTCACGATCTTCAGGATGCAGGGCATTCAGCCATCCGTATTCCAAAGCGTCTTCTATCGGTCTTCCGGTTAGTTCGCTCCAGCGATCGCTCACGTAAATACAGTTCAATGCGCGTTCAAACCGAAAAATAGCGACTGGTGCGGCAGCGGCTAGGGTGGCATAACGATTTTCACTGGCCTGTAGCGCAGCGGTACGTTCTGTCACTTTGCCTTCAAGCGCTTGGTTGAGCTGTTCTAGTGTCGCTGTTACATTTTTGCGCTCCAGTTCAGACGCAGCACGAGCCGCAAAAACGTTAAGGAGATTTTCGACTCGCTCAATATCGTGGATGGGATGCTGGTCAAGAATACAGAGGTTGCCAATGGGTTTGCCATGAGTATCTCGTAAGGCAACGCCAAGATAGCTCTGCGCCTCCATTTTTACTAAATCTAAATGAGTAGGAAACTGCTGCTGCACAAAACGTTCGCAGTAAAATAGCCCGTCCTGCCATGCCCGTTCGCAGGGAGTATTTGCAGCGTTAAAAGAAAAGGTGGGCTGTAAGGCACCATTGGCACAGAAAGCAAGAACATGAAGATCTTCATCTACCAATTCGCTAACCAACGCATAGGAGACATTCAGGGCTTTGGCGATGTATTGCACCAGTTTGGGAAAGAAATTTTCCCCCGTTGTCGCTGCAGTGCCTTCAATTAAATTTTGGAGGGCGGCTGTGGTCTGTTTGCGTTGGCTGATGTCGTGAATCAACCAGAGCAACCCAGTGACGGTCTGGTCTTTTGTATAAATTGGGGCGACGGTGACTTCAACCGGAAAAGGATCTCTCGATCTGGGGTTCAGCGTCATTTCCCATGTTTGGGGCTTTTTGTGGGTTAGCAGTAGCTGTAGCTGACTATAAAACACACCGTAGTCAGACTGGACAAAGCATGTCACTAAAGGTTTCCCGGTCAAGAAATTTGATCTAATGGAGAGCTGTTTTAAAAACCGTTCATTACTTTCTTTGATTACGCCAGCGGTATCTGTGACCAGATAACCATCAGGGGCAAAGTTAAATAAGTCTTGGTACCGCTGCCGCTCAATTTTGATTTGACGATTAACTTCTTCTCGTTCTTGTTCGCTTACGGCCAGTTCTTCTAAAGCTGACTGAAGTTCTTCATTCGTCTGTTCTAGGTCGATAACCCGTTGTTGAAGCTGAACGTGTAAAGCCTGAAGCTTTGCTTCTGCCTGCTGTCGTTCTGCGAGTTCGTGCTGGAGCTGTTGGTGGGTGGTTGCCTGCTGGAGGGCGATCGCAAGCTGTACTGCGAGGGACTTTAATAACTTAACCTCATCCGGCGTCCAGTCACGAGCATGCTGACTTTCAGCAGCATTGAGAAAACCCCACAGCTTATCTCCACATAGAATGGGAACCAAAATTTTGGCGCGGGTCTGGATGCGAATCAGCATCTCTCGGTGACAGTCTGCCATATCAACCCGGTAGATATCTGAGACGATGCGAATATGCTCTTGACGATACCGCTCAGCTTGCCCCTCTCTAAAGCAGGTATCGTTAACGCATTGGCCTAGCAAAGATAGCGTCGATTCCGTTGATTCTGCGACGACAGTGGTTTGCCAATCCTCTTCCACCCGCCAAATATTAACGCGATCGCAGCCCAGCACTCGCCTCACTTGTTCTACAGTCGTATCTAAAATCGTTTGCAGACTCAGGGAGGAACGGATTTGAGTGGACAGTTCTGTGAGTAATATCTCCCATTCCGCTTTTGTTTGTAGGGCAGATATTCGCGTTTCTACCTGCTGTTCTAGCTCAGCCGTTCGTGTTTTTAGCAGCTCAACCTTTTCAGTTTCGAGAGACTGTACTTTTCTCTCTAGCCCCTGTGCCAACTGATATAGCTTCAGAGGGTTGAGCGCTTGGAGCAAACTGGTCTGGGTGACAATCCCCAATAGCTGCTCTTGCTCACCTACCACAACCAAGCAGTGGTGCTGATGAAGTAGATTAACCGTCAAACATAAATCAGTAAAGATAGATTCTTGAAGGGCGAGAACGGGATCAGTCATCACCTCCCGCATCGTCAAACGATCAAAAGTAGCCAACTGAGCGCTTAGACGCACGATATCTCGTTCGGTCACAATGCCCACAACTTGCCCAATTTCTACCACCACTACACAGCTTGAGCGCACTTCTTGAAGCAAACGGGCTAGTTGATAATCTACGATTGTCTTTGTAGTATCGCTAGACAAATCGTCTTCAATGACGCTGTGCAAACGCATACTCGTCATTTGGGCGATCGCGTCCATCAGCGTCGCATCGGGTGAAGCGATTAAAGGATTGCGAACAATAGCAGACTGAAGTTCTTGTGGGGGGAGAGCCGTAGTATAAGAAAACATGGGGCGTACGGTTTCAAGTCTCTTTATTGTGCCCTTTTACACCGATGCTCCTCTCGCGGCTTAGGTCACTCATTAAGGGAACGTGTCCGATAGCGTAGGAGGAAATACGGTGAAAGTAAAACTGGAGGATCAGATTATTTTTCTTTGCCAGGAAGACATCCCAGTCTTCAAAAAAGGAGGTTCTGTAGTGCGAAATAGCTATTTTTGGGCACTTAAGGCGATCGCAGGATATGCCCCCCGTCATGGAGACTGGGAATATGAGGCAGAAGTTTGGGTCGCCCTTCGGCGTGTGCTGATTGCGTTTCAAGACTCAGGCTACCTAGGCTTAAGCGAAACCCAGCTCGAGTTTCCAGTCGATCAGTTTGAGATTCCTGACGCTGTGCGAGATGTTTCAACGTGGCAGGCTTTAAAATAATGGCGTAAAGAAAAGTTTACTCTTAACTAAGGCTTCTCTGCATTCGCGCTTCATGCTCACTGGTTTACAACAGCATAGTGTAAACCAGTGAATTTAGATCTTGAACATTCTCAAATCTGAAAGAAAAATGTAAGCACCTGATTGCGCACATTACACGATCAGACATAACTTACAATTAGGCTGTCTTTTACAAGGTAATTACTCACGGACAGCAGCATGAACTCTTGTGGTTGACCGAGGATTATGAGCACCAGCAGAAGCTCCGATCAGTGAAGCAACTAACCCCAATAAAGAACCTAAAGCAAATGACCAGCCTACCTTCGCTGCATTACCTGCTACATCGCGGGTTTGCTGAGCTGTAATATTCGGTACATTTTTAGGAAGCGAGGCTCCGCTTTGTTGAGCCTGGTTAATCGCTTCTCCAGCGTTAGAAGCGATTAACCCAAATGCCCCTGTTACACCGCTTGACAGCAACCAAGCACTCATAGTAAGCGTTGTTGCCCAAAGAATTGCGCCATTTAATAACGCTGTGTTCCGATTCATTGGTCCACTAGCGCGAGCCGTTACCCATCCACCGACAAATAAAGCAATAAATAGGCTGATAATTGCCCCAATTCCTACGGCTGCACCCACATTATCTGCATTTGAGCGAGGCGCCCCTGAATCAGAAATATTGGTAAAGCCGATCGCTGCACCTAATGCACTCAGCACTAGCTGAACGCTTAAGGCAACAACTAACCCTGCAAAAATTGGTCCCCAGCGTACTCGATCATGATACTCAATAACGGTTGCATCAATGTTAGAGCGCTCTATCGGTCTGTCAGTATATGCCATGGTTCATGAGTCCTTCATTATAAATAGTATTGAATTGACGGAGTTTAGAACGTAAAAACTAAAAAACTCACTCTAATTCACACCTACAGTATTTTAAAAAATAAATATTGATATCCATCATCAGAAAGAGATTAGATCCACCTATTTGTATAATAAATCGACTAATTATACACAAAAAACTTATTTACTAAGTATATGGAAAGGTTTTGGTTCTCCATCTAATAGCCTCAGCTAGATCAGCATATTGAAGCATGGCTAAGATAAATGAAACTTGTAAGTTACAAATGGGTAAGCTTCAAAAACTCCATGATTAGGATTAAGTAAAATGGCTCTTCACAAAATAAAAGACTTTGACCCAGATTACAGTAAGCACTTTGACAATGGTGACGTTAAAGGACTAGATCTGTATGCAGCCAATGAGAAAATCGGCTCTGTTGAGGATGTTTTAGTCGATGATGAGGGACAGTTTCGATACCTCATTATTAATACTGGCCTATGGATTTTAGGCAAAAAAGTGTTGTTCCCAATTGGACGTGCCCGCATTGACTACAACGACAGACGTGTCTATGCCGACAATCTCGACAAAGCGCAAGTTGAAGCTTTACCCGAATTTACGGATGACCTGACGGTTGATTATGACCACGAAGAAAAAGTAAGAGGGGTCTATCGCTCTTCTACACCAACCGCGCAGCAGAATGCACCTGCCGCCTACGGCGTTGGCTACGCTGGAGCAGATAGTGCACCAGATACGTTAAATACTTCGCCCATACTTAACCTTGAAGCAGGTTATGCAGGCTATGACCGAGATACCTATACCTATGACAAAGAGCCTGATCTCTACAGTCTAAATGAGCAAAATCATCCCGACCTAAAGCTGTATGAAGAAAGGCTCATTACAAGTAAGACGCGCCAGAAAACTGGAGAGGCTGTTATTAACAAGCGGGTGGAAACAGAAACCGCACGGGCTTCTGTTCCCATTGATAAGGAGCGGGTTGTGATTGAGCGCATTCCGACTACTAATTCTGAAACAGTCGCTGCTCCCAGCGAAGCGACCTTTCAAGAAGGTGAGGTCGCTCGTATGGAAGTCTACGAAGAGGTGCCTGAATTTCATAAAGAGGCATTTGTTCGAGAGGAAGTGCGAGTCAGTAAGGTTGTGGATCAAGAAACCGTTACGGCTGAAGAAACATTGCGCCGCGAGGAGCTAGATATAAATACCGATGGTCATCCTGTCGTTAAGAATGATATCTGAGTTCTCAACTTTCCCAAGTGTGGCTAGTCTTCATGTCTAAAGTTAAAAAGATAGCCGCTCAAAAGCGTTGCAGACAGAAGAACAATTTCTCTGTCTGCAATCTCTCAATAATTTTTTGATGCCTTAGATAACAAAATCACTCTAGGGATAGTTATGACACTTAACGAATCTAAAGATAATCAGCAAAAGCCTGATTTTGTTGATACTCAAAACGTTGCTTCCACGTCAAAAGTTTTGAAAGAAGAAGTAATTTCTTTGTTAGAAGAACGATTGATGGTTGATTTTACTCGTCGCAAAGTGGGTGAAATTATCGTTCGCAAAGAAATTGAAACGCATGTTTTACAGGTGCAGGTGCCAGTTCGACGTGAAAAGCTCATTGTGGAACAGATTAGTCCAGAGTATAAGAAGCTTGCCGAAGTTGATTTAGGACAAACTGATACTTCTCCAGGAGATATTGAAACCCACCACAGAGATGGGTTTTGTCAAAGCACTTACCCTACTGTCTGTGGTGAACTTAAGTCGCCTAAAGCTGCTAGCGATCTGTTGAATCAAATTTCTAACACACCTTCTCACGGTTGTAAAATTATTCGGATTGAAATTGTTCTTGAAAATTTAAGTCACCAAAAGACCTATGAAGAATTATTTAAAGGCTACAGCTAAGTCTAAATATATTCCTAATTGAGCATAAAGAATCTTTCTAATTCTAGATAACGGTAAAAACTCATAGCACTATCTTTATTTTATCAAGTGCACGTTTGTTTTTAAATGCTTGATTAAAGGAGTTAAAAATGAATTTATTTCAACACAGTCGCAAGTTAGCTGTGGCTTTATCGCTTGTTCTGATGTTGGTGGTAACTACTGCTTGTGGGACTAGCACAATGCAACCTCCACAGGCAAGCCTTCCGGCAGTGGTTAGTCAAAACGCTGGATATAGACAATTAGAGCGAGGAAACTCAGCGACGGGACAAGACTTTGGTAACTGGGTAGTAGAAGCGAGTAAAGGCTTAGTAAAGGATGCTTATGTCCGAGATAACAACAAACTAGGTGTAGTTGTCTCTCCTCAAGTTCGTCCTGATGAAGTAAAAGATTTAGCAAAATCTCTTGCCCAGGGCTTTCGGAAAAATTTTCCAAACCAAGATCTAACGGTTTTGATGTATGCCCCCGACAAAAAGTTGATTCTTACAGCTCTTTATGATTCTCAATCTAAGCAAGTTGAATTTAAACAGGCTACCTAGCTTGCAGCACAATTTGCCCTAACTCATGTGGTCTAAATTTTAAGGAGAAAAGAATGTCTAGCAGTGATGAATACAAACGCCAGGTTATGAAAGATCTATCAGGCGGCAATACAGAGAGCCTTGACGATGATTCTAATTCATCGGACAGCTACCAGAATTTTGACGATTTTGCGCAACGCTCTTCTAGAGATGAGCGCCATCAGCTCTTTAGCAATTCTTTTCATCCCGACCGCATCCCTGCCAGTCAAATGGAGCCGGAGCTACAGAAGGCGATCGCCCAAATTCAACCCAATGAGCGAGACGACGTTGCCAAGTCGTTTTTTAGCCATCTTAAAAAGAAAGGCTTAAAGGAACGCGATCTAGAGCATCAGCTTGGGCTATCAACCCATGACCCCAAACACATGAGTGCCGATGATGTGGCGAAGTTAGCGGGCTTTGCCTACCACAATCACTCTGATGTCTTTCAAGACGTCTTAGCAGATCGGCCTGCACTGGTGAAATTTCTGAGCAATCCTATGATTGGGGCGGCTTTGGGTGCGATCGCCGCAAAGTGGATGGGAGGACGGAAGTAGTCAGCTAGCGTTTAGGCTAAGAAGTATCAAAAGTGGTCGGTCATTGAGGACTGACCACTTTTCGGTGAATGCTGAAAACAGTTGGCGCAGTAGTGCTGGTTCCATTCCCATTTTCTGATCTTTCTGACGAACGATATATGCTTAAGTCTTTGGCTCAATCATGCATGAGTATTTTGCAACGGTGGCGCGGGGTTTAGAAGCGATCGCAGCGCAGGAGTTAGAGCAGCTTGGCGCTCATGCTGTAACACCAGGGTTTTGCGGGGTTGCCTTTGAGGGCGATCGCGCCCTGCTCTATCGCATTAACCTATGGGCAAGGCTACCATTTCGGATTTTGGTCAAGCTCAAAGAATTCCCCTGTCAAGATTCTGAGGATCTGTATCGCGGCATCCAAACCCTAGACTGGTCGAACTATCTCACGCCAGAGTTTACTATAGCCGTCAACGCCACGGGCAAAAGCGATCGCCTGAACCACACCCACTTCACGGCACTTCAGGTCAAAAACGCCATTGTCGATCAGCAACAGGCTACCCACGGCGATCGCTCTAACGTCGATACTCAAGAACCCGACGTGCAAATCAGCGTCCATATCGATCAAGACTGCTGCACCGTTAGCCTCAATAGCTCCGGCGGTAGCCTCCATAAGCGGGGCTACCGTCCGGCGGTTGGGGCAGCCCCCCTTAAAGAATCTTTGGCGGCGGCTTTAATTCAGATGTCAGGCTGGCAGGGCGATCAGGCATTTTACGATCCGCTCTGTGGCTCCGGTACGCTACCCCTAGAGGCCAGTCTGAAGGCGCTCAACATCGCGCCAGGGTTATTCCGCGATCGCTTTGGGTTTGAAACGTGGCCTGACTTTGATTTACCCCTATGGAATACGCTTTTGCAGGAGGCGGAGGAAAGCCAGCGCGATCACCTAGAGGCTTCCATTGGCGGGAGCGATCGCAATGGGGAGGTAATTGAACAGGCGATCGTCAATGCCCAAAACTGCGGCGTTGAGAATCACGTCTGGTTTGCGGAGATGGATTTGGCTGAAGTATCCGCTCCGGCTGACAACGGCGTATTGTTTTGCAACCCACCCTATGGCGAACGGCTGGGTCAAGATACGGACTTGGGTGCCTTTTATAAGCTGTTGGGCAATGTGCTGAAGCAGCATTTTAAGGGCTGGACGGCCTTTGTGTTGAGCGGCAATAAAGAACTTTCCCAGTCGATTGGATTAAAATCGTCTCAACGAACGAATGTTTTGAACGGATCTTTACCCTGCCAGCTCATGAAATACGAGCTGTATTAAGGAAAGTTAGGATGAATGCCTGATTCAGAGCGCTAACCTACCAGAAATTCACCGACTGCCCGAAACACCTCATTGCGTTCTCGGTCTAGGGTAATGACGTGATCAGATTCTTTGAGCCAGAGAATTTGTTTATCAGTAGAACTAATCTGCTGATACAAAATTGAGGCACTGGCTGGGTCTACGACCGTATCTTTATGGGACTGCACAATCAGCATTGGGTTTTGCAGTTTAGAGAGCTTGGGCTGCACCAAACCCATTAGCTCAATAGCGCTACGGACTGCATCTAAATTAAAGGTGCTAAAAAATGCGGCGTTGCGCGCGAGTTTTTCGGTACTGGGGTCAGAGATAGGCAGCCGCAGCCGAGGTAAGTCACGAACCACATAGCCCAAAGTGTTGATATACACCTCTAAGGGAAATCCGTAGTACCACTCGTGCTTTAGACCTAGATAGGGAGCCATCATCACCAGTTTAAAAGTCGGCTGCTGCATCGCTAGGTTTAGCCCCAACAGGCATCCTGTCGAAAACCCCACCAGCGAGACTTTCTCATGGGTTTTGCTGAGCGTCAGGTAGGTTTCTAAAATGTGGGCATACCAGTCTTTCCACTGCGATCGCGGCATTTTTTTGCCTGGGGTATCGTGCCCTGGGTACAAAACGCTCTGCACCGTTAACCCAAGGCCATTGAGATGTTGACCTAGCCACTGCATTTCGTAAACCCCACCCCCTAGCCCGTGGAGCAGCAGACAGGCGTGAGTGGAATTGCCTGATAGCAAAAAAGGCTCGTTTTCTAGTATATTCATTCAGATTTTGTTGAGATACTTATCTTTACCGTAACTTTTGCTTCAGAAGAGCGTCTACTGCAAAATAGCTTTTTTTAGTCATTATTGCCGCAATTTTTCATGGACACTCTGCTAAAGATTTTTGAGCAAATTAAAAATTCTCAATTTGTCAGAATTTTACTGGTTTCGTTTTTGATTCTAGTGCTGCAAATTCCAACGGTGATGATGCAGGGGTTAGTGAGCGATCGCCAAACCCTTCGTCAAGAAGCCATTCGCGGCATTACTACTAAATGGGGCGCACAGCAAAAGGTTATTGGCCCTCAACTGGTGGTTCCATATATTAAGCGCTTACAGTCGTCCGGCAATACCCCACGATCTGAGGTCAAGCTAGGCATCTTTTTACCCCAGATGCTTGATATTGCTGGGGCAATGGATACTGAAACCCGCTATCGCGGCATTTTTGAAGTTCCAGTTTATAAGACTACCCTTACCCTTCGGGGTCAGTTTCAACGCCCAGACTTATCAACCTGGGGCGTGCGTCCAGAAGATATTTTATGGGATCGTGCGGAACTCGCCTTACAAATTTCTGATGCTCACGCCATTCAAGATCAGGTAAAGCTGAGTTGGAATCAGAAGCAAATTGCGTTTTCACCTGGGCAAGGCAAACTGGGCGGCAATAATCCAGGTATCTATGCCAGTCTGAAGAACCAAATGACTGGGAATGCCTTTAAGTTTGAAGTGCCGTTGAAATTAAATGGCAGCGAACGCCTCACCTTTGCGCCCTTGGGTGAAGTGACTAAAGTTAGCCTAAAATCTAACTGGCGTGACCCTAGCTTTCAGGGGCTTTGGCTCCCCAGCGATCGCTCTGTAACAGATAAAGGGTTTGAGGCTACTTGGAACATTCCGTCTTTAGGCCGTAACTATCCTCAGCAGTGGAATCAAGATAATCCTGTTAGGCAAGAAACGATTCAGGCTTCTGTTTTTGGCGTTGATCTCATTTCGCCCGTTGACAATTACCGGATGGCTTCACGCAGTATCCAGTACAACTTTTTGTTTCTAGTGCTAACGTTTGCAACCTTTTGGCTGTTTGAAGTCACCGTGCAGTTGCGGGTGCATCCCCTTCAATATTTGTTGGTGGGCGTAGCCATGAGCCTGTTTTACTTACTTCAGCTTGCCTTGTCTGAGCATTTAGGTTTTAACTTGTCTTACCTTATTGCCAGTGTGGCAGTGGTTGTGATGATTAGCACCTATTCTGTTGCGGTACTGCGGGCAAAGCAACGGGCTGGTATTATTGGCGGCATGCAGGTGGCGCTTTATGGCTATCTTTACGTTGTTCTGGCAAACCAAGACTATTCACTGCTCATTGGCTCACTGGGTCTGTTTGGATTTTTGGCAGTGGTGATGTACTTAACCCGCCAAATTGACTGGTTTAATGTGAATCGAATTCCCACGCCTCCTAATGAACCCCCCTCATAAATTTACAGAAGGCTAAACTTTAGAACATTAAATGCAAAAAGGCGGGTGTTGAACCGCTCAACACCCGCCTTAAATTTAACAATCCGTACTAGAAACTATAGCTGGGGGACAAAAACCTCTTTGTCAGGCACAACCGTGTACTCTGCAACGATCTGCCGGAATTCTTCGCCGTCGATGGTTTCCTTTTCAATCAGCAGATCTACTAGGCGATCAATCACCGTTCGGTTTTCGCGCATAATGCGGATTGCGTCTTCGTAGGCGTGCTGAATGAGTTCGCGCACTTGGGCATCAATCCGTGAGGCAATCTCTTCAGAATACTCAGAGCGGCTCATCCAGTCACGCCCTAAGAACACTTCACCAGACTGGCTTTCAAGGGACAGAGGGCCAAGGTCAGACATCCCAAATCGAGTTACCATTTGACGCGCCATGCCCGTTACCTGCTGAAGGTCATTTCCAGCTCCAGTGGTGACTTCCGAGTCACCAAAGATAACGTACTCGGCAGCGCGACCGCCCAAAGCACCTACCATCCGCGCCTTAATTTGAGAGCGTGAAACGAGTCCTTGGTCTTCGGCAGGCGTAAACCAGGTCAACCCCTGAGCCTGACCCCGAGGCACTAACGTCACCTTCTGGAGCGGATCGTGGTTTTTAACCAGCGTTGCCACAATAGCGTGACCCACTTCGTGATAGGCAATCAGGCGCTTGGCCTTTCCATCCGTTAAAGGTGTACCTTCCATCCCCGCAATCACGCGGTCTACGGCGGCATCCACCTCTAGCATGGTCATGGCATCTTTCCGACGACGGGCGGTTAGAATTGCCGCTTCGTTGAGTAAGTTGGCGAGATCCGCGCCACTAAAACCAGGGGTACGACGGGCGATCGCCTCTAGTGAAATATCATCTCCCAGCTTCTTGTCACGGGCATGAACCTCAAGCACTGCCAAGCGGCCTTTGATGTCTGGTGTATCCACCATAATCTGGCGATCAAACCGACCGGGACGCAGCAGTGCGCTGTCTAGAACATCTGCGCGGTTGGTCGCTGCCACAATAATGATGCCGGAATTGCCTTCAAAGCCGTCCATTTCAGTGAGGAGCTGGTTGAGGGTTTGCTCGCGCTCATCGTTGCCGCCGCCAATACCAGCGCCTCGCTGACGACCCACTGCATCAATTTCATCAATAAAGATAATGCAGGGTGCGTTTTCTTTGGCTTTCTTAAATAGGTCACGCACACGGGATGCGCCCACGCCCACAAACATTTCGACAAACTCTGAGCCAGAGATGCTGAAGAAAGGCACGCCTGCTTCCCCTGCGATCGCCTTAGCCAGCAGAGTCTTACCCGTCCCAGGAGGCCCCACGAGCAGCACACCCTTCGGAATTTTTGCGCCCACTGCGGTAAAGCGCTCAGGCTTTTTCAAGAAGGTAACGACTTCCTGCAGCTCTTCTTTCGCTTCCTCAATACCTGCGACGTCATCGAACTTTACGCCCGTCTTTGCATCCATTTGAAAGCGCGCTTTGGACTTACCAAAGTTCATCGCCTGTCCAGGCCCACCAGGGACGTTGCTAGAGCGACGAAACAGAAAGAACAGACCAGAAATCAACACAATTGGGAAAATCAGGTTGCCCAGCAGCCCTAAAATTGCACCATTGTTGCGGATAGGATGCACGTCCAAATCAATGCCGAGATCTCGCATCTTGGTGATGAACTGAGGCGTGGTGCCTGGTAGGTCAACCCGCGCCCGCTGAATGCGATCGCCTAACCCTGAAATGTCCTTATCAGAGTTGGTTTCGATGATGGCAGTACGGCCTCCGTCAAACAAGTCAACCTTGTTGATGCGTCCCGCATCCAAATACTCTAGAAATCGCCCGTAGGTCATGCGAGAGTTTGCCGTATTTCTAACGGAAGTCTCGGTACTGGGCACAGCAGCAAAAAAGCCTTGCCAAATAAAGAAACCTACAAGCAGGACGGGCAGTGTCCACAGCAGTGCTGTTTTCCAGGAAAATTTCTTCATATATTCGCTGAACCTCTTTGATGATGAAGCTTCTAGAGCTTGGACACACGGAACGGACAAGAAGCATAAACTAAGTTTATGCACAGACACCATAACCCGCTATTTAGGTGAGTTGACCCAATCGCCTTAACACTCTAAACAGAAGCATTAAGTAAAGTTTCTTAACTAAATTTAACTTAATTCTCAGGAATAGATCAACTGCCTTGTTTAATCTTTGTCCAAGGGTTAGACTCATGTCCCACGTTATCCTGCCTTAAGTGCAGAGCAGAAGTTCTGAGCAAAGATCTTCACAGACGGTCTCTTTTTCCAGCTCACGCAGCCAATTCTAGACAGCACCGTGCTAATCAAGATTGTTTTACATCTTGAAAGTAATCTGAGCCTGTCTCAGCCGACCCAACGCTTCCTCTAGCCGATCTTGGTCTGCAATTAGACTAATGCGCATGTAGCCTTCACCACCGGAGCCAAACGCATTTCCAGGCGTGACCACAATGCCCGTTTCCTGAAGTAATTTGAGGGCAAAGTCTGTCGATCCAGTGCCGACAGGGCAGGGTACCCAAAGGTACATCGTGGCCTTTGTTTTAGGAATACTCCAACCCAACTCTTCTAACCCTGCAATCAAAAAATCACGGCGATCACAGTAGCGTTTTTGCACCGTTTTTAAGTGGCTATCGGGCAAATTGAGGGCTGTCTCCGCAGCAGTTTGAAGTACGGAAAAAATGCCGTAATCTAGGTTTGTTTTGAGAGTGCGTAAACCCTGGATAATATCGCGGTTTCCCACCACAAACCCCACGCGCCAACCCGCCATATTGTAGGTTTTAGACATGGTATGAAACTCTACGCCAATGTCTTTGCCGCCTGGAATTTCGAGCAGGCTCACGGGCTGATAGCCATCAAAGGCCAGCTCCGCGTAGCATAGGTCATGCACCAGCAAAATTTCGTACTTTTTAGCAAACTTCACCATCTCTACATAAAAATCGCGGGGAGCCACTGCCGCCGTGGGGTTAGAAGGATAGTTAAAGTACAGAATTTTTGCCCGTCGTGCTACATCCTCAGGGATTTTGCCCAGATCAATCAGCCAGTCGTTTTCAGCCGTCAGCAGCATGGGGTGGAGTTCACCTCCGGCGATCGCAGGCCCGCGAAAGTGCGGCGGGTACGCAGGGTTGGGCACCAGCACCACGTCCCCAGGGTTGATATAGGCCAAGGCCAAGTGGGTCAGCCCCTCCTTAGAACCCAAAAGGGGCAAGGCTTCACCATCAGGGTCTAGCTCCACTTGATAGCGGCGGTTGTACCAATCGGTGATGGTTTTGCGAAAGCTGGCGGTGCCTTCAAAAGGCGGGTAGCCGTGGTTGCTAGGGATTTCCATTGCGGCGATCGCCGCTTCAATCACCTCTCGGGGGGCAGACCCATCGGGGTTGCCCATGCCGAGGTCAATGAGGTCAATGCCTTGGGCGCGGGCACTAGCCTTTAGCTCATCCAGGCGCGCAAATACATAGGGAGGAAGCGCCTTGAGGCGTTCTGCCGGACTAATCCAATCTAAGGTCATTCCTAATTCTCGTGGGCGGCAATAGAGTGAGGGGGAAACGTAGCTGCCTGCTCTGGGGCGGACGTGAGATGAGTCGGTGCAGTGGTAGACACCATTGCCGCGAGCAATTCCGCAGGCGTGACCGCAAAGGGCAGATGGTGTAAATCTGAACCAGGCGAACAGGCAACCTGAGCCGCTTGATCTAAGCGATCAAGCGCAATACCCCCCAAACCTAAATCCGTCAGCGTCAGCGGTAGGCCAATCGCTTGATAAAACTTAGTAAGCTGCTGACGTGCCGTGACGGCTAACTGGCTATTTTGCAGCATCTCTTCGAGTCGTAGCTGTACCAAAATACCGTAGGCTACTTTTTCACCGTGAAGACTGGCATGATTGTTGTCTAAGTGCGTTAGCCCATTATGCACCGCATGGGCTGCAACCGTTCGGCACTGGGCACCACCGATGCCCCCAATTACGCCCGCCATCAGCACTGTTGCATCTACGACTTCTTGCCATATCGCTGAATTCGGGTTGGCAATCGCCTCCCCTGACTTTTGCAGCAAAATGTCCCGTAATACCCTCGCCTGCTGCACAGCCGCAATGATCATCGTCTGCTGAGAATGCCCGCTGCTCACAGAGGCTTCATACCACTTTGCCAAGGCATCGCCAATGCCAGCAATAAGCGTCTGAACGGGAGCCGTTGCAATAATGTCGTAATCTAGCAGCAGTACGTTGGGGCACTGCGGTAGCCCGACGTCATACTGAAAAGCGCCATCTTCTGTATATACATTTGATAAAGCCGTCCAAGCAGCGCAAGTTGCCGCCGACGTGGGAATGGTCACCACGGGCAAGCCGCACTGATGAGCTAGCAGCTTGGCAGCATCCAAGACTTTACCGCCACCGACCCCAATTACCACGTCGGCTTTGTGGGCAACTGCCGCCTGTTTGAGCCGGTTCAGGCTTTCATCTGTGCAGGCATTTTTACACGAGACTTCACGACTGACGAGAGACTGCTGCTCTAGCGCACCTTGGAGGGTGGGGCGCACGGCATCCAGCGATCGCACCCCCCCTACAATCAGCGGTCGGGTACCCAGACGGGCAATGATTGACCCCGCCTGTTGCAAAAGCTGAGCGCCCCGAAAAACCTGGGCAGGGGCGATCGCAAGGACAGTTGGAGAAGCGGATGGATAAGTCAAAGTAGGGTGTGACATCCCTCCATCGTAAACGCTTCAGTCATCCTCGATCAAGAGAATAGAGACGAATTGCGATCGCTGTGGCCTCAGCCGCCCCTACCGTCCGATTCATCTCGCCAGATTTACACAGAAGCGGCTGCAAACGCTTTCGCAGACTTAGGCTTCACAAAGACGGTCTGCTCGACCTCAACCTCCAGTCCGTCAAACTTCTCGCGGCTGAAATGTGCCGTAACGATTTGCTGATCCGCCAGCAGTAACTCCACCTGAATTTCCCAGCCCAAATGGATAATGCGATTCACCTTTGCTGGAACGGTTGCCCCATTCGGGGAGGTTTCAATATCAATATCGTGCGGGCGGATATAAAGCTCAGCATCAGTAATATGGGTGCCGTTTTCACCAAAAAGTTTGGTATTGCCAGACAACACATTGACGGGGCCAATAAAGCTCATAACAAAAGGGCTGGCAGGGTTGTCGTACACGTCGGCTGGGGAACCCACTTGCTCAATGCGCCCATGATTCATAATCACGATGTCATCCGCCACTTCCATAGCCTCCTCTTGGTCGTGGGTGACAAAGACGCTGGTGACGTGGAACTCATCATGTAGGCGCCGCAGCCACGCCCGCAGCTCTTTTCGCACTTTGGCATCTAGGGCGCCAAAGGGTTCGTCCAGCAGCAGCACATCTGGCTTAACCGCTAAAGACCGCGCCAGGGCAACCCGCTGCCGTTGCCCGCCCGAAAGCTGAGACGGGTAGCGATCGCCCAACCCCTGAAGCTGCACCAATGCCAATAACTCTTCGACCCGCGCCTTAATTTCAGCGCGGGGTGCTTTGCGAATTTCGAGGCCAAACCCAATATTTTGGCGGATTGTCAAATGCTTAAACAGCGCATAGTGCTGGAACACAAAGCCAATATTGCGGCGGCGCACATCTAGATTGGTGGCGTGTTGACCGTTGATATAAATCTGGCCTGTATCTGCCGTCTCTAACCCCGCAATCACCCGCAGCAGAGTAGATTTCCCGGAACCCGAAGGCCCCAGCAGCGCAATCAGTCCCCCATCCTTCACCTCTAAATTAATGTTGTCTAAAGCATGGAAATCACCGAAGTGTTTTGAGACATTTTCAACCAGAATACTCATAATATTTTCCTTTAAGCGTGAATTAGTAATTTAAATGCAGCGGATCTAGTGCCCGCCTGTATGCTGGGTGCGGCGCTCCAAAATTTCTTTTAAGACCAAAGTAACCACCGCTAGCAAAGCCAAAATTGTGGCAGCACCAAAAGCGGCTTCAGTCTGGTAGTTTTTGTAGGCTTCCTCTACAAAAATTGGCATCGTCTGGGTTCTCCCCGCGATGTTGCCGGAAACCACCGCCACTGCGCCAAATTCACCCATCGCTCTGGCATTGGTTAGCAGTACGCCATAGAGCAGCCCCCACCGGATATTAGGAAGCGTTACGCGCCAGAAAATTTGCCAGTCTTTTGCGCCTAGAGTTCTTGCCGCTTCTTCTTCCGCTGGCCCTATCTCTTCCAGCACGGGCATCACTTCCCGCGCCACGAAGGGTAGGGTTACAACCACCGTGGCTAAAACAATCCCTGGCGTATTGAAGATAAATTTGAGGCCCAAACCCCTCAGGGCTGGCCCTAGCCAACCATTTTCGCCGTAGAGCAGCACCAGCATCAGCCCCACCACCACCGGAGAAATGGCGAAGGGAAGGTCAAGGATGCTGATGAGCAGCGATCGCCCCCAGAACCGATTCCGTGCCAGCACCCAAGCGGCACAGAGGCCAAAAACGGTATTCAGCGGAACGGAGATGGCGGTGGCAATAAGCGTTAACCGCACAGCAGCCAGGAAATCAGGGGAGGCGATCGCCGTCAAAAACTCCCCAAAACCCTTATGAAACGCCTCATAGAAAACGGCAACGGCAGGGATAAACAGCACTAGCGCTAGATACACCACCGCAATCCCAATCAGCAGTGGTGGCCCAGGTAGAAAACCACGAGGCTGTTTCGCAGCATTAGTTTGAGGCATAGCGTCGTCCCCACTGCTGTAGCGCATTAATTACAAACAGCATCAGCAGCGAAATCAGCAGCAAAACTGTGCCAATCACTGTCGCGCCAGCATAGTCGTAAGCTTCAAGGCGCTGAAACACCAAAACGGGCGCAATGAGATCCTTAAACGGGATGGCAGAGGACACCAGAATCACTGAGCCATATTCTCCTACCGCCCGTGAAAACCCCAAGGCCACCCCCGTCAAGATGGGCGGAATGAGCGGCGGCAAAATCACCTTCAAAAACGTTTGCCGATCCGTTGCGCCCAACGCCCAGGCCGCTTCTTCTGCTTCTTTTTCCATTTCCTGCAAAACAGGCTGAAGCGTCCGCACAATGAAAGGCAGCGAGATAAAAATCATGGCAACCAAAACGCCGAGTCGGGTAAAGGCAATTTTGATGCCAAAGGGCGCAAAGATCTGTCCAATCCAACCCTTGTCGCTATAGACCGTTGCCAGCACTAACCCCGCTACTGCGGTCGGTAAGGCAAAGGGCAAGTCTACTGCCGCATCCATGAGCTTGCGCCCTGGAAACTCGTAGCGCACTAGCACCCAAGCCACTAATGTGCCCATGAGTCCATTAATTAGTCCTGCGGCTAAGGAGGTGACAAAGGTAACGTCATAGGCAGACAGCGCAACGGGCGAAGTGGCAATGCGCCAAAACTCAGCAGGTCCCACGCTAATCGACTTGGTGAGCAGTGCCGATATGGGCAGCAGCAGCATAATCACCAGGTAGGCGATCGTCACCGCCCACGGAATAGAAACCCGCTTATAAAAAGGGACTGACTTTTGAGCGTTGAAGCCTCTAGAGATTCGCTCTCCAGAGGCAAACATGTCCGACTTGCTGATCAATCGTAAAATCTCCTCTACAAATTATCGGGGTCTAGAACGTGATCTAAAGCAGCATTAGTAAAACGACCAGCTCTTGTGGGTCGCTGTATCATCGGTCAAAATTTCGACATGAAGCTGAGCGAGATAAGTTAGTGCATCTTGGATCTTTGCGGGGATGCCGTTCAGCTCTAGGTCAAACCAGCCAGACTCACGGGAGTTGGTCGCTAAGAGGGCACTCAAGATATTGACATCTAGCCCATACCGCGTCGTCAAGGTGGAAATAATCGGATCTTGAGCATACGTTGGCGGAATCTGAATTTGAATGCGCTGCCGCACCCGATGGGTTTCGGCTGAATGAGGCAAATTTGAGTGAGAGGCGATCGCCTCTCTGTGAGCCGTACTGTGAGAACTAAAAGTCATTGGAATGCCCTCTAAAATAAGGATTTAAGACTTAGAAACCTTGGCCTGAATTTGGTCAAAAATTGCTCCATCCTCAAAGAATTTCTCGTTAATCTTGCTCCAGCCGCCAAAGTCCTTCACGGTAATCAGCTTCTTGACCTTGGGAAACTGAGCCTCAACCTCTTTTAGCACCGCCGCATCAACGGGCCGAAAGCCAACTTTAGAAAATTCTCGCTGGGCTTCAGGACTATAAAGAAACTGCACAAAGGCTTCGGCGATTTTACGCGTACCGTGCTTATCTACGTTTTTATCCACCACCGCTACGGGTGCATCAATAGAAATATTAGTCTCGGTTGGGACATTAAACGGCTGAGTATCGCCCTTGAGCTTTGCCAACAGCACTTCGTTCTCATAATTAATGAGTACGTCCCCCTGTCCCTGTTTATAAAACACATCGCTCGATTCACGGGCATCTTTGGGCAAGACAGGCGTATTTTTTAGGACGTTTTCGGCAAAGGTTAGCGCCTTGGCCTCACTGCCTCCGGTTTGGGCAACAGAACCCCACAGCGCCAGAAAGTTCCACTTTGCACCACCAGACGTCTTGGGATTTGCAGTAATCACTTTGAGCTTCCCTTCGCCGAGTTGAGACCAATTTTCAACCTTTGGCTTACCCGGGCGTGTCACCAGTGCAGCAACGGAGTGGGTCACAATTGCACCATTCGGAGCCTCTTTTTCCCATCCTGGCTCAATTAAGCCTGCTTTCTCAATTTTTTTGACATCTCCCGCTAAGGCAAGCTGCACAATGTCTGCTTCTAAGCCATCAATAACGGCACGGGTTTGTGACCCAGAGCCACCATAGCTTTGCTCAAAAGTGACATCTTGTCCGGTCTTTGTCTTCCAGTCCGCGACAAACTTCGGAATGATTTTGTCGTAGGCCTGCTTGGTGACGGCATAGGAAACCAGCGTCAATTTAGATGATTCACCCCCAGACCCTGACGCACTCCCAGAGCCTGACGCATTGGGGGCAGATCCAGTGGTCTCAGTGCCGCCGCATCCAGACAGCAGTACTCCCATCAAACCGCAAACCACCATCGTGTTCCGCAGTGGCGCAATCTTAGTTTGGGGTAAAGCATCTGAACGATTCATAAATACAACTCCTTTAAAGACTTAAACGAAACCGTGGCTTGCATTACACAACAGGTATCGCACAATCATATACAAGGTTCAATTAATTTTCAATTAATTTTCAATTAGTCCACAAATCTTTCTCCATTGTTCCTGGAGATTTTTAAGTTTCATGCCAAAATTAAGCTATTGGTTAGTCTTTGCAACTTTCTAGGTAGAACGGGTGTTGATGCTTTTACCCCTAAGGTTGCGCCCTAGCACCCAGCGTTTCGTAGGCTCGTTAAGTTTTTTATTGTCAAATCGCAATGACCATCACTGCTAAAGCCCCCAAAACAGAAACAACTCCAACGCCTGTCGAACAGCCGATGGAAACGCTGGTCCAGCACAATTATTTGTTCCGGAGCTTCAGTGCAGCTGAGTTGGCTGAGGCTTTAGATATGTCGGCCTTAGTTTCTGAAAAGCTGTACTCGAATCGTCCTGTGTATACAGCCTATCGACCAGGGGTTTCCCTGGAGTTTCTTTACTTAATTGTGGAAGGTGGGCCTGTGGTGGTTCGCAGTAGCCCCCTCGACCGCGTTGTTTCAATCCATTACCCTAGCGGCTGCTTTGGATTTGGCAGTTTACCCATCGGGTTTGGAACCATTAGTCTGGGCTTCCCCAGTTTGGTGGAAGCGTACAAAACAACAGATGTGCTGAAGGTTCCCGTTACGGCAATTCAGCGGCTCTATGAGACCCATGAGGGTTTTCGCGATCGCTATAATCTGCTGTTTGAGCTGCACGAAAAGTTTCAGTACCACCTGCTCAACTGCGGAGCCTATCCACCCCAAGCGGTTGCAATGCTCTTTCGGGGCCTAATTTACCAAGAGCGAGACTTAGGCAATCAGCCCGATCAGTCTGGGGTTTATACTTTCGATTTACCGATCGACATTATTGCCCGTGCCAGTCAGCTTAACCACCGCACTGTAGAGCAGGTTTTGAAAGGCATGGAGCAAAATCAGCTCATTGAAACAGCCCGATCAAGCGATCTTTCGGGAGACACCATTCGGGTGCTCAATGCAGAGGGAATGAAAGAGGTATATAGCACCACGCGTGGCAAGGTGCAGTGGTGGCCGCTAAAGTAAGGTGAGAATCTTTTTTGACGCGAAGTATTGAGACGACGGTTGGGGAATAGCGGATGATTGTAGCGCTTGGTGTGTGTTTACCGCTATTGATTTTTAGCGTCGTTGCAATTGGGATACAGATAAATGGGGGATTGTTTCCGGGTGATGTCGCAATCTTACAGGCTCTTCACAATAACCAAACGGTAAGCCTAGATGCTTTTGCAGAAGGGTTGACACCGTTTGGCATGGAAGCAGGGGTTGTTCCAGCAGCAACGGCGATCGCCATCCTCCTCCTCATGCGCCGTCAGTGGAAAATGCTGGGATTCTGGCTGTGTGCAGGGTTGGGTGGCAGTGCATTAGGAGTCAGCATCAAACTGCTTTGGCATCGAACCCGCCCACATCTTTGGGATTCCTCTTACCCGTACCCCAAGGACTTTTCGTTTCCCAGCGGTCATGCGATGGCAAGCATGACGCTCATCTTAATGTTAGTCGTGCTGCTATGGAAAACGCGCTGGCAGTCGCCAGCGCTCGTGTTCGGCGGGTTATTTGTTTTAGCGATTAGCTGGACACGCCTTTACTTGGGGGTACATTACCCCAGTGACGTAATGGCGGGCTGGATGCTGGCGATCGCCTGGGTTATCAGCCTAAAAGCACTGCCCAGCGCTTTAAACCTTAGCCGCGCTGATACCAAAAATAGGTTGCCATCGGAATAATGGTGGCGGCAATTAGCAGCACAACCACAATAATGCTGGCGCTTTTATCATCGGTTTCTTCAGCCTTGGTAAACGTACTTTCCACCTCAACCACCTTAATTTCTGGGGGGCCTGGATCTGGTTCACCGCTCAGCACCAGAGAAAATCGACTTGCGGCATCCAGCAGCCCTTGGTTGTAGCTGCCTTCTCGAATGGGTACCAGCATTGTTTCCCCCGCAATGCTTTTGGCAACCTCGTCCGTCATGATGCTCTTTACCTTGTCACCTGTGCGAACGCCCGTGGTTTTGGTTTGGGTATCTAGCAGCACTAGGGTTTGATTGGCCTGTGCCTCAGGCGTTGGGAACCATCGCTCAAATAAATCATTGGCAAAGGTAGGTGCCGTCTGCCCGTAGTCAAATCGACGAATGGTGACAAACCGGACTTCATTTCCGGTTTTTTCGGCAAGCTGGCTGAGGGTTTTGTTCAATGCACCTTCATTCAAAACGCTCAGCACCTCTCCTTGGTCAATCACCCAAGTGGGGCTACCCGCATTTACAGTGGGCACATCAAAAATACCCGTGGCGATCGCAGACCCCGTAGTGACAGGCAACATCAGAAACACTGCCGTAATGGCGATAAAGCACTGTCGTAAAATCTTCCGCCACTGCCAGCAAGAGATTGGTCTGGTCATACACTTTACCCGCACGGTTTACTTTACTCAAATACTATCTCGATCAAGGCACGGTAGCGAACAGCATTGTGTCTTAAAATCAGAGCAATTGATTGATTGGCGCTGACTCTACCGTGGCGATCTCAACACCCCAAGAACCGAAATATCTATTATGTGGAAAGGTTCAGACATCTATCGACAGTATTTAGTCTGGGGTCTGAGTGGACCAATTTTATTTCTCAACTTTTGGTTCCTGGGTCAAGTCTTCCAGTATTTTGAGCAGGTCATCACTATTCTGATTGTGGCAGCTATTTTTGCCATTTTGCTCAGCTATCCGGTACATTGGCTAACGCAGCGGCGAGTGGGGCGATCGCCCGCCATCTTAATCGTATTAACAGTGGTCATCTCTGGGATCGGACTCCTGGGGTTTACCGTCATTCCCCTTGTCATCGATCAGGCCAATCAGCTTCTTGCCCTCTTGCCCAACTGGTTAGATGGTGCCGGACAGCAGCTCTCTTGGCTGCGAAAGTTTGTGCTCAATCACGGTCTAAAGCTTGACTTTAATCAGGCCATTAACCAGCTTGAGCAGCTTACCCAGACCATTGTGTCGTGGCTTCCAGGCTTGGCGATCGGCACACTGGGTCGATTATTTGACATGATTTTGATTGTGGTGCTGGCGGTCTATATGCTGCTGTACGGTCAGCGAATGTGGCGTGGGCTAGTTGAGGTACTCCCCTCTAAACTAGGGGCTGCCTTAGATCGCTCCATTCAGTTCAATCTCCGGCAGTTTTTTATCAGTCAGTTTTTGTTAGCGCTCTTTATGCTGCTGGCACTAACTCCCATTTTTCTGCTCTTACAGATTAAGTTTGCGCTCTTATTTGCGCTGCTGGTGGGGCTGTCTAACCTTGTGCCGCTGGTGGGAGCCTCCCTCGGCATTTTGCTCGTCATGCTGCTGACCTTACTGCAAGGGTTCTGGCCTGCATTTTGGGTTGGGTTAACCGCCGTTACGCTTCAGCAAATTAAAGATAATGTTGTCTCGCCTCGCTTGCTAGGTAAATTTACAGGGCTTAACCCCATCTGGATTTTTGTAGCGCTGCTCTTAGGAGCGCGGATTGCGGGGGTGCTGGGGGTGATTTTAGCCATCCCAATCGCAGGCACCATTCAGGGTACCATCGAACAGCTCCGGGCTAAACCTTCTACGGTTATCTTAAGCACAGCAGAGGATGCAACCTCTACACCCATAACAGAGATTTAATTTAGAGATATCCCAATTCATCGTGTTTTGCATCAGGAACTTGGCAATTGCGTTAAACGACTGTAGTATCAACACGATTGAAGCATCAGACTAAATCCTAATCCTCAATCTTGCGCTTCGTTGACCTATTCGCGTTTTAAAAACTTCATAATGCAAGTCTCTAAACCCTGGTTTCCCTTTTTCATAACCTTGAGTGCAGGATTGGTCGCAGCGTCATTCCCCTCAGGGTCTGCTTTGGCTGTAGTGTTTGGTCAAAAAGAAGTAGACCAGACTAAATTTATTGCAGTTGCTAAGCCCGTCGGACAAGACTCCCACCAACTGCTCGTCTTAGAACAGGTAACTGACAAAAAGCAGTGCTGGAGCGAAAGCAGCAGTCAGCCCGTGATTATAGATCCACTCCTGCTCAAATTTGACTTCACCGGAATTTGCGGTCGCAGCACCGATGCAAACGGCTACTCCATCCGAATGGATGGGCAAGACCTGGGGGGTAAATATACCCTGCGCGTCCGCTACCGCAACAACGACATGGTCTTAATTGGCTCCCCCGACGACTCAAAAGACCCTGAAATTGAAATTGGTCGCGCGAACGGCTTCGTGAAAGACTTTGCCAAAATTCAGCTTGACCCAGGCTGGTATTTCTCTAAACGCACCTTCACTACACCAGCAACCGAAAAAACACCAGAAACAGTAAAAGTGCTGGGTCACGTCTACCTCACCCGTGACGGTAGCGACACCTTGCCCTTTGGTGACATTGCAGGAGATGTCTACCTCCAAGAGATTAAAGCAGCCGTCGCCCTTAAATTTATTGCAGGATTCCAAGACAGCACTTTTAGACCCCAAACGCCACTTACCAGAGAACAGCTTGTC
>JANPLU010000037.1:0-30486 GCA_031422435.1 Acaryochloridaceae cyanobacterium VAR_48_metabat_390
AGCGGATTTTGGATTTATGGGCTTGCGCCTAACGCCAAAGAGTCTCTGCACAAAATGACCTTGAGCGGTCCCATTGTGTTAGTGGTGGGTGCAGAGGGAGAGGGCTTAAGCCTATTGACACAGCGCCACTGTGATGTGTTAGTCTCTATTCCACTTCAGGGTAAAACTGCCAGCCTTAATGCTTCTGTGGCGGGTGGCATGGCACTTTATGAAATTTTTCGGCAACGATGGATACATAGAGTACATCATGTTTAGGTCATACTCTGTAAGACTATAAACAAACGTTACGAAAAATTTATTCGCGTTTGCTCTGGCGCGGGGGAACTAGCGCCTTTAGGAGGTTAACATTTTGATAGTTGTTCAAAAAACAAGATCCATGAGTTTAAAAGGCCAGTTGGCTTTCTTGCTAAACCGTTTGGGTCTGGCGTGGTGGATTGAGGTAACGACTCAATCTCCAAAATGCATTTACTATTTTGGACCGTTTGCTTCATCTCAAGAAGCCAAGGAAGAATTGCCAGGATATTTAGAAGATTTAAATCGCGAGAGTGCTGAGGGCATTCAGGCTATTGTGAAGCGCTGTCAGCCTGCGGAGCTAACTATTTTTGATGAGCCAGAAACGCTGAGTGCGGGTCGGCAGCGTTTTAGTCAACAGATGCCTTAGCGCTGAAATCATGGTGACTGAGCCACTGCGCAATATCCTGATTCACCTGTGTTGAAATTTCCCAGGGAAAGAGATGAGCGGTTTTGGAATAGCTAATCCATTGGCTATTCCTAAGATGATCCGCTGTTTCATGACTTGCCTGTGGCAAGATGTGGCAGTCATTGGCACCGCTCATTACAAGGCATGGGCAGTCTAAGATTGCGAGATCAGGAACGCGATTGTAGCGCTTTGCTAGGGCCATATTGAGGGCATTATGAGCATGGCGAGAGGTTTTGAGGGCTGCTGGGGTGCCAGCTTTGGCTAAAAAGCCATAGGCCATTGGAGTATGCTGCGTAAGCAAGTGCTGCAAAAGCGATCGCCGTCCAAATGTCTCAATATTCCAACGCCAGCCTGGTTTGAGCCAATTTAAGCCCCCAGCGATGAGGGTATAAAGCAGCTCTAATAGGGTTGGCTGCGGCACATTGCTGACCGGATGGGCGGCAGTGGCGACCAGAATTAGCCCAGGGAATCGAGCCGGATTGCGCAATGCCAGCTCCATTGCCAAAATTCCGCCTAGAGACCAGCCCAAAATAAGACATTGTTTGATCTCCAATCGATCAAGGAGCGCCTCTAAATCTGTGAGGTGATCTTGCATGGTGAACGGTGATCGCGTTTTGCTGCGCCCATAGCCGCGCAGATCGGGGGTGATGGTGCAAAACTCTGCACTGAGGACATCGGTAAAGACCTTCATACAGTCTGCTGATCCCGGATGTCCGTGAAGACACAGCATAGGAAAGCCTTTGCCCTGCTGATTAACAGTAAGAGGAAAAGAACGGCCTGAAGGGAGAATAGTAGATACCATAAATTTTTTGATGCCAATAATTCTGATAAATCAACGGTTGGGACTCAAACAGATCTTGCTATACTTAAACCCGCTTTGTTGACTTCCGCTGCCTAAGCACCATGCCAGAGCGCCCTCTCTCTCGTCAAATCGCCTATCGTCCAGCGGCTGGCAAACGTTCGCGGGGGAAATCGCGTGGGGCGAAACAAAAAGTAAAGCGGAAGAAGCGGCTAAAGCTAAAGCAAATCATTGCGGCATCTTTGCTGGGTGGCGGGCTGGCCTATTTTCAGTTTAGGCCAGCGCCAAAGCCGCCTGATGCGGTTTTAGTGCTGGGCGGTGAGCCACGCCGAGAACAGTTTGCGGCTGAGTTTTCAAAGCAGCACCCAGATCTTCCGATCTGGGTTTCTGGTGGTAGCAACCCTGAGTATGCAGAATGGATTTTTCGGCAGGCTGGAGTACCTGAGAACCTGGTTCACCTCGACTATGCCGCCGTTGACACGTTGACTAACTTCACCACGATTGTTGATAAGCTGCGATCGCAAAATATCCATAGTATCTACCTCATTACCTCCGACTATCACATGCGGCGATCGCAGTGGATTGGACAAGTTGTGCTGGGAAGCCGAGGGATTCAGTTTCAGCCCGTCTCGATCCCCACGGACAAGCCTACAGAACCCGTCGAAAAAGCGGTATTTGACGGTCTGCGAGCAGTGTTATGGGTGGCAACAGGAGACACAGGCATGTCTTGGAAACAGGAATTTAAATAGCAGCGACAGCCGTGCGCAAGAAACCAAAAGCAAGGCTATTGCGAGAGAAGCGCTTGGCACTCTAGCATCAGCTTTTTGTTAATCAAAGCATGGGGCTGCACTTCTAAAGCTCGGTGAAAAGTTTCAATGGCAGCACGATAATTGCCTAAAGCGGCATAGCATAGCCCTAAACCGTGAAGCGCTCCAAAATGGAACGGCACTAGTCGAAGGGTTGCTTCACAGTCTCGGATCGCCTCGGCATAGCTGTGCTGAACGTAGTGCAATACCGCACGTCGGTTCCAAGCTTCAGCAAAATCTGGCATTGCTTCAATGAGCTGGGTTAAAAGTTGCTCTGCTGCTTCAGCGTCCCCTGCTTCTAATAGCGCTTGGCTGCGCTGGAGCTGTTCTAGCCCCGTCGCGCCTTTTTGCCGAAACCAAAGTTCCCAGAACGCCTGAGTTGCGAGATCGCGGACGGCTGGGTCTGCTTCCTTGAGGTTTGCTAATAGCTGCTCTACGGCTCCATCATCCATAATCCGTTCGCCGATGCTTCTCTCAAAAATCAATAATCTTTGGATTTATCGTCAAATAGACCTAGTAATGGCCCCAATACCGCACCAAACACAAAGCCACCTGCATGTGCCCAGTATGCAATGCCACCGCTCTGCATTCCTACGTTGGTCGGCACACTCAGGCTTGCAAAGCTGTAGAGCGCCTGCTGCGCAAACCAAAATCCTAAGAAGAAAAATGCAGGGACCCGAAACGTCCACATAAAGAATCCTAAGGGAACCAGGGTCAAAATTTCGGCCTGGGGAAACCGCAGAATGTAGGCACCCATCACTCCGGCGATCGCCCCGCTTGCCCCTAGGGAGGGCACTACCGAGTAGGCACTAAAAAACCACTGAGCCAGCCCCGCCAAAACGCCGCAGGCGAGATAGAAAATCAGATATTTAACGTGACCCAGCTTATCTTCAACGTTATTGCCAAAAATCCAGAGAAAGAGCATGTTTCCGGCAACGTGTAAGAACCCGCCGTGCAAGAACTGTGACGTAATAAGCGTCACCCAGGCCGGAAACGGAAGGCCCGTCGGCTGCCCCGCAAAGGAAGCCGTTAACTCACGGGGTACCACCGCCCACACGCGAAAAAAAGCCTCTAGCTGCTCCCCTAAACTAAGTTCGTACGCAAAAACCGCAATATTGATTGCAACTAGGACATAAGTTACAAAAGGAACAATTCGGGTCGGGTTATTATCACGAAGAGGAACCACAGGCTTACCGCTCTACTGCTACAACTAAAAGTACACTATCCTCAACCTTTTATGCCGCAGCCCTGCCTGAGGGATCTTCATGTCTAGAACGACGCGTCCGTTCTCTCCCCGTTTTGGTCTAAATCCCATCAAGCGCAGGTTACGCGAAAGCAGCGTTGAAAAAATTCAGCAGCGTCGTCAAGTTCTGATGCAGGGCTTAGAAGATGCTTCTTTGAACTGGTGGGAATGGGTTGTCTTGACAGGTCAACTGCGGGAGATTAACACCGCTGAGCGCTGGATGGAAACAATCTTGGCAGCACCTGAACCCTCGCCTCCTGTTATCGCCTCTGAAACATTAGAGCAGGACCCGTTCCCTTCGGGACGGTCTTTGGCACTACGGCAGTCTGAGTTTTTGACTCTAAACCCCAATGCTTTTGCAGCAGATCCAGATTTCCAGACCATTAAGTCTGTTGTCTTAGATCGTTTGGTTGAAAAACTTAGTTTGCCTCTGACCAATCAAACCAGCACACCTCTTGAGATAGATATTCTAAAGTCTGTTAAAAAGCAGGAGCTGTTTTTAATTGTGCTCAGGCAGTTTGAAGCACTGCTTGACGAACTGCGGTTTTCTCAAGTCCCGCGATCGCAGATCCCTCTGCGGCAATCGCAGATCCTGCAAGATTTGTGGCAAAACGCCATCACTGATTTTCTCGGAAAGTACCGCACGTTCCCGTCGGGCATCCAAGACAGCTTAAATGCTGTATCCGCCACCGCCATTGTGCCGCAGATCCTTCTAGATGCTCCCCTTGTGAATAGCGCAATCTTAAGCCGCGTACCGCTATTTGTAGAGCTGGTAGATCATTTACTGTTTCACTCAGACCTTGTGATGGATCAGCAGGTTTACCCAGTTGGGTCTTCAGAGGCGATTCTGCAAAGCGAAGCCATTCTGGGCAATGTGGTTTTACAGGTCTCTAACGCGGTCGTCCAGCCCCTAATCAACCGTTTTTCAGCCGTGGACGAACTGCGGCGTGACTTTTTTGATCGTCGCTGGCTCTCAACTCGTGAAATTGAGCGGTTTCGCAATGCCCTGTCTTGGAAATATCGAGTGCAGCAGTGGGTGATGGAGCCAACGGATATTTTTGAGAGTCAGTACCGGCTATTGGTCTTTAGCGAAATAGGGCTTCAGTACCGCACCCTCTATGCCGCCCGTGACCCAGAACTCAAGATTCTTTCTGGGGTTCCGTTTATTGTCACATTGGCATTGGAGACAAGAGATGCGATCGCCCCTCCTCTCCAAGCCGCTGTCACGTTTCTAGGCCGTGGCGTTGTGTTTGTGCTAACCCAAATTATTGGTCGCAGCATTGGGTTAGTGGGGCGTGGGGTGCTGCAAGGGGTTGGTTACGTGAAGGGAGAAGTGCGATCGCGATCAGCTTCATCGGCGAATCAGCGTCAGCCTTAAAACTGGCTAACGCTCATCATCACTCACTACAGCGGTTTGCAGTATTATCAAGGACAGTCCGGCAAATTCTAAATCCTGAGATTATTTCTAATAAATAATTTTAGTCAAACTGGGTGTCTCTTATGTGAATAAAAATTGCTGTGGGGTTGAGAAACTTTGCGTTTCTACTTTACTCAGTAACATTTGTTTTTATCGTTGCCTTTATTATCTCGGCGAACATTTCCTATCTATGGGGAAGGATTGAGAGAATAGTTAAAATTACCTTGATATTTACATTGTTGCTCAAAGCTCTCTTCGGACTTATACTTGGCTATTACTTTTAGTCATTATGCCTTTGAGAACCAATGCTAATCCCGTGGTTCTGGGTAAGAAAGTTTAAAAAATAAGCATTCTGTCCCAATTAAGCAAGATTCAATTAGTGGCACCAATTCAAGTCGAGACAGCCTGCTGTTGCTGCGTCTGTATTTTAACTTTCGCCTTATAAAGTCAGCATTACTGCGATTTTTGTTTGGTAAAATCCAGTCCTGCTTTAGGTTGCTACCCTCAACCAGATCAGCTAGCTCTTCAACTCTTGAAACCAGAAGTGTCACTTTGCCTCCGCAGTGAGATTTAATCGCGCCAACTACCTCCTCAGAAACCTCCTTAGTGAGAATAAAAAGAATTGAACCAGTCATATCAGCAATTAAATCTGCATCAACGCCCTTTGCCAAAACAAAAAACTTGCGGCAATTGGGCGGCTTTCTGTCTTTATTGATCATTTTAAGAGAAATATTTTTGTCCATTAGTCGTAGATGAATAGACGGAGATCCGATTACGACAATGATTGATGTACTATCCTTTTTAAGCCATGCCCTTTGAAGCAAATCGATTGTATCAAGAGTTTCCTCTCGTATTCGCATTTGTCGATAAGAATCTTTAGAATTCATTACTCATTCCTCGTCATATCGAAATTCTTGCTCTTGGATACGGCTATGGCATTTAGAATGGAGTAAATAGGGTATACCCATCATCAACATCTCGCCAGGAAAATTCCTCATTTACCCCCGCTTTCTGCTCCACGGTACCTCAAATTCCTCATTAGAAAAAATAATAGAGCGGGCAATTGATGAGGTCAAAAAAATTATTAATAATGAGAAACTTTGTTGATTTGATAGCCTAGTGACTGAGAAACCTTCAAAATACCTTCCATATTATGAATCCCCCACTGATTGCAAACAGCAATTTGGAAACCATCATTAGTTTTAAGAATTTCATCTTCATTTAGAAAATGACGTTTATGTCCAGTATTATCAAAAATCTGTTGAGCTTTATCTCTAACTTCTATAAAAGAGTGATTGTTATGAAGTTCCTGTGGAAAAATTTCTCTTAGCTCTCGCAAAGTAGTTTGCGGATTTTCTGTTAAATATTGTTGAACAATAGCTAGCACCAATTTTCTTTTATTATAAAATAATTCCCTGAATTCATACTTAGTTTGATCTCTGTTGGATAGAGCTATAGCTCTTCTTTCATTAGACTGTTTTTGAATTCTGATTTGATAATCTTCCGCTTCAGGGAGTGGAATGATTTGCTCTATGTCAAGCAATAGATTATTACCCTCTTTGTAGGGTTGAATCCTTACACAGCGAATATCTAGGTTTCGACCATTGAGCCACATTACAGAGGTTGTTAGCTCTCTAGAAAAATTTGCCGATGCTAAGACAATTCTGATATCGTTTGGAAACTCACGTTCCATTGAGTTGCTCCAGTTCAAGAAGCTTAAAATTTCTACTTCAGCATTTTTATCAACTTGACGGGCGTTAAGATACTGTTGAAAAGCCGCTACAGCAGCTTTAAATGTCATAGTCGATGCCATTGCGGCGTATCTTAAAGCCTGAAGCTCCATGTGTGCGCCAGTTTCGTCTCGCTTTAATTCAATGATGACAAGATTGGCCTCTTTATCAAGTCCAAGTAAGTCGATCCGCCGAGAGCCAAAGTCCCATTCAGAGAACTCTTCGGAGATGATAAGGGTATCAGGCGAAATAATCTCAATATTGTCGCGCAAAGCAGCTTGAAGGTTTTGCCTTTCTAAAACTCCTTCTGACTGAAAGGTAGTGCGTTTGAGTGCTGATATCGTTGTATTTTGGAGAGTATACAAGGTCATTTAAAAATCCAGAACTATTGTTGAAAGGATTCCCTTTCTAAGATGGTTTTGATCATTTTGAATAAAATATTATTGTTTTGCATGATTTGTTCGCCATTGGCTTGCCGACAATTACTCAAATTTACAAAGGGCTGAGACATAGCGGTTAGTATTCGCAAGGGTAGGAATATTGCCGAAATTCTGAAGTTTTCCTTATGCTGGGGTTAGTGCGGGTGATTTAGTTTGGGCGATCGCGTCTAACGGCGAGGTTGCCAATTCGTTAAATACGTGCGATGATACGTGTTAATTGCGTAATTCAAATACAATGCCTAAATATAACGGAAGCATAACAACTACAGGACGTTCAGAGGCTATTAGGCTGGATAAGGATTTATTTAAGCAACATCCTGAATTTCAACAGAAAGCAAAGGTACAAGCTTCGGTGATTGCCCCTGGACAGATGCTAATTTCTCTGCTCGATAATGTTGCGTCTAACGATGAGGATCCCATTGTGATGGCTTTCTTGAGCTTTATTGCACAGGATATGCTGAAATCCCCTGATCGCATCATTCCACTTTCGGACGAGTTATTACAGAATATGTCTGTGTTGACGCAAGGTGTTGAAGTTTTCGATGAAGAAGTATTGCCGGATGAGATCAGTTTTTAAGAATGCCTTTTTATGCCAAACGTAATGGATGGAAGCTGTTTTACTACTCAGCTTTTCAAGTTTCGCTTGATTCCCTAATCAAGGAAGTTCAAAGACTCAAAGAAGAACAGACAGATACTTTTCAACATCACCCTAAGACTAAGTTACTTAAGCGAATTTTAGAATTAGTTGAAAACGAAATTCCGATAAATCCAGGCGCAAAAGAATATGCACTGGGGAATACGTTAGGGAATTCGTATCGTCACTGGCGCAGAGCTAAATTTTTAGGTCGATTTCGCCTATTCTTTCGTTATAGTAGCGATGAAAAAATAATCATCTACACCTGGGTAAGCGATCAGAATACGCTACGCAAAGCGGGTTCAAAAACTGACCCGTATGCAGTATTTCGTAAGTTGCTTTTCGCAGGCGAACCTCCAGATAACTGGAAAATTCTGCTCGAATCTTCTGAGGATTTTGAATAAGTGCTTTGGGTTGGGCTTTCTGTTACCCTATGCAGGAAACCTGTAGGACTGAATTCCTATGATGCCTGTAGCAGTAAATTACACCCACTATACCCAGGCACGAGATAACTTTATGAGGATTTTAGAGCAGGTTGAGCAAGGCGACTCCATTGTTGTTGTGCAGCGTCGTGGTCATGCTTATGTCGCCATGATTGCAGCCGATAAACTCTCGTCGTTATTTAGCGCAGGTTCATCTATTGAGTTCTCCAGGAAATGCTAAACGCCTGTTTGCGTCACTGGAATGGTCACAGCAGCGGTTAAGCGAACCACCCCCTCAAGTGACCACCGCAAAACTTCGTGCAGAACTGGAGGCTGAACACTTGTCCAAAAAAAAGCCTCAAAAAGCTGAAGCCGAAGTTATTCGAGTCTTTCCAGAACGTAGCCCACAGTTTCGAGAAGATTTTTGGTGGTGGGCAAACACAGAGCCTAGATTACGGCAGCGTTTATGGGATTTGATCGAGTCCATCGTCCAAGATCCTTTCATAGGGATAGGCAAGCCAGAACCGCTTAAACACCTTGGCTCTAACCTAGGATCACGACGAATTAACTTAGAGCATCGTCTCGTCTATCGCATAGAACGAAATCACATCTTATTTTTGCAAGCTCGATATCACTACAAATAAAAAGGATTTCCCCATTGAAACCTCAATCTGAGAAAATCAAAGGCAAATCATTCATGTCCACAAGTCATATCAAAACAAGGCAGTCAAAATGCTAGACTCCGCAGATACTTTAGCTGAGAACCCCGCTGAACCTGCAACGGCTGAAGCGCTAACTGAAATTATTGCTGAACTAGAGCAATATCGAGAGCGACTGGTGAAGGACACGCTCTCAATGGCACAACGGGCCAAAATCATGAAGTCTCAAGCCCTTGCTAATTTAGAACCAAGCCTTGCCCAAATTGATGCCCAAATCGAAGCGCTTCGACAGCAGCAGGCAGGGCTACAGCCATAATTTGTTTAGCAGTATTGATACTCAATCTTTAGGAAACGCTCGATGGGTGACTCACGCCAGACCAACGCCATCACAGAAGATTCAGCCACCTTACAAATAGCCATCAACGACGCGCTTTTAGATCGTGTGGGTGAACAGATTACGCTAGACACCTGCGATACCTCAGATCAGCAGACATTACAACAGCTTGTCGAAGGATTGGGCGACCCGCGTGGACTTATTCGGCTCCGGTTTGCTGAAACCTTGGGTGAAATTGGGGAGGCTGCAACGCCGCTGCTGCGAACAGCCTTAGAGAATCATGACAACGTGGTGGTACGACGGGCAGCAGCAAAAACGCTCACCATTATTGGCGATTCTAGTGCGGTGCCCACCCTGCTGCATTCTTTTCTCAATGATGAAGATACTGTGGTGCGCAGCTCATCGGCTGGGGCGTTAGCCAGAACGGGTGAAGCGGCAGTTCCGGCACTGCTAGATATTTTAGCCTCTCATGAACAGCCCGAAGATATTAAAGGTCATGCCGCCTGGGCATTAGCCTTTATTGGCTCGGAGGCAGCGGAACACCTTTATAAGGCGCTAGATTCAGATTCTCTGGACGTGCGCTGTGCCGTAATTGGGGCGATCGCCCATGTTGCCCAAGAGCAATCTGACGAAAAATCCTGCGGCATCTTAGTTGCTGCCCTCACCGATGCTGAACCCACTATCCGCACCGAGGCCGCTTCTGCGTTTGGACGGGTCAACTACCCGCCAGCAATTCCACACCTCGTTCTGGCCATTAAAGATCCAGACATCGAAGTCCGTAAAGCGGCGGTTAGCTCCCTCGGCAAGCTGGGGAATGCACCAGAAATAGAACCTTTACAGTCAGCGCTCCAAGATTCAGAAACCGTGGTGCAGGTGCTGGCAAAATTGGCGATCGCCCAAATTCAAAATCGAGCCAAAGAAGTCTAAAAAGCAGAAGCTTTTTCCCTAAACCTCATCGAAATTTTTCTTGTATGACAAACCCATAATCTAGTGAGGTCAGCCATCTCAACAATAATTCACTTTAGATGTTAAAGATTGTCGCTTAGTTTCTCATAACCGAGACGACCGCACAGCTCATCTTTTCTGTTTTGTTCTCTCTTTGACCGCGTAATTTTAACGCTGAACTAATCATTGCCCTTCGGAATGGGCTTAATAAGACTAAAACATCAGCTCACCGTACAAAATCTTGGAGATTTAAGAAATGAAATCCGTTGTTGCCACCGTTATCACATCAGCAGATGCAGCAGGTCGTTTTCCTAGCACCTCTGATCTAGAGTCCGTACGGAGTTCTATTCAGCGTGCTGGCGCTCGTTTAGAAGCTGCTGAAAAGCTCGCTGAAAACCTTGATACCGTTGCTAAAGAAGCTTACGATGCCTGCATCAAAAAGTATTCTTACCTCAACAACGCTGGCGAAGCGAACTCTACCGATACGTTTAAGGCAAAGTGCGCTCGTGACATCAAGCACTACCTGCGCTTGGTTCAGTATTGCCTCATTGTGGGCGGTACCGGTCCTTTGGACGAATGGGGGATTGCGGGTCAGCGTGAAATATATCGCACGTTGGATCTACCCACCGCTCCATACGTTGAGGCTTTAAGCTTTGCTCGTAACCATGGTGGTGCGTCTTGCGATATGTCTGCTCAAGCGTTGACCGAGTACCAGGAGCTGCTGGACTACGCCATCCACTCCCTATCTTAGTGAAATGACGAGTCTGATTTGTAAAACTTGTTTTGCACTCGATAGATTAGTTCTTAACCAGCCTAAAGGTTCGTGGCTTTTGCTTTGCCCGTTTAAGGTTAAGTCACTGCCCACAGTCTTCAGGTTTGTTTTAGGGTGAGCTGACTCATCCATTGGATTCACTAATACAGCGATGGATAAACGATTTTTTAACTTTTATAACCTCACCGAAGACCAGGCGATCGCCCTTCTCGACACTCCTCAAAACCAAATTGGCGAGGAAGATTCGCGCTATATTGCGGCCTCTCATCTGGTCAACTTTCCTACAGAGCAGTCAATTCAAGCTCTGATGAGAGCTGTACAGCAAACCGATCCGGTTCTCGAAAATCGCATTGTGCGGCGTAAGGCGATCGAAACGCTAGGACGATTGGAGGCACGGCAGGCGCTGCCGATTATCCATGACTGTCTTCAGGATGGGGATTGCTACACAGTTGAAAACGCAGCTTGGGCCACTGGCGAAATTGGGACGCAAGACCCTGAAATATTAGAGGCGTTGGCGCAATTACTGGATAAACCCACCCAAACCCATCGGGTCATTATTCATACCCTCGCAAAGCTGAACTACCAGCCCGCTCTAGAGCGCATTAAACGCTTTGTAGAAAATACTGATTTACCCACAGCCAGCGCCGCAATTACGGCAGTCTGTCGCTTGAGTAAAGACTATACCCACATTGGCAAAGTTGTGGCGATGATGCAGCATTCCAACGTGCTGGCGCGGCGACTTTCTATTCAAGACTTAATTGACGCGAATTATTACGATGCCATTCCTGATATTGTGCGCTGCCCTGTTTCGATAGTATTTCGCCTACGCGGGGTTTGGATGCTGGCAGCAGCAGGTACGGCGGATGGTTCGCTCACCTTTGCTAAAGTACAGCCGTATTTAGAACAGACTCTCCGCGATCATCCCAAAGATTTAAGTTTGGTTCATAGCTATCCGCAACTGCCTGAGCTATCTGTTCTAATTCGGCAGCTTTACGAAACGGATTTTGGGCGCTGTTATTTAGCCACTCAAACCATCTTGGATCATTATGCCGAGGAAGCCCCTGCTGCGCTGTTTGCGACCTACACCGAAGAAGCCCACAATGACTACGGTGCCCACTTCCACGTCATGAAGCTCATGGGGTGGCTCAAACATGCCCCTGCCTATGATTTATTGATTGAAGCCCTCCACAATAAGCAGCCCCAGTTTCAAAAATCGAGAGCAGCAGCGGCGATCGCCCTTTCTGAACTCGGCAACCCCAGTGCCATCCCTGACCTCAAAGCCTGTCTAGAAACTAAAATTTGGGATCTCAAATATGCGGCACTGATGGCGCTTGAAACGCTTAACGATTTTAGCGCTCATAAAGCCCTGACCCAGGATTCAGATTGGCTTGTTGCTACAAAAGCCGCTAGCGTTAAGCCATAGCATTTTTTCACTCGTCTTATCCTTTTTCTTCCCTGCAAACCTATGTCTACAGAAGCCTTTTTTCAACAGCTCAAGCACCCCAACCCTCACCTGCGCGACCAGGCTATGTGGGACATTGCAGAGAATCAAGACGAAACAACGATTCCTAAACTCATGGGTTTGTTGGGCGAAACGGACACCAACTATCGGCGAGCTGCTGTTAAAGCATTGGGCATTATTGGTTCAGATACTATTTCTCCTCTAGTACAGGCATTGCTCAGCAGTGACGACGTTACGGTTCGGAGCAGCGCTGTTAAGGCATTGGCGCAGGTTGTCATTAACTATCCCGATGTTCCGCTCTCTGCTGAAGGTGTGCAGGGTTTAAAGACTGCCCTCAATGACCCCAACCCAGTGGTTAATATTGCCGCTGTAATGGCGCTCGGTGAGATGGGTGCCCCAGCCGTAGATATTTTGATTGAGGCGCTACAAGCCACGGACAACCCAGCACTAGGGGTATCTCTAGTGAATGCCATCGGCTCCATTGGCGACCCACGCGGGTTAGAGGTGTTGACTCGTCTGATCGAACATAAAGAGACAGACTCCTATGTGCGAGAGTCTGCTATCAGTGCACTCTCTCGGCTAGAGATGACCGCTAAGTTTAATTCTCAGGCATAGTTCCGCAACCTTTTTGGAGTGCTTAGGTTTCACCAATACCCTGATAGTGACCAATAGCAGCTTTTCTCCCCTAAATGCACGCCCTAACTAGCCTTCGACAATGATTTTTGCAACCATGCCAGCACCCCGATGCGGCGCACAGAAGTAAGAATACTCACCCGGAACCAGGTTTTCAGAAATCGCTAGCTCATAGGTCTCACCAGTCTTGATCATCAGCTGAGGGTGTGAGAATGTAGGTGCCATTGAAGCCTCTTCAGCGGGCATCTTCTTCGCGTCAAACATGACGTTATGAGGAGATAGTTTGTTGTTGACCCACTGGACAACATCGCCATGCTTAACCGTAACTGTTGCAGGCTGAAACACCAAATTGCCGTTATCAGAACCCATCTTAACCGTGTAGGTCTCGGCTGAAGCGCCTGGCGCAAACATAACTAAGGTGGTAGCAAAACAGATTAAGGTTGCCAGCACAACGCTGACCCACCGCAGCTTAGAAAACACAAATTTCATGGTGCCATTGGACTCTGCTAGGAGAATTCTTTACATCTCCATATTAAGAGAAATCACAAATTGTGTATATCTAAATCTGAAATCTCATAAAAAAGCGCCAAAAAGACTCTGAATATCAGTGATTTGTTACATTGCTTTATATTTGCTAGCATTATTCATATAAATTTTAATAATTTAATCGTCATCGGTAACTGCACTCATGAACACGACACAGCGTTTCACAGCCCTTGCGGCAGGGCTTTTACGACCTAGCTTTTCGCCTAGCTACGTTTCTCAGTTTGGCTGGACAGCATTGCGCGTTGTTGCGGGGCTAGTCATGATTCACAATGGGCTAGACAAGCTGGCCGACATTCCTAGCTTTGCAGATGCCTACGTGCGGGTTATCGGCCTGCCGTTTCCTATCTTTTTTAGCTACTGCGCGGCTTATACAGAACTAATTGCGGCTCCTTTACTGGCACTTGGTTTATTTGCTCGTCCCGCAGCAGCGGGTCTATTTGGCACAATGAGCGTTGCGATGTACCACCACATTTTGGTGGCGGGTTTCAGCATCCCTTATTTAGAGCTATCTATGCTCTATGCCGCCTGCTTTTTGTTTTTCACCCTCAATGGTGCAGGGCTATTTTCGGTAGATGCTCTGCTCCTGGGGTGGCTATCTTCTACGCTCAAGAAAAATCCAGAGCAGGCGATCGCATCTGCACCGCTTGAGCAATCCTATAAGACTTTGGAAAACGCCTCTAAGTAGGCTTAATATCCCAAGCGTCTCTAAAAAGTGCCTTCTCACCTAGATAAGGCACTTTTTAACATTAGATGTCTGGAACCAAGAAATGGACTATTGGTAAAGCTTTGCCTCTTTAAACGCCTGCTCCCAGGCTCTGCTTTTATTGAGGTCAATAGAGAACACTTCTACTTCAGAATGTCTGTCTATGCCAATCCGAACCTTCTTGGCAAGCCGTAGCTGGGCTAAGGGTTCTGAAAGAACTTCCTGAACGCGCAGGAGCGCTATGTAAACATCCAGGGTAGGGCAAATAATGATGAACGTTCCCCATCGCCTAGATAGCTTACAAAGCATCAGGGGCTGAAGTGCCCTAAGTTCTTTAGGGTTTTCCCGATAATAGCTAAAGATGAGTTGGGTGAGCTGTGGGAGCTTGGTCATAATCTCTACTGCAGGCTTCATATCTCCTTATTGAAGCCCAAGTCGTTTTGGCTGCTGATGGTCTGTAAGAAGAGTTGACACTTTTAGATTTTTTAAAATGGGAGACTTGAACATCAAAGTCTTTACCCATAAACGATCTAGCACTTTGGCTATTCAGTTTTCTGTAACGTCTCTAGATCATTTCTTTAAGGTTCCTCATACTTAAGGCGGTTATTAGGGTCTTACACTCAAACCTTACAGCGGAGCACTGGCCTACGATGTCCATCTTTTTCACTGTGGCAATATGGGGCTAAACTACACAACCTGCTTTGTGGCGATCGCCGACCGAGATGGTCACACCCTCAAACAGTTTTATCAGGCACTACTAGAACAAAGTCCGGTGGTAGATATTCCCAATGTCTATACTGAATTTCGGTTGGCAGGGCTACGGCTAGGGCTGTTTAAGCCCAGCACCGCCCATCAGGTAGAGTTTGAATCTCCCTCTAGCGGCAGTGTAAGCCTATGTTTTGAGGTTGAGAATATAGAAAGCGCAGTCATTCATCTCACAACCCTCGGCTACCCACCTCCAGGCCAAATTCAGCAGGCCTCCCACGGTCGCGAAATTTATGCCTACGACCCTCAAGGCAACCGCCTCATTCTTCATGAGGCAACGCCCGTGCTAGGTTAAGCGGTAGTACAGTACAGGAGAACAACGGTATGGGGCATTGGTTTAAATCGGCAGTCAGTCTAACGTTACTCGTCATGGCGCTCTGGGGAGTTACCCCTATTGCAGCCTCAGCTTATCCACTGTTTCAACCCGCGCAAAACACTATGGCTATTCTGTCTTTTCCAGGTACACGTCCCAGCACTTTAGGGGTAAAAAATGGTCAGCTTGCGGCCTGCCCCAATACGCCTAACTGCGTTTCGAGTCAGGCGTCGGCGACGGATGCAGAACATAGCGTTGCGCCCATTGCCTTTGTGGGGGAGGGGAAAGTGGCGATCGCCAAGCTCAAAACCATCATTGAAAGCTCAGAGCGCACCAAAATCATTCAGGCAGATGACACTTATCTTTATGCAGAGTTTGCCAGCAAACTCATGGGATTTGTGGATGATGTCGAATTCTATGCCGATGACAGCGCGAAGGTTATTCATGTGCGATCAGCATCTCGGCTCGGTCAATCGGATTTGGGCGTGAATCGCAAGCGTGTAGAAGAGATTCGCTCAAAACTTGCCTAATTTTCAACAATTAAGCGTTAGGGTTTTTCATGCTTTCTTCTAGTTCTTCTAGGGTCTGAATGATTAGCTTTTTGGCCTGAAGTTTCCAGCCCCAGCGCTGAAGGGCGATCGCCGCTGCCCCACCGCCTAACGTCGCCAAAAAATCTAGCGGCTGCATAAAGGAAATTCCGGTCAGTAGCCCTAGTCCAGCAATGCCCCAAAACGGCAAAGCGACCGTCTGGCGCTGCTCTCTCACCAGTTCTCCAAAACCGCCAGACGGCATTTCTGCTATTAGCGTTTCTTTAATCTGCCGCTGCTCTGCAACAGATACCGAGAGCGCAATTTTGCGGCGCAGCTTTTCAATTTTGCAGGCATCCGTGCTGTACTGGGTCAGCTCATCTTCTGCCATCAAAATTAAGCGCTCTAGATTTGCCATAGCCTGACCCCAAAAAATATAAATACAAATACAAACAAAAGAGGTGGAAAAACTCCACCTCTTTTTATTAAAAAGCAGCAATCACCGCTCTTTATCCCATCGCCCTAGTAGCGATAGCCAGCCTTAGTACCAGGCTTTTGCACAATAAAGCTCATGACTTGGCACTGCTTCACGTTGTCAAACGCCACAATGCGAATGTAGGATTCAGGATATTCAGACTTGCATTCCTGAACTTCTCTGAGCAACTCTTGAGGAGAGTGGCAAGAGAACAAAGGCAGCTTCCACATCGTCCAGTAGTAGTCTTGGGGCTGAGGGTCTTCACAGAACTCAACACAAGGGTAGTAGCCTTGGTCAAGGGTGTACTGAATCTGACGCGCAACTTGCTGATCGCTCAAAGGAGGCAAGTATGAAAAAGTTTCGTAGCGCTTTTCAATGGGTAGAGTCTTCATCGAATTCCTCGTAAATGTCAGGTGGGTGGTAGCAGCAGCGGCTCAAGGGTTAAGCCGACTCAAGATTTTCATCAGGCTCAGAATGCTTTTCCTGTTCTGGATGGTTTAGCTCACTGCTCAGAGCAACCTGGGTCATCCGCTCTAGCTGCTGCTTTCGATGCTCGGTGTTGAGCTGCGTTGTCGTTGTTCGCAACATTTCCGGCAAGAAATCAGCAATTTCATCGGCTAACGTTTCCCGTACCGTTAAAACCCGAAAGGCCAGTTCTTGGCGCTCATCAAATAAAGCACGAAGGAACGCTTCGCCGTCTTTGATGCTTTCTCGAGAGGCAAACTGGTGCAGCCAGTAAGCTCGTTTGGGTTCGGTCTCGTCGAGCTGTTCGTAAACAATTCGCACTGCACGGTAGGTTAAGTAGCTGATCAGCGTTTTGGCTGTATCTTTCGCAATTTGCTTGAGATCCATAGGTTTGAAATGAAGGATCAACGAATGAAGAGATACTAGTCTATTCTTTCGCAACCCTTCACTCTGCGCCCACAGGAAGCGTTACAAAACCTGATTAGATGGTGTCAACCGCCTCAAATTCAAACTTGATTTCTTTCCACAGTTCACAAGCCGCAGCCAAGTCAGGACTCCACTTGCAGGCTTCACGAATGATGTCGCCGCCTTCACGCATGAGGTCACGACCTTCGTTACGCGCTTGCACACAAGCTTCAAGGGCAACGCGGTTTGCCGTTGCACCAGGTGCATTACCCCAAGGGTGACCCAAGGTACCACCACCAAACTGAAGCACGGAGTCATCGCCAAAGATGTCAACCAGTGCGGGCATGTGCCAAACGTGAATCCCACCGGAAGCCACAGCCATCACACCAGGCATAGAAGCCCAGTCTTGAGTGAAGTAAATCCCGCGTGAGCGATCTTCTTCGATGTAGTTTTCGCGGAGTAGGTCGATGAAGCCTAAGGTGATATCCTTGTCGCCTTCGAGTTTACCCACAACCGTACCCGTGTGGATGTGGTCGCCACCAGACATCCGGAGGCACTTTGCCAACACGCGGAAGTGAATCCCGTGGTTCTTTTGACGGTCAACCACAGCGTGCATTGCACGGTGAATGTGAAGCAATAGGCCATTATCGCGGCACCATTGCGCCAAGGTTGTGTTGGCGGTGAAACCAGCGGTAAAGAAGTCATGCATGATGATGGGCATTTCGAGTTCTTTCGCGAACTCAGCTCTCTTCATCATTTCTTCGCAGGTACCAGCCGTTACGTTGAGGTAGTGACCCTTGATTTCTCCAGTTTGAGCCTGAGCCTTATGAATTGCATCTGCAACAAACAAGAAACGGTCTCTCCAGCGTTGGAATGGCTGAGAGTTGATGTTTTCATCATCTTTAGTGAAGTCTAGACCACCGCGTAGGCACTCATAGACGGCACGACCGTAGTTTTTCGCCGACAGACCGAGCTTAGGCTTGATGGTGCAGCCCAGCATGGGACGACCGTACTTGTTGAGCTTGTCACGCTCAACCTGAATCCCGTGGGGAGGCCCTTGGAAGGTTTTGAGGTAGGCTACAGGAAGGCGAAGATCTTCTAGACGCAAGGCCTTGAGCGCTTTGAAACCAAACACATTACCGACCAAAGAGGTCAGCAGGTTGGTGACAGATCCTTCTTCAAACAGATCCAAAGGATAAGCAATAAAAGCAATAAACTGATCGCTTTCACCAGGGGTGGGTTCAATATCGTAGCAGCGACCTTTGTAGCGATCGAGGTCGGTCAGCAAGTCTGTCCACACGGTTGTCCAGGTACCTGTAGAAGACTCGGCGGCTACCGCAGCAGCAGCTTCTTCAAAGGGCACTCCGGGCTGAACCGTGACGCGGAAAGCAGCCAAGATATCAGTGTCTTTTGGCGTATAGTCTGGCGTGTAGTAGGTTAGCCGATAATCTTGCACACCGGCCTTATAGCCAGACTTCGATTGTGTTTGCGTTTGCGAATAGGACATTTAATCTCTTCCTGTAAAAATTCGAGCTGGATGGGCATGTCCAGAGGCAAGGGAAGGCTATGGGCTAAAACGCGCAGAAACCTTTCTTTGCTCGTTATTTCAGACACAACAGTATTACCCCTCTCAGAGGGTTTATCCCTGTTTCAAGCCTATGGAAAAGCTTAAAAAACTTAGTGGCTTTGTCTATGCTTATTGTTGACTTTAGTACACAAGGGGATCAAATTCAATAAGTAAGACATCGAATATGATTTGTGGTTTTATAAGTTTTGTTTATCTTTGACAAGATTGGTAACTTTTATTACAGACACTTGATTTTTCCTTAAAAGACAAGGCTTTCCAGGTTGTTTATGGCAACGTAATTATACTTATGGCAGCGCAACGAGGTTAATTAATGCTTCGCAGAGCCAAGTCTTTTTGTGACTCTAGTTGACGCACCAATTTGACCTGCTGCTGAATCTGAGTCTTAAACACACCTGTATTTTGAGGCGGTTGGGTGACGGCAAGTTCTAGGTCGATGCGGAGTTTGTTGTAGGCCTGCTCCAGCTTTTCAAGAATGCCGTAGGCCAATGCAATCTGAGAGCGACACAGGCTAGACTGCTGCTTAACCCCAACGGATCGCGTTAAGACACGCTCTACAATAATTTCGGAGTCTAGTAAGGTTTGGCGTTCTTGACCCAGAGCCGTTAGCGTTTCGCTAATTTGGTTAAGGCAAACTTGCAGTCTGCGGCTAGAGAGCGCGACTTGGCGATCGTGGGCTTTGTGTTCGATGGGCGGGTTTTTGATAAAGCCCATAAACGAAACCACGCGCCCTGAGTTGGCATTGTAGATGCCTGCAAGCCGATTATCTGGCAGCAAAAAGACGGTTAGACGCTTAAGGGCATGAACTTTGAGCTGAATGAAACAGTGAGGGCAGACAAAGTCTTTGGCAAAAGGATAAATTTGACCGTTACAAGATGGACAAAACATAGAGCAGTCCTAAAATGAGCTTCACCGGATGGGCGTTACCCCAATCGAAAGAGTAGAAGCTGTCAGTCCCCGCATTATTCTCTGAAGAGAGTTAATTCTTACTATTGCATAGGAATTTAGGATTCGCCACTGCTTGAAAGCCGTCAGAGTTTTGCCTTGAGGCGTTGAGCGATCGCAGTTCAAGCCCAGAAAGACTAGCATGTTGAGACAGTACGCCAGTGGGCATTAAAGCCTTGGGGACATCAGCGCGATGAATCAGGTTGACTACCTTCGGGTGAGTTTAGTAGATCGATGCAATTTTCGATGCCAATACTGTATGCCGGAGGGCGAAGACCTCACGTTTTTGGCACGACCTGAGGTTTTGACCACGGCAGAACTGCTAAAGCTGCTGCGCGACGTAATGATGCCTGCTGGGTTTACGCGATTTCGCTTAACGGGGGGCGAGCCACTGATTCGAGCGGATGTAGTGGAAATTGTGAGGGAAATTTCTGCATTCCCAAACCTGCAAGATCTTTCTATGACCACCAATGGCTTTCTGCTAGGGAGCATGGCTCAGGACTTATACGATGCAGGGCTACGGCGCATCAATATCAGTCTCGATTCCTTGGTGCCAGAAACCTTTAACCAAATCATTGGCTATCACACCCATACGCCAGCCGCACGATGGCAAAAAGTGTGGGATGGCATTCAAGTGGCCTGTCAGGTTGGGTTTAGTCCGCTGAAGCTGAATGTGGTGGTGATTCCTGGGGTAAATGACCATGAAGTGCTGAATTTGGCGGCGTTAAGCCTAGAGAAAGAATGGCACGTTCGCTTTATTGAATTTATGCCCATTGGCAATGCCGACCTGTTTGGAGAACGCGGCTGGGTTGCTTCTGAGGCACTGCGCCAGCAAATCCGCGATCGGTGGGGCTTAGAAACCAGTCAGGTGCGCGGCAATGGTCCAGCGGATGTATTCCGCATCCCTGGGGCAAAAGGAACCCTAGGATTCATCAGTCAGATGTCGGAATGCTTTTGCGATCGCTGTAACCGAATGCGCCTGTCTGCCGATGGCTGGCTCCGGCCTTGTTTTCTCAATGAAACGGGGCAGATTGAATTGAAGACTATGCTGCGGAACGGTGTAAGCGTTGAAGAGATGCGCGATCGCGTCCAGAACCTACTGGCATTAAAGCCCGAAATTAACTACAAGGGTCGGGATTCGGGCACCGTGAGCCAAACCTATACGCGCACCATGTCTCAGATTGGGGGTTGAGATTGCCATTAGATTCCCGATAAGAATTTTGCATCAGGACTCTAGACTGGAGAATGGAGTTCACCCCAGTAAAATGCGCACCATTGCCGAAATTAATGAAAAGATCCAGCGGGGGATTGCGGTTGTTTGGACTGCCGAACAGCTTAAGACTCGCGTGGCTGAAGTGGGCATTCCCCAAGCGGCGACGGAAGTAGACGTGATTGTGACGGGCACGTTTGAGCCGATGGAGTCTTCTGGAGCCATATTGAACCTAGGCCATACCGACCCACCAATTAAAATTCGTCAGTGTTGGCTCGATAATGTGGCGGCTTACTCTGGGTTTGGAGCCGTCGATTTATACCTGGGTGCATCCCAATCGGCAGAATCCGCTGGCATGTCTGATGGCGACAGCGAAGAAGTGCGTGAACGGGGCGGGGGTCACGTCATTGAAGACCTTATTGCAGGTAAGCCTGTCCAGCTTCGTGCTACGGGGCAAAGTACAGACTGCTACCCTCGCGCCGCGCTAGATACGGTCATTACCAAAGACACCATCAACCAGTTTTATTTGTTTAACCCGCGCAATCTTTACCAAAACTTTATTGTGGGCGTGAATGGGGGCGATCGCCCCCTCTATACCTACCTTGGCCCCCTCCAGCCGCGCCTAGGTAACGCCGTATATTCCAACACAGGGGCGTTATCCCCCTTACTCAACGACCCAAACCTGAGGCTGATTGGCATTGGTTCTCGCATTTTTATGGGCGGCGGCATTGGCTATATTACCTGGGAAGGTACCCAGCATTTCCCGCTCCAAAAACGTCGCTCTAACGATACCCCCATTGGCCCAGCGGCAACCCTTGCTCTGATTGGCGATGCCAAGCAAATGAACCCCAAATGGGTGCGCGGCTGCTACTTTAAGCAGTATGGGCCATCCCTCATGCTGGGTGTCGGGATTCCGTTTCCGGTTTTAGATGAAGACGTGGTGCGCCGCTGTGCGGTGACAGATGCGGAGCTAGTTGCCCCTATTATTGATTTCTCGATTCCTCGACGGGTCAGACCCACCTTTGGGCTGGTGAGCTACGCACAGCTTAAATCTGGCAAAATTAAAATTGAGAATAAGACCGTTCGGGTTGCGCCGTTAGCCAGCATTCCCCTGTCGCGGCAGGTGGCTTTAGAGCTAAAGCAGTGGATTGAGGATGGGAAGTTTTTGCTTACGGAACCTGTTGCGCCACTGTCGGGCGATCGCACTTTTATTCCCCAAGAAAGTTGGGGTTCACAAATGAACTTAGAGTGAACGCTGTGGATTCTGGCAAAAGTCTTGTTCGCAATGTTTAGGCTAATGAAGGACTGTTAATTGACATGGTAGAACCTACGCAGCTCAAGCCTGCACCCATTGCTCTGCCCATTAGCCTAATTGTGGGGCTAGGCAACCCTGGCGCAAAGTATGACCACACACGCCACAACATTGGATTTGATTTAGTGAATCGACTGGCAAAACGCTGGCACGTTTCGTTAACAGAACAGCGACGCTTTCAGGGCGAGTTGGGGGAGGGAACGGCGGCAGGGCAGCGGATTCGGCTGCTGAAGCCCAACACCTTTATGAATAAATCGGGACAGTCGGTACGGGCGGTGTTGGACTGGTACAAGCTGATGCCGCAGCAGGTGCTGGTGCTTTACGACGATATGGATTTACCCGTCGGAAAGCTGCGGATTCGCCTCAGTGGTTCAGCAGGGGGGCACAACGGGATGAAATCTCTCATTGCGCATCTGGGCACCCAAGATTTTCCTCGGCTGCGGGTTGGCATTAGCAAAGTGTCTGATGTGGGCGTTGCCAAAGACACCATTTCCCACGTTCTAGGCAAATTTGCGCCAGACGAACTGCGCATTTTGCCAGAGGTGCTAGACCTATCGGCAGATGCGGTTGAGGTGGCGCTGAGGCAAGGTACCGAGAAATCTATGAGCCTTTATAACGGGAGATCGGCTGGTGCATCGTAGCGACCGTTTCTAATCAGATGCTGTATTTCTGAAGAAGGGCGCAAAGCCTTGTCCCCAAGCGAGCAAGTCTTCTTAGCTGCTGGTCAACACCTCAGATGGAAGCCGCTGAAAGCTCAGGCGATCATTGGCAACATCTACAAAAATAGTGTCACCATCTTTGTAGTCGCCCCGCAGAATACCTTTTGCCATCGTGGTTTCTAGCTCTCGCTGAATTGTACGTTTGAGAGGACGTGCGCCATAGACGGGGTCGTAGCCCACTTCTGCCAGCAGATCTAGCGCCGCATCAGAGAGCTTAAGCGCCATCTTCCGCTCTTGCAGACGCTTCTCAAGTCGCTTAACCTGAAGCTTCACAATATTGCGAAGCTGATCTTTGCGGAGGCTATGGAAGATAATGAGTTCATCGACGCGATTCAAGAATTCTGGGCGGAAACTGCCTCGCAGGGTTTCTAATACCCGCTCCTGCATTTCACCGTAGCGGCTGTCATCCCCAGCCAAGTCGAGGATGTACTGCGAGCCGATATTGCTGGTCATGATGATGATGGCGTTTTTGAAATCTACCGTGCGGCCTTGGGAATCGGTGGCACGACCATCATCGAGAATTTGCAGCAGGATGTTGAATACGTCGGGGTGAGCCTTCTCAATCTCATCAAACAGAATAACGGCGTAGGGTCTGCGCCGCACGGCTTCGGTGAGCTGCCCCCCTTCGTCATAGCCGACATACCCTGGAGGCGCACCGACTAAGCGAGACACAGAGTGTTTTTCCATGTACTCCGACATGTCGATCCGCACGATCGCCTCTTCGGTGTCAAACATATAGGCGGCGAGTGCCTTGGCAAGCTCGGTTTTACCTACCCCTGTTGGCCCTAAGAAGATAAAGCTGGCGATGGGTCGGTTGGGGTCTGCTAGACCAGCTCGTGATCGCTGGATGGCATCTGCCACGGCGGTGACGGCTTCTTCTTGACCAATGACGCGCTGATGTAGCTCATCTTCGAGGTACAGCAGCTTTTCCATTTCAGACTGCACCAGTTTGGTTACGGGTATCCCTGTCCATTTGCCAATAATTTCGGCAATGTCGGCTTCGGTGACTTCCTCGCGCAGCATGGAGTGCCCCGTGGTTTGGGTTTGGGTAAGGTTGACTTCGGCCTGTTCTAAATCGCGCTGAAGGCTGGTGAGTTTGCCATACTTTAGCTCGGCAGCACGGTTGAGGTCGTAGTCGCGCTCGGCCTGCTGAATTTCAATATTGACGCGATCAATTTCTTCTTTAACGCTTTGGATCTGGTCAATGACATGCTTTTCAGACTGCCACTGCGCGTTGAGAGCAGACTGCTGCTCTTTCCAGTCCGCCATTTCTTTTTCAAGGCGCACTAGCCGCTCTTGAGAAGCGCGATCGCTTTCCTTTTGCAAAGACAGCCGCTCCATTTCAAGCTGAAGCACCTTGCGATCAATTTCGTCGAGTTCCTCTGGCTTGGAGGTAATCTCCATCTTAAGCTTGGCGGCGGCTTCGTCCATCAAATCGATCGCCTTATCGGGCAAGAAGCGATCGCTGATATACCGCGTCGAGAGGGTTGCAGCAGCCACCAAGGCATTGTCAGAAATTTTGACCCCGTGGTGAACTTCGTAACGTTCCTTTAGCCCGCGCAAAATTGAAATAGTGTCTTCAATGGTGGGCTGGTCAATAAAGACCTGCTGGAAGCGTCGCTCTAGCGCCGCATCTTTTTCGATGTATTTGCGGTATTCATCTAGAGTAGTTGCGCCAATACAGCGCAGTTCACCCCGCGCCAGCATAGGCTTGAGCAGGTTGCCCGCATCCATAGAGCCTTGGCTGGCACCTGCGCCGACCACAGTATGGATTTCATCAATAAATAGAATAATCTGACCATTAGATTCGGTAACTTCTTTAAGCACCGATTTAAGGCGTTCTTCAAATTCGCCTCTGTACTTTGCCCCTGCAATCAGTGCGCCCATGTCTAGGGTGATGAGCTGGCGATCGCGCAAAGACTCCGGCACGTCCCCCGCAAGGATGCGCTGGGCTAAGCCCTCGGCGATCGCCGTTTTGCCCACACCAGGCTCCCCAATCAGCACCGGATTATTTTTGGTGCGGCGAGACAGAATTTGAATCGTGCGGCGAATTTCGTCATCTCGCCCAATCACAGGGTCGAGCTTGCCAGATTTCGCTAATGCAGTAAGGTCACGCCCGTATTTCTCAAGCGATTCGTACTTGCCTTCAGGATTTTGATCCGTCACTTTTTGACTTCCCCGTATTTGCTCAATAACTTTTCGCAGTTTGTCTTCATCTAAGCCGACTTCCCGTAGCAGCCCCTGACCAAACCGATCATCTTTTGCATATGCCAGAATGAGATGCTCAATGGAAATGTACTCATCCTCAAAAGATTGGCGGTAGCCATCCGCGCGATCTAGAAGCGTATCTAAACTGCGACCTAAGTAAACCGAGCTACTGGGCGTACTCAGCTTTGCTTGCTTGTGAATGAACTCGGCGGTTCGGTCTCTCAACCGCTGGACGTTCACCTCCGCTTTATTAAAAATGCTGGCAGCTAAACCGTCTTGCTCTAAGAGTGCCTGAAGCAAATGCTCACTTTCAATCTGCTGCTGGTGCGCTTCCTTCACAATATCTGGGGTGCGAACCACGGCTTCCCAGGCTTTTTCGGTAAATTGGTTTGGATTTGTAGGCTGCATAGGTCATCGTTCCTTTCGGCACTGGCATCTGTAAGCTGTGCTGCTCTACAGTCCATTGTAGAGAGAGTGCAGAAATGCTTGGATCGGTGTTCTCACCTCTAAAGATAGGGGTTTACGACTTTCTCTACGCTATTCAATTCAGTCTATTTCTTAATAGCCTCGGTAAAAGGTCAGTAGATGATGTTTTAAAGCTGTAGACAAGACTTTTCGATACCAAAAGCTGCCTGTGGCTCAGATTTCTGCACCGCAGGTTCAAAGCGCAACTCCCTCACGTTTATTTGATAAAAGTGGGGTGAAACTCTGGCAGCGTTCCAGTACGGTTGATCGGCCAAAACCGAAATGAAGCACGACCCACGACGTCGTCTTTACTCACGAGCCCCCAGCACCGACCGTCATAGCTATTGTTGCGGTTGTCTCCTAAGACCAAAATGCTGTCCTTAGGAATGGTGACGGGCTTTGATAAAAAGGGCGGTGGGGGTGCCTGATCGCTGTTGGTACTCTGAGGCAGGCCACAGGCTTCAATGAGGGTTGGATCTCCATTGGCAACGTAGGCTTCTGAGAGGCGCTGATTGTTGACGTAAACGCCGCCGCTTTTGATTTCAACGCGATCGCCAGGGGTGCCAACCACTCGTTTAATAAAGGCATCGTGAAATCCTTGAGCTTTCAGTTCCTTCGTGGGGTTAAAAACCACAACATCCCCACGTTCTGGCGCTCGAAAATAGTAGCTCAGTTTCTCAATAATAAGGCGATCGTTCACCTGAAGCGTCGGCTCCATCGAGCCAGAAGGAATGTAGCGTGCCTCCGCCACATAGGTACGGATGCCAAACGCAAGCAGTAGACTTAGCCCAACGGTCTTAGCTGCCTCTAGCCACCAAGACTCTTCCTGAGATGATTTCGCCATAGATTTCGTTCAATCAGCCTTACGTCACTACAAACAGGTTGCCCAAGGAATTATTTCAATGGGTCATTTCAATGGGGCATTTCTAACCATTCTCTAAACATAGCGCGATCGCCCACGCTCTTGAGTCAAAGACTGACCACAACCAAACCCTCTTAAGCCAAGAGACGGGGATGCTCATTCCTCGGTTCCTCACATAGGGGTTCGTCTGTGACACGTTCAATGCAAGATTCTGCAAAAATAGAGGACAGGACTCTTAGGAACTACATCCCCATGCCGGACAATCTTCGCAGCCAAGCCATTACCCAAGGAATTCAGCGATCGCCCAATCGCGCCATGCTGCGCGCAGTCGGCTTTGGGGATGCTGACTTTACCAAGCCCATTGTGGGGCTTGCCAATGGATTTAGCACCATTACGCCCTGCAACATGGGCATTGATTCCCTTGCCACCCGTGCCGAGGTGGGGCTTAAAACCGCCGGAGCCATGCCCCAAAAGTTTGGCACCATCACCATCAGCGACGGCATTTCGATGGGCACTGAGGGGATGAAATACTCTTTGGTGTCTCGTGAGGTGATCGCAGACTCCATTGAAACCGTCTGTAGCGGTCAAAGTCTGGATGGTGTGTTGGCGATCGGCGGCTGTGACAAAAACATGCCCGGAGCCATGATCGCCATGGCGCGTCTGAATATTCCGGCCATTTTTGTCTACGGCGGCACCATTAAGCCAGGGCATTATAATGGCAAAGACCTAACCGTGGTCAGCTCCTTTGAGGCCGTCGGGCAGTACAGCGCGGGTCGCATTGACGAAGCAGAATTGACCGCCATTGAGCGCAATGCCTGTCCAGGGGCGGGTTCTTGCGGCGGCATGTTTACCGCCAACACCATGTCTTCAGCCTTTGAGGCGATGGGCATGAGCCTCATGTATTCCTCCACGATGGCAGCAGAGGATCAGGAGAAGGCCGACAGTGCTGAAAAGTCTGCCTTTGCGCTCGTTGAAGCCATTCGCAAACAAATTTTACCCAGCCACATTCTCACGCGCAAAGCTTTTGAAAATGCGATCGCCGTCATCATGGCGGTGGGTGGCTCCACCAATTCGGTGCTGCATTTATTGGCGATCGCCCGTGCCATCGGCGTGGAGCTAATTTTGGACGATTTTGAAACCATTCGCGCCAAGGTTCCGGTGCTGTGTGACCTAAAACCTTCAGGACGCTACGTCGCCACCGACCTTCACAGAGCAGGCGGCGTCCCTCAAGTCATGAAAATGCTGCTGGCTCACGGACTCCTCCACGGCGATGCCCTTACCATTACGGGGCAAACGGTCGCCGAGCTACTCGCAGAGATTCCCGAAGTACCTAGAGCAGATCAGGATGTAATTCGACCTTGGGAAAACCCCATGTACGCTCAAGGCCATCTCGCCATTCTGAAGGGCAACCTCGCCACCGAAGGGGCAGTGGCTAAAATTACGGGGGTCAAAAAGCCTGTTATTACAGGACCTGCCCGCGTCTTTGAATCTGAAGAAGAATGCTTGGCGGCAATTCTAGACAACAAGATTCAGGCCGGAGACGTGATTGTAATCCGCTATGAAGGCCCTAAAGGTGGCCCTGGGATGAGAGAAATGCTTGCGCCCACCTCCGCCATCATTGGCGCTGGCCTAGGAGATTCTGTGGGACTCATCACCGACGGACGCTTTTCTGGCGGCACCTACGGGATGGTGGTGGGTCATGTGGCACCAGAGGCTGCGGTGGGAGGGGCGATCGCCCTTGTGCAAGAAGGCGACACCATCACCATTGATGCCCCTGCGCGGAAGCTAGAGCTGCAAGTTTCTGATGTAGAACTAGCGCAACGCCGCGCTAACTGGCAGCCTCGCCCGCCGCGCTACACCCAAGGCATATTGGCAAAATATGCCAAACTGGTGGCCTCTAGCAGCATGGGGGCAGTTACAGACCTCAACCTGTAGCCGCTCGTAAAAGTCTCTACGGCGCACTCGGTCGCTCAAACTTAGATGCAGGGGTAAAGTCCATTACAGGCTGCCCCTGCATAGCGCGGCTCATAAAATCCCGCCAGATCGGAGCCATAATGCCGCCCCCAGTCACACCTCGCCCTAGAGGGGTATAGTTGTCGTTTCCAGCCCACACCACTGCCGCAAGCTGAGGTACAAATCCTCCAAACCAAATATCTCGTTCTGAGGACGTAGTGCCCGTTTTTCCACCTGCGGGGCGACCGAAGTAAGCAGCCTTCCCAGTTCCGCCGTTCACCACGGCCTGCATTGTGTCTACCAAAGATGCGGTCGCCCAAGGGTCAAGCACCAGCTTGCGCTGAGGGGTGTTGTTCAACATCACCCGTCCCGCCCCATCTGTAACCTGAAGAACGGCAGTCGGATCGGACTGCCATCCGTTGCTGGCAAACGTGGCATAGGCTGAGGCCATTTCTAGAGGGGTAAGGTCTACTGCCCCCAAAGGGAGCGAAATCACAGGGGCGATCGGGCTTCTGATGCCCAAAACGCGGCAGATATCAATCACTTTCTCAAGCCCTACCGTTTGACCCAGCACAACCGCCGGAATGTTGCGAGATTGCGCCAAAGCCTGACGAACCGTCATTCCACCCGCAAAGGTACGGTCATAGTTTTGAGGAGCATAGCGCTCTCCACTGCCGTCATCGTAGCTAACGGGGCTGTCATTAATAATAGAATCTGGCGTGTACTTCCCAGAGGCAAAAGCCGCGTAAAACACAAAGGGTTTAAAAGACGACCCAGGCTGACGCTGGGCTTGAGTCACGCGGTTAAAAGAGGTTTTGTTGCTGTCTACCCCGCCCACAATAGCCTTAATAAAGTGAGTGCGCGGGTCAACGGCTACTAGCGCAAGCTGATCTGCTTGCCCTTGAAGAACCCCGCTCCCATAGCGCACAGAATCTTCTGCCAACTGCTGCATCTTCCAGTCCACCGTAGACTGCACCCGCATCCCGCCGCGCTGGACGGCTTCTTTGCCAAATTTATCGGTTAGCTCTTTAACCACTGTATTGGTCACAAAAGGGGACGTGCTTCTCTGGAAGGAAGTGACATGTCCAAACTTGAGCGGCTGCGCTTTAGTCGTTTCAGATTCTTCTAGCGTAATCCAGTTAAGCGCTACCATGCGATCTAGCACGATTACCTGCTGGCGTTTGGCAGCTTTAAAATCGAAAAATGGACTGTACTGCTCTGGTGCTTTAATGATACCTGCCATCAAGGCCGCTTCGGCAAGGTTCAGGTCTGCCGCAGGCTTATTAAAGTAGCTGAGGGCAGCGGTTTCAGCGCCGTAGGTGTTGTGTCCCCAATAGATTTGATTGAGGTACATCTCTAATACTTCGTCTTTCTTAAAGAGTTTTTCAACCCGCATCGCTAAGACGGCTTCGGTGATTTTGCGGCTAATTTGTTCGCGGGGGGTTAAAAACAGATTCTTAACCAACTGCTGCGTTAGGGTTGAAGCGCCTTCTACAGTGCGCCCCTGTTTTAAGTTAACCAGGGTCGCCCGCACAATTCCAACGGGGTTAACGCCTGAGTGCTGGTAAAAGTTGCTGTCTTCAATGGCAAGAACAGCCAGCTTGAGCTGGGGCGAAATTTTATCGAGGGGGACGACTTCTCGATTTTCTTCTCCGTGGAGGCTGGCTAGGACTTTACCGTTGATGTCATAAATGTAGGTTGTTTCGCTGGGCACATAGCCTTTTAGCGATCGCACATCCGGCAAATTTCGGTAGCTTATGGCTAAGCCGACTAAGACCCCTGCCAAGGCCGTGACGCCCAGCATTGAGGTCACGAGGACTGTAGAACTGGCAGCCTTAATTGTAGAAGGCCAAAAGCCATCCTGGGCGTTAGAAGGATTCAAAGGCTTATGACGAATTGCTTTAGTGGACACTGCTGCTGTAATTCCTGTGTGCAGAACCGATCAAAATACTTTAGTCGTGAAGCGGCTTAAGTGAAGCCAATATCCCCGCAGAATGATTAAACCACAGCCTCAAAAACAGTCGACCCTGAC
>JANPLU010000038.1:0-6129 GCA_031422435.1 Acaryochloridaceae cyanobacterium VAR_48_metabat_390
GAAACGTGCGTTCGGCAGCTTCCCAGGTTTCTGCCACAGGCCACAGCCAAGCAAGGTCTAAGTGGGCGTGACCAATCCAGCTAATTTGCCGCTGTTTCATCCACTGCGCAAAGGGGGTGAGTTGATGGCGCAAACGTTGAAGGCTTTGATTAAAGGCGATCGCATCCGCAGTCTTTTCCCACGAAATACTCGCAACGGCAGCGGCTAGTGTCTCTAAATCATCGGGACGAAAGGCGATCGCGTAAGTTTGCAGCGCCGCTAGTTCATCCGCGACCATGCCTGGATCAATGAGACCGCCCGTCGAGGGTTCGCAGAGAAAGTGCGATCGCACCAACGCCCCTGCATCATGGGCAGGGCTTACCAACCGAACCGCAATTGTCACAGAGGTTCCTGGAACCAGCGATTCTGTTAAAACAACCCGTGCAGAAGTATCAAACAAATCACCCTGCTGCACCAACTGACCGTTGACATACACATCGGTCTGCTCCGCCCACCAGGTCATCGCCAATCTTGTGGTAAAGCCAGCGAGGGGATAGCCAGCCAGCGCATCAGGCATTTCAATCACCTGCCCTAACCACAGCACTTGACGACCCGCAGGCCAAGCAATATGCTGACGCGCATTGAGCGTAGCGGGTTGCCAGTTTGCCCATTGACGAAAATCGCACTGAGTTGCTGCTGGCGCATCCTCAAAACTCATGCGCCAGTCAGCTTGGCGATCGCGCTGAGTAAGCTCACGCAGACGGGCGATCGCAGCATCAATGGACTGGCTACAAATTTCCGCAGTAGAGGATCTTCTGCCCATCATTGCCCCTCTTGTTGACCAACAGCTATTCCATTATGGAACGAGTTGACCGAACATCCCATGAAACATGAGCTAGAATCTGACTAGTCCTAGTCAGCCTGAATTATGCTTTCTACCCCTTCCGACCCATCTACGCTCGATCAGTATCCGCACTGGAAACTCGAAGATGCTAAAGCTCGATTTAGCGAGGTTGTACGCCTCGCCCGTGAACAAGTGCCTCAAATGATTACGGTACGGGGTGAAGATGCCGTCGTCATTATCTCTGCCCAAGAATTTGCCAAATTACTCCCTTTATTGCAGCAGCCCAGCCTGCACCGGTTGCTATCTCAATCGCCCCTTAGTCGCCTCGATTTTGAATCCCCCGCTATTCAATCAACTGTGCGCGACGTTGAGCTATGAATGGATGGCTGCTAGACACCAATATCATCTCTGAGCTTCGCAAACCCAACTGTCATCCATTGGTTAAGCAATGGTCAGAACGTCAGCTACCTCAGTCTTTCTATTTGAGTACTGTTACCCTTGCAGAAATTCGATTTGGGATAGAACGAGCCAATGATGAAGCGTTTCGTCAAGAATTAACGCAGTGGCTGAATGAAACGCTGCGGCCTTGGTTTAGCGATCGCACTTTACCCGTTGATGAAGCGGTCATTTTGAAGTGGCGGCACATGGTCGAACAGGGACGAAAACAAGGCTACACCTACAGCCAGCCGGATCTATTTATTGCTGCAACCGCAGCCTTGCACGATCTTTGTGTCGTGACGCGAAACGTTATAGATTTTCAAAAATCAGGGGTTGTTGTGTTCAATCCATTTCTCGACTTTAAGCCCTAAAGTCTTTCAATATCATCAGGTCATCAGAGTCAGGTTGATCGATTGGGATATATCTATAGAAAGGTCTATAACCCTGATAAAATGTGGTTTGGTATACGTTGTTGGAGAACACAACTGTCATGGAAGTCGGTCAAAAAGTTCGCGTCTGCCGCATCCGCGATCGCGTGAATGGCGATATTGCTCAAAAGCTCGGTCAGGTCGGCACCATTCATGGCTATAAAATGACCGATGGCAGCGGCGTGGGCGTTCGCGTTACATTTGAAGACCGTTTCCAAACTTGGTTTTTTGAAGATGAACTTGAACCAGTGCAGTAGGCACTGAAATTATGGCTTTTATTCTCACGTTTTTAGGCAAAGGCGGCACAGGACGAACCACTGCGGCGATCGCCGCAGCTAAGGCGCTCTCTGGTCAAGGTCAGAGGGTGCTGCTGCTAGGCCATTCGGCAGAGCTAGGGTTAAGCTTGCTACTCAACGAACCAGGTTTAACAACAGAACCACGGGAAATTGCGCCAAAGCTTGCGGTCGCAATTTTTTCTGCATCGGCATTGCTAGAGCAAAGCTGGGATCAGGTTAAGCAGCTTGAAGCCCAATACCTGCGCACCCCATTTTTTAAGAATGTGTTTGGTCAAGAACTGGGCGTTTTGCCCGGTCTAGATTCTGCATTAGCGCTATATGCCCTCAAAAACTTTGATGGCAGTGGGTTATATGACGTCATCATTTATGACGGCTATAGTAGCGCTGCAACCCTTCGGATGTTTGGGATGCCAGAGGTTTTGAGCTGGTATTTGCGACGATTCCGTCAGGTTTTTGTAGAGTCTGACCTCGGTAAGGCGGTCACGCCGTTCTTACAGCCTTTAGCAGCTACGGTTTTAAACAACGCAGACTGGACGAGCGGCAACTTTTCTCAGCCATTTTCGATGGCGGATGGTGAATTGGGCGAAGGGATGAGGGCGATCGCAGACCCTAGCCGAGTTGCGGCCTATCTCATCACCACAGAAGACCCTGTTGCAATTAAAACCGCCGAATATTTGTGGGGAAGCGCCCAGCAAGCCAATCTCACCGTGGGCGGCGTACTAGTCAATCAATCGGCGGTGCTGAGTGACGTAGAGCAGTGCTTTGCGCCATTATCGGTACATTCTCTCCCCAGCCGTACTGAAGAAAGTTGGCAGTCGTTAACCCAGCATCTGCCCAATTTCCAGCAAGAGGCTATCAAGGCACCTAAACCGATGACGGTGGATGTTGCCCAGCGTCAGGTGAAGCTCTTTTTACCAGGATTTGCCAAAAGCCAGGTGCAGTTGACCCAATCTGGCCCCGAACTGACCATTGCCGCTGGCGATCAGCGCCGAAATCTGTTTTTGCCCAATGAGCTGAAGGGGCAAAAGGTAACGGGCGCTAAGTTCCAAGACGGGTATTTAATCATTTCGCTTTGATGGGTTGAGTTTTGCTCATGTCCCAGCGTAATGAGGCTCCAAAAAGCAACGAGGGGAAGCAGTCATACTGCTTCCCCTCGTTTATGAACCTATAAAATAGGGTTTCGAACTACATAAGACCAATTTGGCTCAGGATACCTTGCCCGGTGATAACTTCAGTTGCTAAACCAATCACAAAGCCCAACATAGCTAAGCGACCATTCCAGTTTTCTGCAAATTGCGTAAACCCGATCTTTCCTTCTTGATTAGACATGGCCTGAGAAGCTCCGCTAAAGATCAACTTTATGTAATTAAAGTTAACACAGCTTTACTTTCTGTTGCAATGTTCGGTGATCGCATTGTGATGAGTTCTAGTTAGGCAAACTGTAATCGCAGCCAAGTGGTGCTTTTCTAGCATTAGATTTCCATGATGATTATCGTGGCCTACCGTCACCTTCTTCATTGTCTTTTGGTAATTCCATTGTTTATGCCAAAACATGAGCAATTCTAAGTGTAGACTTTGACATCGGTTCAAAGAACCTGACTTTTTCTATTCAGTCTTAGTGCCTCGACCGTTGGGGCATTTATATCATCTGGTGATCTAGAGGCTAGAGTGAGCTTTCTCACTTAACCCTGGCCAAATTTCCATTATGAGAATTTCGGGTCTTTTAAGACTGATTATTATTTCTTCCGGTTTAGCCTCAAATCCAATCACAATTTCTTGTGCTTCAGACTACATTTGGCTAAGGTTTACTGCCATCATGGGAATAGAACGATTGCCCATAATGGCAAAATGACTATTTTCTTCTATAAAGTGTGTGAGCCGTACGGCTGTTTTTCTAATTTTTCTCTCCACAGCATTCAAATTGAGGGAAAAGTTTGGCAAACCTCAGAACACTACTATCAGGCTCAGAAATTTGTGGGCACCCGAGATCAGACGCTTTGTCAACGCATTTACAATGCTCCTAGTCCTGAGATGGCGGCTGTTATCGGCAGAAATCCATGCCACTCGGTTAGGCCAGACTGGGACGCCGTAAAGCTATCCATTATGTATGAAGCCGTCTTGACTAAATTTATGACCTATGGAGACCTCACGGAGATACTGCTCAGTACTGGAGTGCAGATGATTATTGAAAATTCTCCCACCGATTTCTATTGGGGATGCGGCTCAGATGGCAGAGGTCAAAACCACCTAGGAAAAATTTTGATGCAAATTCGACAGGAAATGCGAAGCGCTTGACTGAAAATTGGGGAAAGTCTCTTGCTTCAGAATATTAAGGCTAGCCAATTAGCAACTTCGGGGGCATGAACTAGGGCTGTGCATCAAAGCGGGTGCGAAAACCACCGTATTTTATCCAGTATTGTTTGAGAGTGTGGCAGGGTAGATTGAGGCTGGCTTTTGCGCGATACAGCAGCACTTGACGGTGATCGCCCATCCAAATCTTGCTGACTGGCTCTACCCCCAATAAAGGTGCCCCCAAGATCGTCACGCAATCAGAAAAACGCTCAACGGCTCTATAGTCAACGGTCTCAAAAACAAAGAAATTTCCTGAGCAAATTAAATGACGGCTGCGAATCCAGCACTGCATCTTTTTTTGAGCTTCTGGGGGCAGCATATTGACTTCGGAAAGGGTAGAGAGGGCTGGCGGGGCTTTATGAGAGAGTAGGAACTTCATGGGCAAAACATTCCCGTTTCTGAAACCGCAGGGGGCCAAAAGCAGAACCCCAAACTTGCTGATGGGTATTGATATCCAAACCTCGGTCTAGGCTGACCCAGGTGGTTTCTGTGATTTCAACGTAGCTATGGAGATAGGTTTGACAGCCATTTTTCTCGATCAGGCACTGGTTGCCCTCTACGCCGCCGAGAAAGCGATCGCCGCCCTCTTCCCCTTTTTCTCGCCTAAACACCATGGAGCAGTTGTGTCTGCGCTCAATGCAGTCTGGGGTAATGGTGTTAAGAATGCTCAAGTCTCGCCCAGAACCGGCATAAAACAGCGCATTTTTAAGGCTGTAGTTTTCGATGTAGATGCGATCGCCCTGATCGACCAAACGATGAATACCCTGACGGTAGGGTTTCCAGAGGTCGTAGTCGTAAACCTGCTCTGAGTAGAGTCCAATGCCGTTAAAAAATTCAAAAGGCAAAGGCCGAAAAAAGACGTGAATGTGGGCGTAGTTTTTTGCGTTTTCGCGGGCTTGCTGAGCATTGCTAAAGTCCCCTGCCATCCAACGCGCCAGGGTGATTAAATCATGAGAGGCAGCTGATGTTGTCTGATTGAACTCATTCATGATCCTGGTCTGGTTTGGCGAATTTCTGAAGAAAATGAAGCCGTGACCACTCCAGTACCCGCACTGGTTTTAATCAGAGAAACCCGACAGCGAACGTTTGGGTTGACAAACCAGATTTTTTCTTCAGCGGCAGCACGCTCGTAGGCCGTAATCAGCACAAATGTTCCGTCTGCTGTAATGGAATACTCGCCCACTGCCGCAATGGTTTCGGCATAACCCTGATCGCGCAGAAGTTTGCCGCAGTTTACCTGATTTAAATCCGGTACTGGCACCAAAACGCAGGTGCCCTTAACGGCTTCGCTGTCTTCCCAGTCCGACTGTCCTTCCCAACTCATGCGAAAGGGGGAGGCGATCGCCCTAGGGTCAATGCTGTATGCACTGCACAGCTCTAAAACCGCTGGGTCAGTTTCTGAAAGCGCAATAATGTCAATCTCAGACTGCACTGCCTCAAAGTGGGCAAATGCTAAATGGTGGGCACTGCGCTGCGATCGCCAGCGCCCAATAGATTGCTCAACAAACTCTTTAATGTCCATTAACCCCGTACCGTTTGAATTTCAATCTTTTTATAAGCGTGAAGCTAACCTCGCTAAGATTTACGAAATGTGGCAGCTCTTACACAATTCAAACTTATTTCGGCTGGTGTGTCTGAGTAGACCCTAGATTGGGCGTTGTTGCATAAATAGGAGTCACCAATGTGTAATGAGAATATAAATCTCAATAACTAAAGTCAGCGCCAGCAGGGTGAAACAGCAATACCGCGTCCGCAACTGGAGTGAATACAATCTAGCCTTAAAGCAACGAGG
>JANPLU010000039.1:0-4138 GCA_031422435.1 Acaryochloridaceae cyanobacterium VAR_48_metabat_390
ACCTACCGGATTGCGGACGGTCGTGGCGGAGCAGCCCAGGGTATGCAGCGCTTCGCACCAATCAACTCATGGTGGGATAACGGAAACACAGATAAATCCAGACGGCTGCTCTGGCCTATCAAGCAGAAGTACGGCGCAGCATTAAGCTGGGCCGATCTGATGGTTCTGACAGGCAACTGTGCGCTTGAGATCATGGGTCTGAAGACCTTTGGTTTTGGTGGTGGTCGCATTGATGCTTGGGAGCCAGATCGCTCTACCTACTGGGGGGCGGAGTTCTGGAACGGTGAGCCGATTGGCAATATTAAGGAAAACCCTGGTCATCCTGATGAGATGGTCACTCGTACAATTCGGTGGGTTGGCAAGCCGGACGAAGAATACTATGACCTTGAAAACCCGCTTGCGGCTTCGCACCAGGCGCTAATTTACGTTAATCCAGAGGGTCCAAATGGCGAAGGCGACCCTTACGGCTCAGCACGAGACATTCGTGAGACTTTTGCACGGATGGCGATGAAAGACGAGGAAACTGTCGCACTGATTGCAGGCGGTCATGCTTTTGGCAAAAGTCACGGCATGGTCTCACCGGATAAGATCGGTCCAGCACCAGAAGGCGCGCCGATTCAGGCGATGGGCATGGGGTGGCAGAATCCCGAAGGCACTGGATTTGCCGAATATACGATGACGAACGGAATCGAAGGATCTTGGACGCCAGACCCGACCCAATGGGACAATAGCTACCTCACAAATCTGTTTAAGTTCGATTGGGAGCAAATCACAAGCCCAGTAGGCGCTATTCAGTGGAAGCCAAGCAATCCTGATGCGCCGAAGACGCCAGATGCTCACCGACCAGGCGTTGAGCATCCATTAATGATGATGACTTCGGATATTGCATTAAAGGTTGATCCGGCCTATCGCGAGATCTGTCAGCACTTTTTGAATGACTTCGACTACTTCAGCGATGTGTTCGCGCGTGCCTGGTACAAACTGACCCATCGGGATATGGGTCCGAAAACGCGCTATCTTGGCCCAGAAGTTGCGGAGGAGGACTTGATCTGGCAGGATCCGATTCCAGCCATCGACCACGATGTCGTTGATGACGCCGATATCAGTTCTCTCAAGGGCAAGGTTTTAGCAAGTGGACTCTCTGTTTCTGCACTTGTATCGGCGGCTTGGGCATCGGCATCGACCTATCGCAACTCTGATAAGCGCGGAGGCGCAAATGGGGCGCACGTTCGCTTAGACCCTCTGAGAGGTTGGGAGATGAATCGTCCCCAGGAACTTGGTGAGGTGCTATCGACCCTTGAGCAAATTCAGGCGGACTTTAACGGTGCTCAGTCGGGAAATAAAAAAATATCTGTGGCTGACCTTGTTGTCCTTGGCGGCTGCGCTGCCGTCGAGAAAGCCGCACAAGATGCTGGGTTCTCCGTTGCCGTCCCGTTTACGCCGGGTCGGATGGATGCCGTTGCGGAAATGGTGGATGCTGAGAGCTTTGACTGGCTGAAGCCAGTCTCAGACGGTTTCAGAAATTATCATAATGAAGCCGTTGGTTACAAGGTAAAGGCGGAGCGTATCTTCCTTGATCGGGCACAGCTCCTCACTCTGACCGCGCCTGAGTGGACAGTTCTTGTGGGCGGACTTCGCGCCCTCGATCAGAACTGGGATCATTCAAAGCACGGCATTTTCACGAACCGACCTGGAGTCTTGACCAACGACTTTTTCCGCGTCCTGACAAGCATGGACTACGAGTGGAAGCCCGTTGACGAGCGCGAGGTGCTCTTTGACATTTGCGACCGTAAAACGGGCGAAGCGAAGTTCACCGCAACGCGCTGCGATCTGATCTTCGGTTCGAATGCAGAGCTTCGTCAAGTTGCTGAAGTCTACGGCGCGAATGATGGTCATGAGCGTATGGTCAAGGACTTCGTCGCGGCCTGGAATAAGGTGATGATGCTTGATCGCTTCAATGTTCCTGCTATATCAGCTAAAGAGGGATAATCCAAGCAAGGAGAACACTTTGGGCTAACTCTTAGAGCTTTAACTTAAGCTCAACAGATTTTGTCAAAACTTGGCACCTGATCAAAGTGTTACCCTTTTTTCAACCCATTTGAGCAAGCCTAATTACTCGTTCTACAGGCATCGGGCAATATGGCGCTACTGGCTGTTTCTTCGTTCACACGGGTCGCAAGGTGATACTGCCAAAGCAGTATCACGGCAGCAGGGGAAGGTCACGCTACTAAAGTCGATTAGCTGCTGTCGCTCAGCAGATTACAGTCGCTGAAGCTGATATGCCCTGGAAAGCCAAGGTCAACATGTTCGCTCTTCTCAAACTTACAGCAGCTTTACAAACACAAAATCACAGCCGCAACCTGGATACAGCGGAAGTCGTCAATGCGGTGCTTCCGAATAGCGTTTGTGAGCATGAGATGAGGGCGATCGCCTTCACGACTCCTGCCCACTGTGCCACAGTCAGCTAATTCCAAGGCTTGGCCGGAGTTCTTGCCACTCGTATCATGCGTGGCTAAGACAGCTACCTAGAGTCGCTAAGCCAAGGATTAGTAGCATATACTGTCACAGCTTTTTAAAATAAGCTGTGATTTAAATCACAGCTTATTTTAAAAAGCTGTGACAGTATGAAACCACTTCAATAAAGATTCAAGCAATAGCTCAACATTTTATCCAGCTTCACTTTATACAGAACTTATTATTTAGCCTAAGGGTAAATCTCTCTAGCCAATGGCATTGTAGATTTACCCTTGAGCTATTTTAGTGAAAGAAAACTCTTACTTAAGACAAGTCTGCTTTGGGCAAAATCACTAGGCTACTTCCTCCATCCAATCAAAAATTTGGCTTAACTGCTCTAAGTCAATCAGTCCATGATTCCAAAGTACGATAGGCAGCTCCGTTACGCTCGGATCCACTCGTGTCGCTAATGCTATCTCTGAGTCAGTGATGCCAAGTTCTTTCTGTAGGTATTGCTTAAATTGGAGAACAGTCACTGTACTTAGAGGTTTATGAGAGGACTTTTAGCCTAACTTATAGGTCAGACTATATATATCAGGCTATCTGGCGATTTTTATCAACTTAACCTTATGCTATTCCTAGTATAGTCATCATAATCGTTACTTTTCTTTATATTAGGTGTTCTTCCAAGAATTATCTGCCAGCAACCTTATTCAAATCTTTAGAACTCAAGGATCGACTCGATCACATGAAATCAAGCCAGCACAGACGGTAAAACTAGGACGACTGAATATCTGACAATCATTTGGACTCAAGCGGAACTCTAGCGAACAATGCTGCTCTTTCTGACCAAAAGGGCGATCGCAATGCTTCAATATTGCTATGGGTGAACGGGGACAAGCTACCGTAGGAGCTGGCAAGTGCTGGCTTTACGCATTGGTCGCAGGGGAGACACCGTCATCAACACAGGCTTTGTTAAAGGATGACTCAAATACCCATACCTAGGTACATAGCCGTACAGAAACTCTCGTCGTTTTGACCAATCCCAAAGGCTTCCAATTGTGTTCGGCTTGGTTTACCGACTAGAACGAGTGTTCCATCAATTGCTATTGATGGAACCGCTTTTACAGCGTAATGCTGCAAGCAGCTTGGCTCTTTCTGAATGTTGTAGACCTGTATTTCACAATTGTCGCCAGCTAATTCTTGAACCAGTTTTACAGTATCTTCACAAAGTGGGCAATTTCCAGTAAAAATCTCGATTTTTCGGGGACTCATAACTTTGATTCAATAATTTAATACATTGTTCTTCCTCAAGGTACAAGTCTGTAGTGGAGTAGAGAGTCAAGCAAGTTTATAAAACTTCATCAATGAGAATGATGTTTTATAGATGAAAAAGAGGTGGTCTTTGTAGAATCCGAGCTAGATGAGGACGCAGAAACTTCATCAATTAGACTGCAAAGTTTAGAGCCATTAGGATGATCCAAAGAACGTTCAGCCCATCGGTCACGATATTGTTCTAATTCTGCTTTAAATTCATGCAGATGTTGAATCTGGATATCAACTTGATGAATTTTTTCGTTTACAAGCGTTTTGACGGCTGTACAAGCCGGATTCCCTTGCTCGCGAATCGCTAAAATTTGCTTGATTTCTATAAGTGAAAACTGAAGCGTTTGGGCTTTTTTAA
>JANPLU010000040.1:0-14814 GCA_031422435.1 Acaryochloridaceae cyanobacterium VAR_48_metabat_390
AAAGCGTTCGTAAAGAAGGGCTTGCTTGTCTGCTTCTGAGAATTCGATGGATAGCATGGGGCAACCTCACTATCAATAGGGGAATCTCAGTACACTACATCCAGTTCTCGGTAAGCTCAAGCTATGAACGTGCAAAGTATAATCTAGGCAAGAAATAAGATTAGAGCTTCACATGTCAAGTAATTGCTTAAAGTCATGACGAACATCTAGGCACTGTAAGATTCAATTTTGTTAGCATTATTTTATATAAAGCTGTAAGATTAATAGGTTAGTGCAACCAAGATGAAAATGAGTTTGAGGCACTGGAACTCTTGCAGAGCCATTTACTTTTTAGGTATCAAAGAACTTCGTATTTATCGGCTGATTTACAGTATGATCTAAGAAAAATATCTAGTTTCAGTTATATCTTGAGAGAAGTTCATTTTATTCTGGCAATAGCTCTACTATTAACGTCAAAATACTAGAAAAGGTTAGGCCTGTAAGGAATAAATATAGTTTCATTTTATTTTTTGTAATGACGTCTGGCAAATAGCTTATCTATCTATGGTTATGAAAAGTAATAAATCTATTGTCATCTTAGGCTCTTTAAATGCTAAAGAGGAAGACAGAAATCTATGTAAAGAAGATTTAAGATCTGTCCAGCTAATTTCGAGGGATGGAAATTGTCAGGTTAATTTTTTTAATGATTTTGGTTCCCTTGGAATTAGCTCTCTAGCCTGGAGTACCGATGATGAAGCTAAGCTCATATTCACCACAGGCAGTAATTTGTATTGCCTAAATTTAGAAACGCAATCTGTTTCTGAACTCGCAATTCCTGATTTGCGGGATATTCACGAAATTGTATATGTCAAGAGCAACCTATATATTGCTAACACTGGATACGATGAAATCATTTGCTATTCCCCAGAAAAGCATGAAGTTATTTCACGCATATCACTTTCAAAGTTTAGAGCTTTAACCTCGAATAATAATATTAACAACATTGAGGAAAATAAAAAGGATACTTTTCACTGCAATCAATTTTTCAAAGGATTGGAGGGAGATGACTATGCTTTAGTTCACAATGTTTCTGGAAAGCAGGGATTGCGAAGAATAGCAGATAAAATCATTAAAATGCAAGGTAATGGTGGGGTTATAAATCTTACTAAAAATGAACCAATCGTTCTTGACTTGAAAGGCCCACACACTGCAAGAATACTGAACGAAGAAATCTGGATCTGTGACAGTGGAAACTCAATGATAAAAATTTACAACAACTTATGGAAAAAAACCGAAGAGATAAGAACACGAGGCTGGGGCAGAGGAGCCGTTTTTGATTTAGAGTCGGATACTTACTTTGTAGGGATATCTGCATTAAGGAAAAGATATTTAAGTCAAATTATTAGTCAAATTGACGGCAACGTAAATTTATCAAAAAACTATGTCCAAGAAATATCCATATCTAAACGAGTTGAAACTCACCTTCATGAGATTGAATCTATTGAGCAAATTAATAATGTATATCTCCTCAGTGAATATCAAGTAGAACGGTTAAAGATACTGGCTTAGAAGGACCAGGTTTCTTATATTTAATTTTCATACTCTGCTACAACATTCTCAAGGCATTTGAAATCTCTAAGATATGTCTGACAAGTTAAACCCAAGCACTGAAAGACTTATTTCAGCATTGAGCTATAAAACTGAACCCTCACTAATCCATCACTCTCTGCACCTTGCAGACACTCTATAGGACTTAAAACTCTTACAGGGGAGTATTTTAAAACTACAGAGGACTAAACATTTACAATTGGTTTAGTACTATCCTAAAAAATAGATAAACTTCTAAGATCAATTTTTTAGAAAGACTTTAATTATGATATAAAAAGTTTCTACAGCATAAATTCTACCGCCGTAGAATTTTGCTTGACTAAAATCTACATTATACACTTAGTAAGTGTACGCAGAAAATCACGTTACTTATAAACATGCAAAATACTCAATGTGAAACCTCTATTCTTATTCTTAATTGGAATAACTATAAACTTACATTAGATTGTTTAGAAAGCTTGTTAATTCTTAACTCTAAGAGTTATAAAGTAGTTGTGTGTGACAATAAGTCATCTGATGGATCTTTCCAAGAATTTATAAAATGGGCATTAAGAAAGCAAATTAATATTCCTAATTTCTTTCAAATGATAACTGCTGATAATATTTTCTCCAATGAGTTTGACGATCAAGGATCTTTAATTACATTTATTCAGAATGGATCAAATGGAGGATATGCTGCAGGTAATAATATAGGTATACAATACATACTAAAAAATACAAAGTCTTTATATATTTGGTTGCTTAATAATGATACGGTTGTTCATCCTGACGCACTCAAGTTTTTAGTGGAGTGCGCTGGGAAAGATAGAACTATAGGAATATGTGGGTCTACCATATTAAATTTGGATAGTACGGATCGGATACAAGTGTTGGGCGGTGGAAAATATAATAAGCTGCTAGGGACAACAAAGAACATAGGTCAGGATACAGTTTATAGAAAAGGCCATATAGATACTTCAGAGATTTTAGCGGAAATCGATTATATATATGGCGCATCAATGCTTGTCAGTAGAGAATTCATTGAAGAAATTGGATTACTTTGCGAAGATTATTTTTTATATTATGAAGAGCTTGATTGGGCATATCGAGCAAAAAATAAGTTTAAGCTTGATTATGCTCCTGAAAGTATCGTATATCACCGAGAGGGTTCTAGTATAGGTTCTAGCTATAATTTTAAAAATAGAAGTTCGACCTCTGAATTTTATTCACTAAGAAATAGAATCATATTTACATCAAAATATAATCCCATATTTTTAATCACTGTTTATATAAGCTTGCTAGCAATCATATTTGTTAAACTATTTAGAGGAAATTATAAATCATGTAAGTATATTATTATGCTGCTGTTTAATCCTACCTTGAGGATAGTTCCCTGATTACTAAGAAAGGAAATTTAAAATTAAGTATTTCAAAAAAATAATTATACTCAAACGCTTCAGATAATCGATGTTATAATTTTGACACACCTAATTCCTGAAAAAAATTTTTCCTAACAAAACATCAGAATTCATCCTAAATTCTATTTTCTTAGAAGATACATAGCTCCCTAAAATTCTGAAGCACCTATGGTTTTAAAACGTACTCATTCAGAGGTTTTTTCAAACTTACTTACATTAATCATTTGACTCCAACCAAGACTCTAGAATCTCGAGTCTACGTTATCTATCGACCATAATCTTAACAACATAAATTACACCAGAATATTTACTCCGCAAGGTTTTCACGAGTCCTTTAGATCGCCAGTAGTTTTCAAGTGGAACATGTTTAAGCTACGTAGAGTTGATTCTCGTTCAAAGACATAGCAAACTATTTTAACCATTTATAAGCAAGTAAATACTGAAGCTATTAATTTAAAATAAAGAGTATTATACATAATCAATTTAAGTATTATAGAAAACTAGTTTTTAATTAATGCCTTATGAGCAGTTTACCAACCGTATGTTTTTTGTCAGCACATTTACCATCGTCTGATTCAAAAGAAGCAGGCCAAAGAGTGGCATATCAGCACTTAGAATATCTTAGTAACTCTTTCGATGTCCTACTCCTATCTTTTGCTAATAAACGTGAGCTAGAAAATATTGATCCAAAATTGTACGTGTTATGTAGTGAAGTAAACATATTTAGCATTAACACTCCAATTCGTATCTTTAACCTGCTAAAGTCTTTTTGGCTACCCATTTACATATCTATAAGATGTGATTCTAGAATTCGAAAAAAGCTATTAGAAATAGAAAGCAGTTTTGAAGATCTATATTTGTGGGCTGAATATTCTCAAATGTCATATTATTTAAATTTACCCTCCACTCGTAAACTACAATCAGTTTTAGTGGTTCATGATGTCATAACTCAACTTTTTGAAAGAAAGTTAGATAATACTCATGTGCTCCTCAAAGTATTTTATTCATTTGAGATTTGGAGAACAGAGAAATGGGAGACAATAAGTTTTCAGGCCATTAATAAAATATTAGCGCTATCAAATAAAGACAAAGAAATTTTAATAGAGCACTTAGACAATAAAAGAGCATATGTGGATATACTATATCCAAAAGTAAATAATCTTTGCAAAACGAAAAAATTTGATATTACTAGCAATTCGCCAGAAATTTTATTCTTTGGTGCAATGAATAGATATGAGAATGAACATGGCATAAAGTGGTTTATCAACAATGTTTGGCCTTCATTAAGGTTGAGTCTTCCTACATGCAAGCTTAATATAGTTGGAGCGCGTCCCTCCGAAAGCTTACATAAATTTTGTGAAGGACTAGATGGTGTTGAAATATTTGGATTTGTTGAGGATCCTTCAAAATTATTCAGTCAAGCGTGGTTATCTATTGCTCCAATACAACTTGGAGCCGGTGTAAAATTGAAAGTTCTAGAGTTGTTATCATACGGGGTTCCAGTTGTAGCTACTACAATTGGTGGAGAAGGAATTACAGCGACTGAAAATGATGGATTATTAATCTACGATGAATTGGAACAGTTTACGAGTGCATGCATATCACTTCTTTCAAATAAAATGTTATGTGAAAAACTCGGGAAGTCTGCACGTATGTGGTTTAATAATGTCTATAAATCCTTAGAGGTAAATGAGCATAGAGTGAAATCCCTAATGATAAATAATGTGACGACAAAAGACGATTAGTAGGGCAAGGAGAGCATTAGTCTTCCACAGGAGTACTAAAGTGATGCTCTATGCTTAATCCAATAATAAATATTTTTGTGTAGTAATGCTAAAGCCAATAGACATTATAGAGTGGCGAACTACCCTATCCTCAATACTATTGCTGTAAGGGTTGGCATCAAATTTTGTCAGGTTACTTTGACAGTCTTTATTATCGCCACAAAGTGAGTGTCAGGCATAATTCAACAAGTTTTGCAATTCCACAGCGAGGGAAATAGTTTGTATGGGCTTAGTTGCTCTTCTAACAATGCCCCAGCTCAATCCGTCGAAACACAAGTAGTCAGTGCGGCTAATAAGTGGTCATTTGTCACGAAAACAGAAGCAATGCCTCCCTGGAAAACTAGCAGAGGTGATGGGTTAATGAAGTTAAGCTTGGCGAATTCAAGTGGATTTATGCTATCTCCACAAACGTGCAAGCACACCGATAAGTTGATTGAGAGGTGAATCGTGAATAGAGAAAAAGAAACAAATTGCAAACAGTGAAACAGGGATGATTGAGGAAGCTATAAGTGAGTCCTGCATCCTGAAATCCCTCGGAAAAGGCAAAACGCCACATTTGGAGCGCATTAATGAGATTATTTGACAGAAAACAGGACAATTGTATCGTGGAAAAACTTTAAGAATCGCAGGAGTAAACAAAAGCGGCGCCCAGATTTATTGTAGGTACCCTAACTGGATTTGGGGCATGGTCGATTCAAGACCATAGCAGCTCCAACTAATTCTCGCAGGATTTGGAGCGATCTCCTAACATCTATAAATAAGCCTTAGTATGCCGCCACCCATCAAATGATTAATTAATATCATTTGATATCGACCTCATTATCAAACAATTAATTTAACATGCCTTTAACTTTTTCTTCTAGCATAAAATTATTAAAATTTTCTAACATACTATTTTTCTCAACAGTTTTTTTTCTGTTTTCACGAGGATTGATTCAGTTACTTCTAGGAAAACAAATAGCATATTTTTTACAGGTCTTAGTATTAACTGGGTTTTACCTATATCTTTTTACCTCATCTAGGCTAATCAAGAGAAGTACATTTTCACTAGCTATCAGTATATTCCTTTTGTTTTTAGTTTCTTGCGGATTATCAGCCATCTTTACCATCATCTTTTCCAATTTCCATGAATCCGCTATCTACTTATCCGTTACATTATTTATATCTTTAAATATGGTTTTAGGAAGCATTTTTCGCATAGAGTATTTTCGCAAAATTAACATTGGAATTGTTTTAGGAACTATGATATTCTTACTTGTCTTTATTGCTTTTGCTCAGCAATATGGCAATACTTTTACTAATTTACCTGGATTCACGGAAGTGTTTGACGGTAAAGTTCGTCCGCCATCTTTAACCGGAAGCTACCTTCACTATCCACTTGTGTTGCCAGTTCTAAGCTTTATTGTTTTACAAATATTTTTTATTGAGAAAAGTTATTTTCTTCTTGCATCTGCTTTATCTGGGTTTTTAGGAACCTTCTTGAGCTATTCTCGTTCAGGTATGATGATAATAATTGGTACACTTCTTTGCTTCATACTTATTTCTGTTTTTAGGAGAGAATCTTACGTATCTAAAAATTTATCAAAATTTATTGGCATTGTTATAGTAACTTTTTTTGTCTCTTTAATACTTTTCTATCTCAAGCCAGACTTACTCGTTAGACTATTGAGTGCACTCGATCTTAATTCTTCAGGCAATGATGCCAGAGTCTCTGTGTGGTCTAAAGGTATAAGTTTGTGGGCAGACTCACCAATAATATTTGGGGCGTACACTGGGCTTATTACAAATTCTAGTTCAAATTTTGGTGTTGATCAAGCTACGATTGTTGAGTCTGGACTACTTCAGCAGCTACTGAATTTTGGGCTCCTAGGTACCCTCCTATATTACTTTTTTCCTGTTTTGATTTTCTTTAACATCAGATCTCATCATATTTGGCTTAGGTCTTGTCTAGTGGCCTGCGTTTTTCAAACTTTTGTATATCAATCCATTGAGGTGCTGCCTTATATGGTGATTGTCTCTTTTATGCCCCATATTTCTTATGCATTTAACCCATATAATGGCTATCAATTTTCTGTAGCACAGCAAAAAAGGGTGAGCAGTGATTCCACCACAGAGAAAAGTGGTGAGCATCGTCCGCAATAAATTAGATTGCATATCGCATTGTTAGTAATTGTGCACAACGTAACCCAGTTCCCAAAATTCCTGGTTTTGTAGCAGGAATAGCCTTAGGGATGAAATAAATTCGCACAAAGTTGTAAATTAACCAAAACACATCGAGGGTTATTTTTAGGTTTTCTCTTAATTTTGCGTCGGTTTTAGCTTTGCACCGAAAAGCTGTAGTGAAAGGCTTCTAGGTATTGGCATGGATTCCTTGCTGTGTCACCTTATGAACTGTTTGGGGAGGTTCAGGGACAGGCGCTCGTATTTTTGGCGTTGACGCCTTAGTCGCTTTTTAGAGCCTTTGAATTACGTTGAACCCTGACGCCTTTGGACAGTCCCTGGAGGAGGATGTTCCTGCTCACAAGTGCGGATGACTTCATGGCAAATTTCAAATAGCAAGTTGCCATAACAGCGTCTTCATCAGTGAACAGACTCAAACTCCCCGTTTGCTCAAGGAATTGAGCAAAGCACTCTAACACCTCATTAAACAGGTGATTGTCTTTGCGACGACAGTACAATTCCGAGAGGAATAGGCTTTCTCTCCATCAGATTGACTTGGAGGCAGCTGACCAGACCAACAGTGTCTAACTTTTCCCTCTTTTAATAAAGGCCTCAAAGCTGAGCGAAATTGGCCGGATCCTGATCTCGTCGATGTTTGAGAGGAATTGGAGAGCCTTGACGATCGCCCACCAGTGCCGCCGTTTTCTCTAAGGATTCTCGCAGTCGTTTGGCAGCGTAGATGGACATATCTCTAGGGACACTGATGCGATCGCGCAGGTATCGCAGCGCAACATCAGATCCGCTCGGCGGCGTGCAGCTTTCGCCCACCATTAGATGCGTGAGGGCGCAGCGTAGTGCTTCATCAAATATTTCATCCTCGGCAGGGTTGACGCGAATAATGTTGGCATGATGCTTAACAACGCGCTGAAGTGCCTCTGTACGGGAAGTTTCCGGCTCTGGATAGGCAACATCGGGTAGCCCCAGCCACGGGCCGTTATCTACTCGTGATTTATTGATCTGCGTTTGCGGCTCATCGTTGTCCCAGCAGCCACCCATTTGCGGCGGCAAATCATGGGCATGGGTGTGGAAGTCGCCTTGAGTACCTCGGTAGGTGGATCGGCGTTCCATACCGTCAAACCAAGCTGCAAACCGAGGGTTATCTTCTCGTAAAGAATAGCCTTTGTAGTAGTAAAGACTAGCGTTCATGCGCTCGACATAGGGCGTAAAAATGACGTCAGCAGTGCCAAAATCTTCTAAGAAATACGATCCTGACGTTCGGCTCAGTGCTGCTTCTACTTGGGCGACAACGGCAGTAAACTGTTCGCGGCTCTGCCGATCTTCTCGTAAGGAACGGGTTGGACGGCAGAGCCAGCCACACCAAACTCTAAATAAAAGTCGCTCCAATTGCCGAAGAGGGCGTACTGCGGGATCTGTCATACCTAGTCCCAAAGAGCCAAAAGCCCGCTCTAGGGCGATTAAAATCTCGTCGCTTTCTGTAATGATTCGACCGTCTAGCTCAAGGGCAGGCAACATACCTGAGGGAACCTTGCGCTTGTACCAAGCTTCCTTTTCGCCGTAGCAAAACATGGTGACTTTTTCGATGCGGTAGGGAATCTGCTTTTCCTCTAGCCACAGCCATATTTTCTGACAGTAGGGACACCAAGCATGATGATCACGATAAAGCGTCACGCGTACGTCCGCTTCGGTTTGTCCAAAAAGGCGCAGCCGAGCTTGGGCGTTGGTGAAACCATTGACCGCATCAATGTGAAAGTCTGTGAGGGCTTCTAGATCTGACCAGCTTAAGGCGGCAATGCTCATAGGTATACAGTTGATAACTTCTACATTCTGCTACATCTCGGTTTTATGAGGGTGCTGGTGTCTCGTTGCAGAACGAAAAAAAGGGAAGAAACACTTTTATCTATGTCTATAAAAAAGGAACATTGATTATGCCGCCAAAGGTAAAGTCGTAGGTTTCGACTTCGGTTTATCGTTGGAGAGGCTTATCACAGCAGTCATCCAGTGGACCATTTGATGAATCAATGAGCGAAACAAAGATGCTAACGGTGAGAAGCGCTACTTTAAACGTATTCATCATGGACAACGGTCTAGAATACAGTGCTTCAAGATGCTCACTTTAGACAAAATGGTCGCGCGTCTAAACTCTATTGTCCTTTTCTGCTGAAATTTTGCCATGCTCTCTGTCCAAGAAGCCGAAATCAAGATTCTAAGCCTCACTCATTCCCTTGACCCAGACCGCGATCGCCAGTGGATCTCCCTTGATGAAGCCTCGGGTCGTATCTTGGCAGCAAAGGTTCAGAGTGCCCTCGATTTTCCCTATTGGAACAATTCTGCAATGGATGGTTATGCTGTCCGGAGTGCCGACCTAGAAACATGCAGTGCAGAATCTCCTGTGGCCTTGGATGTTGTGATGGAAATTCCGGCAGGCCATTCACCTCAGCAGGGCATTACCGCAGGACAAGCCGCTCGGATTTTTACGGGAGCCATGATGCCAGCGGGGGCAGATGCCGTGGTTATGCAAGAGCGTACCCAGCGCGAAGGCGATCGCGTGATCGTTCGGGAGCGCCCAGAACTCCATGCTTGGGTGCGTGCCAAGGGAGACTACTATCAGGCAGGCTCTCCGTTGCTGCATCGCGGGACTCGGATCAACGCACCCGAAATTGCAATTTTAGCCACGGCTCAATGTACTCCTGTGGCGGTTTATCGTCAGCCTGTGGTGAGCCTGCTCTCGACGGGCAATGAGCTAATTACACCCGATCAGACGCTCCAGATAGGCCAAATTATTGACTCAAACCAGCCTGCGATCGCCGCCCTCGTACAGCAAACGGGAGCCATCACCCAGCGCCTCGGGATTATTCCCGATGAGCGGTCGGCGTTAAAGCAGGCCATTGAGGGGGCGATCTCCATATCGGACGTGGTGATCTCCACAGGTGGCGTTTCGGTGGGTGACTATGACTACGTTGAAGAGATTTTGGTGGAGTTGGGCGGCACGCTCCACATTCAGTCCGTTGCCGTTAAGCCAGGGAAACCGCTGACGGTAGCAACTTTCCCCAACCCTGACCCCAGTAACCCGCGTCTGATTCTGTACTTTGGACTGCCAGGTAATCCCGTCTCTGCACCCGTTGGCTTCTGGCGCTTTGTGCAGCCTGCGCTCAAAAAACTTTCTGGGCAATCTTATGGCTGGGGTCCTACCTTCATCCGTGCAGTTTCGCGCTTGGCTCTAAACGCAGACGGCAAGCGCGAAACCTATCTGTGGGGACAGCTTATTCTGATGCAGGACGGCACCTATGAGTTTGACCTTGCAGGGGGTAGCCATAGCTCAGGAAACCTGATCAATTTAGCGAACACGAATGGGCTGGCGGTACTGAGCTGCGATCGCCCTTCCGTTGCCGTCGGAGAATGGGTTTTGGTGATGCAGGTCTCTTAATGCACCCTTCTAAGAGTGGCTAAAATAGCATTGAAACTAGAAAAGAACCGATTATCTAAACTAACACCTTGAGTTTTAGGGGTAGACCCGCCATGATCGCTCAAATCGAGAAGCCAACCCATGCCATTGAAGAATATTTGGAGCGGGAACTGGCCTCCCAAAGCCGCAGTGAATACCGCAACGGAGAAATTGTCCCGATGACTGGCGGCACCCCTGGACATAACAGAATCAGCGGAAATCTCTATATTGCCCTCAGTATTGCGCTGAAGCGCAAACCCTACGAAACGTTTCATGTTGACCAGCGGCTCTGGATACCAGAGGTAAGTCTTTATACGTATCCAGATGTGATGGTGCTGCCCAAGCCCATAGAGCTTCAAGCTGGGCGAACAGATACAGTCGTAAATCCCTGCTTTATTGCAGAGACGCTCTCTAAATCGACTCAAAACTATGACCGCAGCGAAAAATTTGCGGCTTATCGCACTATTCCTAGCTTTCGGGAGTATTTACTCATTGACCAATACCGCGTCCACGTTGAGCATCATGTTAAAACTGGCGTGAATCAGTGGCTGTTTTCTGAATATGATGAGCCAGACACAATGCTGTCCTTTAGCACCATTGAGGTTCAAGTTCAGATTGCTGACCTGTACGACAACATTGATTTGGCATCTACGTCAATTTAGTTACAGGTTATTAACATGCCGCTAAACTGATCTTTAAGTGCCTAAATACCTTGGCTTAAAGAAATCCATGAGTTTCCAGCATGAATTTGACCTGTGCCTGCGCGCCCGCTATCCCCTCATCTATATTCCCACCCAAGAAGAAGAGCGGGTAGAAACGGCGATCGCCGACTCTGCTAAACGCCAAGGCAATCGCGCTATTTACACCTGGGATTTTGTAGATGGCTACCAAGGCAACCCCAATGACGCAGGCTTTGCCCAGCGCAACCCGCTTCAGGCGCTAGACCTATTTGAAAAACTGCCTGCCAATGCACCTGCCATCTTTATTCTGCGAGACTTTCATCGGTTTTTAGGGGATGTTGCCATTTCTCGCAAACTGCGAAACCTCGCGCGAAGTCTAAAATCTCAGCCCAAAAACCTCGTGCTGCTTGCCGCAGAGCTATCTATCCCTACAGATCTCAGCGAAGTTTTAACAGTCGTAGACTTTCCGCTACCCACCCTCGCCGATATCCGCCCCGAAATTGAGCGGATGATGGCGGCAATGGGCTTGTCTATGCTGCCCAGAGCCTTAGAAGATATGGTGCGCTGCTGTCAGGGGCTTTCGATGGAGCGGATTCGGCGGGTGTTGGCAAAGGCGATCGCCACCCACGGCTCTCTCAACATGGAAGACCTAGATCTGATTCTCGAAGAAAAGCGTCAGACCATTCGCCAAACCCAAATTCTAGACTTCATCCCTGCCAGCCAAACCATCGCCGATATTGGCGGCCTGGATAACCTTAAAGACTGGCTGCTGCTGCGCGGGAGCGGTTTTTCAGAGCAGGCTCGTCAGTATGGTTTGCCCCATCCCCGTGGTCTCTTGCTAGTGGGCATTCAGGGCACAGGGAAATCGCTGACCGCCAAGGCGATCGCCCATCATTGGCATCTGCCTTTGCTGAGGCTGGATGTAGGTCGTCTGTTTGCCGGACTGGTAGGAGAATCAGAATCGCGCACCCGCCAAATGATTCAGCTTGCCGAAGCCCTTGCCCCCTGTGTGCTGTGGATCGACGAAATTGACAAAGCCTTTGCAGGTGCAGATGGGCGGGGAGACTCTGGCACCACCAGCCGCGTGTTTGGCACATTCATTACTTGGCTTGCCGAAAAAACCTCTCCAGTTTTTGTGGTCGCTACCGCTAACAACATTCAGGCACTGCCACCAGAGTTACTCCGTAAAGGCCGCTTTGACGAAATCTTTTTTGTCGGGCTGCCCACAACCGAAGAGCGCAAGGCCATTTTCTCGGTACATCTTAGCCGTTTGCGCCCTCACAATATTGCAGCCTACGACCTAGAGCGCGTGGCCTACGAAACCCCAGACTTTTCTGGCGCTGAAATTGAGCAAAGCCTGATCGAAGCCATGCACCTTGGCTTTAGCCAAAACCGCGACTTTACCACCACCGATATTTTAGAAGCCGTCAGCCAAATTGTGCCCCTGGCCCGTACCGCTCAAGAACAGGTCAACGTTTTGCAAGAGTGGGCAGCCTCTGGTAAAGCTCGCTTAGCATCTCGGCATAGTACACTGGGTTTGCATATGCGCCAGTTCGAGCAGCCGGATTAACCTAGTTCAAATATCATGCGAAGGTCTACTTTCCCTCAAACTGTGCTTGGTGTTCTGTTAGGTTTACTGGCAGTTGGCCTGTTTGTTGGGGCACTCAGCTTTTTGTTTTTGCAGCAGTTGTCTCGCAGTCCGAGCAAGCCAAACTTTGCGGAAGTTAAAAAAGATGCGCCAAATTCACGACTCGACATCCGTGCCGCCGATGATAAAACCTATCCAGCCCTTGTGGTGTATGACCAAGAATTAATTTTGCGCGATAAGCCCGATGCCAACGGCAAGGTGGTTGATAAACTGCGCTTTGACGATACGGTCACGGTTATTGGCGAATCTGAAAACAAGCAGTGGCAGCAGATTCGCTTTGAAGCAAAAGGGCTTGAGGGCTGGGTGAGAGCAGGCAACATTAAGCGGGCGCAGTAGATTAAGGATGCAGTGGGAGCGTTGATTGAGAATATTAATATGAATAGCGCTCAGGCATCTGGGGCAATTAACATCCGTCAAGTGGGCGTAATTGGCGGTGGGCAACTGGCCTGGATGATGCTAGAGGCAGCGCAGCAGTTAGGGCTAGAAGTGGTCGTCCAGACACCCCACGTCACAGATCCGGCCCTTAGCAATCGTTTGGCGGAATCGACTCTAACCGTCAAGGCAGTGCTGGCACCCGTGGATGATGCCGTAGCAACAGCGCAACTGGCACAGCAATGTCAGGTTATTACCTTTGAAAACGAGTTTGTAGACCTTGATGCGCTGAAAGATTTAGAGGCGCAGGGCGTGTGCTTCCGTCCAGGGTTATCGGTGCTGACTGCGGTGCTTGACAAGTATGAGCAGCGACGCTTTTTGCAGTCTTTGGGCATTCCTGTACCCGCTTTTGCCGTCATTAGCCCCCAAACAGATCTAAGCGCCCTGGGTTTTAGCTTTCCGGTGGTGATTAAATCTCGTCGTCACGGCTATGACGGGCAGGGAACGTTTGTGATTCACGATGCTGCTGAGCTGAACCAGTTTTGGCAGGGTTTTGCCCATGAATCTGCTGATATCGATCTGCGGTTTATGGTAGAAGCATTTGTGCCCTTTGAGCGGGAACTGGCGGTGATGGCGGCACGATCTGCAACGGGAGAAATTGCGCTGTATCCAGCGGTCGAAACGTACCAACAACAGCAGGTGTGTCGATGGGCGATCGCCCCTGCAACCCTTCCTCTTACTATCCAAACTCAAATTCAAGCTCTTGCTACCCAGCTTCTAGAAACACTAGAGGCGATCGGCATTTTTGGCATTGAGCTATTTTTGACCCCAGATGGGCAGATTTTTGTAAACGAAATTGCGCCACGTACCCATAACTCAGGCCACCTTACAATGGATGCCTGCAAAACGTCTCAGTTTGAGCAGCATCTACGCGCAATTTGCGGTTTACCCTTGGGCGATCCTGCGCTTCATACGGCAGGGGCAGTTATGGTCAACCTCTTGGGGTTTGAAACGACCGTCTCTGATTATGTCGCGCAGCGACAGCGTTTAGCCTCAGTCCCAAATGCCACCGTGCATTGGTACGGAAAAACAGATAGTAAACCAGGACGAAAGTTAGGACACGTAACGATTTTGCTAAACACCTCCGAAGGAGAACAGGCAGTAGCGATTGCCCACCAAGTTGAATCTCTCTGGTATCCAAGTTAAACCTTCAAAAGACCGTGGAGATGACCTGGTTCGCATACTTGCCAAATCGACATGGCGCCGTCAACGGCATCAGGGGTAAGGCTTTTCTCCTACCGAAGCCGCTCAGAAAAATTTACTCATAAACCCGACCCCGCCACTGCGTAGGCCGCTGAAAAGACGATAGCGCAATGCGCAGCACCGCCAGCGGATCGGCTAGTGGAGAAAGCCAAAATAGCCAGCGCCCCTTTGCATCAAAGAGATCGTAGGACGGGGCGATCGCCCCCACCAGCGCCACCCGAATCACCACTAGCGCTACGTTTAGACCCAATGCCCCCACAACCATTGGGGTACTCACGCCGCAGCTTACAAACAGCAACACCAGCAGTAGCGGCAACCCCTGTACTGCTGTCAAAAACCAAAGATCGCCATAGGTTTGCGCGGGGGAGCTGGCATCTTTAAGATCTAGCGATCGCCCCCACTCGCGCCACGTTTCAGCAGCGCCCTCGTACATGCGTACCTTCAAGACCTTGGCACCGTC
>JANPLU010000041.1:0-17776 GCA_031422435.1 Acaryochloridaceae cyanobacterium VAR_48_metabat_390
TGGGGCTTTAGTGAGAAAACAACCCCACCAAAAGCAGCGGTATTAAAAGCGCAGCCAGCGTTATGGCTAAAACTGTCGCAGGATCCGCATTGATTTCGTTTTTGACACGCTTTACAGAATTGCGATCGCCCATAACTCACCTCTCTTGACTCACTACAGCAGTTTAAGGTCGTCATCGGTCAGCCCCTTCACATCCTTCACAATGCGCGATAGCTCCATTTTTTCGTCAATGGAAACCCGCGTGGGCGTACCGCTAATAATGCCTTCAAGGTTACGGAACGGATCTCTAATGTCTGGCCCATGTTCGCTAATGGTATATTCCCGTATGCCTTTATCGTGCCAGGAACCTCGCATCTTAAATACGTTGATGGCGCGAGACATCTCCCCACGAATCTCAACGTACTGAAGCATCAAGATGGTGTCGGTAATAGTAGAAATATGGGATTCCGTAATAGAGTGCGAACCCAGGAAGTGATCCGTGGTGTTGGTAAAAAATCCGGTAATCTCTTCCTGCTTGGCAAACCCCGTCACGCCAATCACAAACTGCCGGAATGCGTTATTGCTGACCCCTCGCGCTAAGGCCGACAGGGAATCAATCGAAATGCGAGAGGGCTTAAATTGGGCAATTTCTGACTTAATCATTTGGAGATGATCTTCTAGACCCGCTGATTCTGGGTAGGCACACAGAATTTTGAGCAGTCCTTTGCTCTCCATTTCCTCAAAGTCAATGCCCCAAGACGATGCGTTACGCGAGAGCTGCGCGCGCGATTCTTCGTAGGCAAATAAAATAGCGCGATCGCCCGTGGAGCAGGCATTTTCAATAAACTTGCTGACCAGCAGCGTCTTGCCCGTCCCCGTCGCCCCCGTCACCAAAATGATGGAATCCTTGAAGTAGCCGCCACCACACATCTCGTCTAGGGTTGTCACGCCCGAAGAGACGCGAACGTTAGAAGATCGCTGGGTTAGCCGCATAGCACCTAGCGGGAAAATATTGATGCCCTCCCCCGTAATGGTGAAGGGATACTCCCCCTTCATGTGGCTCGTCCCCCGCAGCTTCAGAATTTCTAGGGTACGGCGGCGACGCTCCCCGTCCAGCACGTTTCGCACAATCACGACGTTATCAGAGACAAATTCCTCAACCCCAAACCGAGCCACAGGGCCATACTCATCAATGCGTTCGGTGGTCATCACCGTCGTTACGCCAATCAGCTTGAGGCGTGCCGTCATCCGAAAAATTTCGCGGCGCACCACGCCAGCGGCATCGTACTGCTGAAAAATGGCGGTCACAGAGTCGATCGCCACGCGCTTTGCCTTGTATTTGCGAATTGCGTACTGAATTCGCTCAATCAGCGCCGATAAATCAAAATCCCCGGCGATGTCCTGCCCTTCGGGATCTGGTGAGGCATCTAAAATAAACAGCTTTCCGGCGTCAATGAGTTCCTGAAGATGCCAGCCAAAGCTCATCGCATTTTGAATGATGTCGGTCGGAGATTCCTCAAAAGTAACAAAAACGGCATGTTCGTCAAACTGAACAATGCCGTTGTACAAAAACTGAATGGCAAACAGAGTCTTCCCCGTGCCTGAAGTGCCGCTCACTAGTGTCGTTCTGCCCCTTGGCAACCCCCCATGACTAATATCATCGAACCCTTCGATGTTAGTTCGGATTTTCGGAACCTCTACGCGAAGAGATGCAGGTTCTTCTACATTGGCAGTGCTGATATTGGGCATTTTAATTGGGTATCAAAAAGGCGAGCAAAATGAGTGAGGTTATTAAAATCCTATCCTAGGCTGAGTAACCCTCATCGTCATTCGCATCTGTCAATTCTTCATACAGTAAGTCAAGCCCAATCAAAACCTTTTCTCGATCTGAAAGATCGCCAATAATTCTTCTAACGGGTGGGGGCAAAACTCGTGAGAGCGTGGGCGTTGCTAAAATTTTATCTTCTTCTGCTAGCTGAGGATTTTTAAGAACGTCAATGACTTTTAGGGCATAAACCCCCTGAAAGTCTTTTTCAAGAATTGTATTTAGGGTTTTTAAGGCTCGAACCGAATTGGGAGTATTTCCCGCAACATAAAGCTTTAAAACATAGGTTTTTCGACGAACACTCATAATAACTCTTCTTATGCTGAAGGATAAAAAAGCTAGGGCGTAGATCTAAGTCTGCAATGTTTTTGCTGGCAGACCTATGGCTCCCGTGGGATGGAGCGTCGATACATTTCGCAAAGGTGGGCGATCGCATCAATGAGCGTCAGGCGATAATCCAGTAAAACATCTTCACTCCGCCCCTCCAATTTGAGCTTCTTTGCTAAGCGATCCATCAGCTCCATGTGAATTTCGAGCACCTGAGAGACAGACATATCGGCAAAGAAAACTTTATGCACAAAAGCATCAATTTGCTGATTGATGTCGCTATCCTGACGAAAATAACTCAAAATTATATCTCTATAATCTGATTTTAATTCGAGCAAAAAACTTTCTCTCTCCTCTTTTGGAAAACGCCTAAAAAATAGCTGCGAGTCTCGCTTATAGTAAACACCAATGTAGCCGAGTCGTTCGCGGAGTTTGTCAGATAGTCGCTGCTGCTGTACCGCCAATGTTTCCCCAAAGGCAGACAGCGTCGATAAATCTTCAGTTTCGAGCTGATGGGGTAAACGAGACTGGGGCGAAAGCTTCAAAAAATGGGCGATTGCGCTGTCAACATGCTGAATTAGCTGTGGAATTTCAGACTGAGAAATCTGAACCTCAGCCGTATGATAGCGGCTGCCATCAAAGATAGGCTCCAGCAACGCTTGCTCTATTGAAGACTTAGGTGCATCAAGCGTTGTCTCAGTTAAGATTATAAGCGGCAGCACAATGGCTTCTCGATGGAGACGACGAATAACCTTGTCTAGGTCTGGCTGCTGCTCCAGGATAAGGCAGTCAATCAGAAAGCGATCTTGAACAACCGTCTTAAAAAATAAGTCCGCGTCCGCGCCCTGCACGACCTTATAGTAGTGATCGCGCTCTAATGCTTGATTGATTGAACGAAGAAGCGTCTGGGACCTAATTAGCGTACAAATTAAGACCTGAGGACGCACAACCGAGCTAGAAGGAGGGGGCATAGCGCCTTAATTAAAAGCAGGATGTAAAGCTAACGTTATGAGCTTAACTTAGCGCATTTACCAAGCTATGCCTGTATTAAAGGTTAGGTTTAAGCTCCATCATCATAGGCCGTAACCAAAGTTTTCAAAAGCCTTTAAGCAGTATAAAGTAGCTTAGAAATCTCAACGTGAAATGAGTTTCAGTAGAGGAGGGCATCCAACATGTCCTGATAATCATAGAGGACACTCAAGACATGCTTTGTATTTCTCGCCTTGTGCGCCTCCTTTAACGTTATGGTTCTTTCCCCTGCCAAGCTTCGGATTCTGTACCTGCAAATTCGAGAAGATGACGTAACGCGCGTCGAAGAACTGCAAGAATTCGTATTTTATAGCAGCCTAGCCGAATCCCAGTTCACCATACTGAACGTTTTTGACACGCCTTATTTTGATGCAAAACGCGCCTCTGAATATGATGCAGTCTTTGTGGGTGGCTCCAGCGATGCCTCTGTCCTACAGCCAATTCACTATCCCTTTGTCAGAGACGCAAAGACCCTACTAGCGTATTGTGTACAGGAGAGCATTCCGGTCTTTGCGTCGTGCTTCGGCTTTCAGTTGGCAGTAGAAGCGCTAGGAGGTCAAGTCATTGAAGATACTGCCCATATGGAAATGGGAGTGTATCCCATGCAGTTGTCCGCCGCAGCGAAGGATGATCTGCTCTTCTATGATGTCCCTAATGGCTTTTTTGCCGTTTCTGGACACAAAGAGCGTGCTTTAACTTTGCCAACTCAGGCAATATGCCTTGCCTCAACAGAACGATGTCCGTATCATGCCTTTAAGTTAGTGGGCAAGCCCTTTTATGGGTTTCAGTTTCATCCAGAGCTAAATCCTAAGGACTTGGCAACGCGCATTCGACGGTATCAAAGCCGATATCTCGACGATGATGACCACCTACAGCAGGTTTTAGCTTCACTTCAGGAGACTCCAGACGCAAATCAACTTATTGCAAAATTTGTAGATCGAATCCTATTAAACTGATAATGACTAAGCTTTTATAGAAGTAGCGCTAAGCGACTTAATCCTTAAAAAATGCATTGTTTTCAACGCTTTATACATCGCTCACCCTTGCGATCTTAAATAGGTCAGAGTTTGTCCTGTAAGATTTAACTTTGCGCAACTCAAGCTTTTTTAACCACTTAGGTAAAATTGCCTAATACATCGTTTAATACTCAATTTTTGGGTCTCAGATTGTTACTGCTGACTAGATTGGGATTTTTTTAATATAGGTACTTTACATGACCGTTTCGATTTCGCCCGATCAGGTTCAGCGCATTATTGCCAACCAGCATCATGACCCCTTTGAAATCTTGGGACCTCATGCGACTGAGGTAAATGGTGTTTCAAGTTGGGTGATTCGTGCCTACATGCCAACGGCAGATGCCGTGACAGTGATCTGTCCAGATCAGCGCTCTGAACATCCAATGCAGTCATCTCATCATCCACACTTTTTTGAGTGTGCGCTAACCGGAGCTGAACTCCCCACGTATCAGTTTAAGGTAACCGAAGGGGGGCATGAGCGGGTCATGTATGACCCTTACGCCTTTAAGTCTCCGCTACTCACAGAATATGATCGCTACCTCTTTGCCGAAGGCAACCACCAGCGCATCTACGAAAAGCTGGGGGCGCACCCTACTACCCAAGACGGGGTAAACGGCGTTTATTTCGCGGTATGGGCACCCAATGCCCGCAATGTCTCTATTATTGGAGACTTTAACTACTGGGATGGCCGCAAGCACCAAATGCGCAAAGGCCCCACCGGAATTTGGGAGTTTTTTGTTCCAGAGCTGGCAGTTGGCGAAAGCTACAAGTACGAAATCAAAAACGAAGAGGGGCACATCTACGAAAAGACTGACCCCTACGGCTTTTACCAAGAAGTGCGGCCTAAAACGGCATCGATCGTAGCTGATCTCAATGACTACACCTGGAACGATTCAGCTTGGCTCGAAAACCGTCGCCATACTGACCCGCTGGCGCAGCCGGTCTCGATTTACGAGCTGCACATTGGCTCTTGGATGCATGGAAATTCTGACGATCCCCCTCAGCTTGCAAATGGGGAACCTGGAATTTCTATCAGCGTTGCGGAACTCAAGCCCCACGCCAGATTTCTAACCTATCGCGAATTAGCAGATCGCCTCATCCCTTACGTCAAAGACCTTGGCTTTACCCATATTGAGCTACTCCCCGTTTCAGAACATCCCTTCGATGGCTCTTGGGGCTACCAGGTGACGGGTTATTACGCCTGCACGTCACGGTACGGCACACCTCAAGACTTTATGTATTTTGTCGATCAGTGCCACTATCACGGCCTTGGGATCATTGTGGATTGGGTACCAGGGCATTTCCCCAAAGACGGTCACGGGCTGGCCTTTTTTGACGGCACCCACCTCTACGAACACGCCGACCCCCGTAAAGGTGAACACAAAGAATGGGGAACGCTGATTTTTAATTACGGGCGGCCTGAAGTCAAAAACTTTTTGGCAGCTAACGCCCTATTTTGGTTTGACAAGTACCACATCGACGGAATTCGCGTTGATGCGGTTGCGTCCATGCTGTACCTGAATTACTGCCGTGATGATGGTGAATGGGTCGCCAATGACTACGGCGGCTGCGAAAATATTGAGGCGGCTGACTTTTTGCGTCATCTCAATAACGCACTCTTTAACTACTTCCCAGGGGTTTTGTCGATCGCCGAAGAATCCACCTCCTGGCCGATGGTATCTTGGCCGACCTACGTGGGGGGCTTGGGCTTCAACCTCAAGTGGAACATGGGTTGGATGCACGACATGCTGGACTACTTCAACATGGATCCGTGGTTCCGGCAGTTCCATCAAAATAATCTCACCTTCAGCATCATGTATGCCTTTACAGAAAACTTCATGCTGGCGCTGTCCCATGATGAAGTGGTGCATGGCAAGAGCAATATGCTTAACAAAATGCCAGGGGATGAGTGGCAGCAGTTTGCGAATCTACGCTGCCTCTATGGCTTTATGTACACCCACCCTGGCAAAAAGACGCTCTTTATGGGGATGGAGTTTGGTCAGCGCGGCGAGTGGAACGTCTGGGGCGACCTCGAGTGGCATTTACTTCAGTACGAACACCATCACCAGCTTAAGCAGTTTGTGACGGAGCTAAATCACCTATATCGCCGAGAGCCTGCGCTCCACACTCAAGATTTTGCCTACGACGGGTTTGAGTGGGTGGACTGTAACGACAATCGCCACAGCGTGATCTCCTTTTTACGTCGTGCTAAAAACTCGGATGAGTTTACGCTGACGGTGTGTAATTTTACGCCGCAGCCTCATAGCCATTACCGCGTCGGGGTTCCAGAGGCTGGGTTCTATATCGAGCTGCTCAACAGCGATGCCCGTCAGTATGGGGGCAGCAACATGGGGAACTTGGGCGGTAAGTGGACGGAAGAATGGTCTTTCCACAATCGTGATTACTCCCTTGATTTGTGTTTACCACCGCTTTCTACCCTCGTGTTTAAGCTCGATCGTCATAAGCAGACGCTTCAGGCATTGAGTGAAGCTGAAAGCAGCGGTACTGGAGCCTAGGCAGCGCTACGGCGCATACACAGGTCTTAAAGTTTCCTTTCCGTAAAGGTTTTTGCAAACCAATTCATCAATCCCCTCTTGGGAGGGGCAGGGGTGGGTTAATCATGGCGCTACTGACTAACCCACCCCGCCCTTCGGGCACCCCTCCGAGGAGGGGATTTTTCTCAGACTTGTGTGTATACAGTAGCTAGGCAGAGAAGGCAACAAACTATGGCGTTTTATCGACCTGACGAAAATCTGAATACTCAAGCCCAGACCATTCTGGAACAGGTTTGGGCTGAGTTCCCGTGGCTGGCGCGCAACCAGCTTGCGTTTACGTGGCTCACCTACGATCCTCCGTTTCCGGTGAATACGGGGGGCGCTTTAACGCCAGATGAGTTTTGGGGCTACCCTGTGCGAGGCGTGAGCTATCGCGGGGTGGAACCCATTTACCCTGCCAGCGTGGTGAAGCTATTTTATCTGGTGGCCTGCCATGAGTGGCTTCAGAAAGGGATGATTCCACCGACGCCGGAGCTGAATCGGGCGCTGGCAGACATGATTGTAGACTCTAGCAATGACGCAACGGGCTATGTGGTGGATTTGCTCACGGGCACAACCAGTGGTCCAGAACTGCCCCTTGGTCCCTTTGAAACCTGGAAAGCGCAGCGCAATATTGTGAATCGCTATTTTGAAGGGTTAGGCTGGCTTGAGCTAGAGAGCATTAACGTCAACCAAAAAACCTGGGGAGATGGCCCCTATGGTCGAGAAGATGCGTTTGTGGGTATCAAGCGCGAAAATCGCAACCGATTGACCACCGACGCAACGGCGCGACTGCTCCACGGCATTGTGGGGGGCGTGGCGGTTTCGGCGGGGCGATCGCAGTCTATGCTCAACCTCATGGAGCGCAACCTAGACCCTGAAGCTTTAGCGGAAGACCCTGAAAATCAGGTGACGGGCTTTATCGGGGGCGGTTTGCCCCTAGATGCAAAGGTTTGGTCAAAGGCAGGCTGGACGAGCAATACCCGTCACGATGCGGCCTATATTGAACTGCCGAATAAACACCCTTATTTGCTGGTGGTCTTTACGGAAGGTCAACAGGCCAGCGCAACCGAGGCCATCATTCCGTTTCTGTCAGCGAAGATTGCAGAAGCAGTCCCAGATCTAAGCCTGATAGGCTAGGTCTTAAAAAAGAGGAGTCTTAAAACTCCTCTTTTTTGGGGTAGTGAGATCCTAATGAAGTCAATCTAACGATCTAGAATGCGCCTGTAGACCGCAGCCCCAAGATCATACCAGCCCCTAAAATATGCCCAAAGCTGGTAGTTGCCAACAGCTCAGGAATACCAAACCCTTTTAGAACATCTGGCATATCCGTAGGAAGACCAGGGCCAACGCCTTTGTGCTGAATGGCATAGCGACCAATAAAGAAGGCGAACAGGTTAGTTAAAAGCATAATGATGCCAACCTGAATCGACCAGTTAGAGGGGGACGCTGCAACGGTCGCCAGTAAAGTGGTGTTCATAAAATCGTTTCTCCAGCTTAAATCACAAGAATTTTGGGATGGCCTTCCGCCAAAAACGGAACCCAGTACGATCGCGAAAGCATCTCAGGATTATAAAAACCCCTTGGGGTATCCCTAGCGGTTTGTTTTAAAGAGTTAACATTAGGGCACTTGAGACACGGGCTAAAGATGAACTTTTATGGCACAAAAGCTGCGCGTTAAGATTTGTGGCATTACAAGAGTGGAGCAGGCTGTGGCGATCGCCGCTCTCGGAGCCGATGCCCTCGGACTCATTTGCGTCGCAGAATCGCCCAGATATATTGCGCCAGAAAAAATTGGTGAAATTGTCGCAAAACTCCCTGAAAATTCTATGAATGGCGGAACCCTTGCAAAAATAGGGGTCTTTGCCAACGCATCCCTAGAGCAAATTATTGCGACCGTTCATCAAGGCGCACTGACAGGTGTACAGCTCCACGGTCAAGAATCTCTTGTGTTTTGTCGAAGCTTACGCCGCGAATTACCCCAAGTCGAGCTAATTAAAGCCTTTCGCGTGAAGACAGGCGAGACTTTAGCCCTGACCGAAACCTATGCTGATGCAGTAGATACCTTTTTGCTGGATGCCTTTAATGCCCATGCCCTTGGCGGCACTGGCGAGACTTGGGACTGGGCACTGGTGAAAGATTTTGCACCGATACGCCCTTGGTTTTTGGCGGGGGGGCTGAATGCGGGGAATGCGATCGCCGCCCTCACTCAGGTCAACCCCTCCGGCATTGACCTCTCCAGTGGGGTTGAGACATCCCCAGGAGAGAAAGACCTTATATTGGTGCAAAGATTGTTTGAAGGGCTCTCTAGTAGAGCAGTAACCTGCTGAATTTACCATATCTTCTTATCCCATCAGCCGTGATTGTCTCAGCAAGAAGCCAAGATTTACTGCGGCTGAGCTTAAGAGTACGCGACTTATACATCTGTCCCAAAGCCCCATACTGTTTTAGTGCTACGGACTAGCCACCGCCCACAATGGTGACAATTTCCAGGCGATCGCCTTCCACAACAGCCTGTTCATCCCAAAACTGACGGTGCAAAATTTCGCCGTTGTATTCGATCGCAATCAGGCGAGGGTTGAGGTTGAGCTGCGTCAACAAATCTGGCAGCGTTTGACCCATTGGGCAGTGGTGTAAATTTCCATTAACCTGAACCGCAATGAACTGGGATGTTTCTGCCACTTCAAGCTCCATGCTCTAAAGGCTGTAATTGTGAAAGTAATAACCGAACAGCCTGCGTCGGATCGTCCGCTTTCATAATGGAGCGAACCACCGCAACCCGACCTGCCCCCGCAGCCATTACCTCAGGCAAATTTTGGGCATCAATCCCCCCGATCGCAAACCAAGGTAGCTCGGCATGGGTTGCTGCATAGCGAACATAGTCTAACCCCGCAACGGCCTTATCTGTTTTAGTCGGCGTGGCGTAGACTGGACCAACGCCAAGGTAGTCGGCTCTTTCTTGTAAAGCTTGTGCCAGCTCTTGGGCATTAGTCGTTGAGTGCCCAATAATGCGATCTGCCCCCAACAAACGCCGCGCCGCCGCCACAGGCAGATCTTGCTGACCCAGATGCACGCCATCGGCATCTACTGCCAGTGCGATATCAACTCGGTCATTCACGATAAACAGCGCCTGATATTGATGACACAGCGATCGCAGTATCTTCGCTCGCTCTAACCGCACCGGATCGTCAGCATCCTTATCTCGATACTGCACCAGTCTTATGCCACCCTGTAAAGCGGCTTCTACCGTCTCATTTAACCCATCAACGGGGGTTGTCACCAGACAAAGCGTTGCTTGCTGAAGCCGCTGATGTCGATTTTGGCTCAGCAACTTACTTTCTAAGGTGTAGACCTGATAGCGCATCTGCTTAAAGGCTGCGCCCATTGCGGGGTCGTAAACTTTGCCATATTCCTCTAGCACCCGCAATGCCTCTTGAACTCGACATAAATTGGCTTGCAGTACGGCTGGCACATCCGCCCGAGATTCTTCATGGGTGTGGCTGAGTTCAGTGCCCACATCTCCTGGCGTATCTCGTGCTAGTCGAAAGGCGCTGTGGTGCCACTGGCCTAAGGTTTGGCGAAGCTGTTTGCAGAGGGCAGCTAAGGCAATGTCATCCAACCCAAACCGACACCATTCTTCTACCACCCGCAGCCCTTCGCGCGCGCGGTCTAAATTGGCGTCTAAAATCCGATAGAGCGGAACATTTGGCGTCGTCATGCCATCACAACCTATACCTACAGAACCCGCAGCCACAGACCATTTCTTATCCTAACAGGGCGGCTGAGTGACAGCTTGGGAATCATCTGTGGGTATCCTGAGCAGAGCTGTCTAAATTTTGGGCTAAAAAGTTTGTTAATTTAATGGTTTCATGACGTAAAATCATCCCATTCAAGGTAGTATTTTCGATGCCTTTGATAAATTTTGCCGCAAAAGCATAAATTTAGCTCAGCATCGGGCTGCGTCTTCAGTCATAACCTTCGTGCAAGCCGCTGCACCACAGCCGAGATCTTTCGTTCCCCACGTTACATCCTCAGGAGTGCGATCGCCCATGAAGCCATCATCTGTTGTCTACACTACCGCCCTACTTTGGAGCGTTGGCTTTGCCCTCTCTGGTACAGTCCAGTCTGCCGCCGCCGCCGCTACTTTTGAACAACAGGAACTCGATCAGGGTCGCGTCATCGCCGTTGCGATGCCATTGGCTCAGGGCGATCGCTACAATCTTTTGATCTTGGAGCAGCTTTCTAACGCCAAGCAGTGCTGGCAGCAGAACCCCAGCAACCCCAATATTGTCGATCCGCTCTTGCTGAAGTTTGACTTTACCAATATCTGTGGGCGCAGTACCGACAGCAATGGGTACTCAGTGCGAATTGCCGGACAAGATAAGGCGCTCGACTATCGACTTTCGATTGCAAGAGAAAATAATCATCTGGTTCTGCTGGCAGTCCCTGCCCGGAATTCTCAAGGTTCAGCCATTGCCATTGCCCGTACAGAAAATCTGGAGCCTGGTTTTCTAAAGCTTCAGCTCAACCCAGAATGGCGGTTTACCAAGCGATCCTATAGCGGCAAAACCCTCGGTCACATCTACTTAACCCGAGATACCGAAGGGGGTTCTGGCTATATTGCCAGCGCCGCGCCCCTAGGAACGTCTGCTAGAGGCGGACAAAGTTCATTGTTTAGAGGCGGGGTTCAAGGGCGATCGCCGATTACATCACGCTACGGCAGAACGTTAAATCCCATTACGGCACCCATTCAAATTCCAGTCCCGTCTGCCCCCATTTCGGCAGGGCGTTTGCGCCGTCCGGTCTTATCGTCCCCATCCTCTAGCGTATTTCCCATTGCGCCACCCTCCTCTAGCTATGGCTTGCCAACGGTAGCGGCTGGCGTATTGCCTGTGCCCACTTCCACCATTCCCTTAGGAACTGCTGGCAACGAACCCGATTTAATTACCGCCAAGACCCCCAGCCTTAACATTAATGCGATGGCTCCTGGCGCAACGTCTGGTCTAGGAGGAGGTGTGCCCGCGCCCTTCCAGGTGGCAATGGTCAACCCTAAGTATCGTGTGTTTGTTAAAGCTGCCGATAGCAATCAGCGGCAAGCCGTCAAAACATTAGTCCCCGACTCCTTTCGGTCTTCCTATCAAGGGCAGTCGATGCTCCAGGTTGGGGCATTTCAAGATCGTGTCAAAGCCGATGAAGTCATTGACCTATTGAATCGAAACGGCATTAGCAGTATCTTGTCGGCTGAGTAGCAGCTTGGGCTAGTGATGTGTTCTGGCGCATGATCAGTAGCGGTAGAACTGAGGTTAGCGATAGAATGCAGACTGGCTTAACCAAAAGGCGCATATTGCTTAATACCTATTCAATTAGGTATTCCTTTAGGCCAAATGGTGTGCTATGGCCTAAAACTGCTTCAAATTTTTAATAAACTAGACGTTTTAATCCAATTTTAAGATTCAAATTTCATAGCGAGCCGATCAGGATGCATGGATGAACTACGGGTTGTACTTGAGTTAGCGACAGAAGACGAGCTACAAGACCTCACCGAAATCCTGTTTCGGCGTAAATTTAACCCTTTAGACTATTTGCAGGGCGTTGATCCCATCCAAGTGCCGAGGCTTAATCGCGCTCAGTGGCTAGATGCAATGGAAGAGCGCTTTCGGTTTTTAGCCGCAGATGGGTTTACAGTTTTGCAGGGCAATTCTCAGGCTGTCACCTATCGGCAGGTTTTGGTACGCGTGTGCCGCCACCTAAAGCTAAAGTTTTCTCCCATGCTGTCTACGACAGATTTAGAAGCTGAAATCTTTCTGCATTTGATGGAGCGCACCTGGAAAAATATACCTGCAAGCGATCGCCAAGATATTGTGCAGCGCATTGGTGAAGCGCTTCAGCAGTCTGCTTCAGAGCCTTTACCGCTCGCCTGTCACTCAGACCCCCTACGGCTGATGGTTGAGGGGGGTAGTGCCTTGGCCTTCAGCTCCGTGATGCGTCCGATGGTGCTGCGGCAAGTTGCGCGGCAGTTTGCGCTTTATTTTTCGACCTATCAGTCTACGGCTTATTTGTCAGGCTCTTTGCTGGTGCAGGCTGCTCGTCAAGGTGCTGCATCTACGGCATTGCGCTATGCCACGACTCGCAGCTTATTTGCGGCGCTCAGTAGCGCCCTGTGGGTGGGGTTTGCAGTGGATCTGGGCTGGAGGGCGATCGCCACAAACTACGGGCGCATTATTCCCATTATTTTCACCCTGGCACAAATTCGCCTAACGCGTTCAGAATGGGCTTACGCCGTTTAATCAGCCTGCATGACACTTTGTAAGGAAGGGCAGGTTTTGCCGAAACTTTTTGAGTATGCCTCATACAGTTTCAGCTAAACCTGCCCCTACGGACGGTTTGAATCAGCGCTTAGTCTTACCATCCCCCTGATACGCTTAATGATGTCTTTTGTCTTGCCCAATACTTTGACCGATCCCCATCGTTGGTTTTTTGCTTCTCACTTCATCATGCTGGGGCTAATCGGAGGGTTTGCCCTTGCTCACAGCGGTTTAGCTGCCCTGCGTCTGGAGGCAGAAAAACGTGTTGGCCCTCGTCCTTACCGCATTTTATTTGCCATCGTCAGTATTAGTCTTGCTGTCGTTCTGATTACTTATTTTTTAAACCATCGTTACGATGGCGTTCAGCTTTGGCAGGTGCAGGGACAGCCTTGGGTTATGCCCTTTGTCTGGGTTCTCTCAGCTATTTCCTTTCTATTCCTATACCCCTCTACCTTTAACCTGCTCGAAATTGCGGCAATTCAGCAGCCAAAAGTACATCTTTACGACGCGGGGATCGTTCGCATTACGAGGCACCCGCAGATGGTGGGGCAGGTGATTTGGTGTATTGCCCATACCTTATGGATTGGCACCACATTTACCCTTGCCACTTCCTTGGGACTGATTGGCTATCATCTGTTTGCCGTTTGGCATGGCGATCAGCGGTTAACCATCCGCTATGGCGATGCCTTTGCAAAAGTTAAAGCCCAGACTTCGGTGATCCCATTTTTAGCAGTCTTGCAGGGGCGACAAACCCTTAACCTTCAGGAATTTCTTCGACCCGCCTACTTGGGGATCGCAGCTTTTGTTGCACTATTCTGGTGGGCACATCCCTTAATGATTCGTGCATCTGCGGGCATTCCCTGGTAGCATGATCCCTACGGCTGAGTAACATACCCCCTTGGACTAGAAGGGATTTATGATTGCATCCATCGGTGAAAAAGCGTTTAAAGAAGAAGTTTTAAGCTCTCCTGTTCCGGTTTTTGTGAACTTTTGGGCACCTTGGTGTGGGCCTTGCAAGCTGATTGAGCCGCTTGTGCTACAGCTTAAAAGCACCGCAGCAAAGCCCGTGAAGGTTGTTCGAGTCAATGCGGATGAAAATTTCTGGTTGGCTAAAAACTTCAAATTAACGAATATCCCGACTGTAATTTTGTTTTATCAAGGAAAAGTGGTTCATCGCCTAGAACACTTCAGGGGTCGCGAAGACGTATTGCAAACGCTAGGCGCTGCTCTGGAGTCCCTCGGCATTCAAGACGATTCTTCGACACAAGCTCAGCCGCCCCTTAAGTCTTTGCCAACCTAACGTTGATTGAATCGAGTCATTGCTTGTCCATCCTAAATAACAGTTTCATTTTGAGAGAGTGTGTCACAATGGGACTGTTTTCTGCCTGGAAACCTACGAATTGATGTTTCAGCAGCGTAAGTGATGGAACCTTTATATGAATACGCCTGGCTTATTCCAGTCTTCCCGCTCTTGGGCGCGATGCTGGTGGGCTTGGGTCTAATTTCTTTTAACCGCGCAACGAATGCACTGCGGCAGATCAATGCAGTGATCATCATCTCGTTTCTTGGCGCGGCTATGTCAATGTCCTATGCATTGCTGTGGAGCCAAATCCACGGTCATGAAACGTTTCTCAGCACCTTTGAGTGGGCTGCTGCTGGGACGTTTAGCCTCACGATGGGCTACACCATTGATCACCTGGCTGCAATGATGCTGGTGGTAGTGACGACGGTGGCCTTTCTGGTGATGGTCTACACCGACGGCTACATGGCCCATGATGCCAGCTATGTTCGGTTTTATGCTTATTTGAGCTTGTTTAGCTCTTCTATGCTGGGTTTGGTGATTAGCCCCAACCTTGTTCAGGTCTATATTTTCTGGGAACTGGTGGGGATGTGTTCCTATCTGCTCGTTGGGTTCTGGTATGACCGCAAGGCGGCGGCAGACGCAGCCCAAAAAGCCTTTGTGACCAACCGCGTGGGTGACTTTGGCCTGCTGCTCGGCATTCTAGGGCTGTTTTGGACGACGGGAAGCTTTGACTTTCAGACCATTGGCGATCGCCTCCAAGATCTGGTCGCCAGCGGTCAGCTCAGTATTGTGGTTGCCAGTATCTTTGCCATTCTGGTGTTTTTAGGTCCCGTAGCAAAGTCGGCACAGTTTCCGCTTCACGTTTGGCTACCGGATGCAATGGAAGGGCCAACCCCTATCTCTGCACTCATTCACGCCGCGACGATGGTAGCGGCTGGGGTGTTTTTGATTGCGCGGATGTACCCCGTGTTTGAAGGGCTACCAGGGGTCATGACCGTGATTGCCTGGACGGGTGCAGTCACGGCCTTTATGGGCGCGACGATCGCCATTACCCAAAACGACATCAAGAAGGGGCTGGCCTACTCCACCATTTCTCAACTGGGCTACATGGTAATGGCGATGGGCATTGGAGCCTACTCAGCAGGTCTATTTCACCTCATGACCCACGCCTTCTTTAAAGCCATGCTGTTTTTGGGGTCTGGGTCTGTCATTCACGGCATGGAGAGTGCGGTGGGGCACAACCCTGTGCTAGCCCAAGATATGCGAATGATGGGGGGCTTGCGAAAGTATATGCCCCTGACGGCCTCAACCTTTTTAGTCGGCTGTCTCGCAATTTCTGGCATTCCGCCCTTCGCGGGGTTCTGGTCTAAGGATGAAATTTTAGGTCAGGCATTTGAGGCGAACCCTGCCCTCTGGCTGTTGGGCTGGCTCACGGCTGGAATTACTGCCTTCTATATGTTCCGGATGTACTTCACAACCTTTGAAGGCTCCTTTAGGGGCGGCAATACCAAAATTCAGGAAGCGCTTCTAGAAGGTCGTGTCCCTGAACCTGCCCTAGCCTTTGGCCCTGGTGCGATGGATCCTAAAGAACTGGATCATGGACATGATGACAGTCACGGTCATGCGGGTCTACCCCATGAATCTCCCCTCACCATGACGCTACCGCTGCTGGTGTTGGCGGTGCCTTCGATGCTCATTGGGCTATTGGGTACGCCGTTTCACAACTACTTTGAAGCCTTTGTCTATTCACCTTCTGAGACGGCTGCTGAAGCCCTCAAGTCCGCAACTGAGGCCAATTTGCCAGAGTTCTATGTCATGGCGGGCAATTCTGTCGGGATCTCTTTGATTGGGATTACGCTGGCCTCGCTCATGTACCTACGGCATAAGATTGATCCGGCGGCGATCGCAGCTAAGTTCCCAGCCCTTTACAACTTTTCGCTCAACAAGTGGTACTTCGACGATTTCTATAACTCAGTGTTTGTCCGCGGTACCCGTCGTTTAGCGCGTCAGGTGCTAGAGGTTGACTACAACGTTGTAGACGGCGCAGTCAACTTTACGGGCTTTCTCGCGGTCATTACGGGCGAAGGGCTGAAGTATTTTGAAAACGGTCGGGCGCAGTTTTATGCCCTCATCGTTTTCTTGGCGGTGCTGGGCATTGTGATTGTGTCCGCTTAGGGTTGAGTAATCTCAGCCCTAAATTTGAAGACTAATATCCATCTCTGTTTTGTGAGTGTGACGGGCTTTTTCCTATGACGCTTACCCAGATTCCCTGGCTGACGACGGTCATTTTTCTGCCCATTGTGGCCTGTATTGCCATCCCGTTTATCCCCGATGAGGCAGGCAAGGGTAGACCCATTCGTTGGTACGCCCTTGTGGTGGGTTTGATTGATTTCATCCTCATCGTGACTGCTTTTTATACGCAGTACGATTTTTCTAACCCTGGAATGCAGCTTGTCGAAAGCTACGACTGGGTTCCGCAAATTGGTCTGAAGTGGTCTGTTGGGGCAGATGGGCTATCTATGCCCCTGATTTTGATGACGGGGTTTATTACCTCTTTGGCCATTTTGGCGGCTTGGCCTGTCACCATGAAGCCTCGGCTGTTCTACACCCTAGTTTTAGCCATGTACGGCGGTCAAATTGCCGTCTTTGCCGTGCAGGACATGCTTGTGTTCTTCTTGGTATGGGAGCTAGAGCTGATCCCCGTCTACCTGCTGCTGTCGATTTGGGGTGGCTATAAGCGGCTTTACGCCGCGACCAAGTTTATTCTGTACACGGCTGGTAGCTCTCTATTTATCTTGGTGGCCTCTCTGGCGATGGCCTTTTACGGCGATACCGTCACCTTTGATATGCACACCCTGGGGCTAAAGGAATACGGTCTGACATTCCAGCTATTGGTCTATGGCGGCCTGCTAGTTTCCTACGCGGTCAAGCTGCCCATTGTGCCGCTCCATACCTGGCTCCCGGATGCCCATGGCGAAGCCACGGCTCCCGTACACATGCTGTTAGCGGGTATTCTGCTCAAGATGGGTGGCTATGCCCTCATTCGCATGAACGTAGAGATGCTGCCCGGTGCTCACGCCTATTTTGCGCCAGCGCTGGTGGTACTGGGCGTGGTGAACATCATCTATGCTGCGCTTACTTCTTTTGCTCAGCGCAATCTGAAGCGCAAGATTGCCTATTCTTCGATCTCCCACATGGGCTTTGTGCTAATTGGGATCGCGTCTTATACCGATCTCGGTCTGAGTGGCGCAGTTTTGCAGATGGTGTCTCACGGACTCATTGGAGCCAGCTTATTTTTCTTGGTTGGGGCTACCTATGACCGTACTCACACGCTCATTCTGGAAGAAATGGGCGGGGTTGGCAAAAAAATGCCCAAGATTTTTGCCATGTTTACCACCTGCTCTATGGCGTCCCTGGCGCTTCCTGGGATGAGCGGATTTGTAGCAGAGCTAATGGTC
>JANPLU010000042.1:0-6703 GCA_031422435.1 Acaryochloridaceae cyanobacterium VAR_48_metabat_390
GGTTCCTGTACTAGACGACTGCTGTGCCGTTGGCGGAACGGCTACCTGTGAAGTAGGAGGTGTCCCTCCTAGTGGGGGTGGAGTATTGGCGGGGGCAACAAGCCCTTTGTGGGGTCTGTTAGCAACGCCGCTACTTATTATTCCCGGGGTGATTGGTGGCGGCGGTGGCGAGCCGACTCCCCCCCCTGTTCCTGAGCCTTCCTCAACCGCAGGGATCACCGCTGCTTTGGGTCTGTTAGGGCTGTGGTATGGTCGGCGATTTCGTGCTTCTCACAAAACGTCTTCATAGACGGAAATGCGTGATCAGCAGATCGCCTTAAATGATGGTTAGAGACTTAAATTCTAGTCAATGCCTATGGGTGTGTAAGTGCCTATAGGTATTTTTGTGTGGGTATTTGCACAGTCTTTACTCTAAGAATCCTTCGCAAATTACCTGCTGTGGATCGAGATCTGCAAAGGACTCTTGTTCTAGGTTTACTTGCCAAGCTGAAAGGGTTTGGTAAGTGCGGTTGGCGGTGGATTGAACCAGGGCAAAGATAGGCCTCATGGCGCTCGTCTGCTGTGGCTGTAGATAGCGGCATCCAGTTCCAACAATAAGACTTTGAGGATTAGGTCTGGGGATTGGCTTAACCTGTGTAATGTGCCAAACAGCCTTACCTTGTTTGGTGTATCTAACGAGACGCTGTAGCAAAATATAGGAGGATTCGGGGCGATCGCAGATAATACCACCGTATTCTTGCTGTTTAAGGGTACGACCCAGCAGCATATCGGTATATTTAGGACAAAGGTTTTCTGGCAGGTTGGTGTAGGTTTTTCCCTTCAGCCGAGTCATGCACTGAGCCGCTGCCACCAGGGGACATACAGCAATGGCAAGTCCTAGTGCAGCAGCCAGCCTGGGTAAGAAATAAGAGAAAGCGGGGGAAAAAGGACGTTGCTTCATTTCGCTTGTCGCAAGAAGAATTTCAACCAGATTACTTAAAAGTCTTGATTTAATCTACTCATTCGTTGAGAAGGTTGTAATGCGCCGCGTTGGTGATGAGTCGTGGTCAACAGATCGCTATCTTAAAATCGACATCTGATGCTCTGGAGGCTCAAATCCTAAATGTTTCCAGGCGGCTGGGGTGGCGACACGACCTCGTGGAGTCCGGTTTAGATAGCCAATTTGAAGCAGGTATGGCTCATACACTTCTTCAATGGTTTGAGAGTCTTCTCCGGTGGCGGCGGCAAGGGTATCGAGACCGACGGGCCCCCCGCCGTAATGTTCAATCATGACGCTGAGTAGGCGACGATCTGTCCAATCCAACCCGCAGGGATCGACGTTAAAAAGCTCTAGCGCTTCGACGGCGATCGCCTCGGTAATAGGACTCACGACTTTGACTGCTGCAAAATCTCGTACCCGACGCAGGAGGCGATTGGCAATCCGAGGGGTTCCCCGCGATCGCCGCGCTACCGCTTGAGCCGCATCGGGCAAAATTTCTACCCCTAATATAGTAGCGGTGCGCAAAATAATTTGGTCGAGTTCGTCTGGCTCATAGAAGCGGAGCCTCTGGATAAAGCCAAAGCGATCGCGCAGGGGTGAGGTTAAGGCTCCTACGCGGGTTGTGGCGCCAATGAGGGTAAAGGGCGGTAGGGTTAGGCTGCGAATACGGGCAGATTGGCCTTTACCAATGGTGATGTCTAAGCGGTAATCCTCCATCGCAGGATAAAGCAGTTCTTCGGTCATCCGCGATAGGCGATGAATTTCGTCAATAAATAAAATGTCGCCCTTTTGAAGATTCATGAGCAGGCCCACAATATCGCGGGGGCGCTCTAGGGCAGGGGCGCTGGTTACTTTACAAGTAACGCCCATTTCTGTGGCAAGAATGAGAGAAATGGTGGTTTTGCCCAATCCCGGAGGACCATACAGCAAGAGGTGATCGAGCGGCTCTTGGCGAGACTGGGCAGCCTGAATGGTGATTTTAAGAACGTCCTTGAGTTCTCGCTGCCCAATATATTCTGAAAGCTTCTGGGGACGGAGCTTTTCGTCATTTTTGCTGCTCTGCTCCTCTGGAGCGGCTTCTGGCCGGACGAGGGAAGATAACGGCTCAGATGCAGGCGGCGGGGATAAATCTGTGGAAATGGTAGAGGCAGCTTTTTTGCGTTGCGGTAGCGGCGACGGCTTATCCTCTGGCTGAGAAGATTGAGGCTGGGAAGACACGATCGCCATGATGCTGAAAATCCAAAGCTACGGCTGAAGTCTAGATAACGGGAGAGATTAATTCAAACATAACCTCATTCTGAAGCAGGGGGATGGAGACTTTAGAAGCCGTCTGTAAAGTTTTTATAAAGACCACTGAAAAGGTTTAGAAGATTGGGGAGTATTTTGAATCATGATGCAGTGCTCGGAGAAACCTGATGTCTCGAAATCCTTACCCCAGCGACCTTAGTGGTGCCGAATGGGAGAAAATCAGACCCTTACTTCCTAAATCAAACAAACTTGGCAGTCCCAGAATCGTTGACCTTAGGGAAATCCTCAATGCCATCTTTTACCGCGTCCATAATGAATGCAAGTGGAGAGCCTTACCTCATGATTTTCCACCCCATCAAACAGTGTATGACTACTTTCGCAGATGGGTCAAAACCGGACTGTGGCAAACAATCAATCAAACGATAGTGCGACAAGTTCGTGTCTTTGAGGGACGTAATGAAGAACCTACATTAGCCATCATCGATAGCCGCTCCGTCAAAGGAACTTCAGAAGGGGGCCTCAAACGGCTTTGATGGGTTCAAAAGGGTTAAAGGACTCAAGTGGCATATCATTATTGACGTTTTAGGGCTAATTCTAGGGATTTTTATCAGTGGTGCCAATGAGTCAGATTCACAAATGGCCCCGAATATGAGGCATTACAAAAGGGTCGTCAGCAACAGGAAAGTAAGGAGTGGAAACAAACCTATAACCGTCGAGCTGGGATTGAAGGAACGCTATCTCAAGGCATTAATGCTGTTGGATTGAGGCGATCGCGCTACTTGGGCTTGGCAAAGAAGCGGTTGCAGCACATTCTGACTGGCGTTGCGATCAACATTGTCCGAATGGTGGCATGGCTCCTTGATATTCCTCATGCTCAAACACGAATGTCTCGTTTTGCTCGATTGGCAACCAATTTAGAGAGCACTTAACGACTTCGCCAACAGCATCCGCAGCGGAAGCAGCACGGCGAAGTTTGGATGAACGGTCGCTAGCGCGTCCATACCCCAGCCTTTCGGTAAGATGAACGTCAGTTTAAGCACTATGTCCTGGCTGAGGCAGTTTAAAAAATTGGCGGCAGCGAGATGAGCATGATTATGCAGAGCCGCGATCGCCAAAGTGCTGAAACCCTCGCTCTAGACTAAGCACCTGATCCAGGTAAAAACCGCTAGGGTCTTTGAGAATCACAGAAGGCTCTTGTGTAATTTCTCCGATGATGGCGGCATGTTTCCCTAGTTTTGGGAGGAGTTGGAGGGCGATCGCCTCTGACAGACACAGCACTAGCTCAAAGTCTTCGCCCCCATACAGCGTCCAGTCTAAGCCGTCTTGTTTTGAGAGTGCTTGCGTTTGCCTAAATGCTTCAGGAATCGGGAGATGATCTTGCCATAGACAGGCTCCCACGCCGCTAGCGCGACAAATCTGAAGCACCGCATCGGCTAAGCCATCGCTGCTGTCCATGCCAGCCACTCGAATTGTCGGGTCAATTTGCCAAATCAGCGGCGGTACATCGAGGCGTGGAATGGGCTGCTGATGGGCGCGTTGAAGGGCGGCACGCGCTTGTGCGTCTAAATCTTGCCCCCATTGCGGGTTCAGCAATAGCTCTAGTCCGGCACGGGATGCGCCATGTATCCCTGTCGCAACAATGGCATCTCCAGGTTGAGCAGCTGAGCGCAGAATTTTCTGGGTGGGCAGCACTTCCCCCAGTGCCGTAATGCCAAGGGTCAGGATAGGCGATCGGCAGAGGTCGCCGCCCAAAATAGGGGTTTGATAAGCATTTAGGCACTGGGTCATGCCTTCGTACAGCTCATCTAGCCAGCGGATGGGCGTTTGGGGCGGTAGCCCCAAACTCACCGTAATGCCCAGCGGTTCTGCGCCCATTGCGGCGAGATCAGACAGATTTGCCGCCGCCGCTCGCCAGCCGACATCCGCAGGGGAGGTTGTGCGAACTGTTGGGTTAGCTAAGCCAATGCTGAAATGAACGCCGTCTACCAGCATGTCAGCGGTGACGACTAAATGGCGATCGCCCCGCGTGGGCAAAACTGCCGCATCGTCCCCCACTAAATGGGCAGGACAAAACCGCTGAAGCCGCTGGAGCAACTGCTGCTCACCAATCTCGCTGACGAGAGAATCAAAAGCTAGGCAAGTTTTATCCATCGATGATGCCGCTTTAGTTCTTGAGTGAATTATGGGTAAGCTGATGAAGCAGAAATAGAACCTGGCTTACTTCAGTACGCATAATTCTGATCTCATGTTCAATTATCTCAAGACGATTTGTCACTGAAGTCTTGGAGCAATGAGTGACTATTGAGCTTTGATCAGAAAGACTATTGAGCTTATCTGAAAGGGTTGCCCAACTATTGGCTTTTAACTCAAAGTGAGATTTGGCTTCACCAAACGTCTTAAACTGCTGTTTAAGAACATCCACGGTAAATTTATCTGCTTTATACGTTTGAGCACGATGATCTAAATCTTCCTCAACCATATCGACAACTTCATCAATCAATCGATCATGATTTTCAGAAATCTGTGCAGCAGCTCCTAATATCTGGGAGGTCACTTTAATCTGTAGATTACTTTCCTGTTTGAGTTGATCAGCAATTTTACGAATTGTCTTTCCAACACTTGTTTGCTGCGGCAAAGTAGATTTTTGTTGCTGCTCCATAACGCCTTATTCAGCCAGAATTTTTTGAACAAGCAACCAAACTCGCATTAGTTTTTCTAAATCCCCAACGGGATCTTGGTTCGAGTCTAGCTCTGCCGAAGTCATTAAAGACTGAATTCTATCCATGCGATCACCGATGAGATAGAGATGGTTGATGCTTTCTTCTTTGCGTTCTAGAGATTCGCGTAGAAGAATGACCATATCTCCAATCTGCTGCTTTAAACGCTCATTTTCGCGCTTACGACGAGTTTCCCAGCCCTTGATACTAGCTTTTGAACTTCTTTCGGATTTCAGTTGCGTTTGTGCTTTGTTATATAGCAGCAGATATTTTTCGCGTTGAGCATCTGCTTCTTCATACTTCGCTTGCTCTTCATTATAGAGGAAAAGAATTTGTTGATATTTTTGCCGCTCACCAAGAAAGAGTTGGTGCTGTATTTCATACTCCTTCCATCTCTCCACTGCAACCTGTGACATTTGAAGCTGTTCTTGTAATTGAGCTTTTTCCTTCTCCAATAAATAATTATCAGCTTTAGCGCTAATTAGTTTCTGTTTCAGCTCAGCATAAGTAATAGCTTCTATCTGCTGGGGGTGAGGGTTATTACGCTTATTGTCACTGTTAGAATCTCGACGATCCGCTCTCGGCATTCCTGACATAGCTTAACCTCTAAAGCAGATATCTTAGTAGCTTTACAATTTGAGTATATCCAGATCAAAAGCTTTAGGCAGTGTTTGATAAACTACATTCCCTAATGGCCTAAGGAGGTTCAACCATACAGCCAAATGATTATCATAGCTTCCATTGCTACTAAAGACTAAAGCAACCTAACTATTGCTGGATTTAATTATTTTTGTGTGTCTTAAACCAAGGAAATGTCAGATCAAAAAAGTCTATCCTCAAGTATGAGAATAGACTAAAGCGTTACTCCAAGACTTAAACTATTACAGCGCGGCGGAAATTAGTTCACTATTAATTAGGGATCAGGGGCATAGTGTCTGACTTCTAAAAGTTTAGGCAGTAGATAGACTTACGCCAAGCTGTACTAGGCCGTCTTAGGCTTTACAAAATTTTCCAGACCCTCAACCACCTTCGCGGATAGAACCTTGTCACCCTGCTTAAGCTGACCTAACACCTCTTGACCCGACACTACATAGCCAAACACGGCATAGCGTCCATCCAAAAGATTACGCCCTGCTGGGGTTAGTTCTGGCTCAAACAAAAAGAAGAAAAACTGAGAAGAAGCCCCATTCGCATCTGTGTCTGGTGGAGCCATTGCAACCGCACCATAAGCTGAGAACGGCAGCACCGGATTGTCTAAATAGCGCCCTGCGTCTTCCAAGGTAGAACCGTAAAACGGCACCTTATCGCCCTGCACCAAAATTTCCATTGGGATAGCGCGATACTTTCCACTGGTAGGGTCTACAAAGCCTACTTCAGCACCCTGAGGATCACCCGTCTGAAGCACATAAGACTCTTCAGAGCGGGTAAAGGGCAGCCCATTGTAAAAACCTCGCTGCACCAAATCGACAAAGTTACCTGCCGTGACTGGCGCACTGTAGCCATCTGCAACAACGGTCAAATTACCTTTGGTCGTCTCCACTGCAATGGTCGCTCTGCCCTTGAGCTGCGGATAGCTAGCATAGGCGGCTGGCACCTCGTAAGGGAATTTCTCCACCATAGAAGCTTCTAGAACCCCGATGGTGTCAAGCAGCGCATTTTTCTGCGCTACAAGCTGCTCGCCATCTTTGGCTTCGGCAGTGGTTTTTAACTCTGCTAGCCCTAGCGAAATTTTTTCGGCTAGTTCTGTGGCCTGCTGTCG
>JANPLU010000043.1:0-35378 GCA_031422435.1 Acaryochloridaceae cyanobacterium VAR_48_metabat_390
CCAATTTTTTGGTTAAAGCTGGGCACCTGATCAAGCTTGAAGACCTTAGGCCCTAGGGTGCTAGGCGCAATGCCTCTCGCTTCAGGGCTGCTGACCTGGCTGTTGATACCAGGGCCACGATTGATCAAAATCCGGCGCGTATCTTTGCCGAAGGGCGCAGAGCCTGCGGTCGGGTTGCGGGTTTCTTTCGGGAAGATTGCGCCAAACTGAATTTCTAATGGATCGTTACCTACGCCGTAGACGTGCTGGTCGGGCAGTGGCTGATCTTGTGCGGCAAACACTGTTAAAAATTCAGGTGTCTTGCGGAAAGGCGCGCTGTACCGCAACAGGTTTTGCTGAGCGCCCCAGTTGCGGCACTCTTGCGCTTCTTGACCCAAACCACGAAGGTACGGGACGGTTTCTTCACCAAAGTAATCAGAATACTCTTGGGAATCGACCAGAGCATTCACTAGGGCAGACAAGCCACCCGTAGAGACAATGGAAAAATAGCGCTGAACTTCTTCGCGGCTGCTGGGGCCACGACCTAAAATATGCCGAAACGCAAGCTCTAGAGCGCGGCTGTTAATAAACGGCTCATAGAACTGCTTGCGGTAAAGTGGCGATTTTGCAAGGCGGCGCACGAACTCCTTCATGGAGATTTCGCTATTTTTGACCTTAGATTCTAGGTCAGAAATAGAAAGGCTGTAGGCTTTTGTAATATCTCGCTCAAAGACTTGACGGTAGGCCGCTCTTACAATTTCATTCTTCTCTGAAGATGACAGACCCGGCTTCATGGCATATTTAGCCCGACGCTCGGCAGCGTTGGAATAAATCTGCGGTAGGCGTAAGCCCTGCTGAGCGCTAGAGCCACCTTTGCGAATTTTATCGGAAGGCGTAGCGGCTTTAAACTCTGTAATTAATACTTCAAAGTATTGAAGAACAACGGCCTGAGCCTCTGCGTCACTACTGAAGTAAGAGATTGCGGCTCCACCCATTTCTTGCAATGCCACAAGCGTCGCATCGGTCGAACAAGCGTTCTCAATAATTTCGCGTAAGCCCCGGACGTTGACCGCAATAATATTGGGGTCGCCTGCCACGATCGCATAGCTGGTGTAGCGCAAAAACCAGCTTAGGTCACGCAGAGACTTCTGCATCCGCTCGGGGCCGTAGCGCGAAATATTAATCTGCCGAAAGCCTGGAGGGGTGGGGCCACCAATCGAGGACGAACGCAGCAGTGACCTAAAGGCACTCCCAATGGAGTTACCCTTAGATTCAACATAGGTGGTTGTGCCCATTTTTTGAGCTTGGGCAGCGCTGCCGCCGCCAACCATTGCCAACTCTCGCTCTGGCACAGGTGGCTTCTCTAAGTAAGCCATTGGCGAGCCACCTGTAAAAATGCGGTTGGCGGCGCGAGAAACAATAACCTCAGCGTTTTGAGCTAAAACTGCCGCAATCTCTAGGCGCTTAACGCCAGAACTGAGATAGATAGACAGTTCATTTAGCTCACCCTGCTGTAGAAAGCGGTCTTGCTGCTCCGCTTGAATGATGGTCGCAACGGGGACAGTTTGGTACAACTGTGGGCGTGCGACTGAGCTTCCTCCACTTGCCTTTACAATCATCTGCTTTCGAAGGCTCCCTTCAAATTACTGCGCTAATAATGACGAAGAACGATACAAGTTTCTTAATCACTCAATCTGAGTTTTTTCAGATTGGGTGAGAAGGTCACTGGGACGATGTTGTCAAAATTTTAAGAAATTAACTTTTACATTAGAACGATTCGCGTCCCTATCCTTTGTTCTTTAACAAATGTGTAGGACTTTTGCTAAAGCATTTTCTAGAGGCGTTTACCCTGCTTTTGAGAGCTTGGCAAAGCGTCTCTCTCTAACTTAGTAACCTGTTCTGAAGGGCTGTAATATTACGAAGTGTAAAAACGCCGTTAAGTTTGATGACGCAGGTCAGGGTTCAAGCTACAGAATCAGGCATTTGCGTTAGTCGTCCAGCGTCTGGGCAAGGATGCTTGAGATTGCAGCCTGGGTGCGATCGCGGAACTCTATCACGTTGACTTTATCGAGCATTGTGACGGCGACCAGCATTAGCAGCGCCTCTAGGGTAAACACCAGACCATAGGCAAAAAGCGGCTGGCTGCCAAATAGCGATCGCCCTACATCGAGCAAAGCGCCGCCTACCACAGTGGCGCTGGCCTGAGACATGGCCTGAGCCAACCCCCACGCCCCAATGAATGTTCCGGCGGTTTCAGCAGCGGTTAGGTCAAGCATGAGGCTGACGGCGCTATTGGTGACAAGGCCATAGCCCAGCCCTAGAACAATCATGGCAACCTGCAACGCCACCTGAGAGTGCGTAAACCCCACCGCAATTACGCCTAAAAAACAGACCGCAACGACCCTACAGCCAAAGCGTGCAGTCGCCTGTTTCCCCCAGCGCGGCACAATCAAAAATCCGGTTGCGGTAATGCCGATGAGTGTACCAATACCCCAAAACGCATTAAGCTGCGTACTTTGAGAAACCGTCATGCCAAACACCTCGCCGCCGTAGGGTTCTAGAATAGGCTGCTGCATAAATAAACCCACGGTCATCAGCACCAGAAAGCTAAAAAAGATGCCCGTCTGACGGCTAGCGGTCAGAATGCGAAGCGCTGCTTTGAAGGTAATTTGATCTTCCCGTCCAGCGACTGCTGACCGATACCCGTAGCGTGAGTAGCGTTTTTCAACCCCAACCGTGGCGGTGAAGGCCAAGCCCACCACGCAGGCGGGTAGCACCATAAACAGCCGATTGATAGAACTTTGCAGAGTTTCTGGCGTTAGCCCCTTGAGCAAAACCCCGCTCGTCACTGCACCAATCACAATGCCCACCATCAGCATGGCCCATACAATACCCACCACTTTAGAGCGGTTGTCTTCGTCAGACACATCCACTAACAGCGCGGCAAAGGGCGTAGAGCTGAAGCTGACGCACACCCCATAAAAGGCAAACATCAGCGCAAGCAACCCCACCCAACCATAAGTGCTAGTCGCCCAGCCATTTTGCTCTAGGCTATCGGCTAATCGCCACATCACCTGAACCGCACCAAACGCGCACAGCGTAAATAGCGTTGTGCCAGTCCAGATGTATCCGGTGCGATGGGTGCCAAACAGCGGCTTAGAGTCTGAAAGTTGACCCACCCAGACCCGAATGGGAGAGACAAATTGATACATTGCCAAGGTTCCCCCCGCAATGGTTGCAGGAATGGCAAGAAATGCGGGGTCAATGAGGATACGATTGAGAACGCCTAAGGTGAGGATAGACATAATGCCTAACCCCATTTGAAACAGCCCTAACCGTAAGATGGTTAAGATTGGGAGTTTTGGCGGAAAAGCCTTGGGTAAAGTTGCGGCGGTGAGGGAGTCCATAGGGCTTTGCAAATCGCATCAGTAAGTACTCATAAGCCTAGCCGAGCGCTGTGGACTAGTGCGACTCAGCAGGAGGGCTTGAGTTATGTCTAAACTTAGTGCAAAGCTGAAGAGGCCAAAAGCGGCAATCTAGAGTGGAAGCGTATGTCTGTCGAGAACCAACCCGTAATATTGCCTGAAGAACTTAAAGCGGCGATCGCCTGTCTAGACCTCTCTTTAGAGTCAGAACTCGCGCTCTATCGCAACCGCCAGAGTCAAGAGAGTATGGCACTGGCTACACTCCCCAGTGCAGAACTAGAAGCTTCAGCGCTGCAATCTTTTGATTTAGCCTTAGAGCCATTTGGGCACGACGATGCATCAGAAGAGGTTTTGGATGGCTCCTTGAGCCAATCTGATGATCGCTCTGCACCAGCAGAAGCAGTAGATCAAGAAATGACTGCCGTTATTGAAGACGATGAGATTGAAACGCTTCCAGAATCTTATGGTGCGGAGCTAACGGCAGAGCCGAAAGCCTTTGATCAGTTTTTAGACCCGTCGATTGAAGATTACTTAGAGTCTTCAGAAGCACTGCTCAAGCACTTAGACGATCCGGCCAAGGCTGAGATTACCCCAGTTGAGGACGGCAAAACCGATGCAAAACGGTCTTGGGTGGTGATCTCAGGGGTTGCGCTACTGATTTTAGGACTGCTGGCATTGGCTGGTTTCTTAGGGGTTTTAGCGATGCGATGGTTTTCTTTAAAGCCCGTTTCTGTGCCAACGCCTCAGCCTCTCGTGTCGCCATCTGCATTGCTGCCGCCTTTGCCCAGTGCTGCGAATACTGCTGTTACGCCCACACCCTCCGCAACCCCAGCCGCTCCCATTAATCCCAATGCGGCGCGCTACATTGTGCTGGCGACCGACAGTCAAGCGTCGCTTCAGACTGCTCGACAGCTTGTGCCCGATGCCTTTATTGCGGTTGTGGGCGGTCAACAGCGCATTCAGCTTGCCGACTTAGAGAGTCTTCAGCAGGCGCAGCAGATGGTCAATGAGCTAAAGAACCAGGGCTTTCCGGCTTCTATTGTGCCTCAAAACTAATATGGCTCAAAGCTAACCGCTGGGCTTCATTTCGTTTGTCTCAAACGGTTTGATGAGCTATGGTGCCTTATGATCGGCTTTAGCAACACCAAGGCCATACAAGGTAAAGTTAAAATGGGTTCGGGGGCTTACGCGGTGCGTCTCTCTACGCGAATATTTTGCCTTTAAAAACAGGCTGTTGAACAATTTGATGAAGGAAGTGGGACATCATGGGCTTATTTGATCGGATTAGTCGGGTTCTTCGCTCTAATATCAGCGCAACGGTCAGTGCAGCAGAAGATCCAGAAAAAATTCTGGAGCAGACCGTGATTGACATGCAGGAAGACTTGGTGAAGCTGCGGCAGGCTGTGGCAGGGGCGATTGCCTCCCAAAAGCGGTTAGAGCAGCAGTATAACCAAGCCCAAACCCAGTCCGATGAATGGTATCGACGGGCGCAGTTGGCGCTCCAAAAAGGAGATGAGGCTCTCGCCCGTGAAGCTTTGGCCCGTAAGCAAACCTTTGCGACTACTGCAACCAGCCTAAAACAGCAGCTCGATCAGTCTTCTGGGCAAGTAGACACCATGCGCAAAGGCATGATGGGGCTTGAGAGCAAGATTGCTGAGGCCAAAACCAAGAAAGATATGCTCAAGGCCAGAGCCAGAGCTGCCCAAGCGACTGAGAAAATTAGCTCGGCGATGGGTCAAATTAATCTAGATTCTGCAACCAGCACCTTTGACCGAATGGAAGAAAAAGTCTTAGAGATGGAGGCGAAGTCAGCAGCGGTTTCGGAGTTAGCCGGAGATTCTTTAGCCGATAAGTTTGCGGCTTTAGAAGGCGGCAGCGACGTAGATTTTGAGCTGGAGCAGCTTAGGGCGAGTATGGATCTAAACCCCAAGTCTATTGCAGGAACGCCCCAGGCTCAGGGCGCACTGCCTGCGGCAGATGAGGCCGTGGCGAATATTCCTAAAGCGGTGGTGGATGCGGAACTTGAAAAGATCCGAGCGCAAATGCAGCAGCAGCCTCCGTCTTAAAGGACGGTCAACGCTTAATGCGATTTCTGGAAAACCCCTACCGCTGGCTTCGACTCCGCTCAGCCAGCTAGAAACTAGAGATTGTGCCTTGCTGTGTCCTGAACCCGTCGTTTTGGCGTAGCCTCGGCTTTGGCGATAGGGAGCGGAGTCGAAGGGTACAATCTCAGCGATACAAACTTTTCTGGGAATCATCTAAGACAATCGCCGCTCTTTTGAAAGCTGATTTTGTAGACGTTTACTTAAGGGTTCACTCTAATTGAGAGGCTGAACCTAACATTTTATGCAGTTAGCCAATCGCCTTCTTTCGTTTAAGTCCAATGTGTTTGCCGAGATGGATCAGGCTAAGCAGTTGGCGCGCGCCAAGGGGCAAGAGATTATTGACCTCTCCCTTGGCTCCTCTGACCTGCCCGTTTCACCTCGAATCTTAGATGTCATTGGGCGATCGCTCTCTGACCCCAGCACCCACGGCTATCTGCTGTTTCACGGCACGCGACCGTTACGTGAGGCGGCGGCAAAGTGGTATGAGAAAAAGTTTGGTCTATCCGTAGACCCAGAAACTGAGGTATTGCCGCTCATTGGTTCTCAAGAAGGCACCGCCCATTTACCCCTTGCTATTCTTAACCCAGGGGATTACGCGCTGCTACAAGATCCAGGCTATCCTTCCCATGCTGGTGGGGTTTACCTGGCAGGAGGCAAGGTGCATCCCATGCCGCTGACGGCAGAAAAGCATTTTCTGCCTGTCTTTGAAGACATCCCGCTAGAGGTGGTGCAGAAGGCGCGGATGATGGTGCTGAGCTACCCTCACAACCCGACTACGGCGATCGCCACGCTCACCTTTTTTCAACAGGCGGTAGACTTTTGCCAAGCCCACGGTGTTGTTCTCGTCCATGATTTCCCCTACGCGGATTTAGCCTTTACCGAACAGCCTATGCCGTCGGTGCTTCAGGCAGACCGCGATCGTAACTGCTCGATTGAGTTTTTCACCTTCTCCAAGTCCTACAACATGGGCGGGTTTAGGATTGGCTATGCGATCGGCAACGCCAACCTCATCTATGGTCTGCGGCAAATTAAAACCATCGTTGACTTTAACCAATATCAAGGCATTTTGGCGGGAGCTACCACAGCATTGACCACCTGTGATGATGAAGTTGCCCAAACCGTCGCGACCTTTAAAGACCGACGAGATGCTTTTATTGATGCTCTTCATACGATTGACTGGCTAGTACCGACTCCAGAGGCCACAATGTATGTCTGGGCAAAGCTCCCAGAGTCATGGCAACAGAATTCCATTGAGTTTTGTAAGGCGCTAGTAGCTCAAACGGGCATTGCAGCATCGCCAGGGGCTGGATTTGGGGCATGTGGAGAAGGCTACGTCCGCTTTGCGCTCGTTCACGAGCCGACTATCTTACAGGCCGCAGTTGACCGAATTGCTGGCTTCCTGCATACTTAATGGAAAATTTGGTTGTTCAGGAACATCGCTTAAGATTCAAGCATCCTTGAGCTATACCCTGCTGAGTCAGAACCCATTGATTAAAACTTAGTCTCCCCCCTTGAGCTTCCATTGAAGCTAACTAGACAACTGTTTTCTAAACCATTCCAAATTAATTCCATTCAAACTAAATTTTTACTATGACTAATCTGCGTTCCTTCCGTCGCTTATTTGTTGGTATTACTTCAGGCTTAGCGCTGTGCGGCATTGGATCAATGGTTTTTGCTGAGGCAGGGTGGAGTTCCGATAAAATTACGATGAAGTATGGGCCAATCTACCGCTCCATCGCAGTTGCCGATCTTAAAGATTATGCGCAAACAGGGACACCTTCTGCTGAACTAGGGTCTTTCCTAAGCCTTGTAAAGTCCAAAGATAGAGAGTCTTTGACCAAAACCCTAAATATGAAGTTTCCATTTAATGTGGTGCAGGTCGATAAGCTGTTAAAGACTCCTGCGGCAGAAGGGCTTCTCACAGAACTTGCAAGCGCAACCGAATTACCCGGCGATAGTGAAGTCATTGCGTTAAGAGGTGCACTGCTCATTTCAGCCTCTTCTAAAGAAGGGTTGGGCACCATGAATCTGCTGGAGTCTTACCCCACACCTACGTTAACGGTTGACCTCAAAAAACTGTTGGCCTTGATGAAAACTAGTAAATCCTTTAAGGGCTTAGGGTCTATGATGGGTTCTTTTGGCGGATCGATGCCCAAATAGTTTCCCTTTGATAGACCGTATAAGCAAGGCCTCGCTTTTTAGGAGGTGAGGTCTACTAAGAGCCACGATTAAAAAGTCGTGGCTCTTGGTTTGAGGGCGATCGCCTTTACACTCACCTAGTCGACAGGCTTTAGCGCTTTTACTCAATACCCTAAGGTATGCTGAATTAGCTCACGTCCATTGATATTCCTGAAGGCGCAAATGTGTCTTCATGGAACGTGGAAAATACATTATTTGCAATGAAAGTATTTATCTATAACACCCCTGAAGCAGTGCCTCAAGGCGCAATGCCAAACTGTGCGATCGCAGTTGACGTGTTGAGAGCCACCTCTACAATCGTAACGGCACTCCATGCTGGCGCTGAAGCAGTACAGGCATTCAGCGATCTGCATGTCTTGATGGAAGTCAGCGAAGCATGGGATGCAGCACAGCGCATTCGCATTGGGGAGCGAGGCGGCAAAACGGTTGAAGGATTTGACTTAGGGAACTCTCCCCTTGACTGTACCCCTGAGCGCGTCAAAGGGCGCCGGATTTTTATTAGCACGACCAATGGTACCCGCGCCCTTCAATGTATTCAGGCAGCACAGACGGTTTTAACCGCTGCCTTTATTAACCGAGCTGCCGTTATTGAATATCTGCACCAGCACCAGCCAGAAACTGTTTGGATCGTTGGTTCTGGATGGGAAGGGGGCTTTTCTCTCGAAGATACGGCCTGTGCTGGCGCAGTGCTTGAGGGGTTATGCTTAAAAGCTGATAGGCCACTCTATGAGCTAGCTGGCAATGATGAGGCAGTTGCAGCGGTTTGTTTGTATCGACACTTTAAAGATGATCTTCTCTCGCTCTTTAAACATGCCAGCCACGGACAAAGGCTTTCTGGTCTAAATCTTCACGAAGATTTAAGCTACTGTGCCCAGCAAGACATTCTCTGGACTTTACCAATTCAGCAAGAACAGGGTGTTTTGAAAAAATATGCTCCACAGCGCAAGTAGGCTAAATTGGTAAGAACTTAACCCACTTGCGCTAGCAATGCCTCAGGCACTAGGTTTTTCTAACGCGCTGCTGCTGCTCCATTCTCAATTTGCGCGTTTATATAGGCTTTTGTCGGCTGGGCTGCAACTCTAAAGGCATTTTGAACTCTGAGGGTCATCCTCCTAGGCTCTACCACAATGACGGTGTTTGCGGTTGGAGACGTTGGTGAAGCACTGCCCCCCAAGGTGCCCAAAAGATTACCAAGGTTAAATCCACCGCCCAGCACCCTACCCAGCAGTATCTGTGCCGCAACGGAGGCAAGACCACCCCTTAGAGTATTTTCTGATAGTGTCTGCGGGTTGCTTGCAATAAATGGGTCAGAGGTTGCAAGCATAGGAATCACCTTCCCTCTAATGGTGATTTGCTGTGTAAAGTACTGCGTTCCTTGAGTCGTTCCATTAATGCTGACGGGTCGAAATTGCCCTTTAACCAAGCTGCCTTGCGGGATTAGGATAGAACCTTGAGGACCTACCACATTAGTAGATATCTCAAGGTTGGCTGTAAGCGTTTCGCCAGGGGCAATAATGAGCCTGGCGTTGTTGTTCCCAGCGTACTGCACGGGTAAAATTGTGTTGCGCGCAACAACAGCGCCCCCACTGGTAGGGGGCATATTGGGATCTGTACCAGAGTTGGAGGTAACAATGTAGGCTGCTGCGTCTGATCGTGGAGGGAGCGCCTTAAACTCATTCTTATTGACGAGGGCTTGATACACAAAAGCCGCAATATCTGCACGGGTTGCAACTTCGTTGGGGTTTAAGAATAATTTGTTGGGGTAATTGACAACCAAATTTCTTTGGGTTGCTGCTGCAACGCCTTTACGAGCGTAGTCTGGAATCTCACCACCATCTCGAAATACCTCCAGGGCATTTTCGATGGAGCCTAATGGAACCAAATTTAGACCACTGGAAAGGGACACAAGTGCCTGCACCCTAGGAATTTTCTGCTCAGGCTGAAAGGTTCCGTCAGGATAGCCAGACATAAACCCAGTGGTATAGGCTTTGTCAATTGAGCTGGTGGCCCAATACTGGCTAGGGATATCGCTAAAGTCACGGCTATTGCGAACTGCAGTTTCTTTAAAGGCTTTACGAATAATTGCCGCGAATTGAGCGCGAGTAACAGGCTGGTTGGGCTTAAAGCTACCATCGGGGAACCCAGCAATAATATCTTCTTGAGCCAGCCGCTCAATGAATGGTCTTGCCCAATAGTTGGCTTCTACATCTCTAAAGGCGGCAGATTGTGCCCAGGCACCATTGACAATGGACACAACGGGGGCAATCGCAATGCCTGCACTGAATACGAAGGCAGCGGATGCTTTAAGGCTGGAATGGATAGAGGCTATCATAGGTCAAAATTCTCCTGCACCAAATAACAAAGACTTAATCAAAAAGATAAACTTTTGAAGTTAACCCAATAAGATTGCATTTAATAAAGTTAGCCTTAGTCATCAAGGAAACTTTGCATTTCTATTATTGTTTTGATGCTTAACAGTTTACCAAAGGTTAACAGTAGATTTCTATACCATTAGAAAGAAGTCAGAATTTGGCGGCGATCTGGCTAATTTTTGGGGTTATTGAGCTTCAAGTGACAGGATATAGGAACCCATCAACGCTTCAAAATTAGGAGGTTCGGCATCATTTAAACTGAGGTTTTTATAGACTGAAGACCTCAATAAGCGTTTGCACAATCCGTTTAGAAGCACCAGCTTGACCCATTCGCTGCGTTCCATTTTTTCTATAAAGATGCCGAAGGTCAGACTGCTGAAGGAGGGTATGAACTTGGACTGGAATCTCTTGGGGCTGTTTTAGGAGATGAATGGAAGCACCTAAGAGCCGCGACTGCGCTTCTGCAAAAGCCCAGGTAAACTGCGGTCCATTGCCAGGGATGGTGATAACGGGTTTGCCAAGGCCGACGCATTGTTCTGTGGCAGTGCCTGCTGTGGCGATCGCCAAATCTGCCAGGTGCAGCCCATCACTGAATGCTTTGGGTACCACTAACAAATGCGCCTGCCCAAGCGTTAGCCAAACGTAGGGAACTGCGATTTCTAAGGGGTTGCCAAAGGTCTTTAAAACCTGCTGCCAGCCTGTGGCTGTAGCACGCTGCTGAAGTTCCTCAAGGCTAAGCTGAGGGGCGATCGCTCCAATAAACACCAGGCTCTCACCCTGAAGCGCTAGGGGTGTGATTCCGTCTAGAATAAGCTGCCAATTGGCGTAGGCTTCAGGGGGACGGGAGCCGGGTAGCAGTAGAATGGTTGCTCTATGCTTTGGCAATGTCTGGAGGGGAATGATGCCCTCAGGTTCTAAGTCATCCATCATGGGATTCCCTACGTCAAAAACGGGGATAGGCCATTGTTTAAGGAAAAGAGCGGTGAGGCGATCGCGCGGAAATACGGCTTTACAGCGGTGGTGGTGCATTAATGCTCTTTCCCAAGGGAGGTAGGTGCCATCTAGCCAGCGTTGCCAAGGCCAGCGACGAGACTTGAGGGCGGTGTCGTCTTGTCTTAGATAATATTCAGATTTAGCAGTACCAATAAAAGCATAGGGTGCGCCGCTGAACCAGGAAAATAGGAGGGGTACGATATCGCCAACCGCCAAAATGATGCCCCCACTAGACGCCCAGCGACGACAGTCTTGAAGTTGCCTCCAAGAGAGAGAAAGGAGTCCCGATTTGAGGTCTTGCAGTACCCGCTGTCGATCCATATAGATAAACCCGCCGGAGGGCATAGCAGCACGGACTGAGCCGTAGATGGAGATGCCTGCCTGTTCATAGGCACGACCTTCCCCCACAAGGGGGAGTGCCCGCAGATGACATTGTGGGCATTGTTGCTGAAGCTGCCGCAAAACACGAATGGCGACTTCATCTTCACCATGACCGTTGCTGAGGGCAAGAAGTTTCAAGGGTTTTAAGATCCTGCTATGGATGATTGAGGCTCAGAATTTCAGGCTAGTAGGGCGTAAGTCCAAACTGACCACTGAGATAATAATGAAGAAGGCTAATTTCAGTTTGTCTGGTCACTATCTCCACAATCTTACAGATTGAGAATATGGCCTTGCTAACAGCAGCCTGTAGACACCGTAAGGCCTTTCGGTAGAGTATTTGAAGTCTTATTAATCTTAAGTTGACCTAGACTCAAAGACCGCCAGATTTAGTACGTAAACTCTGAAACTGTTGTAGATCTGAGGCTGTAATCAAAGCCACTGGGCGAGTGCCGGTCGAGAATGCGGGTCATGGAGTGCACCGCTTTTCCATTATTAATGTCCCACACCATATCAATTGAGAAGCGGCCTAATAATCCAGTGCGCGATGGCTCAAATGCATCTTTTCCTCAAGAGTGCGGTAAAATTTCAGTGATTTCGGATCGGTCTTGAGGCTGAATCCACTGTTGAATGTGCTTTTGAGGCCGTACCGCTTGCGCTAAGCGATTTTTTAACAATCATGGTCGGCTATCTTACCTCCCTTGCAATTTTTATTGCGACCTATGCCCTGTTTAGCCTGGGGCTTAATCTTCAGTGGGGCTTTACCGGACTCATTAATTTTGGTCATGTAGCCTTTCTGACCTTGGGTGCCTATGTGACGGTGCTGCTGTCCCTCAATGGGGTGCCCATTATTCTGGCAACAGCGGCAGGTGGACTTTGTGCGGCACTGTTGGGATTATTGATTGGACTCTCCACGCTGCGCTTACGAGAAGACTATCTGGCGATCGTGACCATTGGCGTAGCGGAAGTGGTGCGCTTAATCGCCCTCAACGAAGAATGGCTCACGAAGGGCACCCGTGGGGTTTATAGCTACCCGCTTCCCCTCGATAAGCTCGCGCCCAACGTGGCGGTCAAACTCGCCATGATTGTCATCCTTGCCGGAATTCTTGGCGTGGGGCTTTGGCACCTGTGGAAGTGGGTCAGTGCTTTACCCAGCGAAGATAGTGCTGTCCCAAGCGTTCGCCGCCTTACTCGCACATCGCTCCCGTTCTTTGTCGGCTATGGGCTATGTCTGACGGTACTTGCCGTTATCCTTTGGCTTGGGTTCAGCGTAGATTTTGGGTTTCTGTTTGTGGCTGTTGTACCGCTGGCGCTGGGCGTGGGCATCCCCTACCTTCAGTTTAAGCAGCCGATCACCCAGTTTAAGCAGCAGCCCTGGGGCACTCACGGGGCGATCGCCACAGCCACTTTCACCTTTAGCGTCGTCATGATGGCCTTTTGGGCAGACGTGCTTGGGCTATGGGACTACACCTATAAAGCAGGGCTAATGTGGCTACTGGTTGTCACCGTTGCGATCGCATTCTGGCGGCTGGAGGCGCTGGTGAATTCTCCTTGGGGGCGCGTCCTCAAGGCCATCCGAGAAGATGAGGAAGTGGCGAAGGCACTGGGCAAAAACGTATTTCGCTATAAATTGCAGTCTTTGATGATTGGTGGGGCGATCGCAGGGTTAGCGGGGTCTTTCTATGCATGGCAGCTCACCTTCATTAACCCCGATGGGTTTATTTCTCTGCTGACCTTTCAAGCCTGGATTATTGTGGTGCTGGGCGGGTCGGGCAACAATGTCGGCACACTACTCGGCTCCCTCATCTTTTGGGCTTATGATGCTGCGACTCGGTTTTTGCTGCCTGTGCTGCTGCCCCTGGACGATGCGCGGCTGGGAGCCTTTCGAGTCATGGTGATTGGGCTGCTCATGATTGTTTTAATGATGTGGCGACCGCAGGGTATTTTAGGCAAAAAAGATGAGCTATCCCTTGGACGATAACCCCATGACTGCATCTGTACTTCCCTCGCTGCTGTCTGCCAATGGCCTTTGTAAATCCTTTGGTGGTATCAAAGCGGTTCAAAACGTCACCCTTGAAGTGGAGCAGGGCAAAATTGTGGGGCTGATTGGTCCCAATGGGGCAGGTAAAACAACTTTGTTTAATCTGTTGTGCAACTTTATTTCTCCCGATCAAGGTGCTGTGCTGTTTGACGGAAAACCCATTCATACCCTGCCCTGTCACAGCATTGCCCTTCAGGGCATGGTACGGACGTTTCAGGTTGCTCGCGTATTGTCGAAGCTCTCGGTGCTAGATAATCTGCTGCTGGCAGCGCCCCATCAAACGGGCGAAAAGCTTAGCAATACCTGGATCTTTGCCCAGCGCCCCAGCATTGTGAACGAAGAAAAATGCCTCAGAAACCGCGCTGCCGAGATTTTGGAGTCTGTAGGGCTAAGCCACATGATTCATGCCTACGCCGGGTCGCTTTCTGGGGGGCAGCGCAAATTACTAGAGATGGGACGCGCCCTCATGACCAATCCCAAACTCATTTTGCTTGATGAGCCTGCCGCTGGCGTTAACCCCACCCTGATTAAGCAGATTTGTGAGCATGTCAAAATCTGGAATCAGCAGGGCATCACGTTTCTGGTGATTGAACACAACATGGAGGTGATTATGTCTCTATGCGATCGCGTGTGGGTGCTGGCAGAAGGCCAAAACCTGATGTGTGGTACCCCTGCTGAAGTCCAAAGCAACGCGAAGGTGCTGGAAGCTTACCTAGGGCAATAGGCAAAAATCTAGCCCTTTAATGCCCGTCTAAAGTTTTGCCGATAAGATGCGCTAAACAGCATCACAGGCCACAGTAGCGTCAGCATAGGCCGAGATTGACTGTATTGGGTTTGTCCAAATCCAGTCCAGAATTTCCAGGCACCGCCCAAATACACCATCAATAACACGAAGCTGATAAAGCCCATTACGGTACTCCTGTTTAACTCGAATTGACTTCATTTTAACAACGCCTTTCTAGGCTTGACCTCAAATCGGCTGATGACGCTTCTAGGCTTTGATTAGAAAATAGGGTTGTGATGCAAATGTTACAACTTGCAACGCTGTAATCAGCTACAAAGCAACATACTAGAGTTTGAATCATTTACTGTTAAACAAAATCTACGTGACACCCCTTGTTGTTGCTACCCAAAACCTTGGCAAGCTGAAAGAACTTCAGCACCACCTCAGCGACCTATCCTGGGATCTTCAAATGATGCCGGAGGATCTTGACGTAGAAGAAACCGGACAAACCTTTATGGAAAATGCCTGCCTCAAAGCGTCTCAGGTTGCCAAACAGTTGGGTCAATGGGCGATCGCCGATGACTCTGGCCTAGAAGTAGCGGCGCTTCATGGTGCCCCTGGCGTTTATTCTGCGCGATATGGCAAAGATGACGAAGATCGCATTGCGCGACTGCTGAGAGAACTGGGCGATACCTCTCAGCGGTCAGCGCAGTTTGTGTGTGCGATCGCCCTTGCCCGTCCTGATGGCGAAATTGTGGGTCAAGCCGAGGGGATTTGCTCTGGCGAAATTTTGTACGAGATGCAGGGACGGGGCGGATTTGGCTATGACCCTGTGTTTTATGTTCCTGGGATGGGGCTAACCTATGCCGAGATGTCCAAAGACCAGAAGCGAGAAATAAGCCATCGAGGGAAGGCGATCGCCACTATTATTCCCCAACTTCAGGAACTGGCGGCGGTGACTATACCCATTGCACCCGCCGAATAAGACCAGTTTTGGCTATGCTTAGTCAGGAGGAGGCGAAACCTGAACCGCCACCGTCAATCAACGCGCAACGGTAGACCAGGAGTTACAGCCCTTGACCAGTCAGACCTTAATTCAACCCCAAGCCCTCGAACTGAACCTTCCGAAGCTCAACACAACCCTAGCGCCAGCCAGCGCCCTTGAGATTGTTGAATGGGCTGCTGATACCTTTGGCGAGGGTGTCGTCATGAGTACCAGCTTTGGCATCCAGGCGGCAGTTATGCTGCACCTGACGACCCGCATTATTCCCAACATCCCTGTTATTTGGGTAGATACCGGCTACCTGCCGCCCGCCACCTACCGCTTTGCCGAACAGCTCATCAATGACCTCAATCTTAATATCCAGGTCTATCAGTCCCCTATTAGCCCCGCGCGGATGGAGGCGATTGACGGTCGGCTGTGGCAAAAAGACGATGTAGAAGCCTTCAATCGCTATGACCAGATTCGTAAAGTAGAGCCAATGCAGCGCGCACTCAAAGATTTAGGCGCTACGGCATGGTTTGCAGGGCTTCGGTCTGAGCAAACTAACCATCGTAAGATGCTGACGGTGCTGGAGCGCCAAGGTTCGCTTTATAAGGTGTTACCCATCCTCAACTGGACGACGGAAGATGTCCATCGTTATTTAGAAGAACATAGCTTGCCATACCATCCCCTCAAAGAGAAAGGCTATGCCACTGTTGGCGACTGGCATTCCAGTCGCCCCATGACAGATCAAGATGAGCATGAGCGCCAAACCCGTTTTCAGGGCATGAAGCAAGAATGTGGGCTGCACCTGCCCGCCACCATTAGCGAAGAGAAAAGCTTGGATTCTAGTTCTCTCTAAGCGCATAGCCCATTTGCTTATCTACGGACTAAATGACGGCGATCACCAATGCCGGGATTCCAGATTGCGGCGATCGCCGTTTCTGAAAGTTTCGACAGCTCTTCAGCGAGATTACTAAGGCTAAGGCTGTAGCCTTGCTGCTGGGCAAGACTCATAAACGTTTTAGGATCTTGAATGGCTTGGAGCCGAAGCTCACGATCTTGTGCCGCGTGAATATCTTTATGGAGTCGAGCTGCATTCACTTGAATTGCCATGATCCCATCTCCTTAGACATGTAGATGCCACACGTTGAGGGCTACACATTGAATGGCTTAAACCCCGCCTGTGATGCGTCGCCTCAACAGCACTTACCCTGATCATGCCGAACTTTTATGAGAATTGGGGTTATGTTTTGTAACGGATAGGCTTAGCCTAACTCCCGATGAGTAAAAGCACGGGCATCTTTGCCAGCGTAGGTTTCCACAATGTGTCCATCGCCCTGGAGCTGATACTTATAGGTCACAAGTCCTTCTAAACCCACTGGGCCTCGCGGTGGCATTTGCTGAGTACTAATGCCCACTTCTGCGCCAAGACCATAGCGGAACCCATCGGCAAAGCGCGTTGAGCAGTTGTGAAAAACACCAGCGGCATCCACGCGATCCATAAAGAGTTGTGCAGTCTCAGCATCTTCGGTTGCGATCGCCTCGGTGTGACCAGAACCGTAGGTATTAATGTGGGCGATCGCCCCTTCCAAAGACTCCACCACGCGAATGGATAAGATCAGGTCGCTATACTCCGTTGCCCAGTCTGCTTCTGTGGCAGACTCAACATCCACAATGGTTTGGGTTGCAGCATCTCCCCGTAGCGCAACGCCTTTAGCCAGCAGTGCCTGTGCAATCTCGGGCAAAAAAGTTGGGGCAACATTTTGATGAACCAACAGCGTCTCAATTGCGTTGCAGGCGGCAGGATACTGAGTTTTTGAGTCTACAGCGATTGGGATCGTTTTAGATAAATCTGCGGCGCGGTCAATGTAGAGGTGACAAATGCCTTCAGCGTGTCCTAGCACCGGAATTCGAGTATTGTCCTGCACAAACTGGACAAAGCTATTAGAGCCTCTAGGGATAATCAGATCGACATAGCGGTCTAGCTTCAGCAGTTCCATTGTTTCTTCGCGGCTGGTCAGCAGCGCCACCACCGCCGGGTCGATGGGTTTTTTCGCCAGTCCTGCATGAATGGCCTTCACCAGTGCCTGACAGGTATTGAGCGCCTCTTGTCCGCCCTTCAGCAACACGCCATTGCCCGATTTAATGGCAAGGGAAGAAATCTGCATCACCGCATCAGGACGGGCTTCAAAAATAATGCCCAGCACCCCCAAAGGGCAGGAAACGCGCTTTAGCACTAGCCCCTGATCCAGTTCCCGATGGATCTGCACCTCACCGATCCCATCGGTGAGGGTTGCTACACTGCGAACTCCAGCGATCGCCGCTGCCAGCTTTTCCTCATCTAACTTAAGCCGCGCATACAGCGCACTGGCTAGTCCGTTAGCTTTTGCCAATTCGCAGTCTTTTGCGTTAGCTGCCACGATATCGGCACTGAAAGCCTCTAAGGACTGGGCGATCGCCTCTAGCGCCTGATTTTTAACCGCTGTCGTCTGAACCGCCAGCCCTTGAGCGGCAAGACGGGTACGCTGAGCTTGCTCAATTAAAGTCATCTTGCTCAATATTATTTCTAGCTTTAGGACTCTTCTCGCTCATACTCAGCTACCTTCTGACGCTCCGGCAGCTTGAGTGGGGGAGCCTCATATTCTTCTTCAGGCTGGTCATCCCAGGCATCTTTTTCTAAATCATCTTCCCAGCGCTGCTTGACCTCACGCGGGGCCTCAGAGGGTGGGGCTGCCGCGTAGGCGCGTTTTGGCTCCTCAGCCCGACGCCCTGCCGGAATAGTTTCCCACTCGTCCTCTTCTGCCCAGGTATCGCGATCGCGCGCAGGAGCCGCCGCAACTGGGGGAACATAGGGCGCAACTCGCTGTCCAGAGGCAAGCTGATTGCTGGTAGGTGTTCGAGTGGGGATGTAGTCTTCTTCTTCGTTTTCCCAGGGGGCACCGCCTAGGCCAAGACGTTCTAAAACGCCCACAGTAATCTGCATGAGCTTATCTTCAGTGCCTTCAAACACAATCACCCGATCAGGGCCAGTGCTAACAATTTGGTCTACAGGCAGCTCGTAGGTGCTAATGAGCTGGGATGGAATTAAGGGCAGCCCCAGAGAGGCAATTACAAGGGCGGTAATTTCGCCACTGACCGTATCAAATTTAAAGCCTCGCACCTTGCCCAGCACTTCACCCGCTTCTGTAATCACCTCATGGCTGATCAGTGTGCTGTAGTTAAGTGGGTTAACTTCCTCCAGGATGCTTTCGTCATCGACTAGAACCACATCCCCAATCTGACGAACATTTTCTAGAAAGAGGTAGCGCTGTTCTCCTGTAATCAGCGTGCTGCGTAGCCCTAGTGCCACGACCTCGCGCTGATCAATATCAACCCATAGCTGATTGATAACCCCCAGCTTTTTACCCGTATTACGAGTAATAACTTGGGTTCCAATTAAATCGGATCGCTGCTGAACCTGTTCAGGTATTGCCATTTCTGAATCCTGAGTCGAACTCCGGTGAGAGGGTTTACGGTACAGACTGGCTGAAGATAGCTTGCGATGGAGCAGACGACTTCAGTCGTTGATACTCTTTAGTACCCCGTTCACACTACTTTAGCAAGTGCGGCTTTCTGCCATCGGTTACGGTCGCAATGTCAGGTAAGGTTTGCTTCCCATTCCTAATGACCTTCATAAGCTCTTGCTTAACCCATTCTTTAAGGATACTAGATGTGTTTCTGAATATCACGACGTGATCAATCTTGCCGTTTACTTGGGTATTCTGATCTTACGCACGATGATGGCAGCTTTATCGGATTAGGGAGACTATGACAATGCTCAGTGGCGGGGGGCACCAGGTTGGCTCATCTATGCCCAAAGAAAATTGGTTCCAAAAACTGTGGGTGATGCTAACGGGAAATGGGGCGTTGTCAAAAACGGTACAGAATCCTTCTGGGCGGGCACTTTATGCAACAACTCATAAGCTCGTTCAGGTTCAGCATCAGGTAGATCGTTTACAGGTACAGCACAACATAGAAATGGCTCGATTGGCTCAGGCTTATCACGAACTCTCTGGCGCTGATCGCGCGGCGCTTCCCCACAATTTGCAGCAGCAGCTTAACCGTATCGAGTCAGAGTATTTCTAAGCTCAAAACTCAGCGCTTCTCATAGTATGAGGCCATGCTCTAAAGCATGGCCTCATACTATGGGCACAGCTTGGGAAGTCTGCATGGTAGGGTGTTGAGTGTTGTTGAGAATGCATGGGATATAGCATTGAGCGCACCTTCAACGGAATTCGGCACTATCCAAGAGCGCGGTCATCTCCTGACGGAACAGGTCAACCCTAAAAGCAAAAATCTTGACCAGATGTCACCCCTTGAGATTGTTGATTTGTTTAATCGAGAAGACGAAAAGGTCTTGGCGGCGATCGCCGGAGCCAGAGAATCCCTGGCCTTGGCATTAGAAAAAACGGCGGCGGCACTGCGTCAAGGTGGGCGGCTGTTTTACATTGGGGCAGGTACCAGCGGTCGTCTAGGCGTTTTGGATGCCGCTGAGTGTCCACCCACGTTTTGTACCCCACCGGAGCTTGTGCAAGGCATTTTGGCAGGAGGTGCGCCTGCGCTACTGCGAAGTTCTGAAGCCCTTGAAGATCGCTCAGAAGATGGAGCGGCAGCCGTTGCTGAACACAACATTACTGAGAGAGATGTCCTTGTCGGCATTACCGCAGGGGGCACTACGCCCTACGTTCAGGGTGCATTACGGGCGGCGCGAGCGCAGGGAACCACCACCATTTTTATGGCCTGTGTGCCTTTGGAGCAGGTTTCTATTGAGGTAGATGTCGATATTCGGCTGCTGGTGGGGCCAGAGCTATTGGCAGGTTCCACACGCCTAAAGGCAGGTACTGTTACAAAACTGGCGCTGAATATTTTGTCTACGGGCACAATGGTGCTGCTGGGAAAGGTTTACGGCAACCGCATGGTGGACGTAGCAGTCACAAACCAAAAGCTCTATGGCAGAGCGGTACGAATGATTCAAGACCTGACGGATCTGGGGCGAGAGGAGGCAGTGGCGCTGCTAGAGAAAAGCGATCGCCGCGTTAAGCTTGCTCTTCTAATGCACTGGACGGGACTAGATGCCGTAGCAGGTGAGCAGCAATTAGCAAGCTGTCAAGGCAATTTGAGACAGGCAATTCAGCGAACTTTGTAAAAGAGCTATTAGTTCTGATAAATTTGCAGCTAATCGGCTGAGTGAGCCAGATTGAGATCAGTCCGTGCCACCCCACCGCCAGCGAGGATTGCCCTGAACCAATTCATAACGCAAAATCGCAGGGGTCAGGCTGTTGGCGTCAGTCAGACCCGTCATATCCAAGATAAAGTAGACTTTTCCCTTCAGGAACTGCATTTTCAGATAGGACTGTTCTGAAGCCTGCCCGTCCACCTTAACAATGCCAGCGGTTGCTCGGCAATTTTGGAACGGCGACTTTAGACTTCCAACCCAGGTCACGCTGAAGGGATCAACTTTGAAAAGAGAGACTTGCGTGGCGATCGCCCCCAAAGCCACCATTCCATCCCAAGCAAAGCTTCCTTCTTGATAGGGTCTAGCGGTCTGGTAAGCTACCACTTTTTCAGGGCAGCGCACCTGCTGCGCATCTATTAAAAGGCGAGGTTTTAGTTCAAAGGTTTCAGCAGCAGCGACAGAAGCCCTCATGCTGCTGCTTAAGCCCAGTAATCCGATGGCTAAACTGACGCTCCAGAACAAATGACGCATAGTAGCAGCCGCGCTCCTCAAGCCTAAGTTTCCTGGCCGAGGTCAAAAGGAATGCTTAAGAACGACGGCTAAACATTTGTACCGCAAAAACGCGCCCACTGGACGGATCGATCGCCAGTCCGTAACCAAATCGTTCATAGTTTGGGTTCATAAGATTTCGACGATGTCCAGCACTTTGCATCCAACGACTCTGGAGATTCTCTAGAGTTCGAGCCTGAATGCGCCGACTTCTGCGATCTTGTGCCATTCCGATATTTTCAGCGGGGTACCCCTGTCTGCCCGCCGCCGCCAATCGATCTGAGGGGGATCTCCCTTCAGGGGAATAGTGGTCAAAATAGTTCCGCCTCAGCATATCTTCAGCATGGGACTGAGCCGCCTGGGACAGTAAGGGGTCTACGGTCATGGGGACAAGCCCCTCACCCGCGCGATCGCGGTTTGCCAAATTTAGCGCAAACTGCTGCACATCTTGAGCAACAGCTCGCTGCGGTGCAAAGGCTAAAGGCTGCTGATCTTGAGGTGCTGCCCAAGCCGCGCCTGTAAAGTGCCCAGAACCCGACAATGAAAAAATAGAAGCGAATGCAACGCTGCTCAACAATACAAGCTGCGACAAAGGCAAAAAGGGAACAATCCTCATGATCGTTAAAACATTTAGGGTGATTTAGGGCAACACACACAGTGCTGAAGTTATTAAGTATTGCAAATTAATACTTGACAAAATCAGCGATATTAAATCTGAAAAATAGAGTTAACGTATAGTACCCCATGAGGAATGAATGTTGATCTGTACAGCACTGCTTGATTGACGGGCGATTAGAGCGAACACCCAATAAGTCGCTATAACTGAGAAAGAAATCCTTGAGATGAAAGACAATTTGGCATGGCCTTTAAAGTCGCAGCACCCAACTTTGAGCAAGGTTTTGAGCGTTGGATTGATGCGCTAGAAGCCGCAAAGTCGCTCATTCCAACCTGTAAAGGGTTATTTCAGCAGGTCAAGATTTTGGAGAATGAGAAACTCGTTTGGGCTTACGACCGCTTTCATCGCTATCCTCAATTTTTTGGAGCCGGAACCTATAAACGTTTAGCCCATCGCTTTTTAATAGAGTCTGCTGAAGATGAAGCCAAAACTTCTCAATCTGAAGCTTAGAAACGGCTGGGTTACGGCTCTACAATCATTCATGGACGCGCTACCTGAAGATTGAGGCTGTTTCATGAAAATTTGCCAAATTCCGCCGCCGCTCAAACCAGGCGATCGCCTTTGGGTGATCATGCCCAGTGGGGCGCTACGGGAGACGGTACATTTTGAGAAGGGGCTGGAAGTATGGCGATCGCGCGGCTACAAGGTAGATCTTTGCCCTACTCATAACCATCGCTGGGGCTACCTCGCCGGAACCGATACAGAACGCCGTCAAGCCCTTAAAATGGGGTTAAATAATGCTGAATACAAAGCCATTGTGTGTGGACGGGGCGGCTATGGCGGCGCACGACTGCTAGAGCAGTGGCAGTGGCCTAGTACACAACCTAAATGGCTCATCGGCTTTTCTGATGTCACAAGCCTGCTATGGGCATTTGCTCAGCAGGGCATCTCTGGTGTGCATGGCCCTGTGCTAACCACCCTTGCGCAAGAGCCAGATTGGTCTACAGAGCGCCTATTTAATTGGCTAGAAGGAAGGGCCTTACAACCCCTTGAGGGCAAGGGCTGGGGCGGCGGCACCGCCACGGGTTTACTGCTGCCTGCCAATTTAACCGTTGCCACGCACTGTTTATTGACCGACATCCAGCCCAATTTAGACGGCGTAATTTTAGCCTTAGAAGACGTCAGCGAAGCCCCCTACCGCATTGACCGAATGCTGACCCAGTGGCGCATGAGCGGAATGCTATCTAAGGTCAAAGGCATTGCCCTCGGTCGCTTTAGCGAGTGCGAAGCCCCTGCCGGAATTCCCAGCTGGACGGTTGAGGAAGTATTGCGCGATCGCCTGGGCGACCTCGGCATCCCCATCGTTTCTGACCTTCCCTTTGGACATCAGGGCGTGAATGCTGCGTTGCCCGTCGGGGTTGCTGTGGCGTTAGACGGCGATCGGGGGATTCTCTCGGTGAAAGTGGAATAGGCGAGACGAGCAGACTGGCAAAAATCGCTCAAAATCTCTTCAAATCCAAGGCTCGTCATCCTCTAGATCTTTTGGAGGAACCTCTGCTGAATGGGTCTCCCAATCTTTGCGGGACTTAGGCTTAGAGACGGGCTGAATCGAGTCTTTAATTTGCTGGGCGAGGGGCGCTAGCTCTTCCTTTAGCTCTTTACCAAAGCTTTGGGCACGGTCTTGAAACTTGTCTAGCAAAGTACGTCCTGCCTTAAGCGCTTCTTGAGAGGGGAACTCTTGTCGAACTTCTTTGGCTTTCTGGGTAGCCTGCTCTGCGATCGCCCTGACCTGCTGCCCCGCCCGCTTTGTGGCAGACTGGGCAGTTTCTGAAAACGACTGTAAATCTTCCGCAACTTTTGCAGCCTTTTGCTCAAGGCCATCTTGATAGGCCGCAATGAGACAGACAGCCTTTTGCGCCACTAGCACCCGCTTTTTACCAATTTGCACAATGCCCTTCGTGGGGAGTTTGTAAACACTGTCAATGTATCCGTGCCACCCTTGAGAGCGGAACAGATAGTCTGTAATTTCGCCAGTCTCTAAGTGAAATAGACAGTCTGTAATGTGACCTAAGCGATTTCCGGCATCGCTCCATAGCTCATGGCCGATCAATGTTTCCAGTACGCCCACATGCTCCGTATCCGTTTCAACAGGCAAAGAATTAATTACAATTCCTTCTGCGCCGATTGAGCGGAGCTGGCTCAGCTTAAACGCAAATCTTTTTTTGGTTAACAGGCTAGATTTACTAATAAACCCCATCACCCGATGGGCTTCAGGATCCATCCACACCACCTCTACCCTGCCAAACTCTTCGGCGGTGGCTCTCTCTAGCACCAGCCGATTGAGCAGTTCACTATGGCGAATCGCTATAAAAGAATCAGGCATGAACGTGTGCCTTGCAGTGGAATACCTTTTAGTCTATTCTTTCTGGTCAGCCAATACAAAAAGTCGGAGATATCTCTCTCCGACTTTAATTTTAAAAACTAGATTTAGAAAAATCCAGAATTAGAAGCTACGGGCAAAGTTGCCACCGCCATTTCCACCCCGACGATCGCCGCCGAAAGAAGGGCGATTACCGCTTTCTTCACGGGGTTTAGCCTTATTTACTTTAAGTGTGCGACCCATCCATTCTGCGCCATCGAGAGCCTCAATTGCCGCCGTTTCTTCAGTGTCGTTCCCCATTTCAACAAATGCAAAGCCACGGGGGCGACCCGTTTCACGATCAGTGGGAAGCTGAACGCGCTGAATCGCACCATACTCAGCAAAAACAGAGGTCAAATCCTCTTTCGTAACCTCGTAGGACAGGTTACCAACGTAAATCGACATATTGTAATATCCAAAATCAAGAGCGTGTAGAGAGTTGGATTTCGGAGCAAAGCCTGACTAATTAGACCGAGGAAAACCTGATTAACTTAGAGACAAACACTGCAGCCGATACTTTATTCTCGCCCTCCAGTCTAGCGCAATTCTTCTCACATTCTGAGGCTAGAGCCTAAATCTAAACTGATTCCTATGACAGAGTATCGGATCGGGGGAGATCAGAGCTTAAGCCAGCGAAGATACCACGGACTCTTACTGCTGCGGCCAGCCTGCTTTAGCGCCGAAAGCTGCTCCTGGAGACGCGAATTGGCAGCCTCTAGTTCAGCGGCTTTGGCAGTCAGCACAATATTGCGACTAAATAAATATTTGTTTCGCGTTTCCAGCGCCGCAAGGTGAGAATTCTCTTTTAACGTGGCTGACGGCGGATGCGACGTGTCGCTATTGTTGTACATTGCCTCAGACAAAGATACCAAGCGCTGTGACGTTTCGATGAGTTCTGGATCGATCTCTAGGGGGGGCATTTCCCAGAGATCTTGCGGGTCTAATGGCGCTTCTGACGGCATAGAATCACCTAATTCTTCTGCATAACGGCTGCAATAGCGTCAGTGTAGCCCTCTTCTAAGCGCACACGCCAGCATTGAGTTGCTTCAAACAGCGGTTTAGGTAACCACTGATCAAAGACAGGGTAAATGGGCAGACGAGGCTGAAGTTTCCACGCTTCTGGATCTAGGTTTTGAGCAAGCTGATTGAGAGTGGTGTGAGCATAGTCTGGATTGACGTGATCGTGGGGTACTAGACCGCCTAAGTCCCGCGCCCCTGCTTCTAAGCAGTCGCGCAAATATTGGGGAACCTGCACTAAGTTGGGTGGGATCTGAATTGTGATGCTGTTGGGGAGAATTTGACGGGCGATCGCCACCACATCAGCCATCTCTTCCAACTCAAACCCTTGTCCTGCCCACTGCTCTTGCTGGCCTGGACTATAGGGCTGAAGAATGACCTCCTGAATATGACCCCAACGGAGATGGGAATGGGCGATCGCCCTCAGCGCCTCTTCCCGCTCCTGCGCCGTTTCGCCTAAACCCAGCAGCAAACCTGTCGTAAAGGGAATCTGTAGCTGTCCTGCCCACTCAAGCTGCTCTAGGCGTAGCGCCGGATCTTTGCTGGGCGCATAGCGATGGACGGTTTCTTGTAGGCGTGGCGTGACCTGCTCAAGCATTAGCCCCATTGAGGCATTAACTTGCTTGAGCTGCGCCATTTCGTCATAGAGCAGTGGTCCAGCATTGGTGTGGGGCAAAAAGCCCATCGAAAGCGCCAGTTCGCAAATTTGGTAAATATGCTTAAACCAGGTAGCACGGCGAGCACTTTGAGGATGAACTTCCCCGCTCAGCACTAGAATTTCAATCACGCCAAGCTCTCGTAATGCAGAGAGCTGAGCTGCCGCTGCGTCTAGCGTAAACCAAGGGCTTTGCCCTGGATCGGTGCGGAAATTGCAGTAGTCACAGCGATTGAAGCACTCGTAGGTGGGCACGAGGGTAAATGCAGGGCTATAGGTAATGACTTGAGGTGCCACCATCAATCAACCGCCGTTACTTTATAGAATCCGTTGCGTAAACGCGACCTTTCCAAGCGCCGCCTTTGCCCTGTAAATGCCGCAGGGCAGAGTCTGCGGTCATTAAGGTATAGAGTGCCGCAATTAAAGGCAGGGTGAATGCCCATAGGGGTGACAGCCGATACAGCCGAATGGTAGGCCAGTAGGCGATCGTCATGAGGCTCCAAATAAGCGCGGCTATTGCCACAACCACCCATTGCCCTGTTATGCCGCCCAGCACTAAGCTGACGGGTGGGACTAAATAAATGACAACCATGCCGAGTAAAGAACCCAGCAGTAGCCCATAGGAATAGTGAAGCTGCGTAAACGCCGTCCGTGCCACCATTGTCCAGATCGTTTGAAGCGAAGGATAGGGTCGAAGGCTCACGGTTGCAGTGGTTAACCCTAACCAAATCCGGCCGGTCTCACCACTGTCTGAAACCGCGCCCTTGATGGCTGCTCCTAGGGCGCAATCATCAATCAGGGCTTTGCGAATAACCTCAATGCCGCCCACACTCATTAAGGTTTCTCGACGCACAAGGCAACAGCCCCCTGCTGCTGCTGCCATCGGGTGTTGGGGCTGATTTACCCACGGAAAGGGATATAGCTTTTGAAAGAAAAACACAAAGGCCGGAATCAGCAGCTTTTCCCAAAAGCTTTGGCACCGCAACAGCACCATTAAGGAGACTAAATCGAGATGTTCTTGTTCGGCTTTAAGCACCAACTGCTTCAGGGTGGCCTGCCCGTGCAGAATATCGGCATCCGTTAGCAAAAAGTAGTCTGGCAGGGGCTGCGTTGTGTCCTGAAGCACCCGCTCAATGCCTTGATGCACAGCCCATAGTTTGCCAGACCAGCCTGTTGGGAGGGGATCGGTGGTCATGATCTCAAGAGAGGTTTCGTCTTTACTCTGGTATGCCGTTTGACGCGCCACGGCTGCGGTTCCGTCTGTACTTTGATCATCCACCAGCAAAATGCAGAAATTACCTGGATACTTTTGATTAAGCAGCCCTGGCAAAGACTGCGTCAGCATGTCAGCTTCATTTCGGGCAGGTATGACCGCACAAATTGAAGGCCACGTTGCTAAAGATGCCTGATTTAAAGGTGTCAGACGCTGATTACATCGCCAAAACCGACCTCTAAAGGCCAGCAGATAGATCCAGCTCAGGCCAGATAAACCCAGTGCCAAGAGGGTCATTGCCATAAAATCACTCCAGTACAACTCATTGCATGACAGATGGATGCTGCCATTTCGGTCTATGTCATGGCCTATGCAATTTCAGCAGGCTGTTGAGCGCGGGATAAGAACGGTAGGTCTACCACAACAGCTTCATGCTCACCGACTTTGACCCTTAATCCCACTCCACCCGCTTTCGTTTTAAGGTACGCCAGCCCAAAGAATCCCTCGGCTGTTTCGACCACGCTGGTTAAAATCCCAACCTTTTGGCCTTCTACAGAAAGCGTTTCGCCCATTGGCTCTGCTTGCGCCAGCTTAAGCCCCCAAAGCTGCTGTTTAACGCCGTTATAGGTATTGAGCCGCGCGATAGTTTCTTGCCCAATGTAGCAGCCTTTATTAAAAGACACGGTATGCCAAAGCCCTGCCTCTAAGGGGTTGTAGTCTTCGGTCAATTCTGCCCCTGGCATCGGACGACCTTGTAAGACTCGCAACTGTTCCCAGGCTTGTTCGCCTAGGGGCACGGCTTTTGCATCTGTCAGCGTTTGCCAAAGCGCTGCGCCATCGGCGAGGTCAGCAATAATGGTGTAGCCCTGAGGGTCTAGCCCATCCCCTGCGGCAATGCGAACTGAAAGCCCAGCAATTTCGGTAATGCAGTGAGAATGTAGCGTTTGGGGTAGGTTGGTTACGCCTAACCCTTCAAGGAATGCTGCGCTGTGGGGACCCAGCAAGCTAAAGCATATGGTAGTGTTGCTAAAGTCTGTCAGCTCGACTTTGTCGCCAAAGAAAATATAGCGATCAAGCCATTTCAATAACGGCTGTCGCTGACTGGGTGAGGTAAGCACCAAAATCTCTGACTCGGTGACGTAAGCACTCACTAAGTCTATAGTGCGAGCGGTGGAGGTGAGAATAACGGTTTCGCAGCCTTGTCTGGGCTGAAGCGACTTGAGGTCATTGGTGCTTTGGTTGTGCAAAAAATTGAGGCGATCGCCCCCACTCAACCGTAGTCTACCCCAGTGGCTGCGATCATAGAGTGCAATGCCTTGATGGGCGGCGGCGATCGCCTCAGCATCGTTGCCGAAAGTGACAGGGATATTAGACGCAATCTGAGCGCCCTGGGAACACTGAATGTCTTGTAATGCCAGCATAGAGTATGGTTTTTAACCTTGGTTTAGCGCGTTAAAAACGCACCGTAAAATACGGCAACCCTTATTCTAGGAGAAAACTAAGGTGAGGTATCCGCTTCATGTTTGAGATGATGGAATAAGCCTAAATTCTGATTGTGACGGACGACAGTTTTTACGGAAGCTAAGGCCATGACAGCACTAACACTCCCCTTAACGGTAGATCTTAAGCAGGTTCATCTCACAGATGAGCAGTTTTATCAGCTTTGTATCAGCAATCCAGAACTCAATATTGAACGTAATGCAGCCGGAGGCTTAATTCTGATGTCACCTGTCGGAGGCGATAGCGGTAGCCGCGAAATGGAGCTAGGAACTGACCTCAGTATCTGGAATCGGAACACCGGATTGGGTAAAACATTTAGCTCTTCTACGGTTTTTAAGCTGCCTGGTGGTGGCGATCGCTCTCCGGATGCGGCTTGGGTGGAACTCTCACGTTGGCAAGCCCTCACCCCAGAACAACGCCAGAAATTCCCGCCCATCGCCCCCGATTTTGTGATTGAATTGCGTTCTCGAACCGATAGTCTGCAAACCCTTCAAGCCAAAATGCAGGAATATCTAGACAGCGGCGTTCGCTTAGGTTGGCTATTTAACCCTCAAGACCAACAGGTCGAAATCTATCGACAGGGGCAACTTAAAGAAGTGCGATCCTTACCCACCCTCCTCTCAGGCGAAACTGTTTTGCCTGGATTTACGCTTCAGGTTGATCTATTTACGGAGGATTAACCATTAGGCTTGAGCGCAATAAGCCAAGGTGATTTGAGGTTTTAATGAATGATTTGGTCTTCTATTCAGCGTCTGGGCTTGCCCAAGGCATCCGCGATCGCACTTTCTCTGCCACTGAAGTTTTAGAAGCCCATCTCGCGCAAATTGCCCAGCACAATCCAGCCCTGAATGCCATTGTCACCGTCAACGAGTCGCAAGCGCGACTTCAGGCACAGGCGGCAGATGCAGCCATTGCCACAGGTCAGAGTTTAGGTGCGCTGCATGGGGTACCCATCACCTTCAAAGACTTATTTGAAACCGAAGGGTTATGCACGACCTTTGGTTATCAAAGCCTTGCAGAATATATTCCCTCTAAGGATGTGCCTCTTGTTGCACGGCTACGCGCGGCTGGCGCAATTGTTTTGGGTAAAACCAATCTGCCCGAGGGCGGCGCTGATTTCCAGACCGTTAGCTCTGTCTTAGGCCGCACCAACAACCCGTGGGAGTTAACGCGCACACCAGGGGGGAGTACGGGTGGAGGCTGTGCGGCAGTTGCCGCTGGCCTGTCTCCGCTAGAACTCGGTAATGATCTCGGCGGTTCTCTGCGGATTCCGGCTCACTTTTGTGGCGTGTACAGCCTAAAACCCACCGAAAATAGGGTTGCCAGCTCTTTACGAAGCAATCCGCGCACCCTGCGCCACATGATCTCGACAGGCCCCGTCGCTCGTTCAGTGCAAGATTTAAGGCTTTGTCTCGACCTCATTGAAGGGTCAGACGGCAGTGAGTGGGATGTTTCGCCCGTTGCACAAGACGAACCGTTGCCTCAGCCTTTATCAAGCTATCGGTTTGCGTGGTGCGATCGCCTTGATGACTTAACAGCAGATACCCAAACCCAAACGGCGCTTGCAGATTTAGCCCATCAGCTCAGCGCCTCTGGCTGCACCGTCGAGCGCATTACGCCCCAATCTTTTAACTTTACCGAAGCCTGGGAAACCTTTGGAGAACTCTGCGCCTGCCAACTGGCGATCAGTCAACCCGCAGCACTGCGGATTGCCGCCAGCAGCATTGCCAAAGTCTTGCCCCCGCAGTGGATTTCGGGTGGCGCTATTGCGCGAGGCTTTGTGCAGGGCGTCAAGACAGATCTACAGGGCTATATGGAACTGCTTACCCGCCGCGATCGCCTCATTACCCAAATGGAGCAGTTCCTGAGCCAGTGGGATGGGTGGCTGTGCCCCGTCACTCCTGGCGCTGCCTTTACCCATCGACAAACTTGGTTTCCCCTTCGAGGTGCCTTAGAAGTGGATGACCAAACGCTGCCTTACTGGATGTGGGGACTGGGGTTTACCAGCATTTTTAGCCTGACCGGCAACCCTGTGGTGACGCTGCCACTCCACACAAATGGATTGCCCATTGGAGTACAGCTTGTGGGACAGCGACGGAAAGATAGGGGACTGCTGGCGATCGCCCAGTCTCTGTCTGAACTGACCGGAGGATTTCGGCCACCCCCAGGATACTTGGCGCTAAGGGTTCACTATTAGGATAAACAGCAGGTATCTCCCTCAAAGTGCATGAACAACGTAGGATTTATGCAAAAGACAAAATCGTCCCTAAAAATCAGACTGATGAAATCATTTTCAATTCAGAAAAATTTTCAATCTTTAGCCCGTTTTTCCGATGGGTGAGATGGTTTATGCTCAGTGTTAAGGTATTAGGCCGGACGAAATATAGGGTTTAATCCAGGGTTTATGGTGGGTCAAGATTGGATCAACCTTCTCAAACGTCATCGGGTTATTGCGGTCATTCGCACAGAGTCTGTTGCCGTAGGCTTAGCAATGGCAAAGGCAGCGGCGGCAGGCGGCATTCGTTTAATTGAGGTAACTTGGAATAGCCACCAGCCCACAGCACTCGTTGAGGCATTTCGCGCTGAGCTGCCCCACTGCATCATCGGCTGCGGCACAATGCTGAATCAAGAGCAGATTAAAGATGCGATCGCCGCAGGGGCACAGTATGGATTTATGCCCCATGTTGACCCAGCGCTAATTGGCTATGGACGCGACCAAGATTGGCCAATTCACCCAGGGGCATTAACCCCCACAGAAATGATGACTGCCTGGAACGCTGGCGCAAGTGGCGTGAAGGTGTTTCCCGTCGCGGCGATGGGCGGATGTGAGTATATCCGCAGCTTACAGGGGCCGTTGAGCCATATTCCGCTGATTCCGACGGGCGGGGTGACGTTAGAGAATGCCAAGGAATTTTTGATGGCTGGGGCGATCGCCGTGGGCTTATCCGGCGAATTATTTCCCCAGTCCGCAATTGCGCGACAGAACTGGGGAGAGATAACTGACCGCGCCCAGCGGCTGATGCAGTCTCTCGGCTACTGAAAGAGCTGCTGCTCAATGGCGGCAACTAACTCAGGCGATTCTGGCCCCACCGCACTCTTAAAGCGCCCAACAATTTCGCCCGTTTTGCCAATCAAAAACTTTTCAAAATTCCAAGACACATCTCCCTTGGGTTCGGCTTGGACAAGCTTGGCGTACAGCGGATGCTGCTCTGCACCACGGGCATGCACCTTATCAAACAGCGGAAACGTTACGCTAAAGCGCGTTGAGCAAAACTGCTGAATTTTTTCATTGGCATCTGGCTCCTGCATCCCGTAGTCGTTACAGGGAAACGCCAGCACTTCTAACCCTTGAGCCTTATATTTTTCGTAGAGTTTCTGTAGACCTGCATATTGCGACGTATAGCCGCAGTAAGATGCCACGTTAACAATCAAAAGCACCTTTCCGGCATAGGTGCTAAGCAACTGCTCTTGTCCATCAATCGTCTTGACCGCAATATCCGAAATCGTCATACTCATACTGGTTGTGGCGTTGCTTATAGAATAAAACAGGTCTATTATATCTGCTGGCATTTCAGCCTAAAGCAGGCAAACGAAACAAAATTTGCCTGCTTTTTAATCCATTTTGCCAACGCGTTTTTACAGAACCCTAAAAATGAATGGGTATCTGAACGGCTGCTCAGAGTTTGTGATACTCTTAATAATTGCAAGAATTGGTAGTACCCAAGTGGCTAGCAGTATTAGTCCTCCTAAGATCCAACTGAGAGGAATCAGAATGATTGTAATCCATAAAAAACCTGTGATCGCCCCGTATACCCAGATGTTAAAGTGAAAATTGAGCGATTCTCGCGCACTGTCTTTAATTACAGGATCTTCTGAAAGTAGAAGAATGCCCAATGGAATGCCCGCCGTCAGCACTAAGGGACTAAAGAAAATAGCCCCATGACAAAGAGCCGAGAGTAATTTCCGCTTATCAGGATCGTAGGTGGTTTGCATGGCAACATCCCTATAACAACAGCACCATTTCCATATTGAAGCAAGTCTTTTAGAAAAGAAAGGTGGAAAAGACCACCTTTTGGGTGAGCTATCCCTACCCATCCCGCAAAATAATGCTGCTCCAAGTTTTGAAAGTTGATGCAAAGTCCTAAATAAACCTAACGCTAGACTAGGATTTGATTAGATGCACTGCTGATTTAGGTAATGGATGCTCTTATGGGTATTCTCGGAAATGTATTCTCAGAAATATAGTCTCTGAATCCTAACGCATTCAATTTAGAGCTTTATGACGCCATAACGTCATCAACATATTTTATTTTGCCATTACGCGATGGGACTTTACCAATGTCTGTAACCCCTCTAAAATATGCCTATTTCCCTGGCTGTGTGGCGCAAGGGGCTGGACGGGAGCTATACATGTCTACTCAAGCACTGACTCATGCGCTTGGCATTGAACTAGTGGAGCTAAAGAAGGCTGCCTGCTGCGGGTCTGGAACCTTTAAAGAAACCTCTCAGCTTTTAGAAGATACCGTTAACGCCCGCAACATTGCCCTCGCGGAAGAACTCAAGCTGCCACTGCTCACCCATTGCAGCACCTGTCAGGGGGTGATTGGTCATGTAGACGAGCGGCTAAAGAATGCAAAAGACAATCAGCCTGACTATCTTAATGAAGTGAACGGCCTCTTGAAAGAGCAGGGCTGTAGCCCTTATCAGGGCAGTACAGAAGTGAAACATTTACTCTGGGCAATTGTAGGGGATTATGGCCTAGATCGCCTTGCTACTCATGTTAAGCATCGCCTCAGCGGGCTGAAGTGCGCGGCTTTTTATGGGTGTTACCTCCTGCGATCGCAGAAAACCCTTCCCTTTGATGACCCCGTGCATCCCTCTTCAATGGAGCGCGTGTTTGAAACCATTGGCGCAACGCCCATCTACTACTCAGGCCGCACCCAGTGCTGTGGGTGGCCCATTGCCAGCTACGCCCCAGAACAGTCTTTTAAGATCGCAGGGGGACGCATTCAGGAGGCGATCGCTGCTGGAGCCGACTGCTTAGTTACGCCCTGCCCTCTGTGCCATCTCAACCTAGACTCCCGCCAGCCCGAAGTCGAAAAAACCATTGGTCAAAAGCTAGGGCTACCCATCCTGCATCTCCCCCAGCTCATTGGATTAGCTCTCGGCCTAGAGCCAAAACAGCTGGGACTAGAGCGCCATATCGTCTCCACCCATCCCGTTCTACAAAAGCTAGGATTGTCGTCGTAGGGTGCCAAAGGCATCACATCTAACCTAAAGCAGCATCCCACCATGATTCGGCTTCAACCTTGGCAGTGGATTGTTCTGGCGCTTCCGTTTGTGGCAGTGCTGGGGTTTTTAGGGTTTGCCGCAGGACAGCAAATTCATCAGTGGCACCTGAACTGGATTTGGGCGGTCATTGCGGTTTTCTTGGTGGGATGGCGCTGGCTACTGGTGCGCTGGCTGCATTCTCCAGCCCTTGCTGAGGCTGAAGCCGCTCTATCCGAACTGGGCGAATCCCCTGTCCCCCTTGCGGGGAACCGTAATGCTGCTGCCCGTCAGCAAGCCGAAGCTCAAATTCAGCAGACGCTTCAGCTTGCCCAAGCCGATGGCCCACCCTGGGAAAACTGGGGCTTATTTTTTCAGCACTGCCAAACACTGGTTGAGGCGATCGCCCTCATCTACCACCCCCAATCTAAGCGGCCTTTACTCAACATCTATGTGCCCCAAGCCTATAGCCTTATTCGCGGCACCGTTGATGACGTAGACCAGTGGATGCAAAAACTTTCGCCCATTTTAGGACAGGTGACGATTGGTCAAGCCTTTGAAGCCTACAAAACCTATCAAAAGCTAGCGCCAGCCGCGCAACTAGCGCTCAAGGCGTGGAACTGGGCGCAGTGGGTGTTTAACCCCTTAGTGGCTCTTGCCCGCACCGCCACCCAAGGATACAGCACTCAAGCCAACCAGCAGCTGGTGATGAACCTCGGGCAGATTCTACGAGAAACGACTCTTAGGGCATTAGGAGAACGGGCGATCGCCCTCTACAGCGGCGAAACCCTTCAGCCTCTTACCTTCAGCGAACCCCCACCCGAACCCCAGACCCAAACCCTGCGCGAACTATTTATCCAAGCTGCCACCCCGTCCCAACCTGAGCAAAAGCCCCTAAATGTGCTGCTGCTGGGACGAACCGGAGCCGGCAAAAGCAGCCTGGTCAACACGCTGTTTCAGCAAGAGCTGGCAAAAGTAGACATACTGCCCAGCACTGACCGTCTCCAATCCTACACCTTCCAAACTCCGACGGGCGAAACCCTACTACTGTGGGATTCACCCGGTTACGAACAGGTAAAGCAGGCGCAGTACGCTCAAGCATTGCTGACAAACGCAGCAACCGCAGACGTTGCACTCTTGGTGACGCCTGTAAATGACGCTGCGCTGCAAATGGATTTAGCGCTACTCACCCTCATTCATCAGCACAACCCAGATTTACCCATCCTCACCGTCGTCACGCAAGTTGATCGCCTTCGACCCCTACGAGAATGGGCACCACCCTACAATTGGCAGAATGGCGATCGCCCCAAAGAGCAAAACGTTCGGGAGGCCGTCCAATACCGAGCCAACTTACTCCAGCCTTTCAGCGCCACCGTGCTGCCCCTCGTGACCGAAGACAATACCCAAGGACGACTCGCCTGGGGCGTACCCGCACTATCTCAAGCCCTTCTGGATACCGTTGAGCCAGCCCAACAGCTTCGGCTGAGCCGATTTCTACGAGATTTGGACGCCCGTACTCATACTGCTGCGACCCTCATTGATCGCTACGCCTTCCAGATGGGCACTGCTCAGGGCATCGCCGCTCTGGTTAAAAGCCCTGCTCTCAAGTTTTTGTCTACCTTTTTAACCGGATCTCCAGCCCTAGCGATCATCCTTGCCGAAAAATTGCCCATTGAGCAATCCCCCGTGGTGCTAAGCAAATTGCAAATGGCCTATGAGCTATAC